>NZ_CP037423.1:10355119-10975817 GCF_007754155.1 Stieleria neptunia | reverse complement strand
GGGAACAAATCGGATGGCGGTGCGGAGTTCACGTCCACCCCTATTTTACCCCATTGGAGACTTTTTCAAGTCAGTTTTCCACTTAGTTTTCCACAAAGTCTCAGGATCTTAACCTATTGTAAACACGGCAGATACGGTCAACCGATTCGGCGATTTCTTCATCGGTGGAAAACCGACTCAGACTGAACCGGATCGCACTCTCCACCGCCCATTCGGGGCAGCCCATCGCCAACAAAACGTGGCTCGGAGGGCTGCTTCCGCTGCTGCATGCCGATCCGCTACTGCAGGCCACCCCGGCGAAGTCCAACGCCATCAACATCGATTGCCGATCGGTGCCGGCAAAGGAAACGCAACTCGTTCCTGGCAAACGCTTTTCGTTCTGACCATGGATCAGCAACCCGGCGCACTCGCGGCGCAACGCGGCTTCGAATTGATCGCGTTGACTGACCATCCGCTGACACGCCACCGACTGCTTTTCCACAGCGATCTCGAGCGCTTTGGCCATCCCCAAAATCAGCGCGACCGGCTCGGTGCCCGGCCGGGTGACGAGCTGTTGTTCCCCACCATACAGCAGGGGGCGGAGCTTGATGCCGGCATCGATCCAAAGCGCCCCCACACCGGCTGGGCCGTGAAACTTGTGCGGTGTGATGGTGATCGCAGCGGCCGGGATCTGATTAACGGTGGCGGGAAGTTTGCCGATCGATTGGGTTGCGTCGACGTGCAACAATGCACCCGCCTGGCGACAGGCCTGGGCAATTTCGCCGATCGGTTGGACCACGCCGGTCTCGTTGTTAGCCGAC
The DNA here is from genome assembly GCF_007754155.1 of Stieleria neptunia. NCBI lineage: Bacteria > Pseudomonadati > Planctomycetota > Planctomycetia > Pirellulales > Pirellulaceae > Stieleria > Stieleria neptunia. The sequence continues at coordinate 10,975,017 of NZ_CP037423.1, read as the reverse complement.
ATCACCGAGACGACCGCCTGGTCGGCATCAAGTGTGGCAAGGGTTTCCTGCAACACGTCCAGGCGGACGACGCCGTCGGGCGTGACCGGCAGAAAATGAACCCGACGGCCTTGTTGTTGGGCCAGCTGGGCAAACGCGATCACGCTGGCGTGTTCGATGCTGCTGACGATCAGTGGCGAATCCGGTGCGGCTAAACCCGCCAACGCCAGGTTGTTGGATTCGGTGCCGCCGCTGGTGGTGATCAACCGCGCCCCGCCGGGCAAGGACAGGTCGCTGCCCAAACAGGCGCCGATCCGCTGGATGGCGTCGTCCAGCCGGTCGCTGCTGGAGCGGCCGATGGCATGTTGGCTGGACGGGTTGGCCGGGCCACGCCGGAATTCGGCGGCGATCACGTCGGCGACCAACGGGTCGATCGCCGTGGTCGCATTGTTATCAAGATAAATCATTCACCCGCCGCTGCTGTGAAGATCAGCCAGTTCAGGGGAGGAGGGATAATCGCGAATCGCTTCGGCCAGCAATTCGTCGGCCAAAACCCCACGGTCGGCATCGCGAAGGTCTTTCACCAAACCCACGTATTGACCGATCAGCCAGCGATCGATCGCCGCGGTCAGCTCGGCGGCGTTGTCCTTGCCTGGCAAGGTCCGGGCCAATTGGAACAGTTCGGGAATCAGCACGTACAGTTCCCGTTCGGCCAACTGTTGAACGGTCGGCCAAAGCACCGAAGCCCGATTGGGATGGTCAGTATTCCAGCCGACCCAAAACGGACTGGCGGAATCTTGAATCCGCATTTCATCGGTCAGCAGCCCGGCGACGGCGGGCGTCGCCGAGGGGCCCCGGCTGAGGCTGACCAAGTGCCAGTGGGTCGGCTTCTTTCCCCTCGGAACCGCGATCCAGCCCTTGGCACGAAGCTGGCGTTGGACGGCGCCGGTCGTGTTTTTTCGCGTAATCGGCGTGATTTGGATGTGAAGAAACGGGATCTCGTAGAACGCGAAGTCACGCGTCTGAAAGTGGCTGGGCGCAAATTCGGTCCCCGAGACATTGCCCTTGATCGCGACGACGGCGGCGACCAAGAATAGGCTCAAAATCGTGCACACGATGATCAGCGAGCGGCGAGAGCCCCTGCGAGCACGACTCGAAGGGCGGGGCGAATTGGATGTAGAGACCGACGTGGACACGATGCCAACCATTGGGGATGTTTGGGCAAACCATCAAAGTACAGCATCCGCCATTTTATGCCATGTCTCGACCCACGTCCCTTCATCATTCACTGCGAAAGGTCTCCGCAGCCGGCGGTCGCCCCCTCACCGCCGCGCTGCCCGCCTACCCGGGGCCAGCCAAGCCGATGCGACGCCCCTACGGTGTGCTTTTGTCGAGTTCACCGGGGCCGGAGTCCGGGCCGCCGGGCGAAGGCCCCGACGACGAGTTTGCCGACGACGGTGACCCCACGATTCGCCGGATGCGGTTGGAAGCCGTTTTATTGCTCGCCAAAACGCCGCTGACCAGTCGCAAACTGGCCCAATTGGCTCACTTGGCGGATGGTACCGAGACTCGTACACTTGTCCGCCGCCTGAATCAAATCTACGACAACTTGGGCCGATCGATACGGATCGAGCAGGTGGCCGGGGGTTTTCGAATGTTAACCCGCGCCGCTTATGCCCCTTGGTTGGCCCGACTGGGACATTTACCTTCAGCGGTTCGGTTATCATCGCCGATGATGGAGACGCTGGCCGTTGTCGCGTACCGCGGTCCAGTTTCACGCGCCGATATCGAAGCAATTCGCGGTGTGGCCTGTGGTGAGTTGTTGCGGCAGCTGATGGAACGCGATTTAATTCGAATCTCCGGGCGCAGTGAAGAGCTCGGGCGACCCTATCTCTACGACACAACAAAGCAATTTTTACAACTTTTTGGACTTCCCTCCGGCGACGCGCTGCCGCCGATCAATTGGGAACCGTTACAAGAAGACGAAGAATTTGACCCAGAATCATTTGATCCAGAACACTCGACCTAAGCAGTTTCGACATCTACGAAGGAGTCAGTCGTGAGCCTTGTTGCTTTCGCATCGGTCACCCCAACCAACCGTTACGCGTCATTCCCAGTGTCACCGACCGGTCCAGTGTCACCGACGAATCATCTGGCCGATGATCTGTCGCTGTGGGTCGGCGTCGATCCGGCCATCGCTGGCCCGCGCGCTGAGATTCATGGCCCGCTCGCTGATCTCGCTGGCCCGTTCGCCGTGATCGAAGATGAAGAAGACGATCTGTACGAAGGAGACCATGACTTCGACGACGAGGACGATGACTGGGACGAACTCGACGACGACGAGGACGAGGACGATGACGATGACGATGACGAGGAGGACGAAGACGACGAGGAGGACGATGACTGGGAGGAAGTCGACGACGAGGACGAGGACGACGACGAAGAGGACTTCGGCGATGACGATGAAGAGGATGCGGAGGACTTCGACGACGACGAAGCCGATGACTGGGACGACGACGAAGACGACGACGACTGGGATGAGGGCGGAGACGACGACGACGAGGAGTGGGACTGAGCGGTCACGCTCAATCACCCAGCCGGAACAACTCTCGGAGCGCCTTGACCAATCCCTTTTGATGTCCCTCGGCCGCATCCTCTTTCAGCGACGAAAGCGGTGGATGCAGCAGCTTGTTGATCAAACGGTCGAGCGATTTTTCAATCTCTTTCTGCATCGCCGGTTCACCGCCCAACGCACGCAATTTGGGTAACAATCGCTCCAACTCGTCGTGCTTGATCTGTTGCGCGTGCTCGCGCAGGCGTTTGATCACCGGGCCGGTCGCCCGATGATTCAAATTGACCAACAACCGCTGCGTCTCCTCGGTGATGATCCGCTGCGCCTTGGGCCATTCCTTCTCCCGCTCGTGCCGATTCCGCTGGCAGGCCGCCTGCAAATCGTCGATCTGGTACAGATACAGGTTCGGAAACTCATCCAGTGCGGCGTCGAAATCGCGTGGCACGGCCAGGTCCAGCACCAATAGCACGCGGTCACGTCGCTGCGGACGAAGTTTTTCGTATTGCTGGTAGGTCAAAATCGGTTCGGTGGCCGCCGTGGTGCCCACCATCAAGTCGGCTTGCACCACTTGATCCAGCAAGGTTTCCCAGGGGGCGTACTGAATCGAGAACGATTCGGCTAACGTCTTGGCGCGTTCCAGCGAGCGGTTCAGCACCACCACATCGTCGGCGCCGGCTTGGATCAAGTAGCGAAGCGTTTCTTCGCCCATCTCGCCGGCACCGCAAATCAGCACCCGCTTGCCGACCAGCGAATCGAACACCTCGGGAACCACTTCGCCCACCGCCACGCTGGGAACGCTGACCCGCCGGCGGTGGATTTCGGTTTCGTTTTGCACCCGTTTGGCCGCGTGGTTGGCCGCTTGAAACACCGCGTGGGTGAGCGGACCGGCCGACCCCGATTGGCGGGCTAAATCGTAAGCCTGTTTGACCTGCGAAAGGATTTGTGATTCGCCGATCACCATGCTGTCCAAACTCGACGCCACCGTGAACAGGTGCTCGACCGCGTCGTGCCCGCTGCGATAAATCATCTGTTCGACCACGTCGTCGGCGGGCAGATGATGTTGTTCGGCGAGAAAACGGATCACCGCCTCGCGGTCCAGCTCGAACTCTTCGTCGGTCGTCGTGTACAACTCGGTCCGATTGCAGGTGCTCAACAGCACCAGTTCGCCCTTGGGATAACGCCGGCGAAATTCATCCAAGGCCGAATCGATTTGATTACCGGAAAAAGCGACCCGTTCGCGAAATTCGACGGCCGCGTCATGGTGGCTACAGCCGATCATCTGCAGCTTCATCAGCTCACCCCGTGGGAACTGAGGACGACGCCGACGAGCGCCAGGACCAGAAAGCCCAGACTGGCCAAGGTCATGTAAAACGCTTTCCGTCCGCGGCTGGCCGGCGTGTAGAGGTATTCGATCGCCGTGGCGGCCAAGAGCCACAGGAACAACGCCAGCGACAGCAATATGCCGCTGTCGGTCCAGTCGAATTGTTCGTGCTGATTCAAATTCATGATCGCGCCGGCGACGACGCCGATCGCGACCGCGGCGGTGCTGATCAGCAGCGTGCGGCGGTTGGCCCGATCAAGCGTCTCGAGCGTCGGCAATCGAAACATCCGTGACCCGGCGCGTTTGTGCTTCAGCCGCCAGGATTGCACCAGATACATCACGCCGGCCAAAAAACCGACCAGGACTGCACCGGTCCCGACCATCATCGCCACCCCATGGATGGAACGCCACGCGTTTGCCGTTTCCGTCCGCGAAAAACGCTCCCAACCGCCGACCCAGATCCCCAGCCCGATTGTCAGCAAAATCAGCGGCAAAAAGAAGAAACTGATGATCGTGTCGCTGCGGCGGATGTACGCGATGAAAAAACAAATCGCCAGCCCCAGGGCCAACAACAATGACCATTCCGCCCAACTGGATAGCAACCCGCGACCGTCCTCGATCGGCATGTCGATCGCCCGCAAGAATAGATAACTCACATGGGTGAACAACCCCAACCCCATCATCGTCAGCACCGCCGGCATCCGAAAGCGGAATTGACCGAAAAATCGCGTCAGCTCCAGCAGCAACGCCACCAAGTAACTGGTGAAAAAACAGGTGATAGAAATCTGGTGAAGGATTCCCAACACGGGCGATGTGGCTCCAAAAGCGGTCCCGACAAAACAACGACGCAGCCTGTCATGGTACACATCACCGTGAAAATGGCCAGAGTCAACCGCCGACCGTTCACCACGGGCTGACCAGCCACTTGCGGACGTCGATCTGACCGGAGCCATCCAGTCGCACCCGAATGGCGCCCTCGCGCGCCGTGATGTGAACGCCGCTGCCGGTCACCGACAACATCGCTTCCACCTCCGTCCGCGCCGCCCGACGACTGCCGCTGACGATCGTCTCCCGCGGACGAGCCCAGGCCAACACCACATCGGCGTCCATCGACAAACTGCCATGGTGCGGCGCCATCAACACGCCACCCGCCGTCGGACGGGGACGCGAAACCAGCGACTCGGTTCCCGGCGGCTCCAAATCACCCGGCAGAATCAATGCCCTGCCGCCATGATCGATTCGCAACACCAAACTGTTGGCGTTGTCGCTGCCGGCAATGCCCGCCCGCGGAGGATGCAGCACCGCCATGCCGGCTGCATCGATCAAGGCGTCCCGATCGTCGGCGGATACCTCACGCACCGCGATCCGATGACGCCGCACCGCCGAGCGGACGTCCGCCAGCGCCGCGTCGCTGCCGCCGAGCATCCCCGGCGGAGTGATCAACACGTCCACCGAAAACCGATCCAAGATCGCCGGCAACGCGTTGTAGTGATCCGCGTCGGCGTGGGACAGAAACACACCGTCCAATCCCGTCACCCCCAGCGACCACAGCGCGGTGTCGATGTCGCGGCTGGTGCCCAAACGGTTGCCCATCCGGCCGCAATCGTACAACCAAATCTTCTCATCGGGCGTCCGCACGATCACACTGGTGCCATGCCCGACGTCGATGAAGGTGGCTTCGATGGTGTCCGGCGGTAACGCCGCCACCCGCGTCGCAACCCAAAACATCAGCACGCCCCAGACCAGCACCCAGCCGCAACGAAACCATCTGGCCGGACGCGTTCGCCAGATCAACGATGCGGCCATCACGGCGTAAAACAACGCCACGCCGATCCCCGGTGGCGACGGCAGCCAGGCATGTCCGCGCGGCCACGTCGCTGTCCACTCGATGATCCACCACATGTAACGCAACGCCACGTGACAAACCGTCCCGGGGACCGCGCCCAACCACGAATGAACCGGATCGACGATCACCGTCAAAACGCCCGCCGGCAACGCCACCATCAATCCCGCCCACACCAACACGTTGGTCAACACGCTGACCAACGACACCAAATGAAATTGTGACCACACCAGCGGCAAACTGACGGCCGTCACACATCCGCTTAACCAAGCCATCTGTCCGACGAAACGCGCGACCGTTTTCAAGTTTCGCACCCATGAACTCGATGACGCTTCGACCATCGATTGAAAACCGGTCTCACGCTGCAATTCCAGTTCTGAACGCATCGACCCCGGCGCGATCGGTCGACCCGCCAACATCAACGTGATCACCGCCAAAAACGACAAGTGAACTCCGACCGCAAAGACGTTCATCGGATTGACCACGATCAACACCAACGCCGCCACTCCCAAGGTGTTGAGCGGTTGAGAGGTCCGCCGGACACAGGTCGACAGCAACAACATCGAGATCAGGATCGCCGCACGCATCACCGGCGGCCGCCCGCCGGTCACCGCGACATACAACGCACTGATCGCCACGATCACCACAAAGCGACTGGTCGGTTGAAGCCCCAGCGCCGAAACCACCCATGTCGCCACCAGCACCAAGATCGCCAGGTGCATGCCGCTGACCGACAGCAGATGGGCCGTGCCGGTCGCCAACAAGGCGTCACGGGTTTTCGGATCCACAAATTCCCGCTGCCCGATCACCAACGCCACCGCCAGCGGTCCGGTTTGATCATCGGTGTGACGCAGCAACGATTCACGCCCCCGCGTCGCGATCGATGCGACGGCCGACGCGATCGGGTTGGACGACGTTTCCAACAACGTGACTGCGCCGGCGTTCTTGGTCTCGATGCGGGCGTGAAGCCCACGGCGTCGATAGGCGGGTCGCAGATCGGGTTCACCCGGATTGGTCGGCCCTTCGAACGGATGCAACCATCCATAAATCTCCATCCGGTCGCCGGGCCGAAGCTCGCTCATGTCCCCGTCCACGTAAACCAACACCTTGCCGCCGATCGCTTCGAATCCGTCTTCGACACGCCGCTGCTGGAGATTCACGGTCAGCTGGCTTTGCCAAGGCGATTCCCCCTCGCCAAGCCGGCCAAACGAAACGGGGTTTCGCCGTAACGAAACCGTACGATCCAACGTTCCCCGGACAACGATCGGCTGGGCGGATTGATCGACCAAGGCAAGGATCGACGCGCTGCGAAACGAGGCTTCGCTCCAGGCGTGCAAGGTTCCAAAACAACATGTCCACAAGACCGCGTTGCATGTCCAGGTGACGGCCCTGGCCAATCCCTCCGAACCGGGCCGCGACGGTTGAAACACCCGATGAACCAGTTCCGGCAGCAGCCCCGCGACCATGCCGATCCACAACCAACGTGTCACGCTGGTCCAAAACGATTCATACCACAGTGCGTCGCCGATCACCCCGAGTGTTGCAAAGAAGCTGGCGATGACGAACGGAAACCGATGCAGGCTCGACGCCACACGTCCGCGGGGCGCGAACAAGTCCCGGTCGAATCGCTGACGCAGCAGCCATCGTCCCCGCAGCCATCGTCGCCTCCAAGCCGCGTTCACCCCGATTCGCTCCCATTAGCGTGCTTGCCAAAACCGTTAGAATAGGCAAGTCGAGACCGATAATGAAGTAGTCCGACACCCCCCGACAAGAACTTTCCATCGCCATGCCACTCCACTCGGGCAATCCACCGCCATGAATCATCCCTCGCGAGCGATCACTTCCTTCACCTTGCTGTTAGCTGCTGTTTCCGCCTTGAACGCTCAAGTTACCCCCACCACGTTGAAGTATCCCGTCACGAAACAGACGGAGGTTCGCGACTCGTATCATGGCATCCAGGTTGCCGATCCCTATCGCTGGCTCGAAGACACCGAGAGTGCGGAAACCGAAGCCTGGGTCACGGCCCAAAACGAAGTCACACAGGCCTACCTGAAATCGCTGCCGCAACGCGAACCGATGCGGCAACGGCTGGAAAAACTGTGGAACTACGAACGCTACACCATTCCCCGTCGTCGCGGCGACCGCTACTTCTATTCCCACAACGACGGGCTGCAAAACCAAAGCATCCTCTACAAGGCCGATTCGCTCTCGGCCGAACGTCAGGTGCTGATCGACCCGAACAAGCTCAGCGACGACGGCACGGTCGCGCTGGCCGGAACGGTGATCACCCGCGACGGTTCCTTGGTCGCGTATGGTTTGGCCGACGGGGGCAGCGATTGGCGGACCTGGAAAGTCCGCGATGTCGCGACCGGGAACGACCTGGAGGATGTGATTCGTTGGGTCAAGTTCAGCTCGATCGCTTGGCTACCCGACAACAGCGGTTTCTTCTATGCCCGCTACGATGAACCCGATGCCGGATCCGAACTGACCGGTACCAACGAAAACCAACGGCTGCACTTTCATCGTCTGGGAACCGACCAGAGCAAAGATCCGTTGATCCTGCAGCGGCCCGATCATCCCAAATGGGGCTTCTCTCCCGTTGTCACCGATGACGGGCGATACCTGGTGATCCAAAACTGGAAAGGCAGCGAGCCGAAGGGTCAGATCTTTGTCAAAGATCTCCGCGACGCCGATTCCGAAGTCACGCCGCTGATCACCGGATTCGATTTCGAATACGACTTCATCGCCTCGGTCGAGGACACGCTGTACTTCTTGACCGATCACCAGGCCCCGCGGCGACGCGTGATCGCCGTCGACGTCACGTCGCCGGAGCGCGAGAACTGGAAACAGGTGATCGGCGAGTCGAGTGATGTGATCGAATCGGTCAGCCTGTTCGGGCAAACGTTCTACGTCGATGCCCTCCGCGATGCCCGCAGCCACGTCAGCCGGTACGCGATCGACGGATCACCGATCGGCGATTTCGATCTGCCCGGTGTCGGAACCGTCAGCGGGTTCGGCGGTCGCCAAGACGCCACCGAGACGTTCTTTCGATTCACCAACTACGTTACACCGGGCGCGATCTATCGAGTCGACTTGACCGAAGCGACGCCCGCCAAGGCGACCTCATTGTGGCGGCAAAGCGAAATCGACATGGACTTGGATGCGTTCCTCACCGAGCAGGTGTTCTGCGAAAGCAAAGACGGCACGAAGATCCCGATCATCATCACCCGCCGCAAAGACAGCAAACTGGACGGCACCAATCAGACGCTGCTGTACGCCTACGGCGGTTTCAATGTTTCCTTGACGCCACTGTTCTCGCCCGCCAATGCCGCGTGGGTCGACGCCGGCGGCATCTACGCGGTGGCGAACCTCCGCGGCGGTGGTGAATACGGACGCGAGTGGCACGAGTCGGGCATGCGGCTGAACAAGCAAAACGTCTTCGATGATTTCATCGCGGCCGCCGAACACTTGATTGAGGCCGGATACACGACCAACCATCGATTGGGCATTCGCGGCGGCAGCAACGGCGGATTGCTGGTCGGCGCCGTGATGACCCAGCGGCCGGATTTGTTCGGTGCCTGCTTGCCGGCCGTCGGCGTCTTGGACATGCTCCGCTACCACAAGTTCACCATCGGATGGGCCTGGGTCACCGAATATGGCAGCAGCGATGAAGCGGACCAGATCGAGAATCTGTTGTCCTATTCACCGCTCCACAATCTCCAACCGGGCACGTGTTATCCGCCAACGCTGATCACCACCGCCGATCGTGACGACCGCGTCGTCCCCGGTCACAGTTTCAAATTCGCCGCGGCGCTGCAAGCGGCCCAGTCCTGTGACCATCCGACCCTGATCCGGATTGAAACCCGCGCCGGGCACGGGGCGGGCACACCGGTCAGCAAGCAGATCGACCAGTACGCCGACCTGTGGGCATTTTTGCAGGCAAATTTGAACTGACATTGCCGCCCGCTGGGTGCATTTGTTATCGGCAACCGTGGGATAGGCTTCCAGCCTGTCATTTCAGAATCGACAGGCAGGCAAGCCTCTCCCACTACCTCTCCCACGACCAAAAACGCGCCAATGGATTGCCCGCGGACACCCAGCGAATCGCTCCGGTTTGTTTACACGATCAACCGAGACTTCATCCCGTTTGCGCTGGTCAGCATCCTGTCGGTGATCCGGTCTCAGACTCGTCCCAGTGTGTTTCACATCGTTCACGACGGTGACGTGAGCGACATCGATCAAGTCGAAATCCGACAATGGATCGAAGCGAACGGTGCGTCGGTGGAGTTTCACCGCGTCGGCGACGACTTTCCCCGCCAGTTCGCCGCACACTCCAGCTGGGACGTCTCCGTTCTGTTTCGACTCGCCCTGCCACAGATTCTGCCGACGGACATCGATCGCGTGCTCTACTTGGACGGCGACACGCTGGTTCGCCGGCCGTTGGACGAACTCTTTGAACTCGGCTTGGGCGAATCCGGTTTGGCCGCGGTTCCCGAAGCCCATCCGGCGGTCATGCGACTCGGTTTGCCGCTCGATTCGGGCTACCTCAACAGCGGTGTGCTGGCCATCGACCTGTCCACGTGGCGAAACAACCGGACCAGCGAAACGATGCTCAAGCGGGTGATGCAAGATCCCGATCGTTGGGTCTATCCTGACCAAGACATCCTGGCGGTTCAGTTTGCCGGCCGCTGGACCCGACTTGCGCCCGAATTCAACGTCACGCATCGCTTCTTCGCCGGTCCCTCGTCGTTGCCGCTGCCGACGCCGGATCCGCACATCATTCATTTCAGCGGCCAGGGATCCAAGCCTTGGCAGACGTCGCGGCCGCATCCGTACGCCGATGAGTTTTGGGCGGTTGCCGAAGTCGTTCGCCAGGCCGGATTCGAGCTTCCCCATCGTCCGCAAAAGAAACGTCGTTGGTACCAACGCGGTCCGATCGCCGCCTATCGAAACCACCGTCGCGGGGTGCGCCAGCAGCGTCGTCAACGGGCGGAAGCCGAGCGGCAATCGCGACGCGCGATGCTGCAAGCACGCGACCGTGAAATGGTGATGCAATTCGCCAATGAAATGACCGTCCGACGCGGCCCCTTTGCCGGACTGCGTTACCCCGAAGCCTATTCACACGGCAGCACACTCGCACCGAAGTTGTTGGGAACCTACGAAGCCGAATTGCAACCGATCCTGGATCGTTTGCTGACCAAAGACTATCCGTTGATCGTCGATGTCGGCGGCGCCGAAGGGTATTACGCGATCGGTTGCGCGCTGCGCTGGCCGGACGCGGCCGTGATCGCCTATGAATTGCAACGCGAAGCCCGTGCCGCGATCGCCGAGATGGCGGCCGCCAACGGTGTGGCCGAACGCCTCGCCGTTCAAGCCGAATGCATGTTCGGCGATCTGTATGGCAAGCGCGGCCTGGTGATCTGTGACATCGAAGGCGGTGAAGCCGACTTGTTGGTCAACGATCATGCGGCCGAAGCCTTCGCCGATTGCGACTTCATCATCGAAACGCACGAGATGTTCCGACCGGGAATTTGCGAGCAGTTGCACGATCAATTCGCCGGCACGCATCAGGTGACGGTGATCGACGCGGTGTTGGACGACCAGCGTCCGGAGCACTGGTCGCTTCCCGAGCTGGCCAACTTAAGTGGCCCGCGGCAAGCCCAAGTGATCGGCGAACGCCGCGGCGGCCCGATGCAATGGCTGGTCTGTGAATCCAAAAACGACTTCCCCCGCCGCCAAGCGACCACCGCCCGCGCCGCGTGATCGCTTCTTCTCGCTCGTTTCGCAGAAAAGGGGGCAGGTCTGAATGTCACGGGCTTAAGTGTTGTTGTGCAGGCTTTAGCCGCCCAATGTCGCTGCGTCGCAGCGACCGGGAATCGCCTAAAGGCTAGACACCAACGGTTGCTGAAATCTCTCATCCGTTGTGGGTGGACTTCTTTCGGACGAGTGATAAAGCGTTTCCGATTTGTCGTCATCAGGTTCTATCAAGGCAGCACTTCGACGCTCGTCGATCAGCCGACGTTCAATTCAACGATGTCCTCAAGCTTGCTAAGAACGCAAGCAGCAGTTCCTGTTGATCTTCTTTCAGCCTGAAGAAATTGCGTTTGGATTCATCCGCTTCGCCGCCGTGCCATCGGACCGCATCGGTCAGGGTTTCGGCGCGTCCATCGTGGAGATAGGGTGCCGAATCCGCGACGCCCCATAGCGGCGGTGTCTTCCATTCCCGCTGCAGAGCATCCGATGAGAATTGATGTTGACCCTCCAGTCCAACTTGGTTGACAGGGTCGTGAGGAAATCGCGGTTGCTGCGGATAACCCATCGCAGTCGCTTGAGGCGTCGCGTCCGGAACAAAGGGGCTGGCAACTCTCGGGGCGGAACGCCTGCGATGGGGCGGCCCGCCGCGGGACGATGATCTCTCACCCCGGCGGTATCGATTCTGGTAGGGACTGGCAGGTGCGGCCGAATCAGTGCTGATTCGCTGGTGCGCAGGAGCCGGGAATGGATCTTGCAGCTCGGGGCCCATGTCGTGCAACAACAAATCGCTGAAAATGCCTCGCGCGGGCGGCAGATCCGCGACGTGACACGCTGCACATCCGACGGAGTGAAAAAGTTGTTCACCGCGGCGAGCGCGTTTGCGTTCTTCCAGAGACAGCAATCGTTTGGAGGGGGCTGGTAAGCCGGCGACGTAGCTCGTCAGATCCGCGACTTGCAGCGTTGAAATATCGGATGCCAAGCTCTGGTAATGGGGATCGGCTGGATCAGCGGCTTGTCGAGCGATGCCGGCCACGTTCAGCCCCAACTCTGTTGCGCAGGCTCCCGCAACAAAATCGGACAACGTGTTGACTTGGCCCCGCCAACCATACTTCCCGGCCACGCGGCCGGAGATGGTCCCACCGGACGATCGGATCTGGGAGAGCGAAATGGCGTTCAACCGATTGATGGAGATCCTCTCGATCTCTCCCATGCCATGCAGCGGCGGTGAGTTGCGCTGACTGAGGAAGTAATCGAACGCTCCATATCGTCCGGCCACCACCGGCTGTCTGGCGATTGCATCAACGGTCCGATCTTCAGGACTGAACCACTCTGGCGGTAAACCGTTGGGCACGCCAACGGACAAACGTTGACGGATGCCTTCATAGCCGGGCCGCGTGGAACGGTCATGAACAAGCGCGTTGAACGACAACGTGTGACCGGACACCAGGGCGGGAAAGAAATCCATCACTGAATTTCGCGAAGCTCCTCGACCACGACGATCAGTCGGCTGGTCAAAAAACGGCGAGCGAGGGTCAAGGGTGATCCAGGTCACGTTGTGATTCACACCCGATGCCCCACCGCCAGGATGACAGGCTGCGCAAGAGACGGCATTGTGCATCGGCCCCAGCCCATCGGCCGGATAGCCCAGCCCATCGGCCGGATAGCCCAGCCCATCGGCCGGGATCACGGACGTCAACGCTCGGCCCTTGTCACGGTGTTCAGGGTGGGGACCTCGCCCCATTCCTCGACCGCGTCCCCGATTGCTCCGCTGCGGCGTCCGACGCGTTGAATCAAATTCGGTGAATGGTGGTACACGATCCACAAACTCCCACTCCCGCTCAAACAACTCGCGACCCGTGATTGCATCCTGAGCGATTACTTTAGGGGCTATGATGAGGGTCAGGATCAGAACCCCAGCCGATCCGTAGCGATACTTGACAGCCATCAGACGATCCCCCGGCAGGATTCGAAAAGAGAAGCGAAAACGCGGCGCGGCAATCCCCACACATCCAATAAGGGTGAAAGCCGTCGTCAAATGCAACGCTCGCAGCAAAGATTGGATCCGAAAGGATGATTAGACTCTGGCGGCACGGGCCTTCGATCAACGCCCACGCCCAATTCAAACAAACGGTAGACATGCAAAACCGAAACCAGCTCCTCCGCCATGCGACCGCAGTCGCGATGGCATTCAGTTTCCTCGCCAGCCTGCTTCCGGGCTTCGCCGCAGCTCTGCAAGCCCAAACGGTGGATCCAAAATCCGTGCTGGGTGACATCACCATGCCGCCGCCCGAGGACGTGTCGCAGAATTTCCCCTACGGCATCACGGGCAAGACGCCGCCGTCGCTGACCAAAATCAATCACGAAGGTCAAAAGCCGTACCACAAACACCGCATCAATCTGAGGCTCTTTCAGGGATGCCCCCAAGTCGAAATCTCCGAGGGCGGCAGGCTCTGGGCAACCTGGTTCGGCTCCAACGTTCAAGCCGAGCGCGCGCCGTTCCACCAAGGCCAATTCTCGGTCATCTCGACCTCTGGAGACGACGGCAAGACTTGGAAAGAAGTGTTTGTCTTTGACCCGAGTGAGCTGCTTGGCGGGGGAGCATCTGACCCGATGCTGTGGAAAGATCCCAAGGGCAACGTCCGCTTTATCGGCTTGAGGAACATCGACTTCAAGGGGAAGGACGAATTCGCCACCTCGGCGTGGGAGTTTACAATGCTGGACCCTGAAAACGAACACACCGCTTGGACCGCGCCGCGGCTGCTCGGCAATAAAAACATCTCCGTCATGAAGCCGCTGCTGTTTCCTGACGGCACGATCATGCGCTCGATGGACGACTTCAAATTGGTCGGCAGCCGAGACAAGGTGAGAATCCGTTTTCTGAAAGAAGACGTCGACGGCACGCCGATCTTCGTGTCCGCACTCCCCGCCGACAACGACGCGGGATTTGCCGAGCAGATGCCCATCATCCGAAAAGACGGCAGCCTGTTGACGTTCTACCGCGCGAAGAACGGTCAGAAGTTTGCCGAATCCTTCGACGGTGGCAAGACCTGGAAACTGGGCGGTTACTACCCGATGCAGTTCTCGATCAACACGAAGTGCATCCTGAAAACACTCCCCTCAGGACGTGTCTTGTTGGTCGCCAACGATGTCCAGATGAAAGAAGAAAACGGTCGCAAACGATACGTCTATACCGACGAGCATGGAACAGAGCGCGATCTGGAAAAACACAAGACCGCGCGCACACGCATGACGGCCTACTTGAGTGACGACGACGGCAAGACGTTTACGCACCGAATGCTTTTGTGCGACGACGGTCAAATCAGCTATCCTTCGGCGACACTCGGTAAAGACGGCTCGATCTACATCGTCTACGACCAAGGGCGTGGTGTGATCGGCCAGCACACCATCTTTTTGTCAAAGATCACCGAAAAAGACATCCTTGCCGGCGAACTCGTCGATGGCAAAAGTTTTTTGAACAACATCGTCAGCCGCCCCAGCGACCAAGGCGGCGGCCGCCGCGAAGGTGACCGAATCTAAGCTCTGTCGGCAGTGCCGGCGCAACAGAACACGCCCGACCCCTTTTTCGTCAGGCGTTGACGTCGACGACGATGCGGCCCTTGACTTGGCCCTTCAGAATTTGATCGCCCAGCGACGGCACGACGGCCAAGTTGGCCTGCTGGATCATGCCGTCGAGTTTCTCCAGCGGCAGATCGGTGGCGAGTCGCTGCCATGCCCGGACGCGTCGTTGGTAAGGTTGCATCACACTGTCGATGCCCAGCAAGTTGACTCCGCGAAGCAGAAACGGGATCACGCTGGTCGGCAACGTGGCTCCGCCGGCGAGCCCGACCGCGGCGACCGACGCGCCGTATTTCAATTGACCGATCACCCGGGCCAACATGGCGCCGCCGACGGCATCGACACAGCCCGCCCAGGTCTCGGACTCGAGCGGCCGTTTCGACACGGTATCGATTTCTTCACGGGCGACGATCCGGTTGGCACCGAGTGAGGTCAAGTAGTCAGCGGCCTGCGGTCGGCCCGTCACGGCGGCGACGTCATAGCCGATGTTCGCCAAGATCGCCGTCGCAATCGAACCGACTCCGCCGGCCGCTCCGGTCACCAGCACTTCGCCCCGGTCCGGTTCCAAACCGTGGTCCTCCAACGCCACAATCGCGAGGATCGCGGCCAGGCCGGCCGTGCCGATCGCCATCGCCTGCTTGGTGGTCAGGCCGTCGGGCAGCGGCACCAGCCAATCCGCATCGACGCGAGCTTTTTGCGAATAGCCGCCCCAATGCGTCTCACCGACACGCCAGCCGGTCAACACGACCTTGTCGCCAGGCTTGTAGCGGGAATCGGAGGACGACTCGACCGTGCCGGCAAAGTCGATGCCCGGCACGTGGGGGTAACTGCGAACCAGACCGCCGCCGGCCCGCATGCACAGCCCGTCCTTGTAGTTCACCGTGGTGTACTCCACCGCGACCGTCACGTTGCCGGCGGGCAGTTGGTCCTCGGTCAACGTTTGCACCGCAGCGGAGACTTCGGAATCGCCTTGTTTATCGACGACGAGGGCTCTGAATGTCATAGGTCTTCCTGAATGGTGTTTGGATTTTTAATACAACGCGGCAGGGGCGCTGCGAATCTTGTGAGGGGATGACATCGGTACATACCCTCGCTCGCAGGCAACCCTTTCAGATTACCTTGTGAAGCATTTTTTCTTCGTGTTTTTTGAGGTTTTAGCGGCAGGGCGCGAGCCCTCCGGTTGTTCATCTCTGCCAAAACACCGGAGGGCTCGCGGGCTGTCGATTTTGTGAGCCGCGCGCCGCGTCAGCGGCCGGGCACTGCGACGCTGCCCGAGGCCTGACGGCCAGCGGCTCACCATTGACTCAGCAGATCCCGACTCAATCGACAGCCCGCTGGCGCCCTACCGCTAACCAATGCTTCACAGCGTCGCCTTTCCGATTGCTGACCCTTTCCCTGCCGGGTGCCTGATTCCCTGCCGAATGCCTGGCCGGTGGTCAGACCGGCCAACCCCGGTCCAAGACGCGTTTCATCGCGGCCAGCGTTTCCTTGCTGACGTGATGCTCGATGCCCTCGCTGTCGATCGCCGCCGTCTGGTCACTGACGCCCAGTTTCTTCAGAAACGCCTCGACGACCTCATGCCGCCGACGTGATTGCGAGGCAAGCCGTCTGCCCGCCGACGTCAATTCCACCGGTTGATAGGGCGCCGTCGTCACCAGGCCGTCGCGCTGGAGCCGCTTGATCGTGTTGTTGACCGTCGCGTGCGTCACCGCAAAGTGCTTGACCAAATCGACGGCTCGACAAATTCCCCGTTGCTCGATCGCATCGGCGATCGCCTCCACGTAGTCCTCCGCGACTTCGCTGGCATGGTCCGAACGGGTCCGTTGATGAATCTTATTGGGCAACTTCGCGACCCTTCCGCGGCGGTGAAAGGCGATGACATTCCCGCTAAGCAAATCCACAGCAACCTCGCTGACACGCCGCATCGATGTCTCGGAAAACAACATAGTTTAACGCCAAATCGGTTTCGCACCTGTCCGGTTGCGGCAGGCCTTGCGTGGATTCGAAAGAAACTCTATCGTGACCGCACACCCGAAGTTAGCTCCGGCTAACTTCAGGGCGAAAACCCCCGTCCCCACTCCCGGGATCTCCCCTGCGATCGTTTCGCGACACCCCTTCACCCGGCACCTAAACTTAGCCCAGGCTAACTCACTTCGTCACACGCACCGCAGGAATTTAACCTTGAACACTTCATCCGTTTCCCTCTGCCACCGCCGCAGACGGCCAGTGCGGCTCGGGCCAGTGCGGCTCGGGCCAGTGCGGCTCGAGCCAGTGCGGCTCGAGCCAGTGCGGCCCCGTGGATTTACCTTGATCGAACTGCTGGTCGCGATCTCGATCATCGGCGTCATGGTGGGGCTGCTGTTGCCGGCCGTTCAGGCATCGCGTGAAGCCGCCCGGCGGATGTCCTGCAGCAACAACCTGCGTCAAGTCGGACTGGCGGCCCAGAATTATCATGCGGCGTTTCGACAGTTCCCGCCCGGCTACGTCTCGCACCCCACGACCGACGGTTCCGCGCCGACGGTGGTCAACCTGGACCCGCTGACCTGGGACGCCGGGCCGGGCTGGGGATGGGCCTCGGCGCTGCTGCCGTTTGCCGAAGGCAACTCGGTGTTCGACAGCCTGCGGATGGAGCAACCGATCTGGTCGAGCGGCAACGCCGACGCCATCTCGTCAACGATCCCGATCTTTCTGTGCCCGAGCACCACCGGTGGCGACGAACCGTTTGTGGTTCGCAACGAGTCCGGTGATCCGCTACGGATCAGCGGCCGGGAAATCGTGCTGGGGCGCAGCCACTACGTCGCCAGCCACGGCCAGGAGAGTTGTTGGGGCGAATGCGGATCCGCCGCGACGGGCGAAGTGTTTACCAACATCTACACCGGCCAAACGAAGATCGTTGCGATCAACGGCGATGCGGGGCGAGTCGCCGACGGGCCGTTCTTCCGCAACTCCAAGACAAGATTTCGAGACGTGTTGGACGGGCTCAGCAGCACGATCTTCTTCGGCGAACACAGTTCGGCGCTGAGCGAAAAAACGTGGGTCGGCGTCGTCCCGGGCGCGTTCACGCACCCCCAATTTTCGTCACCGGAAAACGGCCCCGACGCGGCCGCCACGCTGACGCTGGTGCACGCCGGCCCGTCCGGCGGCGAGCTGGATATCACCGGAAACCCGATCATTCACCCGATCAATTTCCCGACCTACCACGTCGGCCAGATGTTCTCGCAACACCCCGGCGGCGGCTATGTGGCGATGGGTGATGGATCGGTCCAATTCGTGACCAACTTCATCGATCTGTTCATCTGGGCAGAGCTATCGAGCATTCGGGAACACGAAGTCATCGAGTGGGATCAACTGTGAAACAATCCAAACACACCCAGACGTCAACGCGATACCGCAACGTGGGTCTGGCGCTCGCCGCGCTCGCCTGTGCCGCGTCGCTGTGGTACTTCAGCCGTTCGCCGGTGCAACTGGATGCCGACGGCTACGATCTGACGATCGCGCTCTATCGCGTTTGCAATCAGCGTGATGCGGATGCGTTGCAGGAGATCGAAAGCCGGCTGAGCGAGATGGCCGCCGCCCAACCGCAGGGCGATCATCAACGCGAAGCGCTCGACGAGGTCATCCGGGAAGCGCGGCAAGGGAACTGGCGTGACGCCATGATCACCTGCCGAACGTTGCTGGACGATCAGGTGCATTATTGAAGTGGAGTCACCTTCCCATGGGGCATTGGTCGCTCTACATCTTGCGTCACCCTCCCTGGCAGGGAGGGTGACTTCAAGTCTTGCAACTTCAAGAAGGCACGAGTTCCAACGCCGGGGCAGACGACCGCTCACACCCGGCGAATGAACTCTTCGGCATACGAGCGGACTTCGCGACCGTTGAGGACATGGACCATCCGCAACTGTTGGACTTGTTCGTCGCTGAAGGAACTGAGCGGGACGTGGACGAGAGTTTTTTTGTAGTGCCGGGCCAGTTTTCGCCATCCGCCACCGGGCGGCAGGGCGCTGAGCAAAGCGACTTGGCGGCCGCCGGCGTGCATGCAAGCCGCGGCGATCAAGCGTTCTTCCAGCGTGCCCGCGAAATCAAGTCGCCGATCGCCCCAGATGTCGGCAATCATCACCGGCGGGTACAAGAACATCGCCCCGCCGTAGCGGCTGAGCCCGATGCCGGGGCCGACCATTTCATCGGCAAAGCTGGTGGCATAGAACGCCAACGTGGATTCATCCTTGTGTTCGGCGAACCACGTGGTCCGCCAAGGGTAATCGCGTGGATCCGAGGGTGAATCGAACAGCATGACACAGGCGTCCAGCGTGCCGCGGCTGGGCGGGATGACTTTGACGTAGATCTGACGATCGTACCAGTGACGTAGCGTGTCGCGGATGTCGATGCCGTCTTTGACGCTGGTGGTGAATTTTTCGGTGCGTGCCAAATCGTTTCCGATGATCGCCTTGGCCCGATCAAAGACACGGGTGCGAAAGTTTTCGATCCGTTCGTCTTCGGGTGGATAACTGCACTGGGTAAACGGATTCCATTGGTACTTCCAGCGGCTCTTTTCCGGTGACGAGGGTTTACGTTTCAGTTGCAAGGTCCGCCAACAGATCGGCGGCCCCGGCAATCGATTGACCATCGAGATCAGGTCACCGTCGGGCAGACGGGCCTGATCGATCCCCAACTTGACCTCGTCCAGTTCGGTAGGCGCCGAGTCGTCTTCGGACACATTGGCATAGGAATACTGGTTGGCCAACTGCGCGACGTGCAGCGCGTATTGATCGCCCATGATCTGCTGGGCCGCGGTGACGATCGTGATCAGATCGGGCGTCATCCGCCGCGACATCAACGAAAGGTTGCGGATGTACTGCAGGCACTTGGAAAGGTGCAGCGGCGTGATGCGTCGGGCGAACTGTTTTAATTCGGCTCGGTAGCTGATCCGCGCCGCAATCAACAGTTCTTTCACGCCATCAATTTGAAGATCCTCGTCTTCTTCCAGTTCGCTGCGGGCGCGCTCATACAACCCGGTGATGTAGGGCAATTCGCCGAACAGAAACATCAAGGTCCGCGGATCGATGGCGTACCGCCGCGGTTCCTGGACGGCATCATGTTGCGGAAAATCGAATTGGTCGGACGACTCGCTCTTGTCGGCCGGCCGAGCGGCAAAGGATTCGGTGTAGGCTTCGCGAATCCACGGCCAATTCAAAATGCTGGTCACGAACAAGATTCGGTCATAGCGTTTTTCCAGCTCGGCCAGCCGATACGCCATGTGCACGATCCGCGATCGTGTCTGGCGATCCGGCGGCCGCGGCAGACTGGGTAGCACCGCGGCGGCGAATCGCTCCGCGGCGACCTGGCGGACGGCAAACGGATCGGGCATGACCGAGGAAAACGGCAGAAACGGATCCGTTTCCAGATCCACATACGCCCGCGGAATGTGTTCCCCCATCGCGGCCCGGATGGCCATGATGACGGGTTGGCAGGGATCGATCGGAACGTAGCTGGCGGGATCGGAATCGGCGTCACCGCCATCGCAGCTCTCCCCGGCATCGGGGTCGTAGGGGGCAAAGCCTGACTCGAGATCCGGACGGGTAAAACCCGCACCGGGTTTTTGGATCACGATCGAGGGCCGTGGCAAATCCAAGATCGCCGCCTCGGTGCTCTCGCGAAACGATTCCGGCAACGGCACCGCCACGCAATCAAAATCCTGTTCCAACATCCAGCGACGCACCGTCAGCGCGAATTGGCCGCTGCCATGAATGACCGGCAAGACGGCAATCGATTCCCCCAGCCGAAGGAGTGCGGGCGGACTAAATTTGGGTTCACTTTCTAAGTTCATGAAATCAGGGCTTGCGGCCCCCTACCGCGACGCATATGCTTCCATCGCTCCAGGTTGCGAGCGAATTATCACCGCAACGATGGCACGGATTCGTGCCGCGGTATCGCAACTTGGTATTTTTGGCTTGCGATTGCTTGCCAGTTTAACAGTTATTTTTGGAAACGCAGGTGTTCATTCCCACCTGCGTTTTCTTTTTGCCGGTTGCGAACAGGTACGACGTCCTTTCTAGGTCGTCGTCGGGCGTCCAACGGACGACGGTCCGGAAGGGCCATCGTACTCGGGGAAGCGGTCGCCTTGAGCTGGCGGCTTTTCCGCTCCGCCCACACTCCGATAGCGGCGTTTCGCAGTTCGACGTATTCTAACCGCTGCGCGACTGTCACGGAGCGAAGCAATTTCCCCCTCCCGTCGCGGATGGATGATTCGGTTCTCGACCGCCAAAGACCTTCTCGGGCATTCCCCGTCGGCGCACCCCAACGCCGGCCGCTCGGCCCTTTCGGCGGAACGAGAAAGGCGGCCGAACGCATCGATCCGACGACCGCTGCTGCCTTGCGTTTCAGTCACCCGACAAGTCCTTTTCTCAACGAGGTGATAGCTGTGAGTAGGTGGAGACTTTGGTTTGCGATCTCGATCCTGGGATCGCTTTTTCTGCTCGGCCCGATGGGTGCCGCGCCGGCCCAGGAGGCGACGGAAACAACCGCGTCGCCGGCGGGCCTGACCGACGGACAAATCGAAGACGGGCCGCTGGCCGCCCACAATGCGTGGATGCTGATCTGCTGCGCGCTGGTTCTGTTCATGACCGCGCCGGGCCTGGCCATGTTCTACGGCGGCCTGGTCCGCCGCAAGAACGTGTTGAGCGTGATGATGCAGTGCATCTTCCTGATGGGACTGATGACGGTGATCTGGTCGATCTATGGCTATTCGCTCGCCTTCGGCGGCTCCGGCGGCTGGATCGGCAACACCGATTACCTGTTCATGAACGGGGTGCAACGGGAATGGAGTGAAGCCCTCGGCAAGCCGGTCACACCGATGGAAGGCAGCATTCCGCGGCTGACGCACATGCTGTTTCAAGGCATGTTCTTCATCATCACCCCCGCCCTGATCTGCGGGGCATTCGCCGAACGGATCAAATTCAGCGCGATGGTGATCTACTCGATCCTGTGGGGCACGCTGATCTATTGCCCACTTTGCCATTGGGTCTGGGACGGCGGACCGCTGGCCTATGGCGAAGGCAGCATCATGGGCGGCGCGCTCGATTTCGCCGGCGGCACCGTCGTTCATATCTCCAGCGGCGTGTCCGCGTTGGTCGCCGCGATCCTGATCGGACCGCGGATGGGATTCCCCAACGAACCCTTCCAGCCACACAACCTGACCTACACCGCGCTCGGTGCGGCGATGCTGTGGGTCGGCTGGTTCGGATTCAACGCCGGCAGCGAATTGCTGAGCGATGGGGTCACCAGCAGCGCGTTCGCGGTCACCCACTTTTCGGCCGCCGCCGGCGCATTCGCCTGGGCCATGACCGAGTGGATCGTGCTCGGCAAACCCACCGTCCTGGGCGCCAGCAGTGGTGCCGTTGCGGGATTGGTGTGCATCACACCGGCTGCAGGATTTGTCCAACCCATGCCGGCCCTGGTGATGGGGCTGGCCGCTGGGATCCTCTGCTATCTGGCGTGCAGCAAGCTGAAGCACACGCTGAAGTACGACGATGCACTCGATGCCTTTGGCGTCCACGGCGTCGGCGGAACACTCGGCGCCGTTTTGACGGGCGTGTTCGCCAGTCGCGCGTGCGTGGATGTTAGCGGAAACGGCACCAAGGTCGGGCTGCTCGAATCCGGCAGCCCCGCACTGCTGATCGGCCAGATCGTTGCGGTCCTGATCACGTTCGCCTTCGCAGCGATCGGAAGCCTGATCTTGCTCAAGCTGATCGACATCGTCATCGGGCTTCGCGTTCCGGCCGAGAGCGAGCAACGCGGACTGGACATCACCGATCACGGTGAAGAGGGCTATATGTTCGCGTAGGACCGACGACACGAAACAGCATGCCGATCGCGGCGGTGACCAACAGGGTCGCCGCCGCGATTTTTTGCGCCGTGCCCACGCCATCGCCGACTCCTGCAGCGACACCGTCGTGCGTCCCACCGACACCGAGTGACTCGGCCACGCTGCCCCACAAAAACGAACCGGTGGACATCGACAGTGCCAGCGCCGTCAAGTAACAACTCATCCCCCGCGCCCGCATCCGACTGGGCAACGTGATTTGTGCGGCCGTGTTCAGGGTCGTCAGTGTGACCATCCAGCCGCACCCCATCACCAACGTCGCGATCACCACCACCCAGCGCTGGGTCGAAGACGCTATCACCGCCAGTCCGCCAGCGAACACCAACATCGCCAGGGCGATGGTTGCGTCGCCGCCGAAACGCCGCTGCAACACGGGCAAGAAACGCGCCGCGATCAACGCCCCGCCACCGACACAGGTGACCAACACCCCAAACCCGTCGGCCCCCCAATCCAATCGCTGACGCGCCACCAACGGCAACAGCCCCCACAGCGCGCTGGCCGGTACGACAAACAAGCAGAGCCGAACCAAGACGTGTCGCATTTGGTGATTGCGGTAAACGTAACGCAGCCCCTGGTACAAGGATTTTCGATACGACAATCCACGCGACGATTCGCGGCCCTGACGCCGCCACATCAACAACACCACGATCACGCCGGCAAACGAGATCGCATTGAAGGAGAACGCGATCCAGGATCCCGCGATGGCGACCAACGCACCCGCGATCGCCGGACCGGCTGACCGAGCCAAATTAAAATTGATGCTGCCCAAGGCGATCGCGCGCGACAACTGCGGCCGTGGCACCAACTCGGGAATCGACGCCTGCCAGGTGGGGACGTGCAACGTCAGCCCCAACCCGATCAAGAACGTCAGTCCCAGCAACAGCCAGCTGGTCATCACGCCGGCCGCGGTCAACGCCGCCAAGCTCGCCGCGGTCAACAGCATCAGCACCTGGGTGGCCAACAACAATCGTCGTCGATCGACCCGATCAGCCAGCGCGCCGGCGGGAATCGCCAGCAACACGATCGGCGTCGCCATCGCCGTCCGCACGGCTGAGACCATTTGCGGCGAAGCGTCCAAGTCGGTCATCAACCAGCCCGCGCCGATTTCGTGCATCCACGTGCCGACGTTGGAAACGAACGACGCGATCCAAAACGAGCGATAGATAGGATTGCGCAGCGGCAACCAGGGCGAGCCGTTGTCATCACCGCCCCCGCCAAGACTCTGTCGCGCCCCACCCACGGTCGATCCGGAGTGCCGATCGCCCGGTCGGACAGCTTCAACCACCGGCGTCTGCGCCGACACCCCCGTCGCCTGATTGACGACCTGAGGATAGGGTTCGGAGAACTCGTTCGTTTCGTTTCGCACGTCTTCCATCACTACACCATCGCACCAGATCAAATTTCCGAACAGGGGCCCAAACAGGGGCCCGCCAACCGATAACCCCGCCGACCACTCCGATGACTGCTTACGACTGGATCCTTTTCGATTCCACCGGCACCCTGATGACCCCGGAACCCGAGCCGGCACGGGCGTATCACACCGCCGCCACCGCTCTGGGCGCCGCCACTGCTCTGGGCAGTGAACATGCGCTCGAAGAGGTGCGCCAGAATCTGAAAGCCGCCATGAAACGCCATTTTTTTGGCGACACCGTCGACCAACCGACCGACGAGACGGCCGAGCGACGGCGGTGGCAGCGGATCGTCACCGACACGCTTGGCAATCTGCCCGAGAGACATGCCAAACGCGTGTTCGATTCCCTCTGGAACCACTTCGCCTCGGCCGACACGTGGCGCTTGTACGAGGATGTCCTGGCCGTCCTCGAGCGTCTGAAATCCAAAGGCTACGCGATTGCGGTCGCCTCTAATTTCGACCTTCGCTTGCAGACCATCTTGGAAGGGATGGGAATCACGCATCATTTCGACGCCGTCTTGATCAGCAGCCAGCTCGGTTGGTCGAAACCCAGCACGCGGTTCTACGACGCAGCCGTCGGTCGCATCGGGATCACCGATCGGTCCAGGTTGCTGATGATCGGCGACACCAAACAAGGCGACGTGGACGCCGCCCGACAAGCCGGTCTGGATGCCCGGTTGCTGGTACGGGACCGCCCCGACGCGTTAGCGGAATTGACGAACGATTTGTAGGCCGTTGTCGATTGGCGCCCTGATGCATATCACGAAAGTGAAGTCGGCCTCCCGCGCAGAGGCCGTGCGGTTTTGAAGTCACCCTCCTGGCAGGAGGGTCGAGCGAAGCGAGGGGAGGTCGATCTTGAGGTTTAAGCGGCAGGGCGCGAGCCCTCCGGTTGCGCTTCAAAAACACCGGAGAGGCTCTCGCCCAATGCCATCTACTTTGGCTCGAAAGGTGTTAGCGGAACGGTGCAAGCGGGCTGTTGATTTAGTCGGGTTCTGCTGAGTTAATGGTGAGCCGCCGGCCGTAAGGCCTCGGGCAACGTCGCAGTGCCCGGCCGCTTACGCGTCGCGGCTCACAAATCCGACAGCCCGCGAGCCCTCCGGTGGCAGCTTGAAAACACCTTCAAACACCGGAGGGCTCGCGCCCTGCCGCTAACAAATGCTTACCACGCGCTCACTCCGTCGCTTCCTTGCGTGCCTTGGCCTCGTCCAGCCAAGACTTCAGCGCCGCCGTGTCGCCGCCGGCCAACAATGCTCGCAGCGATCCCAGCGCCTCGGAAAAGTGATCCAGTTGGTTCAGGATGGCTTCGCGATTGTGCACGCAGATGGCCGTCCACATCGTCGGGTCACCGGCCGCCACACGCGTCATGTCTCTCCATCCGCTGCCGACCAGCGGCAAGCACGCGTCGTCGACCAGGCTGGCCAATAGTGATGAAACCAGATGCGGAACATGACTGACCGCCGCCAATCGTTGGTCGTGTTGTTCGGGGGACATCGAGAGGATTTCGCCACCGGTCTGCAACCAAAACGCGGCAGCCCGATCCACCGCTGCGGCCGGCGTCTGATCGGCGGGCGTCATGATCACCAGCTTGCCTTCGAGTAACGTCGCAGTGGCGTTTTCGACGCCGGTCTTTTCCGAGCCCGCGATCGGATGGGCGGCCACAAATTTTCGGGCCAGCGACGGTGACTGCGCCGCGATCTCGGCAACGATCTGGGCCTTCGTGCTGCCGACGTCGGTGATCAACGCGTCGTCATCCAACACGTGATCGGCGGCAACGGCCAGTTCGACGATCTTGTCGACCGGCGACGCAACGACAACGACATCACTGCCGCGACATGCCGTCGCGATCTCCGTGAACCCCTCGTCGACCGCACCGGCCTCGATCGCCGCGCGACAACTGGATTCGCGTCGACTGTAGCCGACCACGTGAATCCCACGCCGCCGCAACGCCATGCCGACGCTGCCGCCGAGCAGCCCGACGCCGAGGATCGAAACGCGACGGAGCCACGCCGGTTTTTCAGGAAGCGTTTGCATCTCAGCCCAAATCCGGCAATTGATGGCCCATCTTGGATCGTTTCGTTTCCAGGTAATTCTTGTTGTGCTTGTTCACCGGCGTCACGATCGGCACTTGATCGACCAGTTTCAAATCGTAGCCGCGCAGATTGAACGCTTGCTGTTTCTTGGGGTTGTTGGTCAACAACCGAACTTCGCTGATGCCCAGGTCCTTCAAGATCTGCAATCCGACCCCGTAGTCACGCATATCGGCTTTGAACCCCAACGCGTGATTCGCTTCGACGGTGTCCATCCCTTGGTCTTGGAGCGCGTAGGCGCGGATTTTTTGGGCCAGCCCGATCCCACGGCCTTCTTGCGGCAGATAAACGAGTGCGCCGCGACCTTCGGCGGCAATCATTTCAAGGGCCATGTGTAATTGGTCGCCACAATCACAGCGCAGCGATGCGATCAGATCACCGGTGAAGCAACTGCTATGCATTCGAACCAGCGGCGGCGTTTGACCTTCGGCCTGCTGGGACAGATCCCCCAGCGTCAGCGCGATCGGTTCTTGGTCTTCGAAGTCGACCGAATAGACGATGATCTGAAACTCGCCGTACTTGGTCGGCAGCACCGCCTCGGCGGCGCGGTTGACCAGTTTTTCGCTGACGCGGCGATGGGCGATCAGTTGCTCGATGCTGATGATCTTGAGCGAGTTGGCTTTGGCGATCGCAATCAATTCATCACGTGTGGCGCGATCACCGGATTGGTTCAGGATTTCGCACAGCACCCCGGCGGGCTGCAATCCGGCCATCCGCGCCAGATCAACCGCCGCTTCGGTGTGCCCGGCGCGACGCAACACGCCTCCCTTTTTTGCGATCAACGGATACACATGCCCGGGGCGAACGAAGTCCTCGACCTTGCAATCCGGGGACGCGATCCGCAGAATCGTCTCGCTGCGTTCGGCGGCCGTGATCCCGGTCCGCGCGGTGGCGATGTCGATCGGGGTGACAAAGGCCGTGCGGAGCGGGGCGTTGTTGTCCGAAACGACCGGAGACAATTCCAATCGCTTGCCGACTTCGGGCAAGATCGAAACGCACAATTGGCCGCGACCGCCGAGCATGAAATTGATCGTCTCGGGTGTCGCCTTTTCGGCCGCACAAATGAAGTCGCCTTCATTTTCGCGATCTTCCGCATCGACGACGATCACGACTTCGCCTCGACGCACTGCCTCGACTGCCGCAGGGATGGAATCCAGGGAAAGGTCTTCGCCGGAAAGCGAATCGTTGAAGGGCATCGTGTGGCTTTTGGAGTTCGGTGGGACGGGTGGAGAAGCATGGGCCACCACCCCCTCGGGGAAATCGTGCGGGTTTCATCTTCACCCTCCGTTTCCAGGAGGGTCGAGCGCCGACGAGGGGAGGTTCCTGCGGTGGTCGCCCCGCTATTATACGCGGGAAGGCCAATTGCCCAATGTGCGGAACCCCACGATGAGACGACAGCGGATCGGAATGAGATCAATTTACGTTCTGGCAGGCGTTTGCTGTGTTTTTGCGGGCATTTGCGGCAGCCCGCTGCCGGCCTCTGGCGATGAACCGGCGAGCCGGCGATCGTTGTCGGTCGCTGCCGATGCGGCCCCGGAGCCTCCGGACGAGTCTGCGTTTGATGTCAAAAAGATCGCCAATCTGCGTTTTTGCGGCGAGGACGGTGACGAGGTGGGCAGCGCGGGCCGCTGTGACGTCTATCTGCCGCAAGCCAAAACGCCCTCCGAGACGGCATCGCAGCCGGCGGGCGATCGGCGCTGGCCGGTGGTGCTGGTCGTCCACGGGGGCGGCTGGGCGACCGGCGATAAATGGACGATGGAGCGTCATGCCCGGGATTTGGCGGGAAACGGTTTTGCCGCCGTCGCGATCAATTACCGGCACGCGCCGAGTTCAAAATTTCCCGATCAAGTCGACGATGTGCGGTCCGCACTGGTCTGGATCACCGAAAACGCCCCGACCTACGCTTGGGACACCGAACGTGTCGGTCTGTATGGCTATTCCGCCGGCGGCCACCTGGTTTCGCTGGTCGCCACGCTCGCCGATGAACCCTGGCAATCGGTTCGCCAGACCACGTCGTGGCCGCAGCAGGACGAACGTTGGAAAAAGTTGCCGTCGATCGGCGCCGTCTGCATCGGCGGCCCGCCGACCGACTTTCGAGACCTGCCGCCGGATAACACCTCGCTCGCATTTTTCTTAGGCGGTTCGCGACGCGAGCTGCCGAACGTGTACGCCGCCGCGTCGCCGATCTGTTTTACGTCGCCGAAAGACCCGCCGTTTCAAATCATCCACGGCGAAGCGGATTGGATCGTCCCGATCAACAACGCCAAAAATTTTCACCGAGCACTCGTCGATGCCGACGTCGAATCCTCGCTGCAAACCCTGCCCGGCAACGGCCATCTGTTCGCCTTCCTCAGCCCCAAGCTGACCGATTGGATGCTCGATTTTTTCAAGCAGCAATTGTCGAAGTAATGCATGCTGTGCATGCCGGTGTGGCTCCTGCCACACGCGGTCCGCGGCCGGGAGGCGGGAGCCTCCGAAGCAATGTGTCCCCAGGCGGAGCCTGGGAACAAGTGGAAGTGGGGTAAGCATCCTGCTTGCCACCCCCGCCGGCTCCGCCGGCGACCGTGTGAGGCGGAGCCCGGGAACGAGGAAAGGCCGGTCGCTTACGCGTCCCGCTGGGAGGCCGCGTCGATCGCGCGGGCGAGATCCTGGCGCAGGTCTTCAAACGATTCCAAGCCCACCGACAAACGGATCAGTCCGTCGGTGATGCCGAATCGGGCGCGATCGGCGGCGTCGTAGCTGGCGTGGGACATCGTCGCCGGTTGCTCGATCAACGATTCCACCGCACCCAGACTGACCGCCAAGTGAAACAGCTCGGTCGACTCGCAAACCGCCGCGGTTTCTTCAATGCCCGCATCCAACTCGAACGTCACCATCGCGCCGAATCCGCCGAGGAGTGTCTCGGCCGCCAATCCGTGTTGCGGGTGACTTTCCAAGCCCGGATACAGCACCAGGCGAACCTTCGGATGTTGCTCCAGCCACTGTGCTAACGCAAGCGCCGTTCTGGACTGTTCCCGAATCCGCAGATCCAACGTCTTCAGCCCGCGGCTGACCAGGAAACAGCTCAGCGGATCCAGCACCGCGCCGGTCGCGTTTTGAATGAAGTAGAGCCGATCCAACAGCTCTTGATCGGCCACCGCCAGCGTCCCGCCCAAACAGTCGCTGTGACCGCCCAGGTACTTGGTGGCCGAGTGCATGACGATGTCGATGCCGTGTTCCAGTGGTCGCACCAGCGCCGGCGTTCCGAAGGTGTTGTCGACGCCGATGATCACACCGCGCTGTTTCGCGATTGCCGCCAACGCCGGCAGGTCGGGGATCGTCAGCCGCGGGTTGCCGATCGTTTCCGCCCAAATCAATTTGGTCCGATCGTTCACCGCCGCCGCGACGGCGTCGGCGTCGGTCATGTCGACCAGCGTGACATCGATCCCGCTGCGGTTGCAGATCTTGTGCAGCAATCGGTACGCACCGCCGTACAGGTCACAGCCGGCGACGACGTGGTCGCCGGTTTCCAGCAACATCGTGACGCAGTGAATCGCAGCCATGCCACTGGAAAACGCCAACGCACCGACGCCCGATTCCAGCGACGCCAGTGTGCTTTGCAAATTGCTCCGCGTCGGGTTGCCGCTTCGCGAGTAATCGAACTGGCCCCACTCGCCCGCGCCGGGCTGGCGAAACGTGCTGGCCAAATGGATCGGCGGGACGACGGCACCGGTGGCCGGATCGATCTCATTGCCGACGTGAATCGCGCGGGTGCGAAAGGAGGTTTCGCCCGCCGACTTCTGGTGTCCGTCCTGATCGCTCATACCGACAGAGCCTGCTCCAGGTCGGCGATCAAGTCATCACCGTTTTCGATCCCGCAAGACATGCGGATCATGTTGTCATCGATCCCGAATCGCACGCGGTCTTCGGGCGTGCAATGAAAATAGCTCATCACCAACGGTTGTTCGATCAGCGATTCCACGCCGCCCAGACTCGGGGCGATCCGCGGGATCCGAGCCGCATCGACGATGTTGGCCGTCTGTTTCCAATCGGCGTCGCGAATCGTGAACGTGATCAACCCGCCAAAGCCACGCATCTGTGCCGCAGCGATCGCGTGCGTCGGATGGCTTTTCAGTCCCGGGTAATAAACACGCTCGACGCGCGGGTGCGATTCCAGGAACTCGGCGATGCGGAGCCCGTTTTCGTTTTGACGCCGCATCCGCAATTCAAACGTCTTCAACCCGCGTTCGAGCAGGTACAGATTGTGGGGCGAACTGATGTTGCCCAAGATGCCGCGCATGCTGCGAACGGCTTCCAATTGCTCGCTGCGTCCGCACAGCACGCCGGCCAGCAGATCGTTGTGCCCGCCCAGGTACTTGGTTGCCGAGTGCAATACGTAATCGACACCGTACTCGGTGGGATTCAAGTTGTAGGGCGTCGCCAGCGTCGCATCGATCAACGTTTCGACTTCGTTGGCTTTCCCGACGGCGGCAAATTTTTCCAGGTCGATGACCGACAGGTGTGGATTGGTCGGCGATTCGCTGACCAGCATTTTGGTGTTGCGGTTGATCGCCGCTTCCATCGCGTCGTAGTCACCGGTCGTCACCTGACGGGTGACCACGCCGAATCGCGACAGATGCTTGGCACAGAATTCGCGACTGCGGTGATAACACTGGTCGAAGAAAACAATTTCGTCGCCGGCGGACAGTTTGGTCATCAGCAACCCGACGATCGCCGACATGCCGCTGCCATAGACGATCGCTTCCTCGCACTTTTCCAGCGCGGCAATCTTGGCTTCGACGCTGCGTTCGTTGGGATTCCCGTAACGCCCGTATTCCTCACGCTGGTCTTCGCCGTTGACGAACCGAAGCAGATCATCGGTCGATTCAAACGTAAACGTGGCGGCGGTGTAGATCGGCGTCGCGATGCTGCCAGAATCTTTCTGGCGTTGTTCGCCCGCGTGAACGCATTGCGTCGACAGTCCGGCACGTCGTGTGGGCATCGTTCCCGGTTCCACCCTGGAATTCGCGGCGGGATCGTTCGCCGAAAGAGAAGCGTTGGCTTGGTCAGAAGGCGTGGTCGACGAAGGTGACGTGGCGTCACCGTTGGTGTGCTTTGTTTGCATGGCTCTTTAGCAGTAAGGCTGCAAGTGGCCGTAAATCCCATGAATTACGATTCGGTCGAAACATTCGACCGAAATGTCACTCCCCACAGACTAGCTGCACGGGATAGAATCGACAAGCGAAAACGTGTTGACGCGACGGCAGCTCGCCTCCTTGGGACCCATTTAGCGGCATGATCGGTTCATTTTCTCAGCCCTGGCCAAATCGCCACCGCAGCCCGGTGTACGGCTTCTTGGCGCCCAGAACGTTGGCGTTCAGAACGTTGGCGCACAGAACGCCGGCGTACCGAACACTGGTGTGGTGGGCGATGGTTGCCGCAGCTCACCAGTGGGGGGGCGGCGGTCTGGGAACCGGCGCGATCGGCCAGGAACCGGTTCCCCCGGCGGAAATCCGCAGCACCGCCGAGACGCCCGTCGCCGGCGATCCGGTCGGTGACGACTTGGCCGAACGCGTCGGCCGACTCGTCGATGGGCTCCGCAGCGACCAATTCGCCGTCCGCGAACTCGCCTCCGAACAACTGTTTCGCCTCGGCCCGGCCTGCTTGCCGATCCTCCGCGTGACCCGCCGCCAAAGCAACGACACCGAACAATCCGACCGCTTGGACCGGATCATCGATTCGCTAGCCAAACAGAGCCTGGAATCCCGCATCCGCTCGTTCCTGCAAGGCGGACCGTCGGAACTGGAGAATTGGCCCGAGCTGGAAAAGTGGTTCGGTGATTCCCCGCGCATCCGCGAGCTGTTTGTCGACCTGTATCGCGAACACCCCTACCTGGTCGATGCGCTCGGCGGCACCCCGCAACAATTGTCGATGGGACTCTCACGCGTCCGCCGGCGACTGATCGAACGCGGCGTCGGCCCCCGCGAAACCCCTCAGCGCGTCGACTTGATCGCGCTGCTGCTGCCGCTGACGGACCCCGATTTCACGGGCGGCGCACAATACGATCTGATCGTCGCGTCGTTGTTACAACTCTACCCCGCCAACGACTTCCGAAAGGATGCCATCTTCGGCGAACCCTTCATGCGAATGGTCGCCAAATGGATGTCACGCAGCGACATCAGTATCCGCGAACAGGTCCTCCGGCTGGCGCTGCAGTGGAAGATGGACATCGGTTTGACGCTGGCCTTGGAAACCCTGAAACAGAACCCGGACCCCATTTTGTTGTGCCGTTGCATGCAAACGATTTCGCGACAGGGGACCCGTGAGCATGCGGTCTTGCTGGCCGCCTACATCAACGACCCGACCGTCGTGTTCCAAAAACGCTACCTCGGCGTCCATGGCGGCGAAGTCCAGGTGGGCGATGTCGCGGCCGCCTCGATCGCACGGCTCAACTCCGTCCCGGTCACCGAGATCGGTTTCGCCGAACCCGCCGAACATCCGATTTTTGGAATCATCTACGAAGAGCTCGTGGTGCCGATGAAGCGGCCGGCGAAGTCCACCGACAGTGACGAGGAGACGGACCAAGGCGATGACGAAGACGGGGAGTCGGCGGACGACGAAACCCTGGACGAAAACGACCTGACACCGCTGCAGCCGGGCAACCTGACGCCCAGGGAGATCGCTCGTTTGATCGATCACGCCAAGCGACGGGAAGCCGCCCGAGTCGAAATCCGCCTCAAGGCGCTGGAGCTCGTCCCGGCCGCTCCGGCGGAAACGCCCCAAAAGAGCTGACGGCTGGGCCGATAACTGGGCCGGCGACGCTGCCGCTCTCCGATGGCGGAGGTTGTGCAGTTTTCTCAAAAGTCACCCTCCTGGAGGACGTCGATTCTGATTTGGCGACCGACTTCGTTTCTCTCCCTCTGGGGGTTCTTCCGCGAATTTAGTGGCTGCTCTCGGATGCTCGGGGAAGGTTTTTTGAGGGATGACTGCGATGTCCGATGGTTCTGTTCGGTCTGATGGCGAAGCCAGCTGTAGCGGAGACGGGCTCTGCGGAGGAGCAACCCGCCTAGGAATCACCTGGTCTGCGATGCGGCGAAGGTGCTTCGTGCCCTCCACCGGCCCGCGTCGCCGGAGGGGCGTTTGAACCGAGCGGTTGTCGTCCAACACCCATTCGGACATCGCAGCAATGCCTCAAAAAACCTGGGTCCTGAGTGATTAG
This sequence comes from Stieleria neptunia, assembly GCF_007754155.1. Classification (NCBI taxonomy): domain Bacteria; kingdom Pseudomonadati; phylum Planctomycetota; class Planctomycetia; order Pirellulales; family Pirellulaceae; genus Stieleria; species Stieleria neptunia. Next base: position 10,941,397 of record NZ_CP037423.1, on the reverse strand, counting down.
CCATTAAAATCCACGAAGAACCCCCTCTGGGAAAGACGGCGTTTGCGCAGCAAGCAAACGCCAGAGAGGGCCGGCGGCTCGCGAAAGTTTTGACGGGTTGACGTTTTTGTGAGCCGCGCGCCGCGTCAGCGGCCGGGCACTGCGACGCTGCCCGAGGCCTTACGGCCAGCGGCTCACCATTGACTCAGCAGATCCCGACTAAATCGGCAGCCCGTTGACGACTTCCGCTACGATCAACTCCGACACTTCTACAATCGACGTCCCGTAGAAGGGTCGAGCGAATCGAGGGGAGGTCGAACGGTGAACCGCGGCGTCCACTCAACGACGTAGAAACTGCACCAGCTCGGCGGGGGCAGCACCTTGATGGACCGCTGCCTTGCCGTTATCACTCCGAAGCTGGAAGCTTCCGCCACTTTCCCGGACCTTTTTGTCGTGTCGATCCAGCAGACCATCACTTCGCTCCTCGGCCGCGACACCGACCCGGTCGCCGCCGGTTACCAGCTCCGCGAACTGGCCACCGGCGATGCCGCCTCCGCCGTCGCCATCCTGTCCCATCTCGCCGGCGCCCCGGACCGCCTGGCCGAATCGGACCCCGCCATCATCGGCGCCTTGTTGCGGGTCGTGCACACGCTGCTCGTGCAAGATCGATCCGAGGCGTCGCTGGAGATCATCGGCTCGCTGACGCCGGAGGTGATGGAGCAAATCGATCGATCGTTGCCGCCGGAAACCTCCAATCGCCACCTGCTGTTGCACCTGTTGACGATGGCCCGCTCGCGGGAGTCGCTGCAGGTGTTCGTCGAGATCTTGAAACAGCGACCGCCGGGCGATTGGATGGACGCGGCGCAGATGCTCAGCCCGCTGATGCAACACCACGATTGGCCGGTCGACGCCGTGTTCCCCGCCGCACTGCAATGCCTTTCCGAACCCGCGCTCGCCGCCTCGCTGCTGGATCTGGCCAACTACCTGACCCGTCACGGTCGTGTCACCGAGCACCCCGCCGCGGGTATGGTCGACACGCTGACCGCGCTGCTGGGACAGGTCTCCAGCCGACTCGGGTTCTTTGAAGACAACCCGCGGGCCTTCGGTGACGACGTCCCGACGGTTCAGAAGCGATTGGCCGAAGCGGTGGCGTTGGCGGTCGCGCTGTGCGATTCGCTGGCGCTGATCGGCGACGAATCGGCGACCGGAAAACTGAACCAAACCGTCTTGCTGCGACACCGACGGGTGCAGTGCGAAGCCGCCGGGGCGCTGGCCAAGCTGGGCGATGAAGAAGGCCGCAAGCGATTGATCGAACTCGCCGCTGACCCCGCCGCACGACTGCGGGCGATCGCCTACGCCGACGAACTGGACTTCGGAAACGAGATCGACGACGGCTACCGCACGCCCGACGCGACGGCGGAGGCGGAGATGGCGCTGTGGCTCAGCCAACCGCATCAGATGGGCGTGCCGCCGACCCATGTCGAAGTCGCGGCGTCGCGGCGGTTGCTGTGGCCCAGCTTCGATGACCCGGTCGACGTGACGTTGGTCCGATTCGAATACAACATGGGCGAACGGGGCTACAGCAACATCGGCATGACCGGTCCGGCGGTCTTCACCATGGCCTGCGACCTGGCGGACATGCCGATCGACGACATCTTTGCGATCTATGCCGGCTGGCACGCCGACCACGAAGACATCTTCTCGGTCCAGGCCGAAGCGATGAACGACGCCCAGCGGCGGGCGATGGAGACGTTCCAACAGCACCTGCAACACCTCGGCTATGAGGAACTCAAACCCGTGTTGCTGGGGTTATTCCTGGACGAGCGGGCCGGCGTGTTCACCGCCACCCGCGAAGGCACCGCGTGCGTCGTCATCACCGACGGATTAGAAACGATCGACCAAGCCACCGCCGGACGCACCCGCCCGTTGGGCGCCGAAGACCTGTTCAACCTCTACAAGGGCCGCAAGATGCTGCGGACGTTCAACCCGTAGGGCGACGCCAAGCGAAGCGTTCTTGTTAGCGGCAGGGCGCGAGCCCTCCGGTCTTTCACCGCTAAACAATGCTTCCCAGCGTTGCCAAATAGGGGTGGCAGGACTCGAACCCGCGACCAAGGAATTATGAGTTCCCTGCTCTAACCGACTGAGCTACACCCCCGGTGTCGGCCGCCGATTCTAGCCCAAATCCGAGCCCGTTCGAAGCCGTCGAGCCCCTTAATGGGCGGGGAATCCCTGACCAACAAATTTTTTGACCAGCGTCTTCTCCTCAGCAAACCCCATCGGGGACAGAGCACGCGTGCGACCAGTGAAATGTGTTCCGGAAGCGTGGAGCGGACGAGACAACCCACCGATGGCAGCGCGAACCCACGGATCATCTTATCGGCGGTCGTTGGCAACGGCATTCCGGCTCTTCCCAATCATTCTGCGCCGGATGATTCTGCCATCCATCGATCGGCACCGCAAAACAGTCGCCAGTGCTAATGCGTTGAGAGCTGACACTGACAGAGATCCCCCGCGGGCCTTTTCTTGAGAACGGGTTTGAGCAACTACTCTCGCCGGGATGGAGACACAACGGGCACTTGCGGCACGAGGGATTGCACCAGTTCGCCAATCCTTTCCCAATCGTCGTCTAGAAAATCCTGGATCGGGATTTCGAACATCGAGTGATCATGGGAAACAACCGCGACGGTTGTTTCGCCGATCCGAAGCTGCTTCACATCGCTCCATTGAACCACTTTTTCATGATCCCCGTGGCAAACATGCAGGCCAGTCGGGTGCATCCAGCCCCATTGGAATTCCTGTGGTTCCGGAGTCCCCGGCAGGACCTCACGGCGTACGGCCAACGCTTTCTCTAAGGCGACCCAGCAGAGCGCTCCGGCTATCGAGGCGGCGATCATCATCTCGCTCAGAAGCAGGATGAACGCGAGCGAACCGGCGATGAACGCCATCGCCCCCGGCCAGTAGAAGCTGAATGCCCCAGAATTCATCGCTGGATTCGAATTCCGATTGGGAATTGGAATCTCAAATCGCAATGCGTCGCTTGGCGCTTTGCTCCAATCAAGAATGCAGCGAAAAACCGGCTCGCTCTCATCGACCGCGCGAAACCGATTGATCTGCTCTCGCGCCGACTGAAAGTCATAACCATCAATGCACCGTGCGGGGATACCGATCAAGCCGGTCCTTGGATAACCTAGGTCGAATCGAATGCCGTTGCGATTGACGGTCACGCCGGAAAAGCTCGACCAGGTGTATTGGACTTTGGTGACATGCTTGTTGAATAGAAACAGCCCATTCGAATTGATTTCACCGCTCAAACCTCCAACCAGATTTGGCTGCATTCGGACCAGCCGTCTCGCGATCCGTGAGCGCGTCGTCGCCCAGAATGCCGCACCGCAAATCATGGCCAACATAGAAACGAACGCGAGTGCGGCGGCGGTAAAACGAATCGAGTTTTGGGCGGAAAGTCCAGCGAAAGCGAGCACGGCGAGAAATGGGGCGATGACCAGCACGCACAAGCCAAGCAGAACGAGGTTGATCCACGACACCGAAAGAAGTCGTGCAATGTCGTCCTCGGTGACTTCGCCGCTAAACTCGTATTGATCGGATACGGCGGATTCGAAATCGGAAGACGGTGGTCGGTATGGATTTTCGAGCATTATCGCCGCCCAAACGCCTTCGCTGGCCCACAAAATCAAGGTTGAGTCGCGATTGTATCAGCTGAAAGGTCCGACAGGTTTGTCAGCGTCGGCAAGATCGCGAACGCTGATTTGCTTTGGGTTTCACCCGCCGAACATTGAACGGCGACTATCCGTTCTCCTGGCGTTCGTCTGCAAGTTCGGATCTGATGAACTCTTCGATCGGTTCATAGTATTCCTCGACCGACCGGATGTAGGTCTCCAGTCGCATTTGTGCAGGGCGTGCGGTGACGTAATTCGCCGGCTCGATCCAGACCCAGACGTTCAACCAGAGCAGCATCAAGACGCTCACTGCGATCAGCAATTGACCGACACTCTGTGCGAAATTGAAGCTCCAAACCAACCGGATTGCAAACCATCTGGAAGAGCATTCGACAGACACGGAATTCGACAGAGAGTTGGCGGCCCTCCGCCTTCAACCAGCGCAAGGGGGCACCCTGATCGTATGATTCAGGTTGTGCGGGCAATCGACTCGGCAACTGGTCGGCCAAGCCCGGGACCTTCGTTGCAATAAACCGCTACGCAACTAGTCTTCCGGATCTAGTATTCGACTTCGAAGTCAAACCAAGTAGGACACCATGGCGATTTGCGAACACTGTCACGCCGGAGTTGAGATTCCTGAAGGGAGAGCGTGGATCGACTGCGGATCGTGTGGTCGGGTGGCATTTGGATTCAGTGAGCGAGAGTATTCGGCGGAGCGACGGGTACGAGAGGCCAAGGGTCCAAAGAGTCTTGAGGGGCGTGCCTTGACTGCTGCGAAAGACCTTCGCAAATGGTTGAGAGCCACGACACCTCCGGGCTTCAGTTGGGTGCGGATGTGGGGGACGTGCAGCAGCGCTGTCGGCTTCAAGTTCGAAGATGATGGCAGTGTCTTGCTTTACAATCCCAACAACCCCAACCTCGGCCGTCCATCACTTACTCGTCGAGAAGTCACCATTGGTGCAACCGTGATGAGGCGACGCAAAGCTCGAGAGCTTCGTTTCACCGAAAGCGTGCTCGGGCAGCCTCAGGGATTAATTCAATTTAAGGACTACACCTTGGAGGGCTAATCAACTGAGCAACCCTCCCGGTTGTTGGCGACCGCCTTGGGACGTCGCGTCTTTTACTGCAGGATTTGGCAACCCATTTCGTTTCTCTCCCTCTGGGAGAGACGGCGTTTGCGCAGCAAGCAAACGCCAGAGAGGGCCGGCGTTGCAAATGACTTGGGACCTTGCGCTGCAATCAAATCCGTCACTGAGACAATGGACGTCCCCTGGCGAACCGAGCCGAGTGATCCTTGTTGCACAACGCATGAACGAGCGGGCATTCTGCGCCGCGCCGTCGCCGCCTGCCGGCAATCTGTCCATGCTGAACGCAACGCTCCAGGCAACCCTCTAACTTCCCGCGATGTCCCCGGCTATAGGTCAGCGAAACACGCGCAGCACGATACGTTGAGTTGGCCCCGGTGTCTTGCCCATCGTTCGTTGTCCAGTCGAGCAACAAAGACTGACAACTGAGGTCGCGGAGGTTGCATCGCCCGAAGCGAATTTGAAACGCAGCTAATTGGCGGAGGTCGTGAACTTCTCCGCAGGTTACACTCACCACCGAGATCCGCTTCCGGTGCCCGATTTCCACTCGGTGGCCGGCCTACCTCTATACTGGCTCCCTTCTCCCCCTTCGATGAAAGCGAGCACCACTCGCTCTCGCCGCGGGGGAGAAGGGAGCCAGAATGAAGGAGTGCGATCGCACCGAACAGAGAAAACGCGATTTCTTCGCGCAGTCGGTTACATCGACCGAAGTTGTGACGCGGCGGATCGAACTCGCTTCAGTGTCCGAGTAATTCAGGCACCGAAGCGTCGAAATGACCTTAACCAGCATGCTCCGGTGGCCGACTTCGGAGCGTCGTTTGAATCGCACACGCTGATGTTGGATTCATCGCCTCGCCCACAGCGAGTTCGTCTCAATTCTTTCCGCCGGCCTACGCTTTGATCGCTTCGATTTGCTTGGTGGCGATGCCGACGGGGCGGTCGATCGGAATACCGGCGCAGGAGAGCAGCGTGGTGAGCAAGTCGCCTTGATTGCCTTTCACGTCAGGCAGATAACGCCCCGTCTTTAACGAGCCGCCTCCGCCGCCCGCGACGATGAAGGGCAGGTTTTCCCGGCTGTGTTTGTCGCCGTCTTCCAGGCCTGAACCCCACATCATGATGCAATTGTCGAGCAGCGTTCCATCGGCTTCTTTTAGAGAATGCATCTTTTTCACCATGTGTGCGAACTGTTCGATGTTGAACGCGACAATCTTCGCGACCTTGTCCATCTTCGTCTTGTCGCCGCGGTGGTGCGTCTGCGAATGGTGCTGGTCGCTAAACCCGAGCTCTGGATAATTCGCGCCGTTGGGCCGCGAACCGACGTAAGTCGAGACGCGAGTCATGTCGGTTTGGAAGGCCAAGACGTTCAGGTCGCACATGACTTGCATGTACTCGCTGCGTTTGTCGCCGTCGGGAATCTTGATCTCGATGGGCGGTGAATCAGCGCCCCTGTGATCGCGACGCAGGCCGGCCTTTTCCATCGCGGCCTGCTTTTGCCGTTGCTCGATCGCAGCGATGCGACGCTCGACCGACCGGACACTATCCAGGTACTCGTCCAATTTGCGTTGGTCGGACGAAGGCAATTTGCGACGCAGATCTCGAGCGCCACCGAGGACCAGATCCAACATGTTGCGGTCCAGCGGGCTGGCCGCGCCGGAAACGGCAGCACTGCCTGAACCTTTCTGATTGAACAAGCGGGCGAGCACGTTTCGCGGGTTCGTTTCTGCGGGCACGACTTGGGTCGGCGAACGGTAGCTGCAGTGCGAGTAATAGCCTTCGTTCAGCCCCGCTTGATTCTCTTTCCAGTTTTGCGGCATGGTCGCCAGTTCCAGCGACGGCAATGGCGTCATCGCTCCGACGTAATTCGCTGCGATTTGATCTGCTGAAATCGCGATATTGATTTCGCTACGTTTCGCCGGATCCGGCAGTGTCGCGGTGAGCCACGTCGAAAGCTCCAGCGCGTGCGGTGCTCCGTTGAAAGGGGCCGTGGGCACGCCAGAGATTCCCTTCATCATCAAGCACTGGTCCAGCACTGGCTTGAGCGATTCGACCGCCGGAGGCGGTGAATCAAGAAAACTCTCCGCATCGGTCGGCCAGAATTCGTCCATGATCACGCCGTGCGGCATGTACATGAACCCCAGTCGGACGGGAGGCTTGTACGTTTGGGCAGCCTTGGCTTCTTGCCAACCCATGACATCGAGCAGCGGCAGTGCGAGCGCCGCGCCCAGACCGCGCAAGCAGGTTCTGCGATCAATCATTCCAGATCTGATCATCGTTCTATCTCTCATCTTCGATTCGGCGATGGGTGAAGGGATAACTTGTCACAACTTCGCTGATCAGCGTTTGCATTCGGTAGTCGTCGTCGGCGACGCGCTGAGTCATTTCGTCCACAACGATTTCGTCGTAGCCTTCGAGGGAGCGACACAGGGCATAGGCCAACATTTTTTCGGCCAGGTTCCGAGCGAAGTCGTCGAGCCGCCCGCTGACCATGGCTTTCAATTCCGCGGGCGTCGAAAACCGACTGCCGTCCGGCAGCACGCCGGAAGCGTCGATCGTGGCGCCGTTGTCGTCGGAGTCTCGCCAGCGTCCGATCGCATCGAAATTTTCGAGTCCGAATCCGATCGGATCGAGCAAACGATGGCAATTGGCACAGACAGGATCGCTCCGGTGCAATTCGGTAAGCTCTCGCATGGTCAAGCTCTCGGCCGCTGTCTCGTCCTGCTCTTTCAAGGCAGGCACATCCGGTGGAGCGGGCGGAACGTGCTCACCAAGAACTTGTTCCAGCACCCAGACGCCGCGATTGACCGGACTGGTTCGGTTGGGAAATGACGTCGCCGCAAGCACGGCCGGCATGGCTAGGATTCCGCCGCGGTTTTGATTCGTCAGAGTGATTTTCTGCATCTCTTGGCCGGTGATGTCGTCCATCGAATACACTTCAGCCAATGGCTGGTTCACGAAGGTGAAGTCGCAATCAATGAAGGCCGCCACGCTTAAGTTTCCCCGCGTGACATCCTCGAACAGCAAGCGTGCTTCGTCGTACATCGCACTGCGCAGGGCCTCGTTCATCTGCGGGAACTTGTCCTGATCAAACGTGCGGTCGCGCCAATCATCCAAGCCCAACCATTGGGCACCGAAACCATCGAACAGCGCGCGTGATTTTGGCGATGCGAGCAGACGGGTGACCTGTCCCCGCAAGACACCATGCTCTTGCAACTTGCCCTCCGAAGCCAAACGCATCAGTTCGGCGTCCGGCATTGTTGCCCAAAGGAAATACGACAGTCGCGATGCGAGTTGGTAGTCGTCCACCCGCACGATTTTGGCGTCACGGTCAGGTTGCTCAGCCGGGGTGATAAACAGGAATTGCGGCGATACCAAAGTTGCTTTGACCATCAAGCGGAGAGCGTCTTCAACGCCTAACTTGTTCGTCCGCCCCAGCTCATACACACTGTTCAACGTGGCAATCTCCTGCTCGGACGCGGGACGTCGATACATGGTCCGTGCCAGCGATTCAGCGATCTTGGCTGTCGCGAGAGCCTTGCGGTTGCTGGGGTCAATCTTCTGGCCGATCAACCGATAAAGCACCTCGCTGGAAGGCATTTCACCGACGGGCCAAACCTGATCCAGCACTTTGTCGGCGATCGCTAGGTACTGTTCCAGTTGCAGCGGCGAAAGCGAATTCAAGTAGCCTTCACCGCTCACCTCGTCAGGCAACGCCGCCGCGATCTCGGGATCCACCCCAAACAAGTCTTGCAGCGTGTTGCCATATTCTGACTTGGTCAGCCGTCGAATGATAAACGGGCCTGGGTCTTTGGGGCTCAAGAATTTGATCTTCTTTTGCCACTGGACGAACATTTGCCGCTGTTCGTCAGAGGGTTGGTCCAATCCTTCCGGCGGCATGTCATGCGCTTTCACACGCGCCGCCGCTCGTTTCCATTGCTCGGTGAACGCAGGGTGAGCCGGAGTGTTTAAGGCTGGGGAAAAGTTTACCCCCGCTTCGGTAGGCCGACTGTTCTGGTGGCAATCGATGCAGTAAGTCTTGATAAAGCGCGTGACATCTTTTCGAAACAGCTTTTCAACTTCAGCCTTCCGAGACGCATGTTCGTCATCGAGCGTGTCTTGCGCAGGCGTGCTGTTTGTTGGGCAGGCTGAAAGCAGCACCGCCAGGAAACCCTGCAACCAGAAAGCTGCAAAGCGGGATTGGTTGTAATCGGTCGTCATCATGGCTTGGGCAGGGGGGAGAGCCGTGGAGGGACGTTCATGATACACGGTCGGCGATTGCTCCGGGGGAAATCGAGAAGGATTTCAAAGCCAGTGATCCGGTCACGCCAGCCCCGCCCGATCGGTCTCTTGGATCACATCCCATGCCAGACCGGGTGGGGTCCGGGGAAGTTCCCGGACATCGAACCGATTCGAAAATCTTTTTAATAAAATGTGCGTCCCCTTACTGTCGTGCCCTAGGAAAGGATCTTTGGACGACGTCCTTTTACGCAACGCCGCACAGAGTCGCGCGGGCGACGGCCCGGAAGGGCCATCGTACATTGATCTGGCTCCGCCGAATGCTGCGACACTAGGATTGCGGCGACGTCTGGCTTGCGAATTCAAACCTGCGTTTGCGAGCCCTTTGCCCCTGAGTTTCACGCCATCTCCGCATCGTTTCATGAAGATCTCCCTGGCATTTTCCGGCGGTGGCGTCCGTGCGACGGTGTTTCACCTCGGTGTCCTGGCTCGACTGGCGCGACAGGATTTGCTGGGCAACGTGGAAATCGTCTCCAGCGTTTCCGGGGGCAGTTTGGCTGCCGGGCTGGTGATCGCATCGGCCGGCTACCGTTGGCCGACCAGCGAAGAATACCTGCATGAGGTCGTGCCGCGATGCCTTGCGCTGCTGACGACGCAAAACGTGCAACGGATGTACGTCCTGAACTCGCTGCTGTTTCCGTGGCGACTGGCGACCGGTCGAGCGTCGGTGCTGGGCGACGCGTTGGAAAGCAAATGGGGCATCAAGGGATCGCTTGCCGATTTGCCCGTCTCGCCACGCTGGCTCATCAATGCGACCTGCTATCAGACCGGCAAGAACTGGCGTTTCCAACGTGACTTGATGGGCGACTATCAAACCAAGTACGTCACGGATCCCGATTTCCGTCTTTCGCACGCGCTGGCCGCTTCGGCCGCCGTCCCCGGCTTGATCGGCCCGCTGCGTCTGCCATCGCGTCGACACCGGTGGAGCGAGTTTCGTGATGGCGATTGGCACAGAATCTCGCCAAAGTACCAACACCTCCACCTTTGGGACGGCGGCGTGTACGACAACTTGGGCGTCGAGTCGCTGTTCAAACCCGGCGAAGGCCTGTGCGAGGGCACCGATTTCCTGATCGTGTGCGACGCTTCTCGCCCACTTGCAAGTGAGACTCGACAATCACGCTGGCGGCCCGGCTACTTGAAGGCATCGATGCGGCTGGTCGACATCGCGACCGACCAGGTTCGCAGTCTGCGGACCAGAATGTTGATGGAGTACTTTATCCAGAACCCGGGAAAGGGCACCTATCTGCGTCTGGGGTTGGCGACGAAGAAGGTGTACGCACGCCATCCCGGCGCAGGCAAACCCGCCTTGACGGACGACGAAGTCAGCCGGGTCGCGCAGATCGAAACCACACTCCGTCGGCTCACCCACAGCGAGTTCAGCCTGCTGTTCCGCCACGGCTATGAAGTCGCCGATGCAACGCTGTCCACCTACGGCAGCGAAGCCCTCGGCCGAGTCCCCAGCAATCAGGTGCTCTTCAGAGCCGCGTGAACTTCGCACTGCCGTCGAACGATCGAACTTTCAAAGATCGAGCGATCACGTGAAACAGATTCTTTTGTTACAGTTGTTTCAGGAAACGTAATCCGAATTGCCCGTAATCTTGGCCGTCCACGTCACCATCGCCGTCGTGATCGAAAGATGCATTGAATGACGAGTCCCCGATCTGCTGTAAAAACGTTAATCCAAATCGCCCGTAGTCTTGGCTGTCCACGTCCCTGTCGCTGTCACTGTCTCCAAACATCCTGAAGAATTCGTCGATTGCGTCTCCGCCACCCGAGCCATCGCTGTCACCGTCCAGCGAATTACTGGCAAGGTCACGGACATGACTGTCTTTGACCGTCAGGACATAAATCCCATCCAGGAGTGATCCGCTAGCATCGGTAAGCGGCCCGCTAAATGTCAACTCTGCGGTTGTCATTCCGGACAGTGGCGAGATCGATGCAGAGACAGCGACGGGCGTTCCTGATTCAGAACGTACTTCGAAAGCATCGGCATCGATTTCCACTTCAGAGTCAAACGTGACCACAATGTTGCGCACGACGCTCGATTGTCCTTGTCCGACTTGAATTGATTCCAGCTGAGGCGCGTCATGATCCACCGTGTAGACCTCGTTGACGATGGGGTCGGTCGCAAGCAAGGGGTGTGCAGAGGCGTCCTCAATGTCCTGACCGACAGCCAAGTTGATTCCGACCTCACCGTTGAAGGTTTCCAGGTCACCACCCGCGACGATCGCTTCAAAGACGATCTCTCCCGTTCCTTGAACGGCTAGCACCTGCGTGATTCCGGCCGTACTTCCACCCGCAACCACAAAATCAGTTGGATCAACTTGGAGAACCTGCTCGCTGAAGATCATTCTGAAACGCAGTTCATCCGCATTGGTCAACTGCGTCGTCGGCTGGTGCCGCGTCACGGATTCGAATACCAACTCGGGACCACCGGTGATTTTTAACACTTCCGCCGCGATCCCTTCCGCTTGGTTTCCGACGTTATCCGTTGACTCGATCTGAATCGTGATGACTCCATTTTGAAGTTCGGTTCCTGAGAGATCGACAGTCATCGATCCATTGCTGTTCACATTGGTGGTGACGAAATGGCTTCCGTCTCCAAACGTCACGACGGCTGTCGCGTCTTGGTCAAGTCCTGATACCAGGATTGGAAATACCTTGATATTTGCCGAGTTGAGATACGCCTCGGAGGCGATGACTTGGAGATCATCTAGTTGGTCTGCGTCAGCATCATAGGTGATGACAACGTCATTGTTTGCGGTCCCACCAACGTAATCGAGATCAAATTGCGTTCCCGCAATGGACCGATGACCGCTTGATGGATGAACCAACGTGGTTGTGAACTCTCCAACGACGGGGTCGGTGCCATCATTGTCAAGAATCACAAACGAGTCCCCATGAGAAGGATTGAGACCCGTGGTGTCGAGGGTAAGTGAGCCGTCGAGTGAGATCGTTCCATTGACAACGATCTGATCAGCGTTTTCCACACTGGGAATTCGCAGTGTGACTGCCGCAGTGGGTTCCATCACGACCGAGGGAACCGTGAAATGCATCTTTCCGACGAGGGCATCGGAGAGTCTGAGCGTATCTCCGTCACCGGCAACGACGGTCAGTGCTTCCGTCGGAGCGGTGAAGTCGACCGATTCACTTTCTTGCGAATCAATTCGATGCGTCCTTCCCGATATCAAACTGCCCCCAAGTTCGATCACTTCTGAGCTTGGGTGGGTGAAGTCAAAGATCCGTGTTTCGGCAAGAGCCGAGTCGGAGATCGGCTCCAGTCCGGAATAGGTGATCGATGCTCCGGACTCGATCATGATCGAACCGTCGGACGAGTTGACAAAGGTATGGCTGATGAGACTGTGAAGCGTTGCGGCACCGTCATCAATCTCCAGCGAGTCATTTCCACCGACGCCGCCTTCGAATTGAATCTGAAATCCGCTGGGCAGATTGGCTAAATCGACGCGCAACGTATCGTCGGCGTGGTCACGTCCGGTGAATTCGAGCGGTGTGATGAATCCCTGCGGATCGCGAGGGAGCGTGATCTCGTTCGTGGTCCCGGAGACGAACACGTGTAGCAGGCCATCGCTGCCGACCTGCAACGTGATTTCTCCGTCAGTGATTCCAAAGTCATCTGGTTCCAGGAGCAACGTAGACGGACCGACTTGGAGAGAGCCAAACGCTTGATCTAGAAAACCGTACATTTTGTTGCCCGAGCTTGCAACAAAACTTGCGCCAAACGGGAGGGTCTGGTACGACTGTGGTCGAAAAGTGTTGCCGATCCATCTCAGGGAGTTGGTCTGACCATCGCTGGCGTTGAAAAAGATCTTGTCTTCTGTTGTATGGAGCGTCGTGCCTGCGTGGATCGAATTTTCCGTCCCTGGATTGATGTCGATTATGTTGATCGAGGCTGCCGGGTCGCGCGCATCGATCCAGCCCAATTCATCACCATACGGTTCTGTCGACGTTTTGAAATAGAGCCGGTTCCCTAAGACCGCGACAGACTCAGGGCCTACGAACGATGCAACCGATCCACCGTTTCCATCGGAAACCACACCGGTGGATCCATCCCAAGGGTCAATGACATGGGGAACTGGATCTGAAAGGCGAGTGTCTATCCAGTGCAATCCACTCGCAGTCGGCCAATCCCCAGACGACGAGTAGGCCGCAGCATTGAAAAAAAGTTTTTCGTCAATCGTTTCGTAGCCGAAATACAACCCTGCATCCGAGCCGACGGAGCCTTCGTACAGGTCAAGTGTGTGGAAATCCGTCTCATCCGATGTGGTATCCACCCACCTCAGTTCCACTCCGTCTTTCTCGCTCTTTGCGGTGAAGTAGAGTTTCTCACCAACGGCAATGATTCGTCTTTCATTCAGCCAACTGTAGTTTGAAGATTCTCCAGGATTTGATCCTCGTACACCGGGGTTCACGTCATACGTGTGGACGGTGGGATCAAGTAGCGATGTGTCGATCCAACGCAGTTCGTCTCCATAGACAGGATCGGTGGCGTTGAAGAATAGCTTGTCGTCGATCTGCAGCCATCCTGTCCACTTTGCAGGAGCAGAAGAACCCGACCCCGGGTTGAGATCGAGAATCTGTAATGTCGGCGTACTGAGCGCGGTGTCGATCCAGCCTAGCTCCACTCCAAGCGAGGGAGAATAGACTTGGAAAAAGAGTTTGCTGTCAACTTGTTTATACGTTGCCTCTCCATTCAGGTACAGTTGTGCGTCAGTATCAAGTGTTTGAACTGTGAACTCGTCAAGTGACGTGTCGATCCAATGCAATTTTAAGGGCCCCGACTCGTCACGGGCGGAGAAGTAAAGCTTCGTTCCGACGGCAACCATTTCGGCGTTGGTCGTCCCTTCCATCCCTGGCATCATGTCAATGATGTGCACGTCGGGATTTTCCTCGGTGGTGTCTAGCCACCGCAACTCATCGCCGTGACGCGAGTCGTATGCAAAAAAGAAAAGCTTTTCCTCGATCCGGGTGACACCCCGAATACTGCTGGAATGATGGGAACTAAACCCATCAAGTGTTTGAAGCGTAGGAGATTCAAGTGACGCATCAATCCAACGCAATTCCATGCCGTGTACCGGATCGAAGGCAGCAAAAAACAGCTTGTCTCCGTTCTGGTCTTCAACGCCCCACAGCTCGAGTGAAGGATAACTGGTTGAGTAGATCGAGCCCTGAGCGATATCGAGCGTGTGCACGCTTGGCGTGGCAACGGAGAAATCGATCCAGGACAGTTCAGTAATTGTACGATTGACGCCCTGGCTGGCAGGGAAAAACAGTTTGTCGTTGATTAGCGTTGAGAGCGCCGTGTGCCAGTTCGGATTGAGATCTAGCGTATGAAGAACAGGCGTCTCCAAGGAACTGTAGATCCAATGTAGCGATTTAGGTGTCTGTAGGTCCGTTTGAGCGACGAAAACCAGTTTTCCATCAACATGCCTGAAGTCGTGGGGAAAGGAGCTATCGGAACCAACGTTGACATCAATTGCGTGGACAACCGGAGTCTCCAGTGCTGTGTCGATCCAAAACACTTCGTGCCCGAGTAGTGGGTCCGACGCATTGAAGTAGAGCTTACTTCCGATCGAGATGAATCCGGCTTCTCCCGCTGAACCGTTAATCGGGGCGAGATCGCCGGTGACGGTATTGACGACTGGATCCGGCGAAGTGGTGTCAATCCATCTCAAGGCATCACTGACAGCGTTGGGGTGAGATGAGTCGCCTATAAAATAGAGTTTGTCTCCAATGAGCTGAAGATCTCCGATTCTGGAGGACGAGGACCCTTGATAGAGATCGATGGAGTGGACCGTTGGTGAGTCGGATGCCAGGTCAACCCAGCGCAATTCGACTCCTTGATCGAAGCCTCCTGAGGTAAAGTACACTCGGTCTCCAGAACGAACGAATCCCGTTTGTGCTCCTGGGGCGTCGGTTGTGCTGATACCGGGGCCAAACTCAACAACGCTTACCTGCGGTGAGATGGATGTTGTGTCAAACCAATGAAGGAAGTGTCCGTTTTCGTCTGTTGTAACAAAGAAGAGCTCATTACCGACGACTTCTAAACCGACTAGCACATTGATGATGGAACTCGCTGCTCCGGGAACGAGATCCAGTGTTGAAACGGCTAGCGTCGGGTCCGTCAAGTCGAACCAGCGGATCTCCGTGCCGGCGATGTGGTCGTCCGCAATGAAATAAATATTCGTGCCGACTGCGGTCAAATTTCTCGGGTTCGAACCGAGGGGTCCGGGGACAACATCCACTACGGTGTTTTCAAAAGTGCCTGTGTCCAAGACCTGCAGCTCATGTCCGCTCGCATCGCTGATCGCATCAACGATCAGCTTGCCACCAACAGCAACATGGCTGCCGGGAGTAAAATCTCGGTACACGGGATAGGTCTCCATCTGACCGATTCCATTGGAGCCGTTGACGGTCGGTTGGTAGCCGTCCTCCAATCGCCCCACTGCTGATCCCGTCCCATTCGCAATCGATGTCGCACCCGTGAAGTCTTTCCCGATGGAGTTTCCTGCGATGGTGTTCGCGGAGGCTTCGGACGGTGAGAGCCAGATGCCGTTCCGCCCATTGCCCGCGATCACGTTGCGTTCGGCTTCGTCGGCGATGCCGTCGCCGTCTGTCCCGATCAAATTCTCAGCAGCACCGAGCCAAAGTCGAATCCCTTCAAAAGCATTGGGAATCGGCTGCAATCCAGCAGCGTTGGTTCCAATCAGATTTCCTGCAACCACGTTGTTCTCGACGGTCAAGCCACCGCCTTGAATGGATACCCCGGTAAAGGCGTTTCCAGAGATGACATTTCGCTCCAGCGCATCGGAGATCCCATCACCATCGGTGCCGATGTGGTTGTCGTGCGTTCCGTAGACAAGCAGTATCCCTCCCCCCTGATTTCCCAAAGCCGCATTGCCTGTCGCATCCGTGCCGATCCGATTGCCGGCAACAAAGTTGTATGCCGTGTTGGGACCCGACAATTGAATTCCGTCGATCGCGTTTCCTGAAATCAGGTTTCCTTCAACACCATCACCAATGCCATCGCCATTGGTGCCAATGAAGTTCAGGGTCGCACCATAGGCGACTTGTACGCCCGAGTCTCCATTGGGAATCGCTGCGTCGCCTGCGAGATTCGTCCCGATGTAATTTCCTGCGATGACAACACCCGCTGATCCACCAAGACGCACCCCATGGAGCAGGTTTCCGGAAATCAAGTTCTTCTCACTAAGGTCACCGACTCCATCGCCGTCGGTGCCGATGCGGTTGTGATCGGAACCATCACCCACAAAAATTCCGAACATTGTATTTCCGACTGCGCTGCCGCCGGTCGCGTCGGTGCCAATGTGGTTGCCGGCAATGGTGTTGCCAATGGAATTGCTGACGATGGAGATTCCCGATGCACCATTTCCGGAAATCACGTTCGTACTGTGAAGACCATTTCCACCGATGATGTTGTTCGAGGTGCTGTCAGACAACAACACACCTGACAAGGAGTTCGGAAGCGCGATCGTGCCGGACGGTGAGACGCCAATCAAGTTGCCGGCGATCAAATTGCCTTGCGTTCCCGAATCGCCAACAGCGATTCCCTGCTCACCATTGCCTGAAATGACATTGCCTTCGCTTTGGTCATTCGTACCATCATCGTTCGTTCCGATGATGTTCTCTGAGGCGCCCTCGCGGATCGAAATCCCGTCAAGTCTGTTTGGAATCGCATTGGTTCCGGAAGCATTCGTACCGATGAAGTTTCCGACAATCGTATTGAACGAGGTGCCCTCTCTGCTGATCGTGATGCCTCGCATGTTGTTTCCCGAGATAACATTGCGGTCTGCGGCAGTCACCCCTCCAATCAGATTGTCTTTCGCAGTGTTGTTAAGGCGGATACCGTCGCCGCCATTGGGCATGGCGAATCGGCCCGTTGCGTCGGTTCCGATATAGTTCCCCGCAAACCGATTGGAATGGCCTGCACCGACAGCGATCCCATTGCTCGAGAAACTATGGATATTTAGCCCGACGATTTCGTTTCCATGAGATCTTACAATCAGGAACCCCGGTCCAGACCCAGATGAGGAGCCATCAATGACAACCTCCGGCCCAAACGGATTCGAATCGCCTCCGAAAACGGATTGGCTGCGACCATCAATTTTGACAGAAGCATTGGCGTTGTTCAGCGTGGGAAGCGGGCTGAGAGGAGTGATGACGAACGCGTCGGGCTGGGCATCACCACCAGCCAAATGTGAATCCACATCGACGTAGTTTGCGTCGGAGGTTGGGATTTCAAATTGGATCGTGACCGGGGCGGTGGCGACGTTCGCTTGTTCGATCGCGGCGCGTAGCGAGCCCGGGCCACTATCGGCTGTATTGACGACTGACAATGCTGACAGTAAATCGCGCCGCTCAAGGGTTTCAACGAGGGGGCGGCGAACTCGCTGTTTTGCGGGTCTTCGGGGCTTTTTCATCGGTGCGACAGGTCGGGTACGCGGAACAAATGCGATCTCGTACCAATCACTGCGAGTGCCGCATCGGTTTGCGACGCACCAAATCAATCTTTTTTGCGACTTCTGCCGAGGCCGACACGCCCCCTAATTTGAGGTGGATGTTTCAGGTCTCCAGCAGCGAAACGTTCCGTCAAGCGAGACGGAATACAGCGAGTCACCATCGGCAGAAAACTGCAAATCGGTCACCCGTTCGTCGTGCCCAGTGAGGCTCGCCTGGAACTCGCCTGTGACGGCATCACAGAGCAGAATGTCACAGCCGTCTCCTCCCACCGCCAGTGTTTGTCCGTCGGACGAAACCGCAACGGCATGGAGGCGATCGACACCAAGATGCACTGCGCTTCGCGGCGCGAACGCTGAAATGTCAAAGATGCCCAACGAGCAATCGCGGGAGACGCTAAAAAGTCGTTTTCCATCGGCGGAAAATGCGAGGTCGGTGACTCTCCCTTGATGCGGCTGCCAGCGTCCCAGCAAGTGATGGTCCTTGTCCCAAAGAGCGGCTTCACCGTTTTCAGCTCCGCTGGCAATCATCCCTGAATCGACATGGACCGCGAGGGCTGTGACGGTTGCATCGTGAGCTCGAAATGTGTGCCGAAGCTTTCCAGCGCGCGAGTCCAAAACGGCAATCTCTCCTTTTCCCAGCCCGGCGACTGCTCTGTCACGAGCCCTGTCGCATGCCAGGCACTGAATCGAATGCTTTGAATTGAGGATGGAAACCCAATCAGACTGCCCTGGGCTTGATCGGAGCAATTGGCGACGTTTTCCCGTTGCGATATCAAGTGTGCCATCGGGGTGCCAGCAGATGCCCAGGCAGGGCCCGTCGATCCCATAAAATCTGCGAACGATGGCACCAGTTGCCGTGTCGATTTCAAGTTGAAAGTCGCCTGCAACGATTGCCCGATTGTTCTGTTCGTTGACACTGACGTGCAAGGGGCGAGGAAGGTCGCTTGCGATCACTGTTCCCAGTGGCTCTGAGCTCATTCTGCAATGCTGCACGAAACCATCTTCAAAGCCGAGAGCGTAGGCGTCCTGGGAATGGGCGCATTGAAGGCAACTTGCATTATGATCAACAAATCGCGTCCACTTCGTGCTCCAATCGGAAGCCGCATGTCGACCAAGAACCCGCCGTCGGCTAACGCAAATCAGCCACTGACGATCAGCCGAAAAACCAATTCGATCAAACCGTTCTCCATTTTCTTCATCTACCAAAACAGCTTGCTGTGAGTTGAGATCAAAGATTCGAAATTCACCACGTGGCCCACCCAATGCAAGACGGCTAAGATCTGCGGAGATGGAACCATCGTTAAAGGTTCGTGACTGAGGTTTCAGTAAGCTTTGGTAGTTGTCATCGCCCAGATTCCAGGCAACGGCCTCTCCGTTTTGACTCACAGCGATCATCCTGTTTGCGTCTGCGTCGATTGCTGCAAGCAACACTCTCTTAAACGGCGCAACATACAGCCCTTGGTGGTCGTTTAACCCAGAATCCCAAACCGAGATCCGGTTGCCGTCGCCCCTGGCATAAACCAGCGTTCCATTTGGCGAGAACGATGCGTCAACGGTGTCTCTGAACCCTGTGCTTTGCTCCGCAAGCGTTTGCCCGCTCGCGAGATCAAGGAGGCTCAACCCACCGGAGGTTGTAACCAGCAGCACTTCGCCATCCGGACTTGTCGAACATCCTCGCACGTTTTGCGGACCAAATCTTCGTTGCCAAATCCGATTCCCCGATTCAAGATCCCACCCATGCACGATTCCCGAAACATCGGCAGTGACGAGTTTGCTGTTGTCAGCTGAGTAAGCAAGTTCCCTGACTGCATTGGCATGGGCCTTGAACTCATTGACCACACGCTTGGTTCGGTGTGTTTGCACCCTTGCTGCAAAGCCCGAAAACGGCAGCTCCTGTGCTGTTGCGGCGTCATCCAGCCAGCCACGTACAAGGTCGGGTGATGCCTGCCAGTTTCGGTCGGCGTTGGCAAGAACTTGATTGAACGCGGACCGACGCCTCAACGCCAATTCGTCACTCAATAAGCGACGTGCCTGCTCCGATCGCTTCCAAAATACAAATGCGGTGAGTCCTCCAAGAGAAAATGCCAGAAACACGGCGCAGGCAAGCGTGGTCGAGATCCAATATTTACGAGCAAACCTCCACGACGACTCCAACGCAGACTGCGACCTCGCGCCTACCGCGTCACCGTTTTTAAATCGCCCCAAATCAGCTAAAAGCATCTCAACACTTTGGTAACGATGCCTGGGATCTTTCCGAAGGCACTTGTGGACGATGGAGGCCAAGTCACGTGGGCAATTCGGCGCCCTTTTTCTTAGATCAACCAACTCTCCGTTTAGCACCGCATTGGCAGCGTCAGCAATCGACTCCATTGGTCGCGTGTAGGGAAGCATCCCTGAGATCAACTCATAGAGCACAACGCCCAGGCTATAAATGTCACTACGAGTGTCCTGTGCGACATCGTTTTCAAGCTGTTCAGGGCTCACGTAGCCCGGTGTTCCGATTCCATAGAGCGAATGGACTGTGTCGGTGGCCTTGACGAGTTTCGCAATCCCAAAATCCAAAATCCTTGGTCGGCCATCCTCGGTTGTCAGAATATTAGAAGGCTTTAGGTCTCGGTGGATGACTCCGGCTTGATGGGCGCTGCCAAGCGCCTCGCACACTTCGACAAACAGGTCCACACGGTCAGCGATTGAAAAACCCTGTTTCGTTGCGTAGTCGATTAGACTTGGCCCCGGAAGGTATTCCATCACAAAGTAGGGCAAAGACCGCCCGGCGTCGGATGTGCGACCGGCAAAATACAGCTTTGCAACACCCGGATGATTGAGCCTGGCAAGGACCTCAATCTCTTGCCGAAATGCGTTCTCGGCAGATCCCGGATTTCCACTACGGTGCAGAACCTTAACCGCTACATCACGAGACGTACCGTGCTGCCTGCCACGAAACACATCGCACAAAATCCCACGAGAAATCACTTCTGTGATTCGAACGGGACCGATATTTTCAGGACGTGACTCTTCATTGGTGATATCTGTGTCAATGAAAATTGAAACCCGTTCGAGCTCACCGATACGCTGTTCAATAAAGGGGGTCAGCTTGGGATCGTCACAGAGTTCAAAGACTGAGAGCTTGGACTTGTCCGTTCCGCCTGCCTCCCACGCATCGAGAGCATCCTCAACCGCTTCTCGCTCATCAGCTGAAAGAGCGTCCCAATCCAAACTTGCCCCATGATGGGTCATTGCAGCATGCCGGCTACGTCGGCCTGGCCACGGTAGGCCTTTGCCACTTCAATTCTCGCCTTTCGCCACCTTCGCTGTACCGAACGAACAGAGATTCCCAGCATTGTAGCAACCGCTTCCACCGAAAGTCCTGAGTACCACAAAAGATCAAACATGTCGCGGTCTTCGCCCTTGAGTTCACCGACGAGCAAATGGAACTCGCCCCAGTCCTCTAGCGTGATTTCACCTGCAGTACCTGCATCATGTACGGCAAGGTTTTCGTACAAGCTCTTGTTTCCATAGTGGGTTTCGTGATTGCGGTTCAATCCATGGGGGCCGGAAAATGAACGGGCCAAGTCAATCAGCATCCTGCGAACTTGCAAACCTGCCAGTCGTCGGAAATGTAGCTCTGACTCAAGCGGTGTTGACTCAAGTGAGCGAATCAGTCGCACAAGTGAAAGTTGCACAACATCATCGGTCTCCTCCCACCGTTTGATTGACGGATAACGCCGAAGCATTTGGCTTGCGTTTTTGCGAAGCGACGCGTAGTACTGCTCGATAAGCTCTTCTAAAGGTGGCACAGCAAAGTAGCTTCAAGAATACAAATCGAAAATCAGGTGCCACACAGAGTTTTGTTCGTTCCTGTGGCTCACATGTCCACCAGTATACTTCAGCTTTTCGGCAAACCAAGCAGCTGAAGGCATTGCAAAATGCGGTGATTTGCTTAGCGATACCAGAGCTCTCAACCCTGCACCTACAACGGTTCTGGTGTACGGTTACAGTTGATCGTCGGGATTTCGGTTTGCGGAAAGGCAACAGGATGCGGTCCGATTGGTGGATCAGCCGGTGACGGAGTTCGGAGTGGGGCGAGTTGTTTCAACAGGGTGCGCAGATCGCGCGCGTGCTGGTCGGTGAATCGGACGTTCACGCGTTCATCACCGAGTTCGAGTGGGATTTGATTCTCTGTCGTTTTCAGAATCCTCGCACAAAATACTTCCATCGCCTTTGCATCCGCCTTGACGAATTCCTTGTACTTCGCGGCTGCGACCGGAGAGAGGGCCAGATAGGCGGCGCGATGTTCTTTGCCCAAACCACTAAACATTTCGACGGCTTCAAAATAGTGGTCACCGTTCCGTTTTCGGAACGGCATGACCTGTTGAGTGATCTGGCAATACATCTGTTCCGAATCGTCGGTGTATTGGCGTCTCAGCCAAGTGCGCATTTCCATGCCGCTCTTGGAAACACGGACCGTCCTGGTTTTGGATTCGAACTGTTTTTCTGGGGCAGCGGCAACCTCCTCCATCACCCTTTCCTCGCGTCGTTGCGGGTTCGATGAAGGGCGATCTGGAAAGTGTTCGCGGGACCTTGATCGCTGCTGCGATTCTCTCCAATGCTGAAACCCATCCGGATCCTGTTGAATCAATTTCAGGTCATCGGCGGTCACACCAAACGGTCTTAGCAACTCTGCCGCACGCTCGCTCGCGTCGTGCTCCGACTGGCGGAACCCGAGCAGGTCGATCAGTTTTTTGTGTGGCGTAAAGCCAGACGGCAGGTCGTCAAACGCGACTTCCGTGGGACGCCGTAACGTCCCCTCGGAGGTCGGCAGCCAGGCGCTTTCTTGGAGCGTTTTCACCAAACGGGAGTTGAAATACCGAACCTGTTCGGTGCGGTAGTACCACCGATGCTCTCCTTCCCATCCGCGGCCGTTTCCGTCCGCATACAAACGCTCGAGCAGATTCCAAAGCGAGAGGGATCGTGCCAAGGCCAGCTGGGGACCCGCGTTCTGAATTTGCATCAGAGCGTGTTGCAGCCCATCGAGATCAAAATCGACGAGCGTTTCTTCCCGAGTCGACTTTTGACCGCCCCTGAGTTCGGCAAGCTGTTCATCGGATAAGTCTGGAGTCAATGGACGGATCCGGGGAAGCGAAGCGATACGCAGCTTCGCTAGCCCCGGCTCGACGCGCGGGGCGACGTCCGACGTTAGGAAGCGTGCCTGATCATTCCCCGCAAAATAGGCCAGCAATTCGGGCGATCGCTGATAAATCGCGGCCGGTCGCTCCAGGCCGGTCCTTCCATGCACGTCTTCAGCGAGCAGAAACGGGGTCTCTTGAAGTCGCCTCTGGAGACGGTTCCATTTTTCCACCGACATGGAATCGGTGTGTTGGAGCGATGCAACAATCTGCGACACGTCTTCCCAGTATGAATCGATGTCAACCGGATTCGTGTCGACGGCATCGTCGTATTTGGGCAGGATGCCAAAGAGGACTTCATCCGTCAAATCCGGTTCGGTGAGCCCTAACCGCTGGAGGAACTCGGTCGCGAACGGGTCACTGGCGATCGACCGTTTCACCACTGGAAACGTATTGCATCGTTCGCTCGGAAGGTATGCCAGGGGTGACAGGTGTTCGTCAAACGGCGCCACATGACGGCCACAGTCCAATCGAATCAACCGCCTGTTTCTCAATTCACCGGGACGTCCACCGCCGCGCTGCGACCAGAGTGATTCGCGGTGCAGCAGAAACTGATACAGCCGAATCATCCATGCATCTTCTTGGGCCTGAAGAAATTCGTCGGTCAGCAGTTCCCCAATACGATTGGCCCGAAACTCCTCGACGCCAAGCTCTTCAACCAGGAATCGCCTCAACACGGGCGTTTTGTTTGCGGTGATGTCTCCGCTGAGCCATTTGGCCGAACGTGAATCGACGGCAAGCCGCGAATCGGCGGTAAGCTCCGAAAGCTGTGACGCATCGATCAGGTCACGAACGTCATCGGAGCCGGCGAGGCGCGCTACGGCGCCTTCGATGAATGAACCGTCGTCCGCCGGCAACAGCGGTTGAGTGCCGAGAACCAGCTTTGTGGCGTCAAAGAGGGGCGCAAACAGAGATCCTTCGGGAAAAGCAGACTGCTGGATCGGCAAGGATTGCAACAGTTCCGCTGTCAGCAGCTCGAGGGCGCGAAGTTCCGGCAGAGTATCGGCGAGCAGTTGTGACGTTTCGTCGGCAAGGTGACGGTTCCATTGGTCTGCCTCTTGGACGTTGTCGCGCGCCGGGTTGGTGCGGAATGGCCCCTGAATGATGCAGCCGACTTGCAAACGTCGTTCGGTGGGAAACGAAACATACAACGGCGGCGAGGAAAGCGGCTCGACGCGTGGACGACCGCCGTCGGTATCACGTTCAAGCTTGAATGCGATTTGCACGCGGTTTTGACCGTCCGCGTCGGAACGCACGACGGGCCGCTGAAAGACCAACCAATGTTCTTGCGAACTCGAGTCCTCAGACGCACGAGAGACCGACACCCAGGCGTGAGTCCCCCTGTCGTCGATCGTACGAAAGAGTGAAACCGATGGCCGATTCGCGATCCGGAATTCAACACGGTGAAGATGATTGAGGAACAACAAATTTCGAGGGATCAGCGATATCAGTTCCTCGCCGATTTCCTGTTGCGCCGTCGCCGCGTCGATCTCGGCGTCAAACGGTAGGACAAAGCTCGTCGGGCAACCAGGCAGATGAGGCTCGGGAGCGATCGGGCGGGGACGAACATAGTGCTCAATTCGAAAGTGCTCTTCACCGGAATGCACTTGGGGCGTCCGAGTGTAGTTGTAGACCGACTTGAACCCGATGCCGAACTTGCCGATCTTGCTGAGATTCGAGACTTTCGTGCTGTTGCAAACGGCGCTGATTCCGATGACATCCTGTTCGGCAAACAGGCGACCGTCGTGCCGGCAGATGAAGGCGCCGGAATCGACTTCGAACAGAACTTGCTTCGCTTCCGCATCGTCCGCGTTTTGAAGTAGCTCGTAGATGAAGTGTGTCCGTTTGTTGTACAGCGCGCGGAGGATCTCCAGATGCGCCGTTTCCTCACCGAACTTCCGGAGATTCTCTCGACAAATTCGATCGTAATCGACTGGCATCATTGGCCCCCGTTGACGATCACGGTGCCGCGGGCGACCAGTCGTGTCACGATATCGGCACGCCCAGCCATTTGTTCGAGTTCCGCGGATCGACGCTGGTAGGCGGCCTCGGCATTTTCCAACTGTTTGCGTCGCATCCGCCGAATTTTTTCATCCTTGGCCATCTTCAGTTGTGCGAGACACACTTCGGAGGCGGCTTGGTGGCTTGCATCGAGGCTTTCTTTTTGGAAGGAAACGATGCGTGCCATTTGGTCGCAATGCTCTTTCCTGGATTCGGCCCACAAGCGGTAATGGCGATCTTCAAGCTCGCGAAGCTCACCATCATCCAGAATCGTTTCGGCCGAACGACTTGCGTCGGACGCCGTCTCGAGCCAGCGAAGGAGTTCCGCCGTGACGTCGTCATCCTTGGCGATCGGAATCAGACGAAGGTCCTGGTGCAATCCGTCGTACTTCCACTCGTAGATGACAAACGGATAGGAGCCGGGCGGGATCTCGGTACTGGCGACTTCGCAGACGACCACCGGCTCGCGCAGCACATCGTTGATGTAGGCAGAAGCTTGTCGCACCAGCGGATGCTGCGGGGTGATCAGCGTGGCATCAGGTGCCTCTGCGGCGCACTCCGATCGAAACGCGATTGCCAGACGCTGGTCACTGTCCTTGAGCCAATGTTTCCATCGTCGAAAACTCTCGGCCCGGTCGGCGGGCAGACGAAAAAAGTCTTCGAGCAACAGTTGCCGCGCCTCACGTGACAGCCTCAACGTCTTGAGATCGGTTCCTCCTGAAATGAACTCGTGACTTCCTCCCACGCGATCTTCCAAGTATTCCGTGACCAGGTTTTGAAGCGCCGCGGGCTCCAGCCAGAAACTGGTGGCGTCGTCCACATCGGTGTTGGAAACCTGTAGCCCGAGGAGATCGAACTGTTTTTCTTCCAGTTCTTGTTTCTCTTGAAGCAGGCGGATCTCATTGTCGGCCAATTGTTGCAACTGTTCTCTCCGCTCCTCTTCGGTCAACTGCTGGTTCTCGGCAATGTCGTGAAGCGTTCGCGTGATCTTGCCGAGTATTTCTTCTCCGGCACCGATTTCACGTTCGAAGACACCGATGCGTTTGAGACAACGCTGGTAGATTTCGGCGTCGACGGTCCCCGGCGTAATGAGGTTGTAGATCGAGACACATTCGCTTTGCTGTCCGCGTCGATCGATTCGACCGATACGCTGCTCGATTCGCATCGGGTTCCACGGCAGGTCATAATTGACGATGCAATCGCAGAATTGATAGTCCAGGCCCTCGCATCCCACCTCGGAGAACAAGAGCACGTCGAGCGCTTCGCTTGCTTCACAGGGCAACTTGAATCGCTGCCGCATTTGCACTCGATCTTCGTCCGGTGTTCCGCCGTGGACGACGCCCACGCGAAGTCCTTGGCGACTGAGTTGTTCGTGTAAATACGTGAGCGTGTGACGGAACGCGCTGAACACCATGACGCGGTAATTGGGCAACTGCTTTCGTTCCAGTAAGATCTCTAGCAGACTGTGAAGTTTCGCATCGGTGTGATCCAGATTGCTCGCGTCCTGGATGACCTGCCGAACCTGATCTTCGATCTGCTCGATTGCACGGTGGTCGATCGACTCGATGTCTTCGTCCAATCCGTCTTGCCGCAATTCCTCGAATCGCCGCTTGAGAATATCTTCGAGCAATGGAACGAGTCCGAACAGGGAGCTTGCCGCCTGTCGACGAATCGTCGTCATCATGAACTTGACGCTGGTATTGCCGTGCAAGCTTTGCAGAATCTTTGACTGGAGGTCGAGAACCCTGTCGTGAAGACGACGCTGAGATTCGGTAAACTCCGCTTCGATCGTTTCCGGGCGACGGATCGTGAACGTCCCGATGTCGCGGCGGCGCGTCCTGTTGATGATTCCTGAAAAGGAATGCAACCCTTCGAGTTGTTTGATGGACCGAACACGGTCTTCGTCACTCGCATCACATCGGTTGAGCGTTGCCTTGACGGCCGAAAAAATCGGATTGCGAGCCAGCATGCTGCGGCCCCAAGGCGTTTCTCCCGCCTCGGCGATCGCGTCGAGTGCATCCGATCGCCAATTTTCACAGCAGCCGCGCAGGGCTCCGATGGCGCGATTGAGATGTGCATTCGGCGCCGCCATGTGTTCAAAACTGGGGCGATCGACAATCAGGTCGGGCCTCAGCAGGTGCAGCAATTCGTAAAGGTCGCCGGATTCCATTTCCAGGGGTGTTGCGGTGAGAAACACCACTGCGTCGGCTTGATCGCAAAAGTACTTGACGGCCTGATGCTTCAACGTGGAAGGGTTCCGGACATGATGAGCTTCATCGACGATCACCAGGTCGAAACGCGGCGGAGGGTCCAACTGTTCCAATCCGGGCCGGCCGAGTCGTTGGCCTTTGGCGGTCCCGGAAAGCAGGGCTTCGTCCAACAACGAATAAGGCAGAATCGTCTTGGAGTGTTGCGAGGGCCACTCACCTTCGCGTGCGAATTCGTCGATACAGTGACGCAGTTCCTTCCCGTCAAGCTGGGTAAAGCGCTCGTCGAATCGCTGCATTTCCGCTTGCCATTTCTTTTCCACAATCAGCGGCTTGGGACAAATGATCAAGACCGAATTGAGGTCTCGTCGGGACTGCATCTCCTTGAGAATCAACCCGGCTTCGATCGTCTTTCCGACTCCGACACCGTCGGCGATCAAGAGTCGCGGACGATCCGACCGAATGAATTTTAGGACCGGTCGGAATTGATAGGGAATGCTCTCGATTTTCGCCGAGTGGAGGGAATACAGTGTCGACGCACTGGGATGCTCAATCTGAAGGGAACTGAGGTAGGCGTTAAAGCGTTCGACCGGGATCCGTTGCGAAACCGGCTTGGAATCCACCGCACGCTGCAGTTGCGATTCGTAGTACGTTTTCGGAGCCCCCTCCATGAAGACGACATATTGCGCCTCAGCAGCCCCCGTCATTGCATTCATGACGACCCCCGTGATGTCGGGCTGAGACTTGGCGGTGACGGCGTCGCCGAGCTGAAATCCGGTGGTGAAAGCGGAAGATGTATCTGACACTCAAGGTTCCCCTGATTCGTTGGCTCCCATTCAAAACAGGGTGCCGCACGACTCGGGTGGCGGACTCCCCCGCCCAACACTAGGTGTCCGGTTCAGGCAGTCCAATTCGAGTGAAGTTGAAACCGGACTCAACGCCTCTCGCTGGAAGGGTTGCAGCGATTGGAACGCCAGAGCCTGGTCTTCTGGAAAGGAAGGCAGAAAAAGGGTGCGACAAAAACGAGACCCGATCGTTGCCCACCGGTCTCAAATTCCAGCGACCGACTTTTTCCTACCTTTCATTTGGTTTTTTGGATGAACCGGGCCAGTTCTTTCATGTCGATGGCCGCGTCGCCGTCTTGATCGACCAGGCTGAGCTTTTGGGGCGAAAGCGGGCTGTCGCGGTTGGCGCCGCTGGCGACCAGTTCCGCCTTGGAAAGCTTGCGGTCGCCGTTGGAATCGTTTCTGGCGATCAAGATCGATGCACGCTTGGCGGCTTCGTCGTCAAACCCAAGGCGTTGGCGTTGTTTGGCCAAGTAGGTTTCCATCTCCAACAGGGACAGATTTCCGTCACCGTTCTCGTCGGGGCTGCCGAGGTCCAAATCGCTGTCAGCTTGACGAAACCGATCCGCTGACACCAAGCCGTCGCCGTCCTGATCGGCCCTGCGAATCACGTTGCGGGCGAGCAGTTGATCCGAGGGTGTCATGCCCATCCGCATGCGGCGATCGGCCAAGTATTCGGCCAGCTCCGAGACCGACAACGATTCGCTGTCGTTTCGATCGAACTTCATCGTTGCCGCATCCAACCCCACCGTTTCAAGTTCGTCGCCGCCCAGCTGACGATCCCCGTTGGCATCGCCCTGGTTGATCAGCGACATCGCGCCGCCTTGGTCACAACCCTTGACGCCCAGTTCGTCGCGAAACTTGCGCTCGAACGCCAATCCGCGAATCAGTTCCTCCGGAGAAAGTTCGTCGTCGGAATTTCGGTCGTAGCTGTCGATCTGGTCCGAAAACGTGTTGTCCTCTAATTCCCGCAGCTGCAATTTGCCGTCTCGGTTGCTGTCGTAACGCTTGGTGTAACGGTCGGCCAGGATCGAATCCATCTGAACGATGCCTGCGTTTTCACGTTCGGTTGCCAGCTTGAGCGTGACTTCGACATGCTGCAGGTCGCCGCTGCGATTGAGATCAAACGGACGGATCTCTTCGCTGGTCCACTTGAGCCGCTCGCACTCGGACTTGCTGAGCGCCCCGTCGTCATCCAAATCATGTCGGGCGAACAGTTTGGCAGTCGCGGTCAAGTCCATTTCCAATAGTTTGATGGACAGCGGATCGGCCGGCTCGGATCGCGTGCCGTCGTCTTGTGCAACGAGCGACGGCGTGGCATCCAACCCGGCAACGCAGGCAAGAAGAACGAGCAGCCATGCCGAAGAACGATTGGATCGGCAGCAGTGGGAGAGGATCAGGGTCGGCATGTCAGAACGGCTCCGCGTGGTCGACTGAAGAATTCTGGAAAGAACGAAGCAACGAACGGAAAATGAGTGGGATAGGCTTCCAGCCTGTCGATGCTGTCATGACAGGCTGGAAGCCCAGGGCTGTAAGGGTATCCTGCTAGGTCAATCCTAGCAGTTTCGCGGTCGAAACATGAGACGAGGCTACATTCCTTGATCGGTGCGGCTTTTTCTTCTTCGGGCCGCGGACCGATTTTCTGTACTCCTTTAGGTCGATCGTCCGAGCGATCTTCTTCAGCATCGCGACGAGGCCTTTGATTGTCGTCGGAATCAATTCTGCCCACTCGTCCTCGGTGATCGCAATCAACATCCCTTCGGTTTTATCGGAGACATTTTTTGAGACGTGAAAGTGGCTGATCGCTTCCACCTCTGATTCGTCATGGGTCGCAAACAAAGCCGCAAAGATGGTTTGTCGAAGATTGAACGCGAGCAGCGACATACAAAACAGGAACGTTGCTGCTTTGGGATGACCGACACCTGATTTCTCGCAAGTGAGCGTCATCTGTAAAATATTGAACGCGGTTTCTTCTTCCCAGCGATGCCGGTAAACCTCTGCCACGTCCTTAGCCGAAACTGTGGCGGGAAGATTCGTCAACACGTGAATCTCTTCGTCGCCATCTCGCGTTGGCGAGTCCAATATGACAGTGATTCGGCGAACCACCATGGCATCTTCGGCAGCAGATAGTTTCAACGCTTGTTCGTAGACTACGCCTGTGCTGCTGCGGCCAATGCGTTTGCGTTTTCCCAGTAAAACGCCTTTCAAACGCCCGTGCTGGCGGATCACGAAGAAGCTTTTGGATTGAGCGAGTTTGTTGAGGAATGGGACGATGCAATAATGCCGGTCCGCAATTACGACATCATTCGGCTGGATATCATCCACGATCCGATCGCAACACGTCGACTCTTGCGCGTGGCCGTCAAGCAGCACGTACGCGCGGTCAAACACCTGTCGCTGTAGGTCAAACCTCGCGACTAGTTTACCCGGCAACGGTGCACCCTTGACGTCTCGAAGGTCTTTCAATCTTTTGTCAGACTTCGCCAAGACATTCCCATCAATACTCAAGCAACGATAACCTGGAAGCAATTCCCAGGGTGTGAACCCCATCGCGTCTTGCATTTGGATAGTCCGCTTTGCCGCGTGCGAAACGAGCGACTCACTTACCGCTGGTTCTATGCCTCTGGTTTTGGCATAGAATGACTGTCGAGAAACGTCGAGATTCTCTTTGTGCTCCTTGTAGGCTTGATTGAAATTCTCGCTGAAATTCAAGGCCACGTCAGCGACCGTCATCGCCACTGCCTGGAATGTGGCGAGGTACTCATACTGCTTTTCTCGATTGTTATCGAAAACCAGTTGCAAATCGCTCCCGATAAAGTCCTGCGTGAGCGCCCTGGTCATGACAGCAAATGGTGCCTTGGTTACAAACCGATCAAAAACTTTCGATGACATCGCGAACCTCCGTGTAGCGTAAAACACGGGAATACACAAAAATCGCGGTCACGCGATACCCTTACAGCCCTGGGCTGGAAGCCTATCCCACTTGAAGAGATCGGATACTTCGATTCCGCCCGTTGCCAAGTATAACCGCCATGGCGGATCAAACGTTGGCTTAACGACACTCGCCAGTGCGTGGTAAACACTGGGGATCCATCTTCTGGAGGTCATGCACAACTTTCGCATTTGACCGAGCATTTGTTTATGGCCGTTGGCCAATCCCTCTCGTTTACGTTTGCGGACCTTGGGCGATGCCCAAGGCTACGGCTGTAAACGGCCGTTGGCCGAAAGCACCCACTCCCGCCAGATCTGACACGCAAAAGTTGTGGAGACACCAATGCCCCCTTTGAGAGTCCAGTGAAGCGAGGAGCAGGTTTGCTTTGCTGCTTGGGACACGCCCAACAATCGCAACATGAACGCCGCGATTGAGCGTTCGACCTCCCCTCGCTGCGCTCGACCCTCCTGCCAGGAGGGTGACATTAAAAACTGCAGAATTATCTCGCGAAGGCAACTAGGTTTGATCGGTCACACGCCTTCGATTGACGCTCCATCGATGGTCCATTAGTGTGAATTCTGAGCAGCTGCTTGCAACCGACCGCCACGCCGGTGCAGCTGCACGGTCAGATACAAAAATGGCAGATCCAAAAATGGAACTCAACTTATGAACACACGTATAACATTCGTCGCTGCCTTGTTGCTGCTGCCCCTGGGGATCGCTGCCCAGGAACCCGACTCTGAAACCGGCACCGCCAACCGGGTGATCGTCGTCAGCGGCACGGGGGAAGTCAACGGCGTGCCCGATGTCGCCGCGATCAACGTCGGCGTCGTGGTCGAGTCGGAAAGCGCGAAAGCGGCATTGGCTGCAAACAACGAACAGATGGAGCGGCTGCTGGAGAAACTCAAGCAGCTTGGCATCGCGGAAAAAGACATCCAGACCAGCAGCTTCAACGTCTCGCCCCGCTACCAACGCATGCGCAATCCCGGCGGGGAACCGCCCAAGATCGACGGTTATCAAGTGTCCAACCAGGTCCACATCCGGGTGCGAAAGATTGAATCGTTGGGCGGCGTGCTCGATCAAGTCGTCACGGCCGGCGCGAACCAAATCAACGGAATCAGCTTCTCGATCGCCGAGTCGGAAACCTTAATGGACGAAGCCCGCAACAAAGCCATCCGTGACGCCAAGCGAAAGGCCGGCTTGATGGCCAAGGAAGCGGGCGTCACGCTCGGTCGGTTGGTTGCAATCCGCGACCACTCCGGCGGCGGTCAGCCCGCGCCGATGCGTTTCATGGCGATGGCCGAAGCGCGTTCGTCGGTGCCCGTTCAAACCGGCGAACAAACGCTCTCGGCACAGGTTCAACTGACGTTCAAGTTTGAATGAACGACTCCAACCCCTACCGACCGACACCAATCGTCAACCCGGACGACTTGCGTGATTTGCAAACGCCGTTTCTGAAACGTCCGGCCAGGTTTGCGTCGGCACGAGCCAGATTCCTGACATCCCTTGGGCTCCTTGTCGCCGGATTGATGATTCAGGTTGTCACCGGTCCCTACGGGTTTTGGATGTGGTGGTGTTGCTACCTCGCATGCATGATCTGCTTGATCTGGGCGATGTTTGCGACGGTTGCGGACTGAATCTCAACGCAGCCTCAACGGAATACTAGCTTGCCATGAGGGAGACGAGAGCGATGACCGAAAAGGTTGCCATTGTGACGGGAGCAAGTCGGGGGATTGGTGCCGCGACAGCAACACTTCTCGGCCGGAACGGGTATCGCGTTGCGGTCAATTACCGCCAGCGATCGGATGCGGCCGATTCCGTCGTGGCGCAGATCGTTGCCGGCGGAGGCGATGCGTTCGCAGTCCAGGCGGACGTTTCCGACGAGAATCAGATCAAACGACTTTTTGCTTCGGTCGACGATCGCTGGGGACGACTCGATGCGCTCGTCAACAACGCTGGAATACTGCAGCCTCAAACACCGGTGCAATCGATCACGGCAGAACGATTGAATCGAATTCTTGCCGTCAATGTGTTCGGCCCCTTTCTCTGCTGTCGCGAAGCGCTCCAGCGAATGAAAACCGGCGGCAACATTGTCAACGTGTCCTCGATCGCCTCGCGCACGGGATCACCCCACGAATATGTCGACTACGCCGCTTCCAAAGGGGCGATCGATTCGCTGACGATCGGCTTGGCCAAGGAGGTCGCCGGTCGAGGGATCCGGGTCAACGCGGTCCGGCCGGGGATCATCGAGACGGAGATCCATGCCGACGGTGGAGAACCGGGGCGAGCCCAACGCATCGGTGCCACGCTTCCGCTGGGGCGCGCCGGTCGATCGGAAGACGTGGCTGAAGCGATCCTCTGGCTCCTGTCGGATCGCTCCAGTTTCACCACCGGCCAGTTCATCGACGTGGCCGGCGGGATTGCACCAAGTTAAGAAGTCACCCTCCCGTGTGGAGGTCGTGCGGTTTACAAAGCAACCCTCCTGGCAGGAGGGTCGAGCGAAGCGAGGGGAGGTCGAACGGTGAATCGCGAATTTACCTCACCTGCAAGAGTCGCGCCCCAAGCAGCACAGAGAACCCTCTCCTCGCTACGCTCGACTCTCCCAGAGGGGGTTCTTCGCGGATTTTTGGTGGGAGCTCTCGAATACTCGGGGAAGGTTTTTTGAGGGATGACTGCGATGTCCGATGGTTCTGTTCGGTAGGATGGCGAAGCCAGGTGAAGCGGAGGCGGGCTCTGCTCTCAAGGAACTTCCTACCCAGCTAGTTCATTGGGGACCACTCGCAGGTTGAGTGCAGCTGCCCGTTTCGCCAGGTTTTGCATTGCTCGCTTCTTGTATTGCTGTTCGTAATAGTCGTTGCCGACATCGACATATTCCCTCCCGTACTTCAGCATCCCATAAACTATTTTCGCGAGCTTGTGGGCCGTCGCCGTGATCGCTTTGGGTGAACCAAGACGGGAACGGATCCTGCGAAAGAACGCTCCTAAGGCGCAGTTTGATCGTGCCAGGGACGCGGCGGCTGTTCGAAGTGCGGCGGCGGCTCGGTTCGCACTTGTACGTGTTTTACCACTGAGCAATTTCCCACCTGTCTTCTTACTGCCCGGACATAGGCAAAGCCAAGAAGTGAAATGCTTCTCTGTTGCCCACCTACTCATGTCGGTACCGATTTCAGAAATCAGTGTGATTGCGGATTGACCGCTAATCCCATCAATGGTCGTCATGTCGACGCCCAGCACCCGGTAGAGCTGATTGCGCATATCGAACCGGGGGCTATTGCTTCCAGCTTTAGGAGCCTTCAGCTTCGGCAGAATCTCACCGTCACTTCGGTCGGAAAATGTACCCAAATGTTCTTCAAGCTTGGAATCGACTTCCGACAGTTTGGAACCGTAAAAACGGTACAGTTCCAGAGCCTGCTTTAACGCAAATACATGTTCTTCACGCCAATTGCCTTCCAGAGCTTTCGCGATCGTCGACTCGTCATTTTTGCACCTTGGATCGCGAAGTTTTGCGAGTAGGTGAGGGTCTCGACTGCCCGCAACAATGGCATCCAAAATGGCAAGGCCAGTGGTGCCAGTGGTGCCGGTGATGTCCGAAATGACGTGATGGAGCTGGACATTCATTTCCATCATCGCCTTCTGCATCCGTTGGATATGCTCGCTCGCGTTGGCGACGAGCATGGCTCGTTGCCGCATGTAAGAACGCAGAACACAAATTGCCGCACTCTTCCAACCAATCTGCGAGCGACGCCAGATCGGATGTAAAGGTGCCGAAGCAGCGAACGTGTGATGAGTCGCGATCGGAGGGCACGGCAACATAGTGCTGGGTCGAACCAATATCGATGCCGGCAGCGTTCAAGTTGATTGTGTCAAGTGATTGTGGAACGGGTGCGTTGTCAATCGGAAACCCACCACGTGATCGACGCTTAGGTTTCCCAGAGGATTTCTTCTTGGCCATGGCGGAACTCCGAAAGGTGACTTCAACGGAAAAACGCGGCAGGCGCGGGAGTAGGGCTCTGTTATTCTCTCAAACGGGGTCAACGCCGTGAGGCGAGCCACCAATGTCATTTTCAAGCAAACTCCCGGGACCAGGCTGAGAAGCGGGCACGAAGCACCACGTAGAGAACGGCCTCCACGACCCGCCGCGTATCCGACATGATAATCCTCACACCCAGTTCCTCGGAATCATTTGGTCACTTGTGGCCTGCGGCGGCTGAGGGGCAACCCGCCAAGGAATCACCTGGTCTGCGATGCACCGAAGGTGCTTCGTGCCCTCCGCCGGCCCCCGTGTCGGCGGAGGGGCATTTGAACCGAGCGTTTGTCCTCGCTCTCCCCATTCGGACATCGCAGCAATGCCTCGAAAAACCTGGGTCCTGAGCGATTAGCCACCAAAATCCACGAAGAACCCCCAGAGGGAGAGTGATGAATACCTTTTGAAATCAACGACTTAAAAAACTGCACAACCTCTGCCAGGGAGGGTGACTTCGGTTGTCGAGATTGATAGCTGGCAGAAGGATGATGGAGCGCGAACCCTGGCGGCGATCGTCTTGCTAGCAGTCACAGGGCCTTTCTCGGGGCGTTTGGGTTTCGGCGGTTGGTCTGGTGGGCTGGGAGGGGTAAATTGCGGGCATGGATGCCACAGCAAAAACATTACCGACGATTCGCCAACTGCCCCCCAATCTGATCAACCAAATCGCCGCCGGCGAGGTGATCGAGCGGCCGGCGTCGGTGGTCAAGGAATTGCTGGAAAACAGCGTCGACGCCGGGGCGACTCGGATCGAAGTGTCGATCGTCGGCGGCGGGACCGAGATGATCCGCATCAGCGACAATGGTTGCGGGATGACGGCCGATCAATTGCCGCTGGCGTTGGCCAGTCACGCGACCAGCAAGCTGCCGACCGACGAAGACTTGTTCCATGTTTCCACGCTCGGTTTCCGCGGCGAAGCGTTGGCGTCGATCGGCAGCGTGTCACAACTGACCATCCGCAGCCGCACCGACAGCGACGACGCGGGAAACGAAATCCAGGTTCGCGGAGGCGTGATCGAGCCGCCACAGCCGTGTGGTTGCCCGGTCGGAACGGTGATGGAAGTCCGCAACCTGTTCTTCAACACGCCGGTCCGGCATCGGTTTTTGAAAACCGCGCAGACCGAAAAGGGGCACATCGTCGAAGCCTTCACGCGGATCGCGCTGGCCAATTCGCACATCCACTTTGTGCTCAACAACAACGACAAACCGCTCTACGACTTGCCGGTGACGGAGCGATGGAGCGAGCGGATTGCGGCGTTCTTCGGCGGCGAAATCGCCGACTCGTTGATCCCGATCAACAGCGACGACTCCCAGATCCATGTCCAAGGTTATGTCTGCGATCCGTCGGTCAGCCGCGGCAATTCGCGGATGCAGTACCTGTTTCTCAACAGCCGACACATTCGCGACCGTTCGCTGCAGCACGCCCTGGGCGAGGCCTATCGTGGGCTGTTGATGGTCGGGCGACACCCGGTTTGTTTCCTGCGGATGTCGATGCCGCCGGAATTGATCGACGTCAACGTGCACCCGACGAAATTGGAAGTCCGGTTCACCGACGGCGGCCGAGTGTACAGCCGATTGCTCCAGACGCTACGGCACCACTTCCTGACCACCGATATGACGCAGCGGGTCGGCCCCGCGCCGGTTGCCGACGACGCGGATCTGACGCCGGCACCGCGCAGTGAACTGGGGATGCCGGTGCGGGCCGAACAGGCGCATCGTCAATCGGTGATCGAATGGGCGCGGACCGGAAACAGCCCCTCCGACGTGTTCGTCTCGCCGGCCCGCGGGGACGATTCCGGCGGCGGCTCGGCGGCCGCGACGGCACCCGCCCCGGGCGTCGCGACGCGTACGATTCCCTCGTTCGGTTCGGTCCCCAGCTTTCAACCGTTCCCCGGCGGCGGATCGCCACCGATGCCCCACGACACCGCTGCGACGCCGACGACCGATTCGGTGAGCGACGAAAACGTGGCCCCCTGGGACGGCCCGCAATCCGCATCGCCGGACGATTCCGGCATCGATCACCCCGCCGTTTGCCATCTCGGATTTCAAGTCCACAACCGTTACCTGGTCACGCAAGACGAAAAGGGCATGGTCGTGATCGACCAGCACGCCCTGCACGAACGCGTGTTGTACGAGCGGGTCAAAAGCAAGGTACTCGAGAGCGGTCAAACACTCGAGTCGCAAGGGTTGCTGGTCCCCGAACCGGTCTCGATGACGCCGGCCGAACGCACCGCCGTGCTGGACCACCAGGAAACCCTGGCGCAGATCGGGATGGAAATCGAAGAATTCGGCGGCGATACGATTGTGATTCGATCGTACCCGGCGATGCTCAAGAACAAGCCGCCGGCGGACATGCTACGAACCCTGATGGAATCGGTGCTCGGCGGCGGCGAAAAACCCGAGCCGATCGAATTGCTGAATCATCTGCTCTCGACGATAGCTTGCAAGGCGGCCGTCAAAGCGGGCGATCCGCTGCGGCCCGAAGAAATCCAAGCCCTGCTGGAACAGCGTGACTTGTACAACGACACCCATCACTGTCCACACGGCCGGCCGACGGCGTTGTTTTTCAGCCGTGACGAGCTGGACCGCATGTTCGGGCGACTCGGACCGCGGGCCCGGACGTCGAAGTGACGGGGGGCTCGGGAGACGGCAAATCGGCCGCATTTCTGCTGGGCTAACCGAGTCCCTGCGGGTGCGCTAGAATGATGGCGTCCATTATCTTCATTGGCGAGCGTGATGCAGAACGAACCGACCATCATCCTGTCCGGAACCGACCCCGATCTTCCACGCAAATTGCCCTCCGGAATACGCCGTTATTCCGGGCTCCGCGAAATCGCCCGGGGGGGCAACGGCGTTCTCAGTGCGGCCTTCGACCCCGTCACCGGACGGACCGTGGCGATCAAGATGCTGCACAGCGACCACCGGAATATCCCCAACGAGAAACGGCGGCTGCTCCGCGAGGCTCGCGTCACCGCCCAGCTGCAGCACCCCAACACGGTCCCGGTCTACGAAATCGGCAACGACTTGGTGCACGGCATCTATTTCACCATGAAATTGATTTCGGGGATCAATCTGTTTGAGATCCTCAAGCAAATTGCCCGCGGCGATGAACAAATCGCCAAACGTTATCCCCAGGTTCGCCGGATCTCGGCACTCTCGGACGCCTGCCTGGCCTTGGCTTATGCCCACGCACGCGGCGTGATTCATCGCGACGTCAAACCCGAAAATATCTGGCTGGGCAATTTCGGCGAAGTCTATCTGTTGGATTGGGGGACCGCCAAGGTTTGGGGGTCGATGGATGACCAAACGGTCACCCGCTACGACGCGTCCAAGCTGCAAAAGGAAGAAGACGAACAGCAGTTGCTGACGCTGACCGGCGGCGGGCAACGACCCGGCACACCGCTGTACATGTCGCCGGAACAAATCCAGGGCACTCGGACGATCGACGAACGCAGCGACATCTTTAATGCCGGTGTCTGCATGTACGAATTGCTGGCGATCCGTGAACCGTTTCGGGGCGCCAACATCGACCAGACGTTTCGCAACATCATCTCCGGCGAGGTGCCACCACCGAGCGAGAAGTCACCGGAACGAAAGATCCCCAAGGCGGCAGACGAAATCGTCATGCGGGCGATTCAAAAGAAGCCGCAGCAACGATTCCAAACCATGCGCGAGATGGTCGATGCCATTGAAGCAGTGCTTCCCCAGCTGGACCAAGGCTGATCTGACTCAATGTGTGGAATCACCGGAGCGGTATGGCAAAGCGAGTCTCTTCGCGTCGATCCGTCGCTGCTGAAGCAGATGACCGACGCGATCGCCCATCGCGGCCCCGACGATGACGGCGCTTGGATCGACAACGATCAACGCGACGGCCAAGGACGACACTACGGCGTCGCACTCGGATTTCGCCGGCTGTCGATTATCGATGTCGAGGGGGCCGCACAGCCGATGTCCAACGAGGACGGCGGCGTGCGAATGGTTTTCAACGGCGAGATCTACAACTTCAAAGCACTCCGCCATCGGCTCGAAGGCAGCGGCCATCAGTTCGCCACCGATGGCGACGGCGAATCGGTGTTGCACCTGTATGAAGACATCGGTACGGATTGTTTCGCCGAACTCAACGGCATGTTCGCGATCGCGATTTGGGACACACGCCGCAGCCGACTCGTACTGGCGCGAGATCGGATCGGACAAAAGCCACTGTACTATGCCCTGGTCGGCGATCGACTGGTCTTCGGCAGCGAACTGAAATGCTTGGCAGCCGTCCCCGGCGTCTGCAACGAAATCGATCCCGCGGCGATCGATGAGTTTTTGACGTATCAGTATGTCCCGCACCCTGGAACGATCTGGAAAGGCGTTCGAAAACTGCCGCCGGGCCATGTGGCGATTTTTGAAAAAGGCAAACTGGTCGTTCAACCGTACTGGGATTTCGATCCCACGGTGGAAGTGCCGCGATCCAAGGGCGAAGCGGTTGAGCGGCTGCGCGAGTTGCTGGCCGATTCGGTCCGACTGCGGTTGCAAAGCGACGTGCCGCTGGGATCGTTCTTGTCCGGCGGGATCGATTCGTCCTTGATCACCGCGCTCGCACAGCGTCAACAAGGCGAGATGCCGATCCGCACCTTCAGCATCGGATTCCCGATCGCCGACTTTGACGAAACCGGCTACGCGGCCCAAGTCGCCGAGCACCTGGGGACCAACCACCAGCGATTCGAAGTCCAGCCCAACGGCGTGGACATCATCGACAAATTGGTTTGGCACTATGACGAACCCTTCGGCGACTCGTCCGCCGTGCCGACTTGGTACCTGTCCGAACTGACACGCCGCGAAGTCACGGTGGCGTTATCCGGTGACGGGGGCGACGAACTGTTCGCCGGCTACGATCGCTACCGGGCGCTGTGGTTGAGCGTGCGATTGCGGAGGATGTTTCCGATTCATAAAACACCCGGCATCGGGCTGATTCAACGATTCCCCGACAACAATAAACAGTATTCGATCACCCGCCGCGCCAAGCGTTTTTTGGAAGCGATCGGCCAGCCCGAAGCACGACGTTATTTGAATTGGCTGCAGATCTTTCCCGAACGCATGCGGGCCGAGTTGTACACCGACGAGTTTGTCGAGCGGTTGCCGGGCGAAGACCCGTTCGAGTTCCTCGACGCGATCTGGAACCGCAGCGAGGGGCGCGACGTCGTGACCCGGGCGTCGACGACCGACATGCTGTCCTATCTGCCCTGCGACCTGTGCACCAAAGTCGACATCGCGTCGATGGCCCATTCATTGGAGGTGCGACAGCCGATGCTGGACCATCGCGTCGTCGAATTCGCCGCGTCGCTGCCGGTGCATCTAAAATTCCGCGGGCGGCGCGGCAAACTGCTGCTCCAAGACGCGTTCGGATCGATGATCCCGAAGTCGATCTTTACCCGCAAGAAGATGGGGTTTGGGATCCCGATCGGTGCCTGGTTCCGAAAGGAACTCAAGCCGATGGTCCACGACACCCTGCTGGCCGACGACGCGCGGATCGCACCGTACTTCCGCCGCGAGGTCGTCGAACGACTGGTCGGACAACACGAACGCATGGAAAACAACCACGGCTACCGGTTGTGGAACCTGTTGATCCTGGAAAAATGGCTGCGGCAATGGGCGGGTTAGTCCGCAGACGACCGACCTGATTTTCGCTGCGTGTCTATTGAAGCCGCACGGGTTGCTGGTTACAAACCCCTGACCACAACAATGATGGGGGCATGAACCGCAAGGCTGGCAGTTGATGAACGATAAACTTACGACGCGGGACATCAACACAAGAGCATCACCTGAGAGTCACGACAAACCGCTGGACGCCCCGCCCCCATGGGATTCGTCCCCCTGGGACTTTCGCCTGCTGTTCGATCATTCGCCGGCCGGAGTGTACGTGGTCCAGAAGGGACAGATCTGTTACGCCAATCCTGCGATGGGCGAATTGCTCGGCTGCAGTCCTGCGTTGATCATCGACCAGCCACTGCTCAGTTTCGTCCACCCCGATGATCGCCCGGCGGTCGAGTCGCAGCGCCGATGGCGATCCGAAGACACGAAGACCGCCCCCTTTCTGACCCGCATCGTCCAAGCCAATGGAACCATCACAGCCGTCGAGGTGATGGAGTCGCTTCTGAACGATCCATCACCCTTGAACCCTCCGGACGATTGCGTGCGTGTCGGCGTGATGATCGATGTCACCGCGCGCCGCACGGTCGACGTGGAGATTCAGGAGCGACTGCATTTTGAACAGCTACTGGCTGATCTTTCTGCCGGATTTGTCAATCTTCCGTGCGATCAAATTGATAGCCGGATCGACACGAGCCTACGGTCGCTGGTGGAATTCCTGGGTAACGATCGCAGTACATTTGTCGAGTTTGGTGACGATGAGGATCATGTGGTGATCTCCCATTCGTACGCCGTGCCGGATTGCCAGCCGTTTCCGATCGGGCCATTCGCCGTCTCGCATTTGCCTTGGTTTATCAACGAGTTCCGCAGTGGCAAGAACGTCTTTCTCCGTTCGATCCCGCAGGATCTTCCTGCCGCAGCGGCCAAGGAGCGGGCGCATTGCCTGGAGGAGGGAATCCAATCGAATGTTGCGATCCCGATCAAGGCGGGCGGCGAACGACTGGGCGGACTGACATTCGCATTCGTCCGCAAGCGGTGCGAGTGGCCTCGCGACATCCTCTCGCGACTGGGCTTGATCGGAGAAGTGTTCGCCAACGCATTGTTGCGACGTCGCAACGAGCAATTGCTGCAGAAAACGATGTCGGAGAACACACGGCTTCGGCGGCAATTGGAGCAGGAGAACCTCTACCTTCGCGAACAAGCCGTCGTGAAGCACCACCATGGAAAAATCATCGGCCACAGTGACGCGATCACACGGGTGCTGGCGGATGTCGAACGCGTGGCGACGACCGACGCGCCGGTCCTGTTGACCGGAGAGACCGGGACAGGAAAGGAGTTGCTCGCGCAAACGATCCACGAGTTGAGCGATCGCAAGGGCCGCCCGATGGTGGTCGTGAATTGTGCGTCGCTGCCGGCCACGTTGATCGAAAGTGAATTGTTCGGCCGCGCCGCAGGTGCGTACACCGGCGCCGCGTCGGCGGAGATCGGTCGCTTTGAGCTGGCCGACGGATCGACACTGTTTCTCGATGAGATCGGCGAATTCCCGCTGGAATTGCAGGCGAAACTGCTGCGCGTGTTGCAAGATGGCCGGTTTGAGCGTCTGGGGACCGCCAAGACAATCTCGGTCGACGTGCGGATCATTGCGGCAACCAACCGCGACCTGGAAGCGGCCACGCGTAAGAATCTGTTTTACCGGTTGAACGTCTTTCCCATCCGCGTGCCGCCGCTACGCGATCGGCGCGAGGACATCCCGCCGCTGACCTGGGCGTTCGTCGAATCCTTTGGACGGCGGATGGGAAAGTCCATCAAAACGATTCCGCGTAAGACGATGAAGCAGCTGCAGGACCACGACTGGCCCGGCAACATCCGCGAGTTGAGCAATGCCGTGGAACGCGCGATGATCCTGGCCGACAGCGACACGCTGCATGTCGACATGCCGGCAACGTCACGCGATGGCACGCAGCCGCACAAGACGCTCAAGGAAGTCGAACGGGACCAGATTCAGCTCGTGCTTGAACGAACAGGCTGGCGGATTCGTGGCA
Organism: Stieleria neptunia; assembly: GCF_007754155.1. Lineage (NCBI taxonomy): Bacteria > Pseudomonadati > Planctomycetota > Planctomycetia > Pirellulales > Pirellulaceae > Stieleria > Stieleria neptunia. Next base: position 10,899,001 of record NZ_CP037423.1, on the reverse strand, counting down.
GCGGTGGCGCGGCTGAACAACTGGACATCAAACCAACGACGCTCGAAGCTCGGATGGCCAAGCTGGGCATCACACGGCCGAACCGATAAGCCAACGATGAAGATCCCGCGTGGATCTCCATTATTCTGGAGAATCCCCATTGTTTCGGGCAGTCTCTCGATCCGGGTTCGATCTTTCCCCTGCTCGTAACCCGTTGGCGTTTTGACGCTTGCAGTCTTTTTTCTGACGGATCGCCGAGCCGGTATGCGGTTTGCCTTCCAGCGGATTCGGCTCAATCGATATTGGGCCTGTCGATCCGAAGTATTCTAGTGCTTTGTCAGCTTTCAATTTTCGAGCCTGCGTTTGTCGAGCGGAAAAGGGGTCAGGTACCAAAAACCAAATGGCCCGCAGGGTGCTTCGCATTTTTGGTACCTGACCCCTTTTCCGCGGTACCCTATGAATAGAAGTTGACGAAGCACTAGGGGAATGACGAGGTGAGGTAGATCGCATGATCCAAGCCGTGTTGCGAGTCGTGGCACCACCGAACAAGCGCGCGGAGATCCTGCAGGTCTTCTGCAGCTTGGCCGGTCCGACGGAGGTGGCAAAAGGATGCCGTCTCTGCCGCGTGCTTTGCGATGCGAATGACGAGAATGCGATTCTCTATTGGGCGCAGTGGGAGACACGTGACGACCAGGACGACCACTTGCGGTCCGAACGGTTCCAGCGGCTGTTGCCTTACATTGACATGTCTCGGGAACCGCCCGAAGTCGACGTCAGCACCATGGACGCGATCGGCGGAATTGAGTTGGTTTTGTCTGTGATCCGTGCGCAGCAGCACTAATCGAATCACAGATGTTCATTACCGAAGGTGAGGCGACACGTGAAAAAAATGACTCTTGCACTCATGACAGTGGCCTGGGTTGCCCTGTGCGTGAGACCGGTGGCGGCAGATCAGGCGGCCGACGAAGCGACGATTCGCAAAGAGGTCGCGGCCTACGTCGCGGCCTTCAATCAAGGCGATGCCAAAGCGTTGGCGGCGATGTGGTCGCCCGAGGCGGTGTACACCAATCCGCTTTCGGGAGACCAGGTTGTCGGTCGCGAAGCGATCGCGGAGCAATTCGCCGCGATCTTTAACGAAAACAAAGACATCAAGCTGTCCGCGGTGACGGAATCGATTCAGTTCATCTCGCCCGGCGTTGCGTTGGAAGTGGGCACGGCAACGGTGATGCAACCCGATCAAGAGCCCGAGGAATCAGCCTACACCGCCGTGTACGTCAAGCGTGACGGTTCCTGGCTACTCGACCGCGTGACCGAGGAAGATGTCCCCGTCGTGATCTCGCACCAAGATCGTTTGAAGGACTTGGAGTGGATGATCGGCAGCTGGGTCGATCAAGACGATCAGGCGACCGTCGTCACGACGTGTCAATGGACCAAGAATCGAAACTTCATGGTTCGGATGTTCGCGATGGCGATCGGTGATCGGTTCGAGCATTCGGGGATGCAAATCATCGGTTGGGACCCCGCCGCCGGGCAAATCAAGTCTTGGGTGTTCGATTCCGATGGTGGATTCGGTGAAGGGATTTGGAAACAGAAGGAGAAGACTTGGCACATTCAATCCACCGGCACCCTGCCCGACGGAAGCAAGATGTCCTCTACCAACATCATGACCTACGTGGATGACCATACCTTCACTTGGCAATCGATCAATCGAATTGTCGACGGCGAGCTCTTGCCCAACGTGGATGAAGTCGTGGTGGCCCGAGAAGGAGCGGTAGGAGGATCTAAGTGAGCAGCAACACACAGCACGGACGTCGACAACGGCATGGACGGAAATTCATCGTCAACCGCAAGGGGTTCACGGTGAGATGCAATCGAACAATCGTATCCGGCAAGGGGAATCTAATGAAACATGCATTTCTGTTATTGGCCGTCACCAGTCTGAGCCTGTGGATGACATCCGATGCGCTCGCTCGGGGAGGACGCGGGGGTGGCGGTCGCGGAGGTTTTAGCGGTGGCGGTGGCGCGCGAGGTGGCTTCAGCGGTGGCGGTGGTTTTTCCCGCCCGTCGCCTTCGATCAGCCGGCCGTCTCCCTCGATGAGTCGTCCCGCTTCGCGGCCCTCGATGCCCAGCGTTTCGCGTCCGAGTGTTTCTCGGCCCAGCGTCGGCAGTCGTCCCAGCGTCGGCACACGCCCCAGTACCGGCACACGCCCCGGCGTCGGCACACGCCCCAGTACCGGCACACGACCCGGCGTCGGTACGCGGCCCAGCCAGGGCGATCTCCAAAACTTCTTGAATCTCGGCAGTGCCTCCGGCGCGCGGCCCAGTACGCTGCCGAGCACCCGACCGGGGACACGGCCCGGCGGCTTGCCGTCGAACCGTCCGAGCAACATCGCCAGCGGCATTGCCGGTGGTGTGGCCGGCGGCATTGCCGGCAGCGCGGCGGCCGATTTCCTGCGCGATTCGGGACCGCGACCGAGCACGCTGCCCGCCGACCGCCCCGGGGTTGGCAACCGCCCCGGAGTCGGCGATCGCCCGGGAGTTGGCAACCGGCCGGGAATTGCGGAACGACCCCGGATCGACAATCGCCCCATCGATCGACCGTTGGCAGGCAATCGCCCCGAACGGATTGAAAACCGCGGGGACCGACAGCAGATTCGTTCCGACCGCCGCGACGAGATCCGCGATCAAATGAAAGACACCCCGATTCGCGATTTCTGGTCGGACCATCCGGCGTGGGGCGCCTGGGCGATTACGCGTCCGTACCGCTGGGCGGCTTGGGGTGGGGTGACCGGCTGGGTGAGTTACGGATGGAGCGAACCGATTGAATACAGCTATGGCGAGAACGTCTACTACCAAGAAGGTTCGGTCTACTACGGTGATGAAGTCGTCGCGACCGAGGAAGAGTACGCGGCACAAGCCGAAGCGATCGCGGCCAGCGCGCCGGAGGTTCCGGCCGAAAAGAGTGAGTGGATGCCACTGGGCGTGTTTGCGTTGACACCCGATGGACAGGAATCGGGACCCGAACCCACGCTGTTCCTGCAGATGGTGATCAGCAAAGAAGGGATCATCTCCGGCACGCTGAACAACACCGCCGACAACACCACGCAGACCATCGAAGGTATGGTAGACAAGGAATCCCAGCGATCGGCTTGGAACGTGGTCGACAAGACCCGTCCGATCATGGAAACGGGAATCGTCAACTTGACCAAAGATTCCGCGCCGGCTCTGGTACACTTTGCCGACGGAACGACACAGCAATGGCTGATGGTGCGGATGGATGATCCCCAAGGCCAACAGGAATAGAAGGAGAGCGACCGGATGATCTGGACGAAATCAACACTCCGTGCGGCGATCACCGTCACGGTCATCGCCGCACTTGTGTCCGGGTGTGGCGGTCCGCCGGAGGAGCCTCCGCCGGTTCGTCCGGTGCGGACGGTCAAAGTGGGTGACCTGACCGCGATCGCCGGACGCGAATTTCCGGGTCGCGCGGCGGCGAAAGCGGAGGTGGAGTTGTCATTCCAGGTGTCTGGTCCGCTGATTTCACTGCCCGTCGACGTGGGGACCGAGGTCACCAAAGGCGGTGTGATCGCCGCCATCGATCCTCGGGATTATGAAACGGCACTGGCCAGCAACCAAGCCAACCTGGATCGCGCCAAGGCGAATCTGTTGGCGATGGAGCGTGGTGCCCGTCCGGAAGAGATTGAGCAATTGAAAGCGAGTCTCGCCCAGGCCGAGGCTTCCGCCGAACAAGCCGCCGCCGAGCACGAACGCAATTCCCGATTGATCAAAGACCGGGCGGTGTCACAAACTGATTTTGACATTTCGTTGGCGCGAAAGAAACGAACGATCGCGGAGGTCGAAAGTGCCAAAGAGGCGCTGAACATCGGCATGACCGGGGCTCGGCCGGAAGACATCCAAGCCAAACGCGCGGAGATTCGGGCGTTGGAATCTGCCGTCGCCGCCGCCAAAAATCAGCTCGATGATGCGACATTGACGGCACCGTTTGACGGTGAAATCTCTGTTCGATACGTCGACAATTTCCAGCGAGTCCAAGCCAAGCAACCGATCGTCCGCTTGTTTGACCTGTCGGAAATCGAAGTCACGATTCAGATCCCGGAATCGCTGATCGGTTTGGTGCCGGAAGTGAAGCAGGTCGCTTGCCGATTCGACGCCCATCCCGAGCGTGACTTTTTCGGGACCGTCACGAAGATCGGCCGGGAAGCCTCGCAGATCACGCGGACCTATCCGGTCACGGTTCAGATCGAACAACCCGATGACGTCAAGATTCTGCCCGGGATGGCTGCGATGGTTCGCAATCACAGGGAAGAGGGAGACGAGACGGTGACGGCTGAATTGATCGTGCCGCCCAGTTCGGTGTTCACGGTGGCCGACGATGACAGTCAATCCTATGTCTGGGTCTACGACGAAGGAACCAACAAGGTCACGCGTCGAGCGGTGACCACCGGTGAACTGACCCCCGTGGGTCTCAAGGTGATCGAAGGCATTCAAGTGGGCGAACGAGTCGTCACCTCGGGCGTCAACTCCTTGACCGAAGGTCAGGAGGTCAAGCTGCTGTGAGTTTGGCTGCGATATCGATTGAAAAGCGCGCGATCACCTACTTCGGCATCCTGCTGATTGTCGTCGGCGGCGTCTTCTGTTATTTCCAACTCGGTCAGTTGGAAGACCCCGAGTTCTCCGTCAAGACGGCGGCCATCACGACGACCTATCCTGGCGCCAGCGCCGAACAGGTCGAACTGGAGGTCACCGACCGGATCGAAACGAAGTTGCAGGAGATGGCCGAGGTCAAGGCCGTCTATTCCAACTCACGGCCTGGACTGTCCATCATCAAGGTGGATATCAAGAGCAACTATTGGTCCGAACGCCTGCCACAGGTCTGGGATGTGCTGCGCAAGAAGGTCGCGGACATCGAACCGACACTGCCGCCGGGGGCCGGCAAGCCGAAGGTCGGTGACGACTTCGGATACGTGTTCGGGTTCTTGTTGGCCGTCAGCAGCGACGGTTACAGCTACGCCGAGCTGGAACGCTACGTCAAGGACATGCGAAAGGAGCTGAGCGTCGTCAAAGGGGTCGCGCGCGTCGATTTTTGGGGCGTCCAGCAAAAGCGAATCTACCTCGACGTCTCGTCATCGCAACTTGCCGAATTGAACATCACGCCGGCGCAGTTCATTCAAACCCTGCAATCGCAGAACATGGTCGTCGACGCCGGCAACGTCGATTACCAGACACAGCGGATGCGTGTCACACCGACGGGCGAGTTCGGCACGCCCGAGGAAATCGGCGAACTGGCGATCACGAGCGTAGTCAACGGACAAGATGAGATCATCCGCATCCGCGATTTGGCGACGATCAACGTCGGTTACATCGACCCCCCGACACAGTTGCTGCGGCATAACGGTCGCGAGGCGATCGCGTTGGCGATTGCCCCGGCTGCCGGTGAAAACGTTGTCGAGGTGGGCACGCGCATCGACACTCGGATCAACGAGTTGTTGGCCGAGTTGCCGGTCGGCATCAACATCGAACGCATCTCCTGGCAATCCGATCAGGTCAGCGAATCGATCCGCGCGTTCATGGTCAGCCTGCTCGAAGCGGTGGCGATCGTGCTCGCGCTGCTGGCGTTCACGATGGGGATTCGGCCCGGCATCATCATCGGGATCAGCGGGCTGGTGTTCCCGATTCTGGGCACCTTCATCGTGATGGCGATCATGGGGATCGACCTGCACCGTATTTCACTCGGCGCGATGATCATCGCGATGGGGATGATGGTCGACAACGCAATCGTGGTGACCGACGGCATCATGGTGCGGATCGCCAAAGGCATGGACCGCAAGCAAGCGGCGATCGAAGCGGCCGACGCACCGGCGATCCCGCTGCTGGGCGCGACGATCGTGGCCTGCATGGCGTTTTATCCGATCTTTGCCTCCAGCTACGACACCGGCGAGTATGCCGGCAGCCTGTTCACGGTCGTGGCCATCTCGTTGCTATTGAGCTGGGTGTTTTGCCAGACGATCGGGCCATTGTTGTGCATGGCGATGTTGCCGGACCCCAAGCAGGGACAAGAAACGACCGCCCCGTACCAGGGGACGCTGTATCAGAAATTTCGCAAACTGTTGTCACTGACCATCCGCCATCGCTTTCTGTTCCTGGCCAGCATGGTCGGGTTGTTGGCGGTCAGCGTGTTCGGCTTCCGCTGGGTGCCCCAGCTGTATTTCCCAGACTCCAGTCGATTGCAAGTGATGATCGACTACTGGGCTCCCGAGGGAACGCGGATCCAGCAGACGAGTGCGGATTTGCAGCGGATCGAAGCGTACGTCCAGCAGCACGAGGCGACCACCTCGGTCAGTGCCTTTGTCGGCAAAGGCCCGCCCCGCTTCTACTTGCCGGTCAGTGCCGAAGACCCCTACACCTCCTACGCCCAGATCATCGTCAACACGAAGTCGCTCGACGGCGTCAATGAACTTCTCGCCGATACCGATGCCTGGGTGAAAGAGAACGTCCCCGAGGCGATGGTGCGGGTTCGCAAATACGCGGTCGGCGCGTTTGATGACTGGAAGATCGAAGCACGCTTCAGCGGACCGGCCAACGCCGACCCGGAGACGTTGCGCAGGCTGGCTGAAGAGGGCGCGCAGATCTTGCGAGATACCCCGCTGGCCAAGGAAGTGCGCGTCAATTGGCGTGAGCGTGTCCAGGCATTGTCACCGCAATACAACCAGGAACGGGCGCGTTGGGCAGGCGTGTCGCGCGACGATTTGGCTCGGGTGATGAAGCGCGCCTCCGACGGCGTCGTCGTCGGACAATACCGGCAGGACGACGATTTGATTCCGATCGTGGCGCGGAGTGTCGAATCCGAACGCCAGCGGGCGGCCACTTCGCTGGAAGAACTTCAAGTCACACCGAAGTTGTCGACCCATTCCGTACCCGTTTCACAGGTCATCGACGGCATCGAGGTGCCCTGGGAAGACCCGATCATCTGGCGTTGGGATCGTCGCCGAGCCATTACCGTTCAGTGCTCACCCAACAGCACCACGGCACCGACCCTGCGCAACGCGATCGTCGACAAGTTCGACGCCATTGAGCTTCCGCCGGGCTATCGATTGGACTGGGACGGCGAGTACTGGAGTGCGAAGCAGTCGCAGGAAGCGTTGGCGCCGGGGATCGTCCCTGCCGTCGTCATCATGTTGTTTATTCTGGTCGCATTGTTCAACGGATTTCGCCCCATGCTGATCTGCATCGGAGTGATTCCCTTTGTGATGATCGGCATCACCGGGGGCATGTTGTTGACGCAGACACCATTCGGATTCATCGCATTGTTGGGAGCGATGAGTCTATCGGGCATGATGATCAAGAACGCCGTCGTGCTGCTGGATGAAGTCAACGCCAATCTCGGTAAAGGTCTGACGCCGTACAACGCCGTGGTCGAAGCGGGGGTCTCGCGCTTGAGCCCCGTGGTCAATGCGGCGGGAACCACCGTGCTCGGCGTGTTACCAATGCTGCAAGACGTGTTTTGGGTTGCCTTGGCCGTGACGATTTTTTTCGGTCTGATCGTCGGCACGGGGCTGACGATGGTGATGGTGCCCACGCTCTACGCGACGCTCTACCGGATTCCGTACGACGGCCCTTCCGGGCGGTCGCCAGAACCGCCCGGTTCAGCCGAAGGCTGAACGTAGGACAACCCAGAAGGGATGTCCTACGGAATTGAATGTACGACGGCCCTTCCGGGCGGTCGCCAGAACCGACCGGTTCAGCCGGTGGCTGAATCGGAGGACAACCCGGAAGGGATGTCCTACAGAATGGAACGTACGACGGCCCTTCCGGGCGGTCGCCAGAACCGACCGGTTCAGCCGGAGGCTGAACGGAGGACAACCCGGAAGGGATGTTCTACAGAATTGAACGTACGACGGCCCTTCCGGGCCGTCGCTTGAACCGACCGGTTCAGCCCCCGAGCTATACAGAGCCGACGGCCCAGAAGGGCCGTCGTACAACAATGAAGATCCCGACGGCCTAAAAGCGCTGTCCTACACCGTCGTGCAGCTGAACCGCAGATGACAACGTTCAACCTGTCCGCTCCGTCGCACTTTCGTGGGCTCGATCCCGATCTGCCCATTCGGTTTTATCAACGACACCTTCCACACTGGCGGCAAGACGGGGCGACGTATTTTGTAACCTTCCGACTGGCCGACTCCATCCCCCGGAAGCAACGCGACGACCTTCAAAGATGGCGCGAAATTTGGGAGCAAACAAATCCACAACCACGATCCGAAGCACAGTGGCATGAATTCGCTCGTGAGATTACATGCCGAACCGAGCGTTGGATGGACGAAGGCTATGGTGAGTGCTACCTCCGCGATGCATCCACCGTACAAATGATGTCCGACGCCTTGATGCATTTTCAACAACAACGGTATTTCACCGCATGCTATTGCGTCATGCCCAACCACTGTCATGTGGTCGTCAAGCCGTTGGATGAGTTTGAACTGGAGGACATTCTCCAAAGCTGGAAGGGTTATGTCGGGTTTAAAATCAACAAGCAGCTCGAACGACACGGAGCAATCTGGGCCGAAGAGAGCTACGACCGCATCATTCGCGATGAAGAACATTTGTTTCGCGTTGTCCAATACATCGGAAACAATCCTCGGAAAGCCGGCTTGCCATCAAGCCGATGGCATCGTTGGATCCATCCCGACTGGCAGGCCGAAGGCTGGCGTTTCCAAGAGGTGAGCGCAGGCCCTTCCGGATCAACACACTAAACGTACGTCGCTGCGACGTACGCGACGGCCCGGAAGGGCCGTCGTACTGCACGTCTTGGTACGACGGTCCTGCCGGGCCGTCGCACAACACAGGGCAACCGAATTTAGATCCACATGCCGTCAGACAAGAAACCTCCGCCTGAGACGCCTGAACGGCGCGACGATGTCACGCGAATGCAATTCGGCGAAACCGAAAGCATGTCCGCGATTCCAGGTGATACCGCACCGATCTCACAAGGGAGTCTGCCCGCGGAGAACTGGATCGGCAAGTCGCTGGGCAAATATGAAATCACCGGGATGCTCGGACAGGGAGGCATGGGCGTTGTGCTGCGGGCCCACGACCCGACGCTCGAACGCGACGTGGCGATCAAAATCCTGACCGGGAACTTGGCCGCCAACGCGACCGCCCTGAGCCGCTTTCAGTCGGAAGCCAAGGCCGCGGGAAAACTCAGCCATGCCAACGTCGCGGCAATCTACGAGATCGCCCAAGAAGGTGAATGGAACTATCTGGTCATGGAACTGCTGACCGGCGGCAGCATCGCGGCGGAATTGCAAACCCGCGGCGCCTGCTCTCCGCTCGAAGCGACTCGGATCCTGATCGACGCCTGCCACGGCATCGCGGCCGCTCACGCCGAAGAGTTGATCCACCGCGACATCAAGCCGGCGAATTTGGTGCGAGCGGCCAACGGAGCCGTCAAGTTGACCGACTTCGGACTGGCGAAGTTTTCTTCAACAGGCGGGGCAATGCAACTGACGCAGTCGGGAACGATCCTCGGTACGCCGTACTTCATGAGCCCCGAACAATGTCAGGCGCAACCCGTCGACACCCGCACGGACATCTATTCGCTCGGCGCAACCTACTTCTGCCTGTTGACCGGACGACAACCGTACGATGAATCCGACAGTGTCGTGCAGGTCATGTACGCCCACTGCAACAAGAGCATTCCCGATCCACGTGAGGTTCGTCCGTCGGTCCCACCGGCATGCTCGGCGATTGTCTCCCACGCGATGGCGAAAGATCCGGACGATCGCTATCCGTCCGCCGAGGCGATGCTGCGAGATTTGGAAGCCGTGGCTGCAGCCTTGTCGGGCGAAGCCCGAATCGACCTGCCCAGCCAGTCGGGCATGAGGCGCGCCCCAATCGGACCGTCCAAGCCGTTGCAAACCGATCGCCGGTTGATAGGCGGCATCGTCGCTTTGACCTTGTTCCTCGTGATTGCACTTTCCGTCTGGAGTTTTCTCCCATCCGTTCCCACCCCGATCGCCCCGCAAGGCGAGCCGATCAAGGTGGGTTTGCTGCAGTCCATCAGCGGCACGATGTCCGCCAGCGGAACCAGCGTCATCGATGCCACGCTGCTGGCGATCGACGAAATCAACGAGTCGGGCGGCTTGTTGGGCCGTCCCATCAAAGCGGTTGTCGCCGACGGTCGATCGGACACGCAGAGCTATGCCCGCGAGGCGGAAAGGCTGATTGTCCAGGAGCACGTCTGTACGGTGTTCGGTTGCTGGACCTCGGCGAGTCGCAAGACCGTCAGGCCGATCATCGAAGCGCACGACCACCTGCTGGTCTACCCACTTCAGTACGAAGGGATGGAAGAGTCTCCCAACATCATTTATCTGGGTGCCGCCCCCAACCAGCAGATCATTCCTGCCGTCGCCTGGGCCAGCGAGAGTCTGAACCGAAGACGGTTTTTTCTGGTGGGGTCCGACTACGTTTTCCCACGCACCGCCAGCGAAGTGATCAAAGACCAACTCGAGCAATTGGACGCGGAAGTGGTCGGCGAAAGGTATCTGCCGCTGGGCGGTTCGGAATTCGAACCGGTCGTGCAAGCGATCTTGCAATCCAAGCCGGATCTGATCGTCAATACGCTCAACGGTGATTCCAACGTGGCCTTTTTCCGTGCCATCCGTGCAGCCGGTATCAAGCGAGACGACACGCCCTGTTTGTCGTTCAGCATTGGTGAGCAGGAACTCCGCGGCCTGGACATCGCCTCGGTTGAAGGTGACTACGTCGCTTCGACGTATTTTCAATCCTTGGATACCCCCGCCAACCAGGCCTTTCTAGCGCGGTTCAAGGCCAAACACCCCCATCGCGTGGTTTCCGGCGCGATGGAGAATGGTTACGCGGGCGTCCATTTGTGGGCACAGGCCGTACGTGACGCGGAGAGCATTGAACCCAAGAAAATTCGCCGGGCGATCCGCGGCCAGCACCTCGTCGCTCCGGAAGGCGAAGTCCGCATCGATCCCGAAACGCAACACTGTTTTCAAATTCCAAGAATCGGCCAGATTCAAGACGATGGGCAGATCCGAGTTGTCTGGAGCGCCGACGAACCGATTCGGCCAGACCCCTATCCGCCCAGCCGTACCGCCGAAGATTGGAAAGCCTTTCTTCACGACCTTTACGTCGGTTGGGGCAACGAATGGACGTCGCGGCTAAACGAGTAGACGCCCCGGTATGGCGAGAAAGCTATCGAGAATACCGTACGACGGCCCTTCCGGGCGGTCGCTTGAACCGCACGGTTCAGCCGGAGGCTGAACGGAGGACAACCCGGAAGGGATGTCCTACGGAATTGAATGTACGACGACCCTTCCGGGCGGTCGCCTGAACCGCACGGTTCAGCCGGCGGCTGAACGGAGGACAACCCAGAAGGGATGTCCTACAGAATTGAATGTACGACGGCCCTTCCGGGCGGTCGCCTGAACCGCACGGTTCAGCCGGCGGCTGAACGGAGGACAACCCGGAAGGGATGTCCTACGGAATTGAATGTACGACGGCCCTTCCGGGCGGTCGCTTGAACCGCACGGTTCAGCCGGTGGCTGAACGGGGGACAACCCAGAAGGGATGTCCTACAGAATTGAATGTACGACGGCCCTTCCGGGCGGTCGAGAGCGAAACGCGACGGCCCGGAAGGGCCGTCGTACCATCGACACTAAATGGGAGAAGACGTGACATGACACAAGCCAACATCGTGAGTCGACCTTCACCCTTGGGCGCCACCGTCGTTGACAGGGGTGTCAATTTCAGTCTTTTCTCGCGCACCGCAACCAACGTCAAATTGTTGCTGTTTGATCAGGAACGCCAGCGCATCAGGGTCAACAGAATGTTAGGTGAAGCGAACAATGCGTGTCACGGCGTCAAGTTGAATCAGCCCGACTGGAGCGAATCCTCACACTGCATCGTCTTTGGCGGCGATTCGTATCGCGTGGTCGAACGGTCCGTCGGGATGCTCTATGCCCTGACCGATCATGGGGCCAACGTTCAGACGCCAACTTGATACGCACCTCTCCTTTGTCCCGTTAGTCTCTCTCCAACAAGGCTTTGTCATGTCAAAAACAGTAGACCAACAGATACTCCAACAGTACGAGTGCGGCGCAGCTCGCTTCAGCGACAAAACGGGGCACGAGCATTACCAGCGGCACCTTCTCTTCGACCACGTCGTTTGGCCTGACGAAGCCAGCCAGCGCGAACGCTTCGAAGCGGTGGCCCGCTCCTTGCGTGACCTGCTGGCGCAACGCTGGTTGCTGACCGATCAAACCTATGATCGAGAGAATCCGAAGCGCGTGTATTATCTATCGATGGAGTTCCTGATCGGTCGTGCGCTGACCAACAACATTGTCAACCTGGGCGTCGAGCCGTATGTCCGCGAGGAGCTGCAATCCGACCCGCATCAGGACTGGAAAGAAGTCGTCGAAACGGAACCCGATGCCGGCCTGGGAAACGGCGGTCTGGGGAGGCTGGCAGCCTGTTTCATTGAATCACTGGCCACGCTGCAAATCCCGGCCGTCGGCTACGGTTTACGATATGAATATGGAATCTTTCGTCAGGCGATCGAAAACGGGTATCAAATGGAGCAGCCCGATCATTGGCTGGCACAACCGGATCCTTGGGAAGTCACTCACCCGCGCCAGACCGTTCAGATCCCGATCGCTTGCCGATTCGAATTGCAGGACGGCATGCTCCGAGCAGTCCCCGGTCACGCAACTCATCTGCTGGGCGTTCCCTACGATCGGCCGGTCGTCGGTTACGGCGGCCAGACCATCAACACGCTGCGACTGTGGGGGGCGGCGTCACCGGACCATTTCAACTTTGGCGAATTCAGTTCGGGCGACTTTGTGGGTGCGATCGTGGATCGCGTGCTGGCCGAAACGGTGACGCGTGTCCTGTACCCGGACGACTCGACACAAGCCGGCCAGGCCCTGAGGTTTGTTCAGGAGTACTTCATGGTTTGTTGTTCGCTGGCCGACATCGTGGCGCGGTTCCGACGCACCAACGATGATTGGCGATTGCTACCGGACAAGGTTGCGATCCAGCTGAACGACACGCACCCGGCGATGGCCGTGGCCGAGTTGATGCGGCTTCTGTTGGACGAGGCAAAACTGGGCTGGGACGAGGCCTGGGACCTGACCGTCGGCACGTTGGCCTACACCAATCACACGCTGTTGCCCGAAGCACTGGAAAAATGGCCGGTGCAGTTCTTTGAGCTGGTGTGTCCGCGGCTGCTGGAAATTGTGTACGAAATCAACCGCCGATTCATGACCGACGTGCAGCAACGCTACCCCGGCGATCACCCAAGAGCGTCTCGAATGAGTCTGATCGAGGAATCCGGTGGGCGGCAGATTCGGATGGCCAACCTCGCGATTGTGGGCTCCCACAGCACCAATGGTGTCGCTCAAATTCATTCCGATCTGCTCCGCACACGCGTGGTCGCCGATTTTGCCGAAATGTTCCCCGAGCGGTTCAACAACAAGACCAACGGTGTGACCCCGCGGCGCTGGCTGCTGGCAGCCAACCGCGACCTGGCAGGCTTGATCAGCGAGTCGATCGGCGACACCTGGATCACCGATCTCGGTGAATTGCGGCGTTTGCTCCCGTTGACCGATGACGAGTCGTTCCGAAGCCGATTCCGTCAAACGAAACGGGCCGCCAAAGAACGATTCGCCGATTGGCTGAAATCGACCACCGGACAGATCGTTGACCCGGACACGATCTTCGATAGTCAGATCAAGCGGATCCACGAATACAAGCGGCAACTCCTGAATATTCTGCACGTGATCGTGCTGTACGATCGGCTGCGCACCGACCCATCGATCACACTGCCGCCACGGACGTTTTTCTTTGCCGGGAAAGCAGCTCCGGCGTATCGGTTGGCGAAATTGATCATCAAGTTGATCAACAATGTCGGTCGGGTGATCGATGAAGATCCGGTTTCGAGGGGACGCATCAAGGTCGTGTTCGTGCCGAATTACAACGTTTCCGTCGCCGAGCGGCTGATCCCCGCCACCGACGTTTCCGAACAAATCTCGACGGCCGGCTATGAAGCCAGTGGCACCGGGAACATGAAGTTTATGATGAACGGCGCGCTGACCATCGGCACACGCGATGGAGCGACGATCGAAATGGCCGAAGAGGCGGGCGAGGAGCACTTCTTCCTGTTCGGATTGAATGCCGAACAAGTCGCCAGCAGCCGCCGGTGGTACAGCCCCCGCTGGCACTACGAGAATGAGCCGGAAACGCGCGCCGCACTCGACCTGATCTTCAACGATTACTTCAGTCGCGATGAACCGGGAATCTTCAACCCGATTCGCGAGTCGCTGCTCGATCATGGAGACTACTTCATGCACCTGGCCGACCTGACGTCCTATGCAGACACCCAACAGAAACTGGGGACACTTTACGCTGATTCAGACGCCTGGGTGCGCAAGGCAGTCGTCAACGTGGCGTGCGCCGGAAAGTTTTCCAGCGACCGAACGATTGCCGAGTACGCGGCTGAAATCTGGAATGCCCTGCCGTGTCCGATACGATAGGATGAGTCTGGGGCGTGACCGGCCTGATTGCGACGTTGCGGATTCGATTGACCCTTCTCCTTGAGTGATCCCATGTGCCCTGAAATCGTGCTCCACGTCGAACCCGGGGTCGTGAAAGACTGGAGTGCTTTCTGTCGCGAGAATCCGCCCCATTCGATTGCATTGGATGGCTACGTACACGGTCCGCCCGCGTATGATCCCAACGGGCCCCATGCGAACTTTGATCACCATTGCGGCGTGAACCGCTTGGCGACCCGAAGCACAACCGGTCAGGTGTTGGTCGCCATCCTGGTGGGCCTGTTGGACAAATTCTCGGCACGCGGCACCACACCGACGCATGTCTTTGTCAACGATTGCGACCAGGACGTCTGCATGGCCTACTGGATGCTGACCCATTCCGATCAGGTGAGAAATCTACGCATCGAAATGGAGCTCTCGCAACTGATCCTGATCGAAGACCTGATGGACGCGACGGCCGGCGCCATTCCCGTCGATCCGGATCGATCGATCATTCGAAAACTGACCTGGGCGTTCGAATTGTATGATCAGGCTCGATTGTCGAACGCGTTGGGACAGATGAACGGCGATGAAATGCGCTGCCTGATCGAAGAGACGTCGGCGAGGATCTCGCGGATCGCGCTTTCCCAAGGCCAGGAAAGCGAACTGTGCGGAAGCTACGACGTGTTGGGAGGCGGACAGGGATGGCAAATGATTCGCGAGTACGGTCAATACGCGCGGACCAAATTATTTGCCAAAGGTGTGCGCGCCTTTGTGGCGCTGCAGGAGTTGCCGACGGGGCGCTACGCCTACACGGTGGGCCGGATGTCGCCCTTTGTACGATTCCCGCTCGATCGCATCTTCTCGACGCTCAATGGACTGGAAGGCAGCACCGCCGATCACGAGCAATGGGGAGGTAGCGATACGATCGGGGGTTCACCCAGACGATGCGGCAGCCGACTAACCCCTCGAGAAGTCGAACAGGCGATCGAGCAAATCATGTGCGACCGCCCAGAAGGGCCGTTGAGCAAAACGTACGACGGCCCTTCCGGGCCGTCGCCTGAACCGCACGGTTCAGCCGGTGGCTGAATGGAGGACAACCCAGAAGGGATGTCCTACAGAAATGAACGTACGACGGCCCTTCCGGGCCGTCGGAACCAAACAACCCAACCCAGAAAGCGAGTTAGAAGAACGAGCCCGACGTGCGTGGGAGGCCGTCGTACCGACGGCGACGACCGCCCAGAAGGGCCGTCGTACATTTGAAGGCACGTACCGACGGCGACGACCGCCCAGAAGGGCCGTCGTACAGGTTATGACCGTACGATGGCCCTTCCGGGCCGTCGCGCAGCGTTGCGGGTGATCACTGAAACAACTGTGGATCGAGTTTGGCGAGCATCGCTTTGAGCCGATGAATCGATTCCTTGATGGCGGATTCGCCGATCACGGACATTTCGTCGGCACGCGTGAATTCGGAGAGATCGAACGAAGTGACGTCGGGGGCGATGACGAGATCAGCCGGCTGGACCCCGACGTCATTCATGCTGTGACCTTGAATCATGTATTGCCGCATCAGGACCTTCAACGAGGGGAACAATCCGCCCACCGCCAACGAGCGTTTGTCGCGAATCGACATGAAGTCTTTTTCCAAACTGGCAGTCACGGTCGATGCGATGACAAAATTACAGCCTTGGTCGAAGAGTGCATTGGCCGGAACATTGTTGAGCAATCCGCCATCGACCACCGCTTGTCCCTGTTTCACGATCGGCAAGGCCAAGGGAGGCAGATTGATACTCTCCAAGATATTGTGCGTCGCATCGCCCGACTTCCGCTCCAGCATCGAACCTTCGACCAAATCCACGGCGATCGTCGTCATGGGAATGACCAGTTGCTCCATGCGGAGATGATTCAGGTACCTGCGCAGCATCGAATCGAACTGATTGAAGCGTATGATGCTGTGTGGTCAGACGCAGCAATTCTTCCAGCGTAAAGTGAAGGACCGTCGTCGGCTCGATCGCAGAGACCTGCAAGTGTGAGCATTCCGGCAAGACGACCGAAAAGAGCCCCAGCACCGAACCGCGACCAAACCGTTCGCAATGAATCTGTTTGTCGAGACGGTCAAACAGCAACCCTTCCAGGCTGCCTTCGATGACGAAGTAGACGTTCGTGATTTCAGCGTCGACCGCGATCACCTCGTCGCCCGGCTTGAATCGCGTTGTTTCAGCGGCTGCCGCGATGTCCTCAATCACGTCGTGCGAGAGTTGCCGGGCCCAGTCGAGTCGCTGCAGCTCAATACAAAGCCGATGCCGGTCGAGAGTCATGGCAGTCCCTTCGGGAGCAGGTTACATAAGAGTCGCAAAATACCGTCGGTAGCCCGGAGATGATTCCGGCGACGCAACGCACCAACACGACGTGAAGACTCGAATGGAAGACAAGAAACGAGAGCTACCTGCAAACAGCTTGGATACAGGAATCTCCCGCAAGGTGCAAGTCGCTTCTGATCAGCGACAGATCGTCCACGAAAAGGGGGGCATTAGTAAAACGGTATTCAGCCACCGTTGGTGTTTAGCCTTTGGGCGATTCCCTTTCCCTGCTACGCAGCGAAAGGGGCGGCTAAAGAGACCGTCCAGCTTAGGAGCGATGCAAAACGCGACGAATCCTCATGATTTCTTCGATTGAGTGTGAGGTGTTCAGCGGACCGATGTACGACGTCCTTTCTAGGTCGTCGTCGGGAGTCCAGCGGACGACGGTCCGGAAGGGCCATCGTACTCGAGAAACCGGTCGTCCTAAGCTGGACGGTCTCTAAAGCCTGCACACCAACGCTTATGCCCGTTCCATTCGTACCTGACCCCTCTCCAAGTTTAAGAGCTGACGATGCTAGGAAAGAATCTGGGAATTGCCGCCGAACGCGCACACGTCCTACATTCGTTGGCGTTGAAGAAAAACTCGATGACGAGCGACACCGCTTCCGATAACGCTTCGTGTGGGAACGTTGTGTTGGACCGCATGCCCACGTCTTCTTCGACATCTCCCATTGGACCGGCACGGATGCCGCCACGCTTCATCAAGCGGGTCACCCGTTTTGCCACCCTCTCGAGTCTACCTGTTCATCCTGGCTTTGACGCAACTGATCTGCGCGTCGGGATGCATGGTCACGCGGGTCAAGTGGTTCGAGCCGAATTACGTCGATCCCGTTCCCGCACGATGGTTCTCCGCGGGGCAACAGCGCGATGCCGCCAAGCACCTGTACGCCGAGCACCTGTACGCCAAGGCCGTGGAGCATGAACAACATGGTCACGCTTCTTGCGTTGATTGGTTTTTCCAAGTCGCATTGGCCACCTGTGCCCATGATCGCCAATCATGCCAATCCTGTTTCCAACGTGATCTGCACAAGTCGGCACTGATGAAGCTGGTGGTCACGGGCCAACGGTTCAACCGATTGGACCCCCAGAGCGGATTGCAGATCGTTCGCGACGGTCATGCGGAACGGATACCGATCTCGTATCACGGATTTGTATGGAAAGCTGCTGATTTTCAGTTTTTGACCCCCGTCGGTGAATACCGAACCAATGCGGTTCGGAATTTGCACCGAAGATCGGGGGTGGGAGTCCCCTTGGTCGTCTCGAGGTGCGGCCGAATCGACGGATCCTTTCTGCCGGACCGATCCGTCTTTGCCGCAACCTTGCGGATGGGCTGTGCCGGCAATTCAGTTGGCGGGCAGCGGGATTGCCCGACGCCCTGCCGTCTTGAAATGTACGATCCGCTGCGGGTGGATCAGGCGGCGACGACCGACGGCCCGCAGATCATCGCGAAAGACCTTTCGGCGCCGATGGCTTACCGGCTTCGCGACCAGCGACGAACCATTCTGAACGACTTTATCGATCCCGACGCGGCCCGTGGCGAGAACCGGTTGTATCTGACCGAGCCTTATCAGCCCGGCAAGATACCGATCGTCTTCATTCACGGACTGTTGTCGGACCCTTTCACCTGGGTCGAAATGGTGAACGAACCCGTCATTGCAGCCTCACACCGAAGCGGCTCCGGCGGTCGTAACGGCTGAATTAGCGCTGCCACTTTAAGCGACGTGCAGCGATGTGCAGCGATGTGCAGCAACGTGCCCCTGACTCGTCGTCGTTGTCATCCATTGCGGGGCGAGGTTCATGGTTGTTGGTGGATCGGACGCATCGCCGCCAACGTCGCCAACGAAAAAACGCCGATGGCGGGGGGAGGCCATCGGCGTTTTGAAACGGAAGTGATTCGCGATCAGGACGTCGCTCTGGAGGGTCGCCGTTAGGCGCTTTTGGTGGTCGGCATCTGGAACAGCTTTTGCTTTCCGGCCACCACTTCCTCGTCGATCGTGTACACCTTGCCTTCTTCCTGCTCGGGCAATTCGTACATGATGTCCAACATCACTTCCTCCAGAATCCCTCGCAACCCTCGGGCTCCGACGCCTTTGTTGAGGGCCTTGCGGGCGATCTGGTGCAGCGCTCCATCGGTAAAGTTGAGTTCACAGTTTTCCATTTTGAACAGGGCTTCGAACTGTTTGGTCAGCGCGTTCTTGGGTTCACGCAAGACCTGGACCAAGCCTTCTTCATCCAGCTCTTGCAGGTAACTGACGACGGGCAACCGGCCGACCAATTCGGGGATCAGCCCGAACTGCATCACGTCTTCGACTTGAATCTCGGCGACCAATTCGCTGTGCGTCTGTTCGTTCAGTCGTCCGGCGCCTTCGCCGAAGCCGAGGGTTTTGTGCCCCAATCGGTCTCGAATGATGTCTTCGATCCCGACGAAGGTCCCGCCGACGATGAACAGGATGTTGCTGGTGTCCAGCTGGATGTACTGCTGTTCGGGGTGCTTGCGTCCGCCTTGGGGCGGCACGTTGGCGACGGTGCCTTCGAGCATCTTGAGCAGACTTTGCTGGACGCCTTCGCCGGACACGTCGCGGGTGATCGAGACGTTGCCGCCGGTTTTGCCGATCTTGTCGACCTCGTCGATGTACAAGATGCCTCGCTGCGCCGCTTCGACGTCAAAGTCGGCCGCGTGCAGCAGTTTCAGCAACAGGTTTTCGACGTCTTCACCGACGTAACCGGCTTCGGTCAACGTCGTCGCATCGCCGATGGCGAAGGGGACATCCAACATCCGAGCCAGCGAGCGGGCCAGCAGCGTTTTACCGCTGCCGGTCGGTCCGACCAACAGAATGTTGCTCTTTTCGATTTCGACATCGCTGGACCCTTCCCAATCACTGGTCAAGCGTTTGTAGTGATTGTGAACGGCGACGGCCAACACGCGTTTGGCGGACCCTTGTCCGATGACATATTCGTCGAGGTGTTCGACGATCTTGCGCGGCGACGGGATATCGCTGAACAACTGCTTGCTCGGACCACGACGACGCTCTTCCTGTTCCAAAATCGATTGGCACAGGTCAATGCATTCGGCGCAGATGTACACGTCGCCTGGCCCTTCGACCAATGGACCGACGTCACGATAGCTCTTTCGACAGAACGAACAGAAGGCGTTCTTCTTGTTCGACGAGCTACTGCGCGTGGTGCTGTTGTTATCCTTGACGGGCATAAACGACTCCTTATTTGCTCTAACCGACTCGTCCGAAGATCGACCACGCAGGGAGTGTTGCGGCAGCCGGCCGAAGCCGGGGCACCGCAACGCTACGTATCCAGTCGACCCGTCGGGACGCGCCGATTGAAAGCTTCAAACGGTTCGGCCCACAGCCCAGGCATTTCTTTTGCGTCATTGCTGGGAAGACGATGAGTGATCGAGCGATCGGTCATCGACTTCCGAGCGGGAGGTGAGTTAAAAGAGTCGTCCGTAACGAATGCCTGAACCCTGGTTGGTAAACTTAGTGGGTAAATGGTTTCCGAAGCCGATTGCCCAGGGAAAGATGGGAGGGCCAACTGCGGAAAAGGTGGCATCCTGCACGTCAGAACAAATTGATTCGTCAATGAATCAATGGAAGGTTCACTCCGACGAAGGTGATCTCAATCGTTACGATCGGGCGCCGTCGTCGGCGCCCGGTCGTTTCTCTGGAGCGTCCCCTTCGTCGGTTCGGTGGGATGCTGCCTGTATTGTTCGGAATTCCTCCTCGCTGATGTCACCTTTCAAACGCATTTCTTCGAAGTTTAAAAGGCCACTGGAGGTCGTATCCCGGTCTCCATTGGTGTAGTCGCGCAACCTTGCCACGAGGAAAAATGCGGCGGCAGACACGATGATCAAAATCAGCAGTGCAAGACCAGCCTTCACGGCCGGATCACTCAATACGTCCATCACCATCGTCTCGTCTCTACCTGACCGCCCGCTCGCCCCGGCGTCGCCAGCCGCTATCGGCTGGCGGCATCCGCCTTCAGGGGGCAATTTCATGATACGACTGTCCAACCAACGTGGTCCAGCAGATTCGCCCTCGTGAAACACTTTTTTCGTGTTTCACGGGGTTTAAGTCAATATCGATCGTTGAAATCCAGTGGGGCGATTCGTGGAAGCCTTTCCCACTTGGTTCTACGGCAGATTCAACAGCGCGAGCGCCTCCCGCGCCGCCAGCAACCCCAACCGCCCGTGGCCGCAACAGCGAAAAATCGCCGGGCCGCCGTAGCCGCTCTCGGTCATCACCTCCCAGACCCGCCCCAAATCGATGTCGCCGTGGCCGAACCGCTGGTCACAGCCGCGTTCCAAGTCCGGTTCGCACAAGTACACACAGCTGAGCCGATGCTGTAGCCGTGCCAATCGCGCCCCGATCGGAAACTCTCCGCCCAACAACATCTCGCCGACATCGGCCGCCAGCCCCAACGGCGCCTCGGTTCCGATCCATTGCCCGAAACGCTCGAAATGGGCCACCGTCGCGATTGCATGCTCGGACACCGGCCGCAACGCCAGGTTCACCCCCAGGGACGCGGCCAGCTGGACCAAGGGGGCGATCGCACCGGCCAACCGCTCCAGAATCTGTTCGCCATGGTCCTCCGCCACCGACGGACTGCCGCCGCGCGGGCACACGCGGCCTGTGGAAAACGTGATCGCGACCGCACCCATGTCCGACGTCCCTTCGATCCAGCGGCGGATGGCCGCAGCGGCCGAATCTCGGATCGCCGCATCCTGACTGGCCAACGAAAACGAATCGATGCACTCCGGGTCATCGTAAAACGGCGCATCAAGATCAATCACGATCGAAACGCCGTGCTCCTTGGCCGTCGCAGCCAGCTCCGCCGATGCCGAGTCAAACCACGGCGTGTCCAAATCCCAGCCGCCTCGGCGGGGCCGGATCGCCACGGCACCGAACCCCAGTTCCGCCAGCTTCGCAATCAACGTCACCGGATGGTGAAACTGCAAACTGCTGCAATGGAACCCCGGCGTCATCTCAGGTCACCCGCAAACGTGTCGCGAGCAACAGCGCCGGCACCACGAGCGCAAACACGGTCACACCCCAGACGGGGCCGGCCCCCAAAAATGCGAAGGCCGCCGACAGCGGAATGATCGTCAGGATGCTGATGCGGATCAGATTTCCGATCACCGCCGGTTCGGGTTGCAACTGAGCACGCAACCCGCGCAGCGCGATCGGCAGGAAGATCAGCCCGATCAACATCCCGAACTGGCTGGTTGATGGAATCGCCCAGCCGATCCGCGTCTGGGCCGTGGCGAAACCTGGCGCGACTGCCAACATCACCCCGCCGATCATCATCACGACGAATCCGGTCCTCAGGTTGACCCGATGCCCACCGATCGCCTCGTCGCGGGCCACCGTGGTGATTCCCATCACGTAGACGCCGAATCCCAACGCGATGGCCAGCACGTAGCGCGGCACCACGGGGACTCCCTCGGTGATCTCCAACAGCGGAGAAGCACCCAAGAGAAAACTGAGCACGCGGCAGCCACCCATCGCCGCCGGCGCGATCGGCGTCGGTTTCAAGGGCCCGTCATACGCCACGATCAAACCGGCCAGGGCCACCGCGATCGCCGCCGGCAACCAGGTCGTGGCATGACCGGCCGCTGGGACAAACCCCGACGCCGCGGCCAACAATACGCCCAGGATCAAACATCCCCAACCGGCGGACTTGGCGGCAGAGACCGAAATCGCGCCGCTGGCGATCGGACGCGACTTCCGCTCCGCCTTGTCTTTCTCTAGATCAAACACATCGTTGAGGATCATCCCCGCCCAATACAGCGCGACCCCGGCGGCGAGCACCAGGGCGAACCGGGCGGCCGGTAACGGACCGCCACCGACGAGCAGAAACGCAGCCCCGACGTCGGCCAAGACCGTGAACACGTTGGGCAGACGAACGAGCTGCATCCAGGCGACGAGCGGACGAGGTGAATCAACAGTCAACGATTCACTCTTCCGTTGCCGGTTGGGCCGCATCCTCTGCACCGCCTGCGGACTTCTCTTCGGCGTTCGACTTCAAATCGTCCAACAACAGGGTCATGCGTTGTTTTTGGCTTCTGGAAACGCCATCGGCAAGCTCGACTCCCTGCTCGGCAGCCTTGATCGCTTCGTCCCACCGCTGATCGACCGCATGCAGGCGTGCGATCAATTCCAGGATCGCGACCTTGCCGTCGTCTTCGACGTTTTCCATCTCTGTGGCCAGCGCTGCAACGACTTCCTCGCCCAGCGGCCCAATTTTGCCACCGTTCTGAACGATGTTGTAAAGCGTCATCGCGTGGCGGAACAACGCTTGCGGGTTGCCTTGGGTCGCCTTTCGCTCTTCACGATAGAACGCATAGTCGGCTTCGGTGGCTTTGCCGGCCATGAAGTTGAACTGCGGCTGCACGACGCGTTGCACGGTGGTCAAGCGTTCTTTCAGTTCCGCGTCGCTGGCCTGGGCGATTTGATCGGCCAGCATGGTGCTGGCGTCTTCAAAGCGTCCACGACCGGCCAGCTGGTCCAAGCCTTGCAGGATTTCTTGGAACTTTTGCTCACGCTCCATGTCCGCTTTGAACGCCTCGCGATCCCAGCTGTCATCCAGAACCGCGGTCAACGGCTCGTCGAGTTCTCCCGGGTGACCGATCCACTCGACGACGCCTTGCTTGCCGACGATGAAGGACGTGGGGATGCCGTTCTGGCCGGCCGCTTCCATGTAATCGCGTTGGGTGGATCCGTCGGGATCGGTCGTCAGCGTGTAGGCGGCGGTGACCTCGGCAAAGGATGCTTTTTGGCCCGGATAGGGTTTTGCCAGCAAAGCTTCGACTTCATCGACCGTCTCATCCGAGACGCTGATGATCTGGACGCCGTCGTTGCGATGCTTGGTTTGCAATTCGGACAAGTGCGGCATGCTGGCGATACAGGGACCACACCACGTCGCCCAAAACTCAACCACGTAGACCTTGCCGTCTTCGAATTGAGTGACACGGGTGTCGTCTTCGTGGAAATAATGCTCGATATCCAATGCGGGAGCCTTCGACCCGATCCCCAGCGAGGGCTCGGCTTCGGCAGGTCGCAGCGTCAAAGCGGCGACGACTGCACAGCAAACGGCAAACAGGGCAATACGTTTCATCAGTGATTTCTTGATGGAGGTGGGGGGAGTTCGGGTGGGGGACGCCGCTTCGACGCCGCGGATCGGGGGTTGGGATTCCGTCTTGTTCATGGCCCCAACATTCTACGAACCGCAGCATCAGCGGCGGAGTCCAATTCACGATCCTTTCAATGGTTTTTGATCGCCGACGGCCGACGCAACGGAGTCCGCGACCCACCGGGGTCTGTCCCCGGAGGTTTGGCCGGCTGTCCCCGGACGGGGTGGGGTCTGTCCCCGGGGTTTGCTGTCCGCGGGGTTTGCTGGGGTTTGACCGGCAGAGAGAAAACCCACGGATGGCAGGGCGAACCCACGGATTTCTTGCTGCTCCCCATCCGCGGGTTCGCACTGCTATCGGTGGGCTTGTTTAGACAGCATTCCCCCCTGGGGTCTGTCCCCGGACGCATTCCCACCGGGGTCTGTCCCTGGGGTTGGTTTCCCCCTGGGGTCTGTCCCCGGAGGCTGGGGAGGTTGACGTGGGACGAACGTCGTCAGATGGCACGCCGGCCCGAAACGGCCCCTCCGACGAAAATGCGAAACTCCATCAGCTTGCCGGGGTTAGAAGCGCAACCGCGCGCTGCGGCCTTCTCGTTTTCAGCCCTTGTCCCCCTGGAGTTTTCTCGTGATGACCGATCAACCCTGCCACCAACGTGGGTGGACATTACGGCAGCATTTCCTTTCGGCCGCCGTTGTGACGGGAAGCCTGGTTGCCGCCGCTGCGGGGACGACCGCCGCGGATTGGACCCGATTTTTGGGTCCGGGGGGCAATTCCATCAGTTCCGATTCGGCACAGATCCCCGAAACCTGGAGCGACACCGAGAACGTCAAATGGAAAGTCAGCCTGCCCGGCCAAGGGGTGTCCAGCCCAATCGTCGTTGCCGGAAAAGTCTTTGCGACCAGCTACTCGGGATACGGAACCGGCGGTGAAGACGAACAGATCCAGGACTTGAAGCGACATTTGTCGTGCTACGACGCGGTGACCGGCGAGGCGTTGTGGAGCAAGGCGATTGACGCGGTGCAGCCCGAGGATCCGTACAGCGGGATGGGGGTGCCGGCTCACGGCTACGCCAGCCATACGCCGACCAGCGATGGCAAACGCGTGTTCGCGTTCTTCGGAAAAAGCGGGGTGATCGCGTTTGACCTGGACGGCAACGAGATCTGGCGAAAGAGCGTCGGGACGGGCAGCGGTCAACAGCGTTGGGGTTCGGCATCGAGCCCGATCGTCTATCGGTCCGATTCACAGAGCTTGGTGATCGTCAACGCATCGGACGAAAGCGAAACCCTGTTCGCCTTCGACGCCGCGACGGGAGACGAGGTTTGGAAAACACCGGCGGGCGATTTGGCCAGCACCTGGAGCACCCCGAATCTGGTCCAAGCCGGCGACCGAACCGATCTGGTGATCACCGTCCCGGGTGAAGTCTGGGGGCTGAATCCGGAAACCGGCAAACTGCGCTGGTACTCGCGTGGCACGACCGACAACACCGCCTCGGCCAGCCCGATCGTGGTCGACGACGTCGTGATCGCGGTGGGAGGTCGCAGCGGCGATGCGGTCGCCGTCAAAGCGGGCGGCAAGGGCGACGTCAACGGCTCCCATGTCGTCTGGGATGCGAACATCCCCGGACGTTTCGCCACGCCCATCGCCCACGACGGCCACCTCTACGTTTTCAATAGCGGCGTGCTGTCCTGTTACGACGCAACGACGGGCGAGCGGGTCAACCAGCGACGACTGTCGGCCAGCCGCGGCGGTGGTGGTGGCGGCGGTGGACGCCCCGGCGGCCCGGGTGGTGATCGCGGCCCGGGTGGTGATCGCGGCCCAGGTGGTGATCGCGGTCCAGGCGCCGATCGTGGGCAGGGTGATCGAGGCCGCGGCGGATTCGGCGGACGGCCCGGTGGCGGTGGCCGCGGCGGGTTCGGCGATCGACGCGGCCAGGAGTACGCGACGCCGGTGTTGGCCGACGGCAAGATTTACGTCGTCGCACCCGGCGGGGAAGTCTATGTCGTCAA
The DNA here is from genome assembly GCF_007754155.1 of Stieleria neptunia. NCBI lineage: Bacteria > Pseudomonadati > Planctomycetota > Planctomycetia > Pirellulales > Pirellulaceae > Stieleria > Stieleria neptunia. The sequence goes on along the minus strand of NZ_CP037423.1, from coordinate 10,872,948 downwards.
CGCCACGCCAGAGATGGAATTGCGGCACACCAACACGCTGAGCGACGACTCGGGCTTTTCCGGTTCCCCGGCGGTCAGCGAGGGCCGGCTTTATCTGCGTAGCGGGTCGGCGCTGTACTGCATCGCCGAGTGATTGGTTCAAGAAGGATCGAGCGGAAAATCAGTGTCGGATCGGCGTGGTGGCGGCCATGAAAGCGTCAAAACGCGGTGCTGGCGATTATCGTTTTCCGTTTGATGCGGTAGGATAGACGCTCGGGCTGCTCCATTGCATCATACCACCACCCTGCATCGTCACCTTGTTTGCTCGACTCTACGCTCGCACCGTGTTTTGGCCGACACTCGCCTGGAATTTCCTTCTCGCGCGGGTGTTGCGTCGTCGTCATTGGTGGAGCCGAATCGATAGCCACGTGATCGTCGGCGCCTACCCGTTCGCCGCCGACGTGGCGTCGTTGCGAGGCGAAGGCGTCCGCGCGGTGGTCAACACGTGCGAAGAGTACAAGGGGCCGATCCTCCAGTATGAGCAACACGGCATTGAGCAGTTGCACATCCCCACGACCGACTTCACCCACCCTCGCCTGGCCGACGTCGAAGCCGCCGTGGAGTTTATCCAGAAGTACAAACTGCAACACGACACCGTTTACATTCACTGCAAGGCGGGCCGCGCCCGCAGCGCGACGATCGCCCTGTGCTGGTTGATCAAGTACCGCGGCATGACGGCCGAGCAGGCCCAAGCGCACCTGTTGGCCGCGCGCCCCCACATCAATCCCAGACTGACCAGCCGCCCGGTCGTCCAACAGTTCCAGGCCTCACTCAAGGCCGCGGAAAGCGAAGCAGGTCTTTTCCCCGCAATTGAAGAGCCCCTGGGTGCCGGCAGCCCCCCGGACATCGAAAAACCCGATATCCTGTTGTAGAGACCATCCAGCTTAGGAAAGACGCGAAACGCAACAGAGACCAACGATCTCGTCGATTGAGTGTAATGCGGTCAGCGGATCGCTGTACGACGTCCTTTCTAGGTCGTCGAGAAGAGTTCTCCCCGCGACGGCCCGGAAGGGCCATCGTACGTGCGAGAAGCGGTCGCCTAAAGCCGGACGGTCCCTGTCGACGCATCTGAATCTTGCGACGGACGCGGCTGACCCGCCCCGCCCGCTACCCGCTTCTCCACTCTCTCGACTGAGTCCACGCTGCCATGGACGGACCCGACACCACCTCGGCGGAGCATCGCGGGCTCGATGACGAAACGGTCAGCACGCTGCGACTGGCGATGCTGCCGGGAATCGGACCGCGAACGCTGACCGCACTGATCGACTGCTTCGGCTCGCCGGGGCGCGTGTTGGCCGCCGAAGCGAGCCGACTGGCGGCGGTCCCGGGGGTGGGCCCCAAGTTGATTCACACGATCCGCACCGCGTCGGACCATGTGGACACGGACTCGATCCTGCGGTGGTGCCAGACCCACGACTGCGATTTACTTTGCCAGGGTCGCGACGGTTACCCGCGGCCGCTGGAAGACCTGCACGACGCGCCACCGATTTTGTTTGCCCACGGAACGATGACCCGGGCAGACGAACTGGCCGTCGCGATCGTGGGCACCCGCCACGCCACGGCCTACGGCACCCGCCAAGCCGATCGCCTCGCCTATGGGCTCGCCAAAGCGGGGGTGACGGTGGTCAGCGGACTGGCCCGTGGGATCGATGCGGCGGCACACGAAGGGGCGTTGTCGGCGGGCGGCAGAACGATCGCGGTCCTGGGTGGGGGCCTGGGACAGATTTACCCGCCCGAGCACGTTGGTTTGGCTGACGCAATCGCCGCCGACGGTGCCGTGATCAGCGAATACCCGCCGTACGCCAAACCTCGCGGCGGCATGTTCCCCCAGCGGAATCGAATCATCGCCGCCCTGGCCCTGGCGACGCTGGTCATCGAGGCCCCCGATCGCAGCGGGTCGTTGATCACCGCGCGACAGGCCGGCGAATTAGGGCGGGACGTCTTGGCGCTGCCCGGCCCGGTCACCAGTCGCGCCTCCCGCGGGACCAACCAGCTGATCCGCGACGGCGCGACGCTGGTCCAAACCGTCGACGACATCCTGGAATCACTCGGCCCGATGGCTCGCAGCGTCAGCACCGAGGACGGGCATGAAGTGCGAAATCCGGCCGAATTGAAGCTCAACGAGGTGGAACGCACGGTGCTCGAATCGATCGACGCCTCCAGCACCCTGATCGACCAGGTGATCGCCCGCAGCGGATTGCCGGCCCACCAGGTGATGGCGACGATCAGCGTGCTGGAAATCCGCCATCTGATCCGCCGCCAAAGCGGACACTACGTCTGCCGGATTTAACGTGGCGTAAGCTTCCAGCTTGCGACGTGGCAGTGGTGAGACTCCGCGGCGTGGCCGCGTGGGTCGCAAGCTGGAAGCTTACGCCACTTGGAGGCTTAGGTCACTGGCGCGATCGGCTCTGAAATCGTAGACTTGGCGTGGCGCTGTCCGTGACCGATTGCCACCATCCTTGGAAACTCATGCCCGAGACCACCACCGCAACGCTCTCCGCCAATCAAATCCATCAAGGCGATTGCATCGAAAAACTGGCCCAGATCCGACAGGGCACGATCGATCTTGTCTTCGCCGACCCGCCCTTCAACATCGGCTACAGCTACGACGTCTACGACGACCAGCAGTCGCACACCGATTACTTGAACTTTTGCCGCGACTGGATCAGCGGTGTTCACCAGGCGCTCAAACCGGACGGATCGTTCTGGTTGGCGATCGGTGACGAATACGCCGCGGAACTGAAATTGCTGTCCCAGGAAATCGGGTTCTCGTGCCGGTCCTGGATCGTCTGGTACTACACCTTTGGCGTGAATTGTGTCCGCGGGTTTAGTCGCTCGCACACCCATCTGTTCCACTTCGTCAAAGACCCCGAACAGTTCACGTTCAACGGCGACAACCCGACGGTGCGAGTTCCCTCGGCCCGGCAACTGGTGTATGCCGACGCGCGGGCCAACACCCGGGGACGGCTGCCCGACAACACCTGGATCTTGCGTCCCCAAGATGCGCCCCAGTTAGGATTCAGTCCCTCGCACGACACCTGGTACTTCGCCCGCGTTGCCGGGACCTTCAAAGAGCGCGAGGGTTTTCATGGGTGTCAAATGCCCGAACAGTTGCTCGGTCGAATCATCCGGGTTTCCAGCAACCCCGGCGACCTCGTGCTGGACCCCTTCGGCGGCAGCGGCACGACGCTGGTGGTCGCCAAAAAGCTGGGGCGTCAATTCATGGGAATTGAACTCTCCGAAGACTACGCCACTCGGATCAAAGAACGATTGTCGGCATGCGGCGCGGGCGATCCACTGGACGGGCCGGCCGATCCGATCAACAGTGCGCCGACGACGTCCAAGGGAAAACAACGCACGAAGTTTCGCAACGGACGTCCGGTGATTCCACTGGACGAAAAAAACGAACGCGTCATCCAAGCCGCCTTCGAGGACGTTTCGAAAGCGCATAGCGCCGAGGAACTGCTGTTCGATCCGATCCGCAATGCACTGTTCGTTCGCTACTGCAAAGACGCCAAACTGCTCGGTGACGCGCGGACCTGGAACGAGTTTCTGTTGCAGCTCTCGCGCGAAGAACGACTGGTCGGTGAAGGCAAACACAAGAAGGTTTCGCTCAAGACCCTCCTGCCGTGCTGCGACGCCGCCGAAATCGCGTTTCAAATGCTTTCGGTCGACTACGCCATGAACTTGGAACAGATCCTTTGCACGCCCGATGCGGCCGCCGAGTTCGATCAAATCGCCCAAGCGTTCGGCGACGGCCATTCCTTGATCGACGCCCGCGCGGCCATCTGGCACTTCCGACGCATCGCGACCAACGACAAAATCACCCGAGCGGCCAAGAAACGCGCCGTCGAGTTTTCGAAGCAGGACGCCCCCGCCGCTCAAGCCATCGAGGCCTTTCTCGAAAACGGTGGCGACGAACCGGTCGCCGGCGTGTATGCGATCTCCGACCCCGACTCGGTTTTGTTTATCGGCCAGACGACCGATATCGCCGCGCGACTGAAACAGATCCGCGTCAGTGAAGGATGGAACAAATTTGAACCGACCGAAGTTCAGGTTTGGCCGATCGACGATGTCAAAGAGGCGTTGGTGTATCGCTGTTTGTTGGTCACGCGGTATAAACCATGGCTGAACGCCCATTTCTTGCATCAACCGATCGCGACTACACTCTTCTAATATTCCGACGCCCTACCTGCAGTTGACTTCCGCAACCGCTTTCCAGCCATGTCTTCTCAGCGCGAGCAGCAGATTCCCCTCGAGATCACCCGCGGCATGCTGGTGGTGATGGTCGTCGTCATGGGCATCGCCTGGTTCGGTGCCAGCGGCGATCGGCCGAGCGGTCGCGACGTCCGGTGGCGGGGCGACGGCTTCGGAGCCTGGACCACGCCCGACATCCTGCCGATCCAGGGCAAGCCGGTGGAGTCTCAAGCGCTGGGGCTGCGGATCGGCGCGGCCGAGGGTTTTCTTTTTTTTCTGTTGGACCATCCCGGTGACGGGCAGGGTCCCTCGACGATTTCGTTCATCAATCGCAATGCGTCGATCCTGGGGCAGATCAAGACCTTTGATCCCTCCGCGTCGACCTGGCCGCCCACCGCGGCCGATTTCCCGCCCTCGGTCCATTTAGACATGGGCGACGAAGACGCGACCGAACCGGCGGTCCTGCGGGTCGGGGCGAGCGATGATTTTCAGCTGCAGGTGCAAACGATCCTTTACCAGAACGCCACGATCGACTGGGCGTCGCCGCGCAAAAGCTCCGCCTGGCCGCTGCGGGTCCACATCGGCAAATGCGCCTTAGGTCATCGGACGCTGCTCGTTTCGGTCTACGAAATGGATGCCCAAACACCATCACCGGACTACCAGCAGGGACCGATCGCCGTGCTCGCCGGGGCACTGGCTCCGCTGTAACGCGTTTTGCCGACGATCGGAGGGCGTTTTTTTGCCCAACTCGCCCAACTCCACCTGCAAATCCTTCGCCCTTTCACTATCTTCGCGTTTGTATCGCACTTCCCGACCGCCGGTCCACCGTCAACTTGGATGTAACATGACACGACCAAGCCTTCGCGTTCTTGCTTCGCTCGGCCTGTGGGTCGTCGCGCTGCTGAACGCCTCGCCTGCTCAAACGCTCTCCGAACAGATTGCCGATGCGGCACGGCAGTCGGCCCAGCGGCTGGATCCGAGCCGAATCGCCAGCCCGGATGCCAGCGGCGCCGAATTCCAAGCGGCGATCGATCAGCTGCGGGGTCATCTCGCCAAAACCGCAACCGGTGCCAACGCCCAGGCCTGGATCGACTACCTGGAAATCGAACCCGCCCTCCAGGCCATGCGGTCCGAAGCCAGCGATGTCGAACTGGCGAGCAAAGCAATCCGAATCTCGCAGAAGGCCACCGGAATCCATCCGGGGCTTGAGGTTCCGGCGGTCCGCCGCGTCCGCAGCACCGCCCAGCAATTCGGCAACGCGCTGCGGTTTCGCCGCAAAGAGAGAACGACCACCTTGCTGGCACAACTGCTCAGCCGCACCGCCGACCAGTGGACCGAGATCAGCGGCAACCCGTCGCCGGACCAGATCGCGACGTTGCGGTTGTTGTTGGAGTTGCTTGAGCGGACCGATCAATCCGTCGCCCTGGTCGATCGCACCCAAGACCTGTTCTCCTCGACCAATCTTCATCTGACGATCGATGAATCGTTGATCCAGCGGGCCGCCAATCGCAGAGTCGATGAATCTTCGGCGGTGCGAGAGTGCATTCTCGGCACGCGGATCGTCGGCAACGCGTTCTTGACCGGCGACGTGACCACCACGCTGTTGCCCTCGGTCGGCAGCATTCGCATGCAGATCGCGCTCAACGGAACCGTCACCACGGCCAACCGGGGATACAACGGCCCGGTCCGGCTGAGGACGTCCGGTTATGGACAGGTGTACGCATCGCGACAGCTGCAGATCCGTGAATCGGGCATCCAGTTCGAACCGGTCGTCGTCTCGGGATCGATCAACAATCGCATCAATTCGATTGAGCATCCGCTGCGATTGGTCCGACGAATCGCCAAGAAAAAAGCCGCTCAGCAAAAGCCGCTCGCCGATCGAATTGCCCATCGCAAATTCATCACGCGGATGACCGAGGAATTCACGAAGGAAACCGACGCCGCCATTCCCCAGCCGACCCGCGATCTTGCCGCCGAGGCGGAAGCGTACCTGCAGCGTCTGGATCTGGCCGAACCGACCCGCACCCTCGGCTCGACCGATCACTCGATCTACTTGCTGGCAACGATCCGCAAGAACAACCAGCTCGCCGCGCCGACGCCGCCGCCGGCGATCACCCAGACCAACGACGCGACGGTCCAAATCCACGAATCCCTGATCGACAACACCGTCGGCGCGCTGCTGGCCGGCCGCACGATGACGCGTAGCGAATTGCAGCAATTGGCCAGCAAAACAAAACGCGGCGCTGAAATCCAGGCCGCTGCGGAAGGCGATGAAGAAGAACCCGAATTCGAGATCGACTTTCACGACAGCCGGCCGATCATCTTTGAAGCACGCGACGGAAAACTCCGGATCGGCATCCAGGGGACACGCTTCGCGCAAGGGTCTCGCGAACTGAAACGGTTGCTGGAAATCGTTGCGGTCTATCAACCGATCACCGGCCAGTCGGGCGAAGTCGTGCTGCAACGCGTCGGCGAAACCCAAATCAATTTCCCCGGCACCAAACGTTTGAGTGTCGCGCAAGCCGGTTTGCGGGGATCGATCAAGAAAGGATTCGCCAAAGCGTTCCCGGAAACCTTGATGGACCGGCCCTGGATCATCCCGTCCGACGTCAACGTGCCGGGGCTCCAAGGCCTGAATTTCCGGCCCCGCAGCTTCGACGCCCGAGACGGCTGGCTGACCCTCGGCGTCAGCTCCTGATAGCGAGTGGCGTCAGCTTCCAGCTTGCGAAATCGGTAACACCCCGCTCGTTCCCAGGCTCCGCCTTGGAACGCGATGCCGGTGTGGCTCCTGCCACACGCGCGATCCACGGCCGACAGGCGGGCGCCTCTGAAGCAAGGTGTTCCCAGGCGGAGCGCGGGAACAAGGCGCGGTTCGCGGGCTGTCGATTCAGTGGGATTGGTCGAGGCAATGGTGAGACGCTGGCCGTAAGGCCTCGGGCGGGCGTCTGGATGCCCGGCCGCTTACGCGTCGCGGCTCACTCACGAAACCGACAGCCCGCTCGCGCCGTTCCGCTCTTTCCAATGGGTGACCCATCCCTAAATCTCTTCGTCCACAAAGATCACATGACGAAAGTAGTTCTGTGACTCGAAGCTCGCACCGAGGGCGCCGATGAGCAATCCGACCGAGCCGCTGAATCCGGCCATTTGCACATAGTCCGCAAACGACACGTCGCGACCGGTCAGCTGCGACGACGCCGCCCAGCTGGCGATCAGGGGAGCGTCGAAGAGAAACAGACCGACGATCGCTCCGAGCAAAAACAACGCCAACCAGGTGACCGCCATCCCCATCAACACGATCCCGAACGCCGACGCTGCGGTGACGACCGATTGCTCGCTTCTCGTCTGGCTGCGACGGATCAACAACTGTTGACGCGTGATCACGTACACGGTGGTCGCGAGCAGCGCAAACAGACCGAGTCCATAAACGCGAGCCGACGACTGTGACAGCGCCAAATCCCATGCCTCGGCGGTCATCAGCAGAACGGCAACCGTCGAGACCGAGGCCAAGGTGAGTCGGCTGAGTCGGCGGGGGAACTGCCAGGCTCTCGCGGCCCAGATCGCTTGGACGATTTCGCGGCGGTTGATCCAGGCCGCCCGCGCGGCAAACATCAAATTGCCCATCGCCCGACCCGAACCTTCTTCCAAACGTTGATCGGCAACTTCCGCCAACGCATCGGCCTGGCGCGCCGTCTGGTCGTCGTCCACCACGGCCATCGCATCCAGGTCCTTTGCCGTGGCGGGATGATAGAGCAGATGATCCGGGCGGTCGTCACGCGATAAACCGAGCAGGTGCGCCAGCGAGTGCTGCATCAACCGCGACACGCGCAAGGCGATCTGGTCGATCCGTGCCTGCGTCGAAAGGTCCACGCCGGCCGCTTGCGGATCGACCAACGACACCGAGATGACGGCCGCATCCAGCGGGCGGCTGAGCGCGGCGAAACAGAAGGAGGAGTAAATGCCGATCAATTCGGACGCCGTGATCACGAACACAAAATCCCAGTGTTTTGCATCGCGGTCTTCGGTGGCTTGCTGCAACAAGACACTCGGCTCCACCCGGCTGCCGGCGGACAGTTCGGGCCGCCGCACCGTGAAAAACTGAAACAGAAAGGCCGGAAAGCGTTGTTGCAATTCACGTTGTGTCGTCAAGACCGCTTGCCGCATGGCTTCACGGTCGATCTCGTCGAGCGGCCCTGCGACAACGATCCCGATCTCGATTGGCGTCGATGTCGCGGCGGGAAGTTGTTCAAGCGGCATACCCAAAAACCTCCGAGTGGCAGACGAAAATTGGCGCGACCCAACGCGTGAAAAAAGCGAAACTTACCCAGTCCCCCAAAAAGGTGTCAGACACCTTTTTCCGGCGTGTCTCGACCCACGGTTTCGGGGTACTTTCGAAACACGGCGATGGCCAAAAAGAAGGCGACAAAAATCAGAATGCCGCCCAGTAAAAACGGCGCGCCGGCGAACTGGAACGGCGCGACGTCGCTGGTGAAGTAGCCGAACAGTCCGCTGGTGAATACGATCGGCGCCGCGATGCTGGTCAATCCTTGCAGCGACGTCAGCGCCCCTTGCACTTCGCCTTGTTCGGTTTCATCGACGGTCTTGGTGACCAAACTTTGGATGGTCGGTCCGGCCAATCCGCCCAGTGCACCGACCACCGCGATCACCGGTAACATCCAGGCGGCGGTGGCAAAGGCATAGCCCAAGAACGAGACCGCGGAGATCACCGTCGCGGCCAACAACACGTTGCGTTCGCCGAATCGTTTGACGATCGGTCGCACCAAACCGCCCTGCACGATGATCGCCAAAATTCCCACCCAGCCCAAGAACACCCCGACCGTCATCGCGGTCCAGTCGAAGCGAAATTCGGAAAACAGGACGAACACATTTTCCAACCCGCGTTGGGCAAACGCCTTGAGTAAAAACACGACCGCCAACGCCGCGACCAGGGGATAGCGTCGCAGCGTTCCGACGGCGCCCAACGGCCGCGCGTTCTTGAGTGAAAACGCCCTGCGTTTCTCCGGCGGCAACGATTCCGGCAAGATGAAGTAGCCGTACAACCAGTTCACCAATGCCAGACCCGCGGTGACAAAGAAAGGGACGCGAATGTCGATCGCGTCACCGAGCACACCGCCGAGCGGCGGCCCGAACGTGAACCCGAGTCCGAACGCCGCACCGACGAGCCCGAAGTTGCGGGCCCGCGTGTCATCGTTGGAGATGTCGGCGATGTAGGCGTTGCCGACGGTGAAGCTGGCGCCGAAGACGCCCGAGATCAGGCGGGCCAGAAACAACAACCACAAACTATTGGCGAAGCCTTGAATCATGAAGTCGACGCCCAAGCCGAACAGCGCCACCAACAGAATCGGACGCCGCCCGAATCGATCCGAAAGCCCGCCCAAGATCGGCGCAAAGAAGAACTGCATCGTTGCGTACGAGGCCACGATGAATCCGTAATACAGCGACGCGCCCGACTCATCCAATCCCGACAGTTCTTGCACCAGCGCGGGCAACACCGGGATCACGATTCCGATGCCCAAGATGTCGATGAACAGCGTCACCCAGATGAACAGCATCCCGGGCTGACGCCGCTTCGGCGGGTCAACCGGTCCGCCGTCTTGGGGCGGGGGTGAAGACGGCGGGGTGGAGGCGGGGTCGGAAGCGATCGCATCGTCGCCGGACGTTTCGTTCGGCTCTGGCTGATTCATGGAGTTTTTAGGGGAGGGTGGTCAGACTGTCGTCGCACGGCTCGGCTCGGCTCGATCGACTCGGCCGGCGGCGATCTGCTCGGCCACGCATGCTAATTGCTGCGTCACCGTTACGCGGCCAGATTCGTACCGACGTCGGTCCGATAGGCACTCGCCGCGGGCAGGATCCCCGCCAGCGCGGCCAGAATCAGAACGAGCGGGAAAATGTACCACTCATAGGCGCTGGTCGTTAGTATCCCGACCTGGACCCCCGTGCGATCCTCGATCAGGCCGCTGCACGCCCAGATCGACGCGTGTGCCAAGAACCATCCGGTCGTCGCCCCGATCAACGCCACCAAAAAACTCTCCAACAAGATCACTCCGGTCACCGTCCCGCGGCGTGCCCCCAAGGCCCGCATCACCGCGATGTCGCGGCGCCGGTCGTTCATCGAGTTGTAGATCGCCACCAGCACGCCGACCGCCGCCACCACACAGGTGATCAGGGTGATCACCAACAGTGCCGTCAGCAGGGGGCCGATGATGGCGTTCATCAATTTGGCGATTTCACCGACCGGCGCGGCCGCCTGACTCCGCAGACTCTCATTGACTTGATTCTCCAGCACCACGCCCATCATCGGCATCCCGGTGCGAACCAGAATCGAGGTGACTTCGCGCTCGGGAATTGTCAAGGGCATGTACCCGTCGGGATCCTCGGGCGCTTCGCTGGGCGGGACGATGGTCTCTTCACCGGTCAGCGGCTTGGCGTGGTTTTCTTGCAGATAAAAGCCTTCCATGTTCACGAACGCCGCACGATCGTTGGGAGTGCCGGTCGGCGCCAGAATTCCGACGACCGTGAACTTCTTGCCGTGCCCCTTGCCTTCGGGATCGCCGTGGGTCGAACTGAACTGATCACCGACGGACAAATTCAGGTGCCCCGCGACGCGTGATCCGAGCACGGCTTCGTAATACCCGTACTCCTGGGAGTACGACAGGAGCGCGCGGCCGTCGCGCATCGCAAAGGGTTCTTCCAACGTCGGACCGTGCCGCAGTTTTTCGAAGAAGTCCGGCGTGGTGCCGACGACGCGAAAATCGCCCAGGTAATCACCCAGCGCCAATGGGATGGCATAACCGCCACCGATCAGCGGCGCGTAGACTCCGTCACGCTCGCCGAGTGCCGGGTCGCCGCCGTACTTGCGAACCATTTCCGCCCGCGTGGCCGCGTCAAAGAACTCCATGTATTCGGTGTAGGGAAGATTTTCGATCGGCTGGCTCAGGTAATAAACGCTGTTGAGCGTCAACTGCAACGCGCTGCCTTTGGGACCGACGACCAGGTTGTAACCGACTTGTGCATTGCGCGAAAACGCTTCGGTCACGATCCCGAACACCGCCAACACCATCACCACCAACGCCACGCCGAGGGCCAGCGAGATCGTCGTCAAAATGCTGGAAAGCGATCGATAGCAGAAGTTACGCCAGGCAATTCGGAGCAGCCACATGGTCAGGTTCTTCAGGGGATGGCAGTGTGTGAGTCGGTCGGATCAGCCGCAGCAATTGATCAGCCGCAGCAATTGATCAGCCGCAGCAATTGATCAGCCGCAGCAATTAAAGGGTCTGAAAAATGCGGTTCAACTTGTCCAGGTGTTCGACGCGTTCAAACCGCTTGGTCACCTCCATCGAGTGCGTGACCATCATCAGCGCGATGTTCTCATCTCGACAGGAACCGATGATCAAATCCAACACCGTATCACTGCTGGCCGGGTCGACGTTGGCGGTCGGTTCGTCGGCCAACAGCAGCTTCGGTTTTCCGGCCAACGCCCGTGCGATCGCCACCCGCTGTTGCTGCCCGACGGAGAGTTGATTCGGTCGATAGGTCGCTCGATCGGCCAAGCCGACTTTGTCTAGCAGATCGTAGGCCCGCTCGGTGTCGATCGCGCGGTTGCCGAACGCCATGCCCAACTGGATGTTTTCGATCGCCGAGAACGCGGGCAACAGATTGAAGGTTTGAAAGACATAGCCGACGGTCGCGGCCCGACATCGATCGCGGCCCTGTTCGGACAACCGGGTCAACTCGATGCCGGCAACGCGAATGCTGCCCGAGTCGGGCGTCAGCAATCCGGCGATCAGATGCAACAGCGTGGTCTTGCCGCCGCCGCTTTGCCCGATCAACGCCATCTGCTCGCCGGCGCGAATCGTCAGATCGGGGATGTCCAGCACGGTCAGTTTGCCACCGCCGGGCTGGTCAAACGTTTTGATCACGTCGGTGATCTTCAGCACATCGGATGATTTCGAAGCGGTTGGTTCGGTCACGGTTGGATCGGTGTGGTGAGGATCAAGTGGGGTAAGCTTCCCGCTTGCCATGCAGCAGTGGGGTAAGCTTCCAGCTTGCCAGGCAGCAGAGCTGGATTGACAGGCTGGAAGCCTGTCCCACGGTGACAGGCTGGAAGCCTGTCCAGGGTGGCAAGCTGGAAGCTTACCCCACGCTCAGCCGCGTCCTCGCATGGCTCGCTGCAAGCCGCGGTCGGAGTCTCGTTTTTTGAGTGTCTCTCGTTTGTCGTGAAGTTTCTTGCCCTTGACCAGCCCCATCACACATTTGGCCAAGCCCCGCTCGTTGAAATAAACTCTCAGCGGGATCAGCGTCAGGCCCCGCTCGTGGGCCCGGCCGGCAAATTTGTCGAACTCGCGGGCGTGAATCAGCAATTTGCGGGGGCGGCGTGGGTCGTGGTTCCACATCCCCGCGTTGTTGTAATGGGCGATGTCCGCGCCGATCAGCCACAGTTCGCGGTCTTTGACGCGGATGTGGGCTTCGTCGAGCGACAATTTGCCCTCCCGCATCGATTTGACTTCGCTGCCCATCAGCATCAATCCACACTCGATCGAGTCTAAAATCTCGTAACGATGGCGGGCTTTGCGGTTTTCCGAGACCATCGTGAAGCCCGAGTCGGATTTCTTGTTCGCCGCTGCACCTTTCTTTTTTGATTTTTTCTTGGCCATGGTGGGGGGATTGTATCCGGACTCGAGACGATAGCCATTGCCCTTCAGACAGACTCACTACAATACGGACCCCGAAAGGGTTCACTTCGTCCACGCGTCTCTCCCCCCGTCCGTCCATGGCCTTTCGATTACCCGTCGTCGCAGATCCTGAAATTCCCGCCGGTACCGCACTCAGCGGCAGCGGCCGCTTGCCGCGCTGGCTGAAGCGGCCCATCCCCAAGAGCAACGCGAACCATATGACCGAGGGGCTGTTGGAGGAGTTGAAACTGGAAACGGTTTGCGACAACGCCAAATGCCCCAATCGGATGGAGTGTTACAGCCAGCAAACCGCGACCTTCATGATTTTGGGGAACGTTTGCACGCGGCCGTGTGGATTCTGCGCGGTCCACCGAGGACGTCCGCCGGAATTGCCCGAATCGGACGAGCCCGACCGCGTCGCCGAAGCGGCCGCCCGTCTGGGGCTGAAACATGTCGTCATCACCAGCGTCACGCGGGACGACCTCCCCGACGGGGGTGCCGACCACTTCTATCGCTGCGTCGTCGCCGTCCGCGAGCGCTGTGGTGCGACGACCGAAGTCCTGACGCCGGATTTCGTCGCCTGCAAAGACGCCTTGGAACGGGTGATCCAGGCCAAGCCGACCGTGTTCAACCACAACATGGAAACGGTTCCGCGACTGTACCGCCGCGTGCGTGGCCCCAAGAGCGATTACCGTTGGACGTTGGGCATGATGCGAAAGGTGAAGGAATACGACGCCGACGTCAAAACCAAGAGCGGCTTGATGCTGGGGCTCGGCGAAGAACGCGGCGAATTGCTGGACGCCCTGGCCGACCTGCGCGACTACGACGTCGACTTCCTGACGCTCGGCCAGTATTTGCAGCCCGGTGAAAAATACCTGCCCGTGGTGCGTTACGTGCCACCGGAAGAGTTCGAAGAACTGGGCGAGATCGCCAAGAGCATGGGGTTCAAAAAAGTCGCCAGCGGCCCCTTCGTCCGCAGCAGCTATCACGCCCGCGACATGGCCGAAACCGACGTCTGACGCTCGAACGACGATCGGGAACAAGGCAGACGTTGCCATGGAGCCCGCAGATCGTCGCACTTCAACGGGTTCTCGTACCAGACCACGTTGTTGCTGCCGCGTCCGGCGTTGAGTAGATCTGCGTCGCCATCGCCGTCCGTGTCGACTGATCGTAGGTCGTAACTCTGCTGGCCGGTGTCGACGGTGTGCTGGGCAAAAGTTCCGAGTCCGTCGTTGTCGATGTCCGATCGCAGCAGGCAGTGAATCCCGGTGATCTCGTTGTCGATCGGTCGGGCCGTCCATGGACCTTGCGTCGCCGTCGCCGTGTTGCAGTGCCCCTGTTCGGTGACCACATGCTTGTTCCAAAGGCCGAGATCCGCGGCGAACGAAAACGTTGTCGTGGTGGTGACAAACAAGGTCGCCAGAAGTAGCGGAATGAATGGGGGCATGGGTGTCATGTCTTGTGCGCTGTTCTCGAGCATCATTCGTGTCGCAGGGCTTCGATCGGGTTCATCATGGCGGCTCGGCGGGCGGGATAGAGCCCAAAAATCAGACCGGTTCCCAGCGAGATGAACAACGACAATCCGATCGACCAGGGGGCGATTCTGGGTTCGAGCGTATAAATGATCGGCGGCAAGGCATCGGGAGAAATCGCGGTCACCGCGGCGCGAATGCCGCGAAACAGCGGGCCGCACATCAGCCCGCACAACACGCCCAACAATCCGCCGGTACCGGTCAGCACCAATGTTTCGGTCAAGAATTGTTGAATGATGTCCCGGCGTTTGGCGCCGATCGCGCGTCGAATTCCGATTTCGCGCGTCCGCTCAGTCACCGTGGCCAACATGATATTCATGATCCCGATGCCGCCGACCAGCAGCGAGATTCCGGCGATGATCACCAACAGGATATTGAACATCGCGCGGGTCCGTGCGGCTTGGGCCAGCAACTCTTTGGGGACGACCACCGCGTAGTCTTCGGTCTTGTGAAACTTCTTGAGCAGCGATTCGATGATCGCCGCCGTTTCGTCCACGTTGTCGACATCATTGACGCTGACCGTGATCTGACTCAGCTCGACGATCTCACCGGTGAACTGCTGTCCGGAGCTGCGGGTCAACACCCGATCGCCGATGCGGTCGCGAAACGTCTGCAGCGGGATGTAGGCGTCCAAGTTGTAGTCGCGGGCATCCAAGCTTCCGCCGATCGCCGCCGAGGCGGTCCGCGGTTTGGTTTGGCCGATCACGATGTAAAACTCGCTGCCGACCCAAATCGATTTGCCCAGCGGGTTTTGGTGCCGAAACAAACGCGTCGCGGTCTGGTCGGCCAGCACGACGACTTTCTTGCCGCGATCACGCGGGGTCAGCCACCGTCCCCTGGCGATTTCCAGTTGGTTCATCTGCAAGTGTTCTTCGCTGCAGCCGACCAGTTTGCTGTCGGCCGAACGGTTTTCCACCCGCAGTTCCATTCTGGTCTCGCGCATCGGAATCGCGTCACGGATCCCTGGAATGGTGGCGACGATTCGCTCGTGGTCTTTTCTCAGCAGACCAAATTTTTTGACCCGGCTGTTCGCGTTGTCTTGGGAAGAATTCGGTTCGACCGATCGGACGATGATGTTCTTGGCACCCAGTTCCAGGATTTGCTCTTGGGCGCGATGGCTGACCCCTTCGCCCATCGCGACCAACCAGATCACCGTGGTGGTTCCGATGAAGATCCCCAACGCCGCCAAGCCGGCGCGCATTTTCTGCAGCAGCAGACTTTTGACGCCGGTCGTGATCGTGCGCAACAGGGCATTCATGGCTTCGTCTCGTCGATCGTGCGGAGCGCGGCCTGTTGAGCCTGGTCGACAAACGACAACGGATTGAGCACGACTTCCTCGCCTTCGCGGAGTCCGTCTTGGACGATGATGAAGACATCGTTGCTGTCGCCGAGCGTGATCTCGCGGCGCTGCGGTTTGCCGTTGACCATCACCCAGCACAGTGTTTCGGTTTCGGTCTCGAGAACGGCCGAGACGGGAATGGTCAGCACGTCTTGGTAGTCCGCCATCACGACTTCGACTTCCGCGCTCATGCCCGGCTTCAGCCCTTCGATCGATGGCAACTGGATGATGCAGTCGTACTTGACGATGTTGCCGGTCCACCAACCCGTCGGCTGCGCCACCGAAGCGATCGAATAAACGGTTGCGTCCATCGCCAGTTCGGGCAAACTCACCGCGGCGTGCATGCCGGGCTCGATGCGGTCCACGACAGATTCATGGATACCGATTTTGACTTGCATTTTGGACAAGTTGGGCATCAGCATCAGGACCTGGTCTTTGTGCACCGTTGCGCCTTCGGCGATGTCCGGAGAATTTTTCCAGGCGGCCGCCGAGGGATAGATCACCAGACCCTTTTTCTCCGCCTTGACGACGCAGTGCTCGAATTCTTCGAGTGCTTGATCGCGTCGGTTGGCATCCAGGACGGCACGTTCGACGTTGGCCGCGTGTGTCGCCTTGATCGATTTTAAATTGCCGTTGAGCGTTTCCAGTTCCATCTGTTTGGTATACGTTTTCAACACATCGATGCGTGTCTTCGTGGCGTTTAAGTTCAACTCCGCTTGGGTCAATGAGAATTCTTTTTGTTCGACATCCAATTCGCTCACGTAGCCTCGTTCGGACATCCGTTTGGAGTGCGCCAACATGTTCTTCGCCGTCCGCAGATTGGACTCGGCGACGGCCAGGTCTTTCTCAAGCGTCAACAACTCCGAAACATAGCGTCCTTCGAGATACTCGTTGATCGCGAGAGTCGCGCGGGCCACCTCGGCTTTGGAGTACTCGGCACCGCTCTGGGACCAGTGGGCGTACTTGGTCCGTTCGTTGATGGCGTCTTCGATCTCCAGCGTGTCCAGCCGCACCAGCACGTCGCCCTGTTGGACTTGCGTGCCGTTTTCGATCACCCAAATGACCGTGTTTTGGCCGCGGACTTTGCATTTGATTTCGGTGTTTTCGGAACTCTCCAGAACACCTTGTTCGGTCACCGTGACCTTCATGCCCCCGCGGGACACGGTGTGTGTCAGCTTGGGGCCGCTGTCATCGGTCGATGACGCCGAGATCATCAGGCTGCCGGCGGTGCCGAGAATCGCGAGAAACAGCACGGTAAAGATGCCGCGTGTGATCCACTTAGACATGCGGATCTCCTTGGACGCTCATCCGGTCTTCGCCGGGCTCCCTGTCGTCAAAGCGTTGCCGTGCCTCGCCCTCTGCTTCGTCGACGAATTGCAGCGGATTGAGCACCACCTCGTCGCCTTCGTTTAATCCCGACCGGACGATGATGAACACTTCATTGCTGTCGCCTAGCATCACGACACGACGCTGGAATCCGGTCGGAGTCCGAACCCAACACAGCGATTCGTCTTCGGTTTCGACCACCGCGGAAACGGGAACGGTCAGCACATCCTGGTGCGTTGCCATGATGACTTCGACTTCGGCCGTCATGCCCGGCTTGAGTCCCGCCACCGACGGCAGGTCAACGATCGTGTCGTACTTGACGACGTTGCCCGTCCACCACCCGGCGGGCGCGGCGACGGTGGCGACCGATTTGACGCTTCCTTCGACCGTCAGTTCGGGCAGACTGACCGTCGCCGACAAGCCTTTCTCAATGCGATCGATCAGCGATTCGTGGATGGCCACCTTGACCTGCATTTGCATCAGATCGGGCATCAACAACAACACCTGATCCTTGCGAACCGTCTTGCCTTCGGCGATGTCCGGTGTCTCTTTCCATTGTTCCGAGGGAGGGTAAATCACCAATCCCGTTCGCCCGGCGGTGATCACGCATTCGTCCAACTCTCGGATCGCCCGGTCGCGACGTCCTTCATCCATCGCCAACCCGGCTTCGTCGGCGAGCAATTTGGATTTTTGCGCCCGGAGTTGACCTTGGAGTGTTTCCAGTTGCATCTCCTTGGTGTACTTATCGAGCACCATGACCGCGGTTTCGCGAACCCCCAGTTCCAACTCGGCCTGTTTGACCGTGAACCGGTTGCCTTCCACTTCCAACTCGCTGACGTAACCGCGTCGAAACATGTCTTCGCTGTGGCCGAGCATTTTCTGCGCGGTTTCCAAGTTGGACTGCGCGATTTTTAATTGCTGCTGCAGCCCCTGGCGCTGCGTCTTGTAGGATCCTTCCAGATACGCATCGATCGCGATTTCGGCTTTGGCCACATCGGCCTTGGTCCGTTCATAGGTGGCTCGGGCCATGTGCGCGTCGGTCGTGTGTTTTCCGATCGCGTCCTCGATGCGTTTGGTGTCCAAACGCACCAGCTCGTCACCCGGCTGGACCACCGTGCCGCCTTCGACGACCCAAATGATCGTGCTGAAGCCCCGGATCTGGCATTTGATTTCCGTGTTGTTGCTGCTTTCGAGCGTGCCTTGCTCGGTGACCGAGACGACCAAGTCGCTGCGCGAGACGGTGTGGGTCAAGTGTGGGCCGTCGACCGGCGCGAGCGGCAGCCCCGGCAAGACGACCGTTCCGCCGATCAGAATGCCCAGGAAGGACAGGAGCAGGATGATCCGCAACATCCAGCGTTTTTGTCGCGTCGGCTTGGTTGCGGTGGCGAGCGACGATCCGGTCGCGTCGCCGTCAACCGGTTCGGGCGACGACGTGCGGCGGGCTGGAGGGGAGTCGAGCGACATCATCGGGAGGAGTCTGGTGCCGGAGGGAGACAGGCCCCGTTCGGGTAACGCTGTGAAGCATTTTTTAGCGGTAGGGCGCGAGCCCTCCGGTGTTTTGGCAAAGAGGAAGAACCGGAGGGCTCGCGCCCTGCCGCTAAAACCTCAAGAAACACAGGGGGAAAATGCTTCACAGCGTCAGCCGTTCGGGTGGCGATCGATGCGCGAAGGGGGTACCTATCGTAAACCGATTCGAGGCCTGATAAGACCATCAACCAACAAGAAACGTGGACAAAAAGCCGCTGGGATTTGCAACAACGCAAACGATCCCCCCGGTTTGCTGCAGGCGTGGGGTGGGCGTCCGGCCCGTCAGATCGTGGCCCAAACGTCCATCGAAGCTGCACCGGGCTCACTCGACCGCTTCGATCAGTCCTTCTGCGGAAAGCTGTGCCGCATCGATTAGCGCTTGACTGATTGGCGGTGGCAACGGTTCAAATTCCGTCGTGTCGAGTTCCAACCGGGGGACTTCACCGGGCAGCGGCGATGCGACTCTGCGGCCTTCCAGATCCAGTTCCATCACGCCCAATTCCCGCGCCAGGCGTAGCTTCGCCGCGTAATAGCTCAGCCACGCCGTCAAGAACGAATTCTGGGTATCGCGCAGCGCCGACTGGGCCGACAACAGGTTGATCGCCGCGGTGGGTCCGAACGGCGCCGAACGCTGGCCGGGTTGCGGTGGCGGGACCGGAGCGTAAAGCGCCGATCCGGTCACGTCGACGCGGCGAATCGCAATCGCAACGGCGCGACGCTGGATTTCCAGGTTGGTTCTCAGCTGCTCGATCTCGCGGAGCAGAACACGTAGCCCTAAATGCAACGAGTCGTGCGATTGAATCAAGGCGCGGCGGCTGCGCTGGTAGTTGATCAGCGATTCACGATACTGATTGCGTTCCAACAGACGCGTCAGTGGCGCGTCGAAACGCAGGCCGACCGCGGCGCTGCCGGTCGAACCACGAAAGCTGAGCGGATTGTTGCGATCGGTCTGGACCGATCCGCTGGCGCTGAAATCCAACACCGACTGCAGCGCGTCGGCGGCAATTTGGATCTGCCGCCAGTCGTCGACCAAGGCCGCCCGCCCGTTCATGAAGTCCAAACGATTTTGAAGCGCGATCTGAAACGCTTGCTCGGTCTCCAAGGCGATCGTGTCGACGCTGACCGCTTCCAATCGGGCCCGTGCTTGGACGAGGATGGAGCCTTGGATTAGCCGCAGCATCTTGCGAAGCAGGATCACGGTGCGGTCGATCTCGCTGGTCGCATCCGCTGACGGATTGACCAACTCGGCGATCGTTGAGTCGCTGTCGGGGGAGTCGCTGTCGGGCCCATCCGCGACGGGCGCCGCATCATCTTCATCCTCATCCAAGCGGAGCGAGAGTTCGTCCGGATCGGGCAGCCGCGGCAAGCCTGCTTTCATCCGTTCCACTTCGACTTCGATGCGTTCCAGCTGGACCAGCAAGTCGGCGTAGCCGGTGTCCAGTTCGGCGATCTCGCGGTCGAAGGCTTCCTTGGCCGCCTCGTCCATTGCGCGGCGGCGAAGCGGGATCGAATCCTTGGTCAACGTTATATCGTCGGCCACGTTGCCCAGGTTTTGGCGAAGCGGTTGGACGAGTTCATAGACGTCACCACGGAGCGACTCGATGGCCGCCGGATCGGGGTCCTGGCCCAGTTCGCTCGGCCGCGTTTGAAGTTCGGCGATGGTGTCTTGAATGGCGGTCGCCGCGCGATCGACCAGTTGAAATTGGTGGATCAGATCGTCATTCAAATCGACCGACAAGTCGGGTGGCAATCCGAGCGTGAAGGCTTTGTATTGGTCAAGTGATCTCAAAAAATCGTTTCGGCTTTGCAGCAAACTGGCCCGATCGCGTTCGACGTTCTGCCGGAATTGGTCGACTTGGACCAGATCGATCAGCCCCGCGACGAGCAACGCTTCCAACTGGGCGAGCGTTCGGATTTGCAAATTCAAGTTGTCTTCGGCGTTGCGGATTTGTTGCAACTGTCGCAACAAACCGACGTAACCACCGAGCTGTGCCTGGCCGCCGAACACTTGCAGGCTGGTGCCGCGCCCGGTTCGCTGGGGACCGACAACGCCCAATTCACCGATGGCAACTTGCGTGTAAAAGCCCTGTCGAAATTGCGCATAGGATCGCAGATTGGCCAACAACGTCCGCTCGACTTGCGTCAGGCCTTCGAGCCCGATGTCGCGGCCCGCGCCGCGCAACAGGGGCTGCAGAAACGTGAAGTTCAAGAGCGAGGCGGAAAGCCCGGCGTCCGGCCCGGTGAATTCAAAAACGAAGGAGTTGGCAAATCCGGTCAGTAGGGTTCCCGCGGTCGCGAATTGCCGGCGAGTTTCCAACGCACGCCGCTGTCCGGTCGTGCCGATCGCCAGCACGTTGCTCTGCGTTTCTGCGATTGGTGGAGCAATCACCCAGCGGCTCCCGTCGTGCGCCAGTCGCGCAGGGGTGATCAAACCGTTGTGGCTGTAACCGATGTCATATCCGCCAAAGAACTGGGTGTCCAATTCGAATCGCTCGCGGGTGACGTCCAACGACGACAAGTAGAGTGTCTCGAGCTGCGATTGATGATTCGGCGAATGGACGTAGGCCAGACGCAGTGCGGAATCGATGTCCAGCATGACCGCGCCGTCGTCAGCGAGTTCGACGTACTCGCCCAGCAACGCCTGCCATGCGGGGTTCTCCAGCCCCGCGCGGATCCCGCCGTCGTACCAATGCTGCCAACCTTTCTTGCCGTCGACGCATCGCATGTACTGCTGCGAGGCGGGATCGTCGATCGGGATCGGTGGACAGTCCGGATCGTAGACGTCGGCGTAGCGGCTCCGCGGATCCGGCTCGATGTCGTACTTCACCGTGCTCCACCGCGGGTCGCCGTTGCGCTGGGCGATCGCGTTGTACGCTTCCTGGTCAGCCGCCAAACGGTACTTGGAGCGGCTGCAACCGACGCTGAGATTGCCGAACGTGACGATGCACGCTAGCAATAAGATCGGGGCTCGATTCGCGTGTTTGCAAGTGGGATCTCGCATTGTCCCCGACCGTGTGACTCGTCCGGAGGCACATCGCTGGAGTCCGATTCGACACCACCCGGGTCCACCTGGAGCCTCCTATAGTGGCATATCGAAGCCCCGGCGCGATCATCTTGAGCGGGTTTATCGTCAAAGCCGTTAATCCTGGGGAATTTACGCGCGTCTCCTGCAGCCGCAGAGCAGGACTTTCCCGGGCATGATCGGATCGTGCGTCGCGACGCGGGTTTATTGGATCGGCGAGTAATCCGTGGCCTTCATGTAGATCGATTCGGGCTTTTGAGCCAAGCCACCGACACCTGATTCGCGGGCGGCTTTCTTCCACGCCGGATCCGACCCAAAGGCCTTCCAGGATTGCTTGGCCGCGTCCGCGCTTTCGTGCTCGATGATGTAGATCAACGTATCGTTCGAATCGGGCTCGTCGGTCGGATGCCAGTAGGCGACCGATTTGATGCCATGCTTGGCAAACAGATCGATGGTGTGATCGCGGAACCGGGCATCGAGTTTGCCGAGAGTGCCTTCACGGGCCTTGTAGATCCGCAGCTCGAATACGTCGTCTTCATCGCCGGCGGCGTTTTCGTACTCGGGCGAGTAGTCGGTCGCCTCCATGTAGACCGATTCGGGCGGTTTGGCCAATCGTCCGACGCCGGATTCCGCGGCGGCTTTCTTCCACTCCGGATCGGCGATGAATGCTTTCCAGGACTCGGCGGCGGCTTCACGACTGGCGTGCTTGATCACGTAGATCAGCGTATCCTTGGAAGCTTCTTCGTCGGTGGGCACCCAGTAGCCGATCGATTCGATGCCGTGCTTCTTGAACAACCGCATCGTGTGGTCGCGGAACCGAGCATTGAGCGCATCGAGTTTGCCTTCGGCGGCCTTGTAGGTCCGCAGTTCATAAACGTCGGCTCGTGCGTCGGGTGTCACGATCAGCGTGGCGGCAAGCCAACCGAACGCAATGGCAAACATCAAAGATCGAGAGAACGTCATGGTGTGATCCAGGAGGGGGAAACGGACAGGACGGGGGACCAAGAATACCAGATCAATCCCCGCCAGGCGCCGACGCCCCTTCCGGGCCGCTGCCGCTGCGGGGTCTGTCCCCGTGCCGCTGCGAGATCGACTCGGGGTCTGTCCCCGGGTCGGACGCTCCGGGGGTCTGTCCCCGGTGGATGCCGCCAGGACTTGCCGCCGCGGGGTCTGTCCCCATCAGAGCCCGCATCCCGAATGGGATGCTAGCAACGTAGCCGGCGGTCGAGCGAAGCGAACACCGCCGGACCCGAGAAACGCCACACCACACGACCCCGAACGGGGTCGCACCGCTGTCAGCACCCCTCGACGGCGCTACCCCCCATTTCGGTCCTGTCTTCATTTACCCGGGGTCTGTCCCCGTTCACCTGGGGTCTGTCCCCGTTCACCCTGGGGTCTGTCCCCGGGGAGACGGTGGGGGATTGGGTGTTGTCGATGGGATGGCGCGGGGCGGTGTCGTTTCGACGGCAGCGGGTCGAAATGATGACGCGCAGGTTGGGTGAGGTTCGCAAATTGCGGTGTTTTCCTGTTTGGCATTCAGCGTGCGTCCCACCTATCACGTATGTAATTCCATCCCCCCTGTTCACGGAGACCTTCGCATGCTGATTCGCCTGTTCGCGCTTCCGGTCGCCTTGCTCGCCCTGGCCCTCTTCTTGGCGAATTTCAGTGCCCTGCATCCGGTCACCGGCGGCTAGTGCTTTTCCGCTCGCGTCGGCTTGCTCGATCCACTAAAACCCGTCGTGGTCGGCGCGATCGCGCTCGGCGATCGTCAACTTGTACATGTCCTGGATCAGCTGGATATCGCATTCCCGCTGCTCGACCTTTCGACGCGAGAACATGCGTTGTTGGGTGTTGACCATGACTTCGGCCGGCAGCAACGATTGCTGTCCGAACAGCCGGGCGTAATTGACAAAACTGGGGACGTTTGACGTCGCGAACCCGTACAGCATGCTGCACACGCCGATGACCTTGCCGGTAAAGATACTGGTGTTAATTGCCGTCTTGCTGTAGTCGCCCATGATGCAGCCGAGGAACTGCATGCCGGTGGCGATCTTTTCGTTGCCGTACTCGATATTAATTTTGCCGTACGTGTTCTTAAGGTCACTGTTGCAGGTCCCGGCCCCCAGGTTGATCCAGCTGCCTAAATAGCTGTGGCCGAGAAACCCGTGGTGTTGCTTGTTCGTGTACGGCTCGATGACCGAGGCTTCGACTTCACCACCGATCTTGACGGTGTGACCGAGCGAGACGCCGTCTTTGAGCGCCGCGTGTTCGATGATGCGTGTCCCGCGTCCGGCGTAGACCGGTCCGGACAACAAACAGAACGGTCCGACTTTGACGTTCTCGTCCAACAGGATCGGGCCATCTTTGGTATCGACGGCGGCATACTGTCCGATCGAGACGCCGTCGGCGACGAACACCCCATCGGCCGTTTCGGTGTATCCACCGCGTGCGAGTCGCCACTGCATGGCCGTCGGCATTTCTGTCATGTGCCAGGCGACGACTTCGTGGGGCCAACCGAACGCCGGCAGGTCGTCCGGGCTGATCGGAAGCGAATCGGTGGGCAGATCGGCGGTGAGTTCCAAGAGTTGTTTGACCACTCCGTCGTCGCTGGGTTTCTCCAGGTCGCCGACGGCTTTGCGAGCCGCTTTCTGAAACGGCGAAGCGGGCTCCTCCACCATGTCGGCCGGGCTCGGCGGCAGCGAATCGAGCAGCGACGATTCCTTCGCCGTCAGACGAGCGGCCAAGATCGCACCGCTTCGATCGCAGCGGATCACACCGGCAACGGTTGCCGCACAGAGTGACTTGAGGGCCGCCAGGGTGTCGACGCGTGGGACCAATCGCGCGTTGACCAACAGAACCTCTTCGCCCCGGACCGAGTCCCGCGAGGGAGCGGAAAGGTTGGATTCCAGCGATTGAATCGGCGCCAAGTAGTTGCGAATGGAAACGGTCAGGTCGCCCGGCAACAGCCTCAACCAATCGACCAACTGATAGCTCGCACACGTGATCGCATAGGCGGGCCGGGCGAGGGTGATCGGCTGGAGCTGGCTGACGGATTCGTCTTCGAAACAGATCAGTTTCATGGCTTCGTTGCTTGGCAGTGCGATGGTTCGGCGTAGCGTTGGGGTTGTAGCGGTCGCGCAGTGTACCCGAACCGTTGACGTCTTCCGAAGAGGATTTGGACGGTCAACGCGGCGTGAAAACCGGAATCGACATCGGCACGGGCTAGGGTTTCTTACCTTGCAAACAACTCGATGTTCTCTTGATTGCCGATGTGTCGACCTGATGCCCGTTTCTTGTGGCTGTTCACCCTCACGCTGACGGCGTTGATCACCGGCCGGGTCCAATCCCAAACGCCGGCGTCGACACAGACAGAACCACGGGTCGAATTCGAAGCACTGGTCGCGGGTTTGGCCGCGGATTCCTTCGCCACGCGCGGACGTTCGGAAACGCGACTGATCGACTTGGCGATTCACAGCGAATCGTCGGCAGATCAAATCAAAGCCCTGCTTCGCGCCAATCCGTTCCCGCCCCCGGACTTGGAGCTTTATCTTTCCAAGCAGCGCTTGTTAAATCGTTTGGAGATGCGGGAGCGCGAGATCCTGATGGAGCGATTCCTCTACGACGCTTCGTTCGACGGGCGCGAGCTGGCCGGATGGGAACAGTTTCGTGATTCCGCCGGGGGTGGTCATGACGCTCGATTGGTTTTCGCCTCAGCCGTCCAAGATCGCCCCGAGATCGGCCGCTTGCTGGCGGGAGTCGCGACCGATGCGAATTGCTGGTCAGAGATCGAGACCCTCGATCGACACGACATTGCGTCTTGGTCCGTCGTGCTTTCGTTGGCGTCGGCTCGCAAGCGGAAGACGGCCGACGGGGCGACGCTACGACTGGTCGCACACCTCAGCAATCCCGGCAGCGGCCCCGAGGCGCTGCGTGATCACGAAAGCCGTGTCCTGTCGCGACTGGTCGGCAGTTTTTTGACCGAAACGCCGATCGATTTGCGTGACCGATTGGTGATCGGGTTGCGTTACGATTGCGACCGGATCGTCGAATCGGATTGCCGGCGGGCGTTGAACGATCCGACCGAATCGCCGTCGCGGATTGTGACCGCACTGTTGGCCGCGTCGGAGCTAAACTTTGCGGCAGCGGAAATCGACACCTGGATCACGAGTTTTTCCGCAGACACGCGGGTCAGCCACGTTTGGCGATCGATGGTGCCGCCCAAGACGACTCACCGAACCCAGGTCCGCGACGTCGCGCTGGCCCTGGCGCTGCATCGCCAGGGGATCGATCCTCGCACCCGTGGCTTCGGTGCGTTGGTCGCCGATCCGATCCTGGTCTTTCGCCCCTACAGCTTGGGGTTTGAATCCGAAACAGCGCGGCAGCGGGCCCACGCCCATCGCTAAAGAGTCCGCGAGCCAGAGTCAAAGCAAGAGAGCTGAGGGCAAACGCCGCACTCGGTTCTCGTTTCATTCCGGTCGCCCGTGGTGCGGCTCAGACTCCGCCGAGTGGGGGCCTCAACCGGTCGAGAAATCGTTGCGGCCGTCTTGCGCCGACGAAACGTCACCGGCAGAGGGCGCGTCGGCGACGGACCTGAACCAAAAGGCCGCGCCCTGGGTCGGGGACAGGATAGCCGAATTGCCGCTGTTGCACTACGATTCGCGGGCATTGGCAACGTCCATTTCCAGCCCAGGCCTAGCCCACGCGCGAGCCACCATCATGAGTCATCGTTTTTCCGTCATTCAGACCGCCCCCCCGGATGCGATTCTGGGACTCACCGAAGCTTTCAACGCGGACCCGAATCCCGACAAGATGAACTTGTCAGTCGGGGTCTACAAGGACGAAAACGGGCAGACACCGATCCTGAAATCGGTCAAAGCGGCGGAGCAAAAGATCTTGGACAGCGAAGCGACCAAGGGCTACCTGTCGATCGATGGTTTGC
This sequence comes from Stieleria neptunia, assembly GCF_007754155.1. Classification (NCBI taxonomy): domain Bacteria; kingdom Pseudomonadati; phylum Planctomycetota; class Planctomycetia; order Pirellulales; family Pirellulaceae; genus Stieleria; species Stieleria neptunia. Next base: position 10,846,337 of record NZ_CP037423.1, on the reverse strand, counting down.
CGGAGTACCGCGCCGATGTTCGGAATCTGGTGTTCGGAGAGACGCTGGCGGCCGATCGCGTGGCGGTGCTGCAGACGCCCGGCGGCACCGGGGCGCTGCGAGTCGCCGCGGATTTCATGCGGACCCAATTGCCGAAGGCACGAATTTGGATGCCCAATCCCACCTGGGCCAATCATCCGGCGATTTTCGCCGCGGCGGGTTTATCGTCGGAAACCTATCGCTACCTGGGTGATGATCGCACGTCGTTGGATCTGGACGGCATGCTCGCTGCACTCAACGACAACGCCAAACCCGGCGACGCGATCCTGCTGCACGGTTGTTGTCACAACCCGACCGGCATCGACCCGACCGCCGAGGATTGGAAACAGATCGCGTCGGTGATCGCCGAAAAGAATCTGTTGCCACTGATCGACTTCGCCTACCAGGGTTTCGGCGACGGGATCGAACAAGACGCCGTCGGTTTGCGAACGGTATTGGAACATGTCGACGAAGCGATCGTGTGCACGTCGTTCTCCAAGAACTTCGGTTTGTACAGCGAGCGGGTCGGCGCGGTTTCGCTGGTCGCGGCCGATGTCGAGCAGTGCACCGCGGCACTCAGTCAGCTGAAACGGGTGGTGCGCACCAATTACAGCAATCCGCCGAGACACGGTGGTGCGATCGTGGCCACGATTTTGGCCGACGAGCAGTTGACCCGACTGTGGAAGGAAGAACTGGAAACGATGCGTTTGCGGATCACCAGACTTCGCGAACAATTCGTCGAAACCATGAAGTCGACCGGCTCGGGCCACGACTTCTCCTTCTTGCTTCGCCAGAAAGGCATGTTTTCCTACAGCGGGCTCAGCCCGATGCAGGTCGACGAGCTGAAAAGCAAGCACGGCATCTACATCGTCGGCAGCGGTCGGATCAACGTTGCCGGCATGAGTGAAACCAAAATGAACTCCTTCTGCGAAGCGGTCGCTTCGGTCATGTCATGAGCAGTGAAGCCACACCCTCCACCCCCGCACCCTCCACCCTTCGTCCCTCGGTTTGCATCGACGCCGTTTTTGAAGGCGTTGCGCCGCGCGATGCGATCGCCCGCGTCAAAGCCTGCGGAATCGACGCCTTCGAATTCTGGGGCTGGTGGGACAAAGACCTCGCGGAGATCGAAGAGGCTGTGGCGGAGCACCAGATGAGAATCGCCGCTTGCTGCACCAAGTTCATCAGTCTGGTCGACCCGGCGAGTCGCTCCGCCTATCTGGACGGGCTCGGCGAATCGATCGAAGCGGCCAAGCGGCTCGGATGCCCGACCTTGATTTCTCAGGTCGGCGACTTTCGGCCCGACGCCGGCAACGAAGCACAACACGATTGCCTGGTCGAAGGTCTGCGCGAAGCGGCACCGATGCTGGAACAATCCGGCATCACGCTGGTCTTCGAACCGCTGAACGATCTGATCGACCACGTCGGTTACTATCTGGTGCGAAGCGAGCAGGCGTTTGCGATCGTCGACCAGGTGGCCAGCGAAAACGTGAAGGTTGTCTTCGACATCTATCACCAGCAGATCAGCGAAGGCAATGTGATTCGCAATGCGACCGCCAACATCGGTCGGATCGGTCATTTCCATGCCGCCGGGAATCCGGGCCGAAATGAGTTGACGCGGGGCGAGTTGAATTATGGCGAGATCTTTCGCGCCATCGGAGAAACGGATTACGACGGCTTCGTCGGACTGGAGTACTGGCCGCTCGAAGAAATCGGAGCCGGGTTAAAAGAGGCGGCGAGTCTCATTCTGGGGCGCTGACCGCGATCGCGCTGCGTCCGATCGCATCGGAACCTTTTCGGCCGCGCTGAGTGATGATTGAGCGGTTTCACGTCAGCCGCTCGCCTTAATGATCCCCTGCAGAAGGATCAGCGACGCGATCCACTCACCAAAATTGACCCGCTGCGGGGCACTAGCTCGCGGTGAACGAGCCCATTCCGGGGACCGTTGGGAACTTCAGTGAACCCGATTTGCTGAAATTCCGCGGCCTGCGGCCAGGGTTGTCGGGGCTGAAAGAGGCTCGGCTCGCGTATCGAGAGAGGTTTCTCATCAGTTTCACTTCTCTCATATCGAGACGTTCATCAATGATTGCGACGCGGATGGACATCACCACCAGCACGAAACTGACGATGAAGATCATAGCTATCAAAGTCCAAAACATACCGTCACCTCTGTCTGATTCGTAAAGCACGAAAGCAATTTGGGTTGTGGTGCATTTTTCATACCAATGACGCGACAACCATTTCGAGAAATGGCGATTCAGCCATCGTCCCGCGATCGCTTCGTCGGACCGCGGTCGAGTTGACCGAAGTGCCCCCACTGCCATGCGGATTGACGATCAGCGAGAATGACCCGCCGGTTTCATTTCGCATCCGAGAACTCATCCCATCGATGTCCGACCCAGACTTGCCCTACGATTCGTTCCTGTTGGTTTCCTTCGGCGGCCCAGAAGGCCCCGAGGACGTGATGCCGTTCTTGGAAAACGTGCTGCGGGGAAAAAATGTGCCACGCGAGCGCATGTTGGAGGTTGCCGAGCACTACAAAAGTTTTGGCGGCGTCAGCCCGATCAACGAGCAGAACCGCCAGCTGCTGGCGGCGATCAAGGCCGAGTTTGAATCCAACGGGATTGATTTGCCGGTTTACTGGGGCAATCGGAATTGGCATCCACTGTTCCCCGACACCTTGCGGCAGATGAAGGCCGACGGGTGCAAACGGGCGATTGCATTTTTCACCAGCATGTTCAGCTGTTACAGCGGTTGCCGTCAGTACCGCGAAAACATTCTTGCCGCGCAAGAGGAGGTCGGCGAGGGAGCCCCGTTGGTGGAAAAAGTGCGGATGGGATTCAATCATCCGGACTTCATCGCAACGATGGCGAGCAGTGTTCGCCGATCGCTGGCCGAGCTTGAATCCGAACCGGCCGCGGCGACGGTGCTGTTCACCGCCCACAGCATCCCGATGGGGATGGCGGACAACTGCGACTACGTCAAGCAACTCCATGAAGCGTCGCGATTGGTCGCCGAGGCGGTCGGGGTCGACACGTGGCGGTTGGTGTACCAGAGCCGCAGCGGCCCGCCGCAGCAGCCGTGGCTGGAGCCGGATGTGTGTGACACGATCGCCGAGATGGATGATGCGGACAAGCTGAAGAACCTCGTGATCGTGCCGATCGGGTTTGTCAGCGATCACATGGAAGTGCTGTACGACTTGGATGACGAAGCGGCGACGCTGTGCCGAGAACGTGGCATCAAGATGAGCCGTGCCGCAACACCGGGCATCAGTGCTGGTTTCGTCAGCATGATTCGCAAACTGGTGGAAGAGCGAATTGGGATTCGCCAGCAGAAAGACGCGGCAGGAACCTTGGGGCCCTGGCACGATGTCTGTCCATCCGATTGTTGCCTCTACACGCCTCGCCGGCCCCCGCCGCGGGCCAGCTAGAGCTTTGAGCCGCGGAAAAGGGGTCAGGCCTCTTTGATGCCTCAAGGGCAGATCCCCTAACAAAGAGGCCTGACCCCTTTGTTGATCTTGACCCCTTTGTTGATCTCAGAGACGCTCTTGACTCGATTTCCACTTATTGCGTATCGCGTCAGGGATGACAGTTCATTGCGTTCGTTCACTCGCCCGTTGCGCCTTCCTGGTTGCGTGTTTCACGTCGCTGGGTGGTTGTCGCATGGGAGCCCCGATACACGTTTGGTCGCCGCCGACGCTGCGTTCCACGGTCGGCCATTCGGTGATGGTCCCCAAGATTGTCGGCCCCCAGGAATTGGCCACGCCGATTCATGAAAAACTACTGCTGGCCGCACCTGCCGACGCGGGTCGTTCCACCCGCTTGGTATCCGCCGAATCGATCAACGCATCGACGCCGGGCTTTGATCAAGGCGTCTCGCTGGTGTCTTACAACGCCGACGACGAAAGCGATCTGGCGCTGGCCAAGAAGGCTCAGCAAGGACACATCGACTTCATTTTGCGCGGCGAGATTTTGCCGGACCGGCGTCCCCGATCGATCACCGAAGCGGGCAATCGGCTGACCGTTTCCTGGCGTTTGATGCCGGTCAGCGCTGACGTCCAGGCGCCGACCGAAGGCCGGCCATTGGGCAAACCGGTCGTGGTGGAATTGGAATCCGCGCTCGAGCGATACCCCGATTTGGCGTTGGCCGCCGACAAGGATGTGGCGTTGCAATCGGCGCTCGTTCGCGAGACGTTGCCGCTGATCACTCCGGCGGTCGTGCGGGAACGTGTGCAGTTGGAAATCCCCTACTTGCTGCCCGGCACGCAAGCCATTCGACGCGGCAACGCCTTGGCGGTCGCCGGCCGATGGGGGCAGGCGGAAGCGATCTGGCAAGAGGTTTACCAGCGATATCCGTTTTCATCCGTTGCGGTGCACAATTTGGCGATCGCGGCGGTGGCCAAACAAGAGTTTGGACTGGCCAGATCGTTGGCCAGTCGAGCTGTTCGGATGAAGCCGACGAAGCTACACCAGCAAACCTTGGTCTGGGTCGAGCGGGCGCAGCGTGCCTACCACGAGGCCTTTCAGTTGCCCGATCCGCCGGAAGGCTGGTCGGTCACGCGGACACGTTGAGCGAGGGTGCCGCGCGGCTGGTTACTCAAGCGTCGGCCGAATCGTTCTGGCGATTCGGAATCCCATGTAGACCCAACGTGAATCGGCGCCGTGAAGATTGCGTTGGGAGGCGCGTGCGTCACCGGGTTGGTACAGCATCGCGCCGCCGCGCGTGATCATCCTCGTGCGGCCCTCTACGTCGAACCATTCATTGCCGGGATCAGACGCCGGTGCGAGCGATTGCCGCGGGTAGGCGAGACTTTGGGAGTGGCACCATTCCATCACGTTGCCCAACATGTCGAACAGCCCGTAGTCGTTGGGCAACAAGCGGGCGACGGGCTGGGTCCGGAATTCGGAATTGCTGACCGTCCAGGCATGGTCATCGAGTCGCTTCGGGTCAAAGCCGAACCAACGGTTGCGATCGACGCCGCCGCGGCAGGCAGATTCCCATTCCGCTTCGGTTGCCAGCCGATAACCGATTCGATCCACCGATCCCGCCGAGACGACCATGCCCGGCTTGATCGCATCGATTTCGGGATAACACATCTCGTCTTCGGGAATGCCTTCTTGCTCACTCAACCAGCGACAATACTTTGCCGCGTCATACCAGGTCACATTGATCGCGGGACTGTCTACCGATCGGGCATAGTCTTCCGGATAGTCAAAATCGTTGCGAAACGCCAGGAACTGCTCGACGGTCACTTCGGTGGCTCCGATCGCATAGTCATGGTCGATCACAAACGCCGTCCGCGGCTCTTTCTGTCCGTCACGCCCCGGTTCATTGCCATACGAACCGAGCCAAACGGTTGCTGCCGGTCGAACGACCACCATCCGCTGCCCCGAGACGGCCAGAAACTCACGATCGGGATCACTCGACGGCGGCAAGGGTAGATCCAGATTCCATGCGGCCGCGAGGGCGAGTGAAGCAGACCGAATGCCTGAGTCGGTCGTTCGTTGAAGCGGATCACGCCAAACCTCCGTGACCGACGACCGTTGTTGCGGACTGACTTGGTCGACCGGAATCAGTTTCAACGCCATCAGGCAACTGCGGACTCTCATCGCGTCTTGCGGGGCTTGGTCATCTCGCGAGTTTTGAATTTGGTCAAACAACCATTCCGGCGGCAACATGAATTCGCCGAATCCTGCGATGACGGCACCCCGTGTCTCTTCGCCCCAATGGCCGGCGAGTGCGTCTTTCACATTCTGGTCTTGCTGCAGTCGCAACTGCGCCAGTGCCAGATTGCAGCGGACCCGGGCGGAGGCAACCTGGGCATCGATCTCCGGCAGCGCGCGCCACCAGACCGACTGAAATCGAAATGTCCGATCGTCGTCAAAGGCGGCCGCATCGAGTGAAACGGGAAAGTAACCCTCGGCCATCAGCTTTCCCGCCGCACGCAGGTGATCGAGTCGACCCTGGTGTTCCAGCAGCTTCGCCTGCACGGGAAGATCATGCCACCAGACCGGAGTGACCGTCCCATCGCGTCGACCGTCGGTGGCCAAGCTGGATCCCGCCACAAGCACTGGCGAAGATCGATTCCATTGGATGATCTGGCGGCACTGGTCGGCCGACTGGTTCCAGGCGTCGGCGTATCGAATCTCGCGAGTCGTTTGCCAGCGAATGGACGTGAATTGCTCGGGCAAATCCGACTGCTGGACCGACAGATTGAAACGCGGCAGTGACAGGCCCCTTTGCAGCATCGGCTGCCATCCGTCGGTCTGGTGATGGCTCCCCGGCACCTCCAGATACAGGTCAGCAGCGGTCACACCGTTGTTTTGCGGCCGACGAATCCAGCTGACGAAATATCGCAGGGTTTTATCCTCGTCGGCGTAGCCGCTGATGCTATCGGGAAGAAAGCCTTCGTCACGATGGTCGCGATTGAGCGCCCGCACCTGATCGGCCGAGAGATCCAACGCATACTTGGACTCCAACGAGTCTCTCGTGAACAGGACAAAGCAATAGCGCTGCGCGTCGTGACGATAGACGGCGAGATGTCCGATTCGATAGCCGCTGATGGCGAGTTCTGTGGCGAGTCCGGCCAGACGATCGCGAGGAACCTGGTGGGCCACGATCGCGTGCGGGCCGATGACCGATTGAAAGGAGTCCAACTGAACCAAGAGGGCGTCGTCGATTACCGGGTCGGGTGTCAAATCGACTCGATCGCGATCACCGACGATCCACCAGGGCGACCCCCAGGGACGTGTGACATCGACCACCGCAGTCTCGGCCTGATTGATCTGATCCCACTGCCGCCGCAGCGCATCGCGTGCCCGATCGGGATCCGCTTCCATCGTTTCCAACAGCAAGTTGAATTCGGAGGCGTGGGCGGAGCGGACCAGGTCGGCGAGCAAGTGGAAATCCGTTTTGGCGAACTGACGCACCAAATTGACGGCGGTCAACGAAGGCTGCTGCCGATCCGGGTCCGACAAATGTTTGGCAAGCCGCGGCAGCAACGTCTCGGCCAGCGGAGCAAACCCCAGCCCCCAGCTCTTCGACCAGACCGGATTTTCGGCCAGCAGCAACTGCACCAAAACCGCTTGATCGTCCGGATCATCAAAGCCACCGATGCTGCCGGGATCGTTGGCGATCAGACAGGCCGCGCGAAGCAATTCCCCGCGCGTCGCGGTCTGGTCCCGCCACAGCTCGACCGCCAACTCGTTGGTGGAGTTCATCAAGGGAACGATGCTCCGCGCGATCTGGACGACCTCGTCGACCGGCGCGGTCAGCGCGTGCCTGGTCAATGTTTCTGCCGCGACGACGTCCCGATCTGCATTGACCAGGGACGCGCGGACACGAACCGATAGCCTGGAGTCCGGGTCCGCAACGAGTGTCGACGCCTGGGCTCGAATCCACGCATCTTCGCGCAGCTCGGTGGCCAACGGGATCGCTTCGGAAAGCTCGGCGTCGACCAAGCGGGTCAGCGCCGCTTGACTGTCCCGCTGTCGAAGCTGGTTGACCACGAACGCATAGCCGCCCCAGCTGACGGCCAACAGCAATCCGACGGCCAGCGACCACGCCCCAAGCCGACCGAGATGGCGCTGGCGGGCGGCGTTCATCATCCGCAACTGTGGTCCGGTATAGGTCGAGGGCGGGACATGTCGACGAACGGCAAGGTATTCGCTGAGTGTCGGTAACGCTTGGGGCAGCGGACGAGCACGGTACAGCTCGGTGAATTCATCCAGCCGCAATCGCGCCTTCCCGGCTTTGGTGGTGCGGTTTCGCAATTCGACCCAGTGACGGATGGGCGCGATCAAAAAATCATGCGTCAGTTGATAGCCGGTCGTGCCGATCTGACTGGTCGACGATTCGCTGCTGAAACTGTCTTCTTCGGTCCGGTCGGTCGGAGTGATCAGATGCAGTTCGCCGTCCAGGACAGCGATCAATCGACGGAATGCGGCTTTGTCGCGGTAGCCGGTCGCTTCCATCAGTTCCTGCTCGCTCCGCACGGCGCCTTTGATGCTGGACCCCGATTCGGGCAACAGGGCGCGGAGCACGTGCTCGGCGCCTTCGGCGAACAACCGGATCCGACGCGGCGAACGCTCATTGTCGAAGGTCTCGTCCAAGAACCGGACCCCAATCCCGGTGCCGCCGTCTTTGAAGAGAGACGAACTGGTTTCCCAGTTGCGATGTTTGAGCATTTCGGTCAGCAGCGCCAACTGGACACAGATCACTCGGCCGTCGCTGGCCAGGTAACGGATCGCGGAATCCAGGAATTGATTTTGGCGTGGGCTGAAATGGGTCTGTGAATCAGGCAAACGCTCGTGCGCGGCGCCGAACAGCGCCAGCACATGACGGGCATGGCGGGTATCAAATAGATCCAACAACGTCGCGTTTTCGTTCTCGGCGATCGGCAGATCGATCGCTTGCATCAATCGTGAAATGCCGAGCCAAAAGTCGTCACGTACCATCAAGATGCATTGCACCTGCACGCCATCGCACTGTCGCAGCGCGGCGGTCAACGATTCACGTTCGATGTCGGGATGGGAGAACAGCCACTGTTCGAACTGATCGATGAAGATCACGACCTTGGGTTGATTGCCGCGGCGGAGAGCGGCAATCAAGTCCGCCAGATCCGTGACCGATCCAAAACGGTGATCGCCGAATTTCGATCGGATCGCACCGGCCAACACCGATTCGGTTGATTCGGGTGTCGCCTGCAGATAAATGCTGGTGCACGGATTGCCCAATCGCGACATGATGCCGGCCCGGACCAGCGACGTTTTCCCACACCCGCTGGGTCCATAGATCAGTCCGACCGGGACGGCTCTGGAAGCATCTGTCGAATCGATCCGCGACAACCAAAACCGGACAATGTCCGGCAAGCCGTCACGGTCATAGGGTCCGGGCAACAATTCCAAATAGTGCTCGGCATCTCGCAAATCAAACGGCCGAAGTCCTTTGGGCAGGGTGCGGCGTTGGCGGTGACTGTCTGCCTGAGCGGCATTAGGACCGAACGCCGACTGAGCCGACGTGGTGGATGTCGACGAATCGCCGTCCATCGTTTCGACAAAGTGCGCCAAGTCATCGACCAGCAGTTCACAACTGGCGTAGCGGTCGTGTACGGACTTCGAAAGCGACTTGAGACAGATCCGCGCGAGTTCCGCCGGCACCTCGGGCTGGATTTCTCGAGGGTCGACCGGGTCGTGATAGATGATCTCTTGGAACAGGCTGTCGCGGTCCTCGCCCTTGAACGGTTTGCTGTCGGTCAGCGATTGATACAACACCGTGCCGAGGGAAAAAATGTCCGAGCGTCCGTCGACCCGGTGGCCTTCCCCCCGCGCCTGTTCCGGACTCATGTAGGCCGGCGTTCCGACGTAGGCGCTGCGGCCTTCACGCTCGACGTCGCGCAGCGCTAAACCGAAATCGACGACATAGGGACAATCCTCTTCATCAATCAGGATGTTGCCCGGTTTGATGTCGCGATGGACGATGCCGCGGGAATGGGCGTAGGCGAGCGCGTCGGCGACGTAGCGAAGGACATCGGCGAGCTGTCGATAGGAAGGGCGTTTTCGCCGAATCCACTGGCCGAAGGGACAACCATGGATCAGTTTGGTGACCAAATAGCAGGCGACCTGTTGCGTCGCGGCGGCCCGGTACACGGGCACGATGTGGGGATGGTCCAAGCTGGCCATCGCACGGGCTTCACGCAGATACGCCGCGGCGAGATCAGATTGATTGACCAGACGTTGATGCGGGACCTTGAGCGCGACTTCACGTTGCAACAAGCCGTCATAGGCGCGATAGACCGTTCCGAAACCGCCCTTGCCCAGGAACCCCAAGACGGAAAACTCTTCGATCTTCGTCAGTTCCGCTTCGGACGCATTCTGCCGGGCCGAATCCAAGGAGTAGTCGCCGGTGGCGACCTGACCATCGAGTCTGGAAGGGGTTTGAGACGGGTGGGTCGGCTGGGTGATGTCGTCTTCGCTCATCGATGCGCCATGGGGTTGCCGTCTCAAGTGCTCTGGCCAGAGCGCTCGCGTCCCTCCGCGGCTGGTGCGGCGCAGGTCCGTCCGATTCACCCCCGGGTCATTCTAGTTGACCCGCCTTCACCCTGCGCGCATGTTCACTCAGGAAGCTTCAAGCGGTGCTTGTTTTGCTCGTAGAACTTGGTGATATCCAGCGACGCCCGACGTTCCTCTTCCATCAGCTGGATCCGGGCCTCCAGTCGCTCGATTCGCCGAGCCATCTGGGGAATCAAATCCTGGGTCTCGTCCGCCGGGGCGGGCTTGGGAACGGCGGGATAGCCGAGGTGCCGCTGCAGGGCGCTGAACAGGTACAGCGGATCTTTGCGTCGATTGGCCAGTGCGATCCGGCCTTCCTTTTCGCCGAACAGGAACGGGCCCTTGCCGTCGGACGGTTTGCCGGCCGCGTTGAGTTTGTTGCGGTAGTCCTCGCTGACCAGGAAAACGAGGTCGGCAAAGTCGATCAGACCGATTTGGGCGCGGAGGCCGAGGATCCACTTGCTCCAGCGGTCGTCATAGATCGGATCGCCGCTCATCGCCGTCAATCCGCGATCGTAGGAGAGTCGATTTCGGCACAGGACCTCAAATTGAAAGAAGAACATTCCGGCCGGGTTGGCTTTTTCGACCCGGTATTCCGCTTCGGCCTGCATGACTTTGAAGGCGGTGTTCATCATGAACCGGCCGGTGTCCGCTTCACTTTGGTCGACCAAATAGGTTTGGAACGGCGTGAAGTAATGGGCCAGTTGTCGCATCGCCGGCCCGAGCAAGCCGGAGTGTTTGACTTCGGTCAGCAGGTACTCCATCGCCATCGGCAACCGTGTGGTCGCCAAGACTTCGTGGCGCAGCTGTTCGAGCAAGTCCTGGATCGGAAACTTGCCCCCGGCCTGTTCGTGCAGCAATTCGAACAGGTGGGCCTGTTCGATGTACTCCTCACGATCGAGGATGTTTCCCCGCTCGGGCGGATTCTTCGCGCTTGGCGGTTTGAGAGGTGGCATGGCAATAGCGTACCAGCCGACGCGGTGTTTTAGGGAGGCGTTGGTGTTTCGCCTTTCGGCGATTCCTGGTCGCTGCGACGCAGCGATAGTGGACGGTCCCTCGAGGGTACGACGTCCTTTCTAGGTCGTCGGTGCGAGCCCTCCGGACGACGGTCCGGAAGGGCCATCGTACTCAAAAAGCCGGTCGTCCTAAGCTGGACGGTCCCTCGAGGGTACGACGTCCTTTCTAGGTCGTCGGTGCGAGCCCTCCGGACGACGGCCCGGAAGGGCGTCGTACTCGAAAAACAGGTCGTCCTAAGCTGGACGGCCACCTAGCCGTCGAACCGACCAACAACGATGCAGGCGTTGTGCCCACCGAATCCGAAGCTGTTGCTCATCGCCACTTTGACGGCGCGCGACTTGGCCTCGTTGGGCGTGTAGTCGAGGTCACAGTCCGGATCGGGCGTTTCCAGATTGATGGTCGGCGGGATGACTTCCGATTCGATGGTTTTGCAAAGAATCACGGCCTCGACCCCACCGCTGGCACCGAGCGAGTGCCCCAGTGCGGACTTGGTGCTGCTGACGCTGGTCTGATAGGCGGCCTCGCCGAAGACGCGTTTGATGGCGGTGGTTTCGGCTTTGTCGCCCAGCGGGGTACTGGTGCCGTGGGCGTTGATGTAGTCCACGTTTGCCGGATCGATCCGGGCGTCGGCGAGCGCGGCGGTCATCGCGGCGGCGGCACCGATCCCGTCGGCGTCGGGGGCGGTGATGTGGCCGGCGTCGCTGGTGGTTCCGTATCCGAGGACTTCGCCGTAGATCTTTGCCCCCCGCTTCTTGGCGTGTTCGAGTTCCTCAAAGACCAACACCCCGGCGCCTTCGCCGAGCACGAACCCGTCGCGATCGGCATCGAAGGGGCGACTGGCCTTGGTCGGTTCCTCGTTTCGCGTCGAGAGGGCCTTCATGTTTTGAAATGCGGCCAGGCCCATCCGGGTCAGCGCCGCTTCGCTGCCACCGGTGATGACCAGATCGGTTTCGTTGAGCCGGATGCTACGGAGCGCATCGCCCATCGCGTTGGTCGCACTGGCACAGGCGGTGGCGACGGCATAGTTGGGGCCTTTGAGCCCGTAGGTGATGGAGATATTTCCGCCGGCGGCATTGACCATCATCTTGGGGACGGTGAAGGGACTGACCCGCGAGGGCCCCTTGGTCAACATGCGTTCGATCTGGTTTTCGATTTCGATCAGCCCGCCGATGCCGCTGCCCAGGATGACACCGCAGCGGGTGCGGTCGACCGATTCGAAATCGATGCCGGAATCCCGGATCGCCTGATGACCGGCGTGGACGGCGAACTGGGTGAAGCGATCGAGTCGTTTTGCTTCGCGCGGATCGGTCACACCCTCGAGCGTGAAATTCCAGACTTCACCGGCGAAATGAACTTTGTACTCGGACGTGTCGAGCAATTCGATGTTGCCGACACCGCTTTCACCGGCGATCAGTCGATCCCACATCCTGGGGACTTCCAGAGCCAGCGGAGTGACGGCGCCGATGCCAGTGATAACCACACGGCGATCACCTCGGAAAATCGGTGGTTGTGACACGGTGTCTGATGAACCCTGGGTCATCGTGATGCCTTGGCGATGCGTTCAAGTGATCGAAGCTGCGAACATGACGAATCAGAGGTTCGAGAGGTCCGGATGAAAAAAATGCCGCCCACAATGATCGGCAAGCGGCTTTGAAAGCCGGATCACCACAAGACCATGAGGCGGCAATGCGATTGAATAAGGTGGTTCGAGCGAGGGACGAATCAGGCGTCTTCGCCTTTGGCATTCTCGATGAAGTCCACCGCCTCGCCGACCTTTTGGATCTTTTCGGCAGCTTCGTCAGGAATGCTAATGTTGAATTCCTCTTCGAGCTCCATCACCAGTTCGACGGTATCCAACGAATCGGCACCCAGGTCGTTGACGAAGGACGTTTCGCGGCTGATCTTGTCTTTTTCGACACCAAGTTGTTCAGCAACGATATCGACCACGCGCTCTTCGACGGTAGCCATAAGCAATCTCCAATGGTTTGATCTGCAAGGGAAGTTATCGAGGGAACGAAACGCCCCTCATCTGTAGGGAGGAACGAGACGGCAGGGGTGGGAGCCCGGAGACGCTTCGTTGATTCGCCGAAAAGATAGGGGAAACAAGCAAAAGGCGTCAATATGCCGGGATTCCCGACTGACCATCTCGCGAAGGTTTTCACTCGGCTTAAGGTTGCCGAAAGTCGCTGCGGGGGCCGCTACGGGGCCGGCAGGCTAGCTATCCGGTGATTCCCCCGTCGACGACGATCGTTTGGCCGGAAATGTACCCGGCGTCACGGGAGGCGAGGAAAAGCACGGCTGCGGCGACATCTTCGGGGTTTCCGATGCGTTTGGCGGGGATCGTTTTGATCACCTCGTCCAAAATTCCCGCCGGAATCGCGTCGGTCATGTCGCTGGCGATGAAGCCCGGGGCGACCGCGTTGACCGTCACACCGCGATTGACCAATTCTTTGCTCATCGTTCGGGTCATGCCGATCATCCCAGCCTTGCTGGCCGAATAGTTGGCTTGGCCTTGGTTGCCCATCAGCCCCGAAATGCTGGCCATGTTGATGATTCGGCCATATTTTTTCTTTCGCATGATCCCGGCGGCGGCCCGACAGCAGACGAAACAGCTGGTCAGATTGGTGGCGATCACGCTGTCCCATTCCTCGTCGCTCATCCCACGCATCGTCTTGTCGCGTGTGATCCCGGCGTTGTTGACCAGAATGTCCAGCCGGCCGTGCTCCTTGGCCACTCCTTCGATCGCCGCGGCGGTCGCCGCCCGGTCGGTCACGTCACAGGCCAGCGCGATGCCTGTGCCGCCGACGGCTTCGATGTCCGCGACGGTCGCCGCCAGTTTCTCCGCGTTGCGGGCCATGCAGGCGACCGTGGCGCCGTTCATCGCCAGCGCCACCGCGACGGCTTTACCCAATCCTTGTGACGCGCCGGTGACAATCGCGACTTGGCCGGATAGATCGGCTTTGAGTGTCAGTTCCATGTTTCTCGCTCGGGGAAAATCTTGGGGTCGGGAAGCCGGGGCAATCGGTCAGACGATGACTCTTTCCTGGCAATGCTCTAGACGGTTCTACTGGTCGCCAAAGCCATCGGTGGGGATTTTTCGCTGGATCCGCTTCAGCGTTCCTCGCAGCACGCGACCGGTGCCGGCTTCGAGAAAACCTTCCACGCCATCGGCAATCATGCGACGAATGCTCGCCTCCCACATCACCGGCTGGGTGACTTGGCGGCTGAGCAGATCGCGGATCTCATCGGCCGATTGATGCGGCGCCGCGTCGACGTTGCTGTACACGGGGATGCGGGTGTCGCAGAGCGGGATCTCTGCCAAGGCTTGTTGCAGCGACTCGACGGCCGGCGCCATCAGCGAGGTGTGAAACGCGCCGGCAACCGAGAGCGGCACGACCTTCATCGCCCCGGCCTCGACCGCAGCGGGTTGCAACCGCTCGATGGCCGTCAGGTGACCGGAGACGGCGATGTTGCCCGGGCACAGCAAATTCGCCGGCCGCAGGACCTCATCGTCTTGACGCACCTCGTCGCACAGCGCTTGCAGTTTTTCCAGTTCCATCCCGATGACGCTGGCCATCCCGCTTCGGACGGCGTCGGAAGCCGACTGCATCGCCTGGCCGCGGCGTTGGACCAATTTCAGCCCGTCGGCAAACTCCAGCCCACCGGCAAAGCAAACCGCGGTGTATTCGCCCAGGCTCAGCCCCGCGCAGGCGCTGATCCGCTGGACCCGCTCGGGATGCTCCGCCGCCAACACCCGGGCCGCGGCGACGCCGACGGTGAACAGGGCGGGCTGGCAAAATTCGGTCGCATCGAGTTTTTCAAGGGGGCCGTTTTGGCACAGATCGGCGAGATCGTAGCCGAGCACTTCACCCGCCTCGGCGAACGTCTCGTTGGCGATCGTGTAGGTTTCGCACAGCCATCGACCCATGCCGACGCCCTGTGCCCCCTGACCCGGAAACAGAATCCCGGCGGAATTTACGTCCATTGATAACAGCCGCTAAAAAAGAAAACCGCCGAGCAACCTCATGCCGGGGTCACAAACGACACCCGGCAACACGGCACGGCGGAATGCGTCGAAAAGAATCGTCCGATCACGCCTGACGATTACTCGTCAACCGGCTCGACCACGGTACGCCCTTGGTAATAGCCGCATTTGGGGCAAATCGTGTGCGTCGGCACCGAACTGCTGCACTGCGGGCAATAGGCGATTTGGCGTTTCTTGACGCGATCGTGGCTGCGGCGTTTGCCGGTTCGACTGTTGCTGTGTTTTCGCTTGGGGACAGCCATGGCTGTTTGGGGGGGTAAGTATGGTGTTGATTTCGAATCAAAATTGGCCCGGCATCGTAGAAATTTTGAGCCGGTTTCGTCAATCCATGATTAAAAAAAACCGCGACTCGAGGGCAAACTAGTGGCCGCGAGCCCGTTTTCAGGCTGTTTTTCATCCGTGGGTACGCTTTGCCATCGGTGGGTTCATTCAAATCGGGCACTGGGGGATTGTCCCTTAGGCTAGTGCTCAGTGCCATCTACTTGGCCATCGACTCGGCCACCATCATCCCCAGCCCGGCTTCGCTGGCGGCCAGATACGTGAACTGAATCCCGCCCAGCCCGGCGGCCTGGAACATGCCCTGGCACTCGCGCAAATCGCGGACCCGGCCCTGCGGGGTCGCCAGATGAATCGACAATCGCCCCAGCGATTCTTTCAACCCGGCCCGCCCGGGGCCGATGTAAAAGTCCGGCACCGCAATCCGGCCGCCCGGCTTCAGGGCTGCCGCCGCTTTTTCCAACAGGCTTGCGGCTTGATCATCCGAATAACCGGATAGCATCTGGGCCAACACGACGAGTTCAAACTGTTGCCGGCCCACGGTGGCCGCCAGCGGATCACTTTCAATGGTTTTAAAACGATCGCCCAGCCCGATCGATTCGGCGGTGCTGCGGGCCGACTGCAGCGCCGCCGGTTCATCAACGGCCACGATGACCGCGTCCGCGTCGCGGTGCGCCATCGCACAGCTCCACACGGCCGACCCGCAACCCAAGTCCAAGATCTTGGGGCCGGGGCAGGCATCTTGGCCGCCGATGTCCAGGATCTCCGCCGCCTGCATCGCCGCGGCGGTGTGAATCCACTGGGTCGCCGCGATTTGCGCGCGATAGTCCGCGCCGTCGACAGACGCCGCGCTCTCCGGGGCCTTGAGTCGACCGACCAGAGACTCCCAGCGGCGGTCGCCCAAATCGTCGTCGTACTGGCAGAGCAGATGCCCGGCTCGGGCCAGCGCAAAATCCTCCCCGTACTGCTCGACCAGCCCGATGGCCACCAGGGCGTCGAGCAACAGCGCGGTGGTCTCGCGCTGCAGCGACAGCGATTCGCAAAGCTCCTCCAGCGTGTGTTGCTTTTCACGCAACCGAGCGGTCAGCCCCGACTGTCGCGCGGAACGCATCAAATGAGCCGCCGCGTTGGTCTGCATCCAGTTCTGGTACTGCTCGATGGTGCGGTCGCCGGCGGCGCGGACGGCGGACTGGCTCGCGGTGACTTGTTCGGGGCTCGGGTTCATGGCGCGATTGATCGTGGGGGAGGCTGGAAGCTTACAAGCTTAGCCGATGGCAAGCTGGAAGCTTACCCCACGGTAGGCGATGGCAAGCTGGAAGCTTACCCCACTAGCGTGCGAACTGGAGGAGCTGGTCGATGTAGATGGTCGGCGTGACGCCGAAGCCGCCGACGAAGGCATCGTTGAACGATTGGTCGTCATCGAGCAATCGGAACGTGGCGTCCAACATCTTGCGGCGGCTGCGGTCCAACATCGACATCGCCAGTGCGGTCCCGAAGGAGTCGGCTTGCTCGGGCGTGAGCTTGTTGTCTAAGAATGCTTTGGCGTTTTTGACCGCCGACACCGCCTCGCCGGCCAACACCCGCAGTTTTTCTTTCTCGCTGCGACTCTTGGCGTTCTGCTGCATCGCGGTGGCCGAGCCGATGCCTTCGGCGAACCAGCGCGGGACATCACTGCCGCGGGAGGCCACCGCCAGGCTGACGATCGGCGCCAGAAGTCGAGACTCGATGGCTTCTTCGTCCTCGGTTTCCGAAGCCACGGTGGCGGCGTAGGCATCGATCCCGTCGTACTGCCAGTGGGCCGACCAATCGTTTGGCACGCTGCGTTGTTCGACCATCTTGGCAAACTCGCTGTAGTCATAGCGGCGTGGCAGCACGAAGATCGTTGCGCGGCCGTGGAAGTAATCTTCGGCGGCTGTCGATGACGCCGGTCGGGCGACCGACTTGGCGATTTTGAGGTGTTTTTCTGCCGCCCGGCCGACCACTTCCAGGGTCTGCTGCGAACCGGAGCCGACGACGCGGAAATGATCGGTTTGGTGTTCGGTCAGCGATGCGGTCGAATTGGCCAGTTTGAAGTTCCGGTCGGCCAGTTCGGCTCGTTTGGCTGAGATCTCGGCACTTGAGGCGCGCGAGGCCCAGGCGAGCTTGCTGATCACCTTGATCGGCTGCGATTGGTTGGCATCGAGCGTCGCGCCTTCATCGATCCATTTGGAAATCAACGCGATCGAATCGTCGCTCAGCGGTGGCCGCCCGCCGGCCGGCATCCGCTCGCCATCGGTCGCGGTCCCGCGCAGTTTCTTGACCAACAAGCTCGCTTCGCCGCGGCCCGGCGTGATGATCGCCCCGCTGTCACCGCCGCGCATCATTTGCACAAACGTATCCATTCTCAATCCGCCGCGGACCTGCATGGCTTCGATGTGACAACCGCCGCAATTGTCGACCAGCAGCGGCGCGATCTCCAATGCAAAGCTCACCGTTTCGTTGCCCGTCGCTTGGGTGATCACCGGCGGTTTGGTTTCCATCGCCGGGGCGGGCGTGCTGCCGGCGGCGAGCATTTGATTGGGATCGTTGCCATCAAATTTCGCGCCTTGGGCGATCCATGTTTTCAGCGTTCCCAGTTCAGCCGCGCTGACCTTGGCACCGCCGCGCGGCATGTCGCCGGTTTCGATCGTTTCGATCAGCCGGCTGCCGATGACGTCACCGGCAAACACGACGACGCCTTCGGGTGGTCCCTGCATCAACGCGGTGTAGCTGGACGTGCTAAATCCGCCGCGGCGTTCGCTGATGTGGCAACGGCCACATTTGCTGCTCAAGATCGGCGCCACGTCGTTGGTGAAGCTGACCAGCGTGCCGGAGGGCGGGGTGCCGGGCGTGTTGGGGTCGGATGAATCGGACGATGCCATCGGGGTCGATGCCGTCCCGGTCGGACGCGGCGGACGTCGGAACGGCGGCAGTGAGATCCCTTCCAATTCCAGCATCGCGTGGGCCCGCGAAATCTTGTCGATGTGGACGACGATCGCGTCGTAGAGCTCGGGGCTTCCCAGATCGACCGCACGATCGACCTGCTCGAGCGCCTTGCGAATCTCGTTGCCCGACGCGTCGTACTTGCCTTCGAAGTAAGCTTTGCCGGCCCGATTGATCGTCGCACCGATGGTCGAGACGATGGCTTTTTGGCGTCGATCCAATTCCACCGCCTGGGCCGTTCCGCCACCGATCACGCCGCCGGCAACCAGATCGACCAGGAACGCGGCAAGCAGCAGGACGCAACGCATGGCGATGGGGATGATTCGTTTCATCTTCATAGAAATTGTCGGCGGGGCGTCGCGTTCTTGCGACGGTTGCGGATCTCAGCTCGACGCGGCTTGCGCATCTACCCAGGCAAACGGAATTCGTGGCCGCGAGAGCCCAAAATTCTAGTGCAAAGCGTCGGAATAGCCGTTCGGGTGGCTCTGATGCCACTTCCAGGCGGTTTCAACGATCCGTTTGACGTCGTTGTACTGGGTTTTCCAACCCAGCAACTCGGCCGCCAACCTCGCATCGGCAACCAGCTCCGGCGGATCGCCTGCCCGCCGCGCTCCCATCACTTCGGGGATCGGATGGCCGGTGACCTCGCGGCAGGCTTGGATGATCTCGCGGACGCTGGTGCCCCGCCCGGTCCCCAGGTTGACACAGATGCCTTTGCCGGGCTGCAGTTTTTCCAACGCGGTCAGGTGAGCGGCGCCGAGGTCGTCGACATGAATGTAGTCGCGGACGCAGGTGCCGTCGGGTGTCGGGTAGTCGTCGCCGAACACGGTGATCGCCTCGCGTTGGCCGAGCGCCACTTGCAAGACGATCGGGATCAGATGCGATTCCGGGGTGTGGTCTTCGCCGATCGATCCGTCCGGTCGCGCGCCGGCGGCGTTGAAGTAGCGGAGTGCCGCATAGCCGAACCCGTACGCCGCGGCGTAATCGGCGAGCGCCTGTTCAAACACCAGCTTGGTAAACCCGTAGGGGTTGATGGGCTGCTGAAGCGTCGTTTCCGCGATGGGAATCGTGTCGGGCTCGCCGTAGGTCGCCGTCGTGCTGCTGAAGACGATTTTTTTGACGTCGGCTTCGCGCATCGCGTCGAGCAATTCGATCGCCGCGACGACGTTGTTGCGGTAGTAGAGTGCGGGATCATTGACCGACTCATTGACCAACGCAAAGGCGGCGAAGTGCATCACCGCGTCGATCTGTTTGTCTTTCAACACGCCGGTCAATTTCGCCCGGTCGGCCAATTCGCCTTCGACCAGCATGCCGTCCGGAACCGCCTGGCGGTGGCCCCGCGAGAGATTGTCGTAGACGGTGACCTGGTGGCCAGCTTCGGTGAGCAAACGAACGGCGTGCGAACCGATGTAACCGGCACCACCGACAACCAAAACATTCATGAAATCCACTTCAAGCATTTAGGGCAACGGATGTGGCGACGTGGTGTGCCGACCAAGAGATTACGGAAACCATACATCAATCTTCTCCCGAAACCGGATGAAATCAATCGGTGGCCAAACGACGAACCAAGTTGCAATTGATGCAGGAGTCGGGGCCGCCCGAGAAACCTTCGCACTCGGCCGACACCATCCGAGAGGAATTTTTGAACTATCTGCGTGGCGAGTGCCACCTGGCTGACAACACGATTGAAGCTTACGGGCGGGATCTCAACCGTTTCATCGGCTGGGTGGGAAAACGACGCCTGGATTCGATTCGCGTCGGCGACCTGACCCAGTTCATGGGCACCCTGTCCGAAGCGGGCCTCGCGCCGGCTTCGGTGTCCCGCGCGGTCGTCGCCATTCGCACCTTCTTCAAATATTTACAGTTGGAAGGGACGGTCAGCGAAAATCCGGCGGAGCTGCTGGCGGCCCAAAAAATGTGGCAGCGGATGCCGGGCGTGCTGTCGCAGCGGCAAGTCGACCAGTTTCTGCGCGCCCCACGCCGATCCGACGCGTTTTGGCTGCGCGACGTCGCGATGTTGGAAGTCTTGTACGCGACCGGATGCCGTGCCAGTGAAGTTTGTTCGCTGCGGGTCCGCGACCTTTCCTTGGACCAAAAACATCTCAAGTGCACCGGCAAAGGCGGCAAGCAACGCATGGTCCCGATCGGCAATCGGGCGATCGCGGCGATCGAACGTTATTGTGAACAGCTGCGTGGGGAACTGGCCGCGAAACCACCGCACCCGCCGGACGAACTATTTCTTTCCCGCAGCGGACGGGCACTCGATCGCATTCAACTTTGGCGTCTGGTCAAGCACTACGCCAAACGGGTCGGCATCGATTCGGGGATCAGCCCCCACTCGTTGCGTCACAGTTTTGCGACGCACTTACTGGCCGGCGGGGCGGACCTTCGACAAGTGCAAGAGATGCTCGGCCACGCCAGCATCCAGACGACGCAAATCTACACCCACGTCGAGCACTCCAGGCTGAAACGGGTGCACCAACAGTACCATCCACGGGCCTGAACGAGGCAACCCCGGTGCCATCCACTTTGACGCCAAGCGGGGTGTTTCTTGTTAGCGGTCGGGCGCGAGCCCTCCGGTCTTTCACGGTGTTTTTGAAGCGCGACCGGACGGCTTGCGGGCTGTCGATTGAGTCGGGATCTGCTGAGTCAATGGTGAGCCGCTGGCCGTAAGGCCTGGGGCAGCGTCGCAGTGCCCGGCCGCTTACGCGTCGCGGCTCACAAAAACGACAGCCCGCTCGCGCCGTTCCGCTAACACCGTCACTCGCCGTTCCAATCGGGGTCGGCGATCTTGCGGTGCATTTCGCCCAGGCGTGCCTGGACACCCAACAGTCGTTGCCAGGAACTCAACTTCAGGGTCACCGATTGACTGGACTCGTCGATCTTGGCCGTCTCCACCAGTTTGCACAGACGGTGTTGCAAGAAATCCAAGATCTCGCACAGTTGTGCTTTTTGCCCCGGGCTCAAGTTGTCCGGAATCGAGGGGATTTCTCGGACCGACGCGATGTCCATTTGGAAGGGCGATTTCTCCTGACTCAATTCGAGTGCGACGGAACTCTCCGACGAAGACATCTCGCGTGACATGGTCGGGTTTTCGCTGCCCAGTGCCGCCAACCGCGCCGCAATCTCTTCTTCGGAACCGACCAACATCAGGCTACGGCCGACGGAGATCAGGTCACCGCTGCGAAGGATTTTCAGCGGATATTCCACCCCGTTGACCTTGGTCCCGTTGGTGCTGTCCAAATCGGTCAGCACCAAACGGTCGTTGTCACGCTGGATCTTGAAGTGGCAACGGCTGACACGCTCGTCGTTGAGTTGGATGTCATTGACTTCTTCTCGCCCCACCGTGAACGGTGGAGTGAGATCGCCGAAGACTTTGCCGCGATCAGCGCCGTGAAGAACTTTCAACGTCACACCCGACATGGGCAGACCCCGAGATGAAAAGGATCGAGAAAGAGGATTGTTGTGCTGCATCAATATATCTGGTTGATTGACGTGCGTCTGCCAGAATTCTAGACCACCTGGGCGATCACGCATTTTAAATAATCACTTTCCGGGCAACCGACGGCCAGCGGGTGATCCGGGGCCGGCCCTCGATTTTCCAAAACGATCAGGTCCCGACGCTGGCGTCGCCCCACATCCACCAGCATGTTCAAGAACTCGCTGCGTGAAACACGACCGCTGCAGCTGCACGTGACCAGAATCCCGCCGGGGGGAAGCAGGTCAACGGCCAAACTGTTCAATCGCCGGTAGGCGCGCAAGGCCTGGTCGACCTGATGACGCGAGCCGGCAAATCGCGGGGGATCCAGAATCACGGCGTCAAATTGTTGCCCCTCATCGCCGAGCCGCTTGAGTGCGTCAAAGCAATCTTCCTGCAAGAACGACATCCGATCGGCGACCCCGTTTCGTTGTGCCGACTCGGTGGCCGCCGCGATCGCCGACGCACTCGAGTCAATTCCCAACACGTTTTCCGCACCCTGTCGCGCCGCCACCAAACCGAACCCGCCGGTGTAACAGCACACATCTAAGACGCGTTTTCCACGCAAATAGCCCGCCGCGGTTTCGTGATTAAGCCGCTGATCCAGGTAGCCGCCGGTTTTTTGGCCGCCGACCAGGTCGACCGTCAAATCGAGTCCGTTCTGGCGGTACTTGACCGGCTCGTTGAGGTCCGCCCCGGGGATCGCCAAGGTGCCCGACTCCGGATCCAGCCCCTCATACTTGGCGGTTTTTTCATCCACGCGGACCACGATCTGACGGCACCCGGTCACCTGCTGCAGGTGATCGAGAATCGTCTGGCGCCAGTTCATCAACGCCCCGGCGGTGAACTGGACACCGAGACAATCGGCGTATCGGTCGACGATCAGGCCGCTGATCAGATCGGATTCGCTGAAAATCAATCGCTCGGCTTCGTCCGGTTCCGCCGCCCGGGAAAGTCGCCGCCGAGCGATCGCCGCGTCGATCCGCCCGGTCCAAAGTGCATCGTCGATCGGCGTGGTGCTTTCGTATGTGTACAAACGCACCCGTAGTCGGCTGTGGGGATTGACCAAGCCGCGGCCCAGGAAATTGCCGTCCATGTCCACCAGCTCGACGATGTCACCGCGTTGCAGGTTGCCGCCGTCGCTGAACCGGTTGCCGTCACTGATCAACGCATGGGCATGGACCCAGGGATGCCGGGCGAGAAAAGGAAACTGTCGTCCCGGTTTGACACGGAGCTGTTGGGGGGTGGGTTGGGACACGGCAGGCCAGGGTGCGGGTCAAAGGTTTTGGTCAGAATCTTTGAAGAATGACCGATCGCTGCCTCGTTGCACAGGTTGGGGTGCAGCCAATCGCTTCTCCGGCCGATATATTGGTCGAAGAGCTGATTCTTGAGTGGTTCCCGTTACGAAAGGTTTTTGAACATGACTCATATCGTCGCCGAACCCTGCGTGGGTTGCAAATACACCGATTGTGTCGTCGTTTGCCCCGTCGAATGCTTCTACGAGGGCGAGCAAATGGTGTACATCCACCCCGAAGAGTGCATCGATTGCGAAGCCTGCGTGCCCGAGTGTCCGGTCGAGGCGATCTTCCACGAAGACAATCTGCCCGAGGAGTGGAAGAGCTACATCGAATTGAACGCTCAAAAGTCTGAAGAGTGCGAGGTGATCACCGAAAAGAAAGAACCTCTGGCAGACGATTGATCGCGATTGGAACGATCCGTGTTTGGAACGATCCGTGTTTGGAACGATCCGTGTTTGGTCACCCGCCAAACAAAAAGCCTCGTCGGTGGTTCACCGACGAGGCTTTTTTTGATGCGGCAGCGATTTCAACCGGCGGCCGGCAGAAACGTCTTCCAGCAGTCGTAACGCGGGTCATTGACCGAATGCGTGACCAGCGGGTTGAACCGTGGCTTGGCCGGCTTGGTTCGCAGCTTCATGCCCGCTTGCTTGGGCGTGCGGCCGCCCTTGCGGCTGTTGCAGCGCAAACAACACGCGACGATGTTTTCCCAGGTCGTCGGCCCTCCCTGGCTCCGCGGCACGACGTGATCCAAGCTCAACTTGTGCGTCGGATAGTCCTTGCCGCAGTACTGGCAGGTGTGTTCGTCGCGGGCAAACAGGTTCTTGCGATTAAAACGAACCGTCTGCATCGGCATCCGGTCGAAACGCGTCAAACGGGCGATGCGTGGAACTTGCATCTCAAACCCGACCGCTTGAATGAAGTCATCGCCGGGTTGCTTTTCGATCGCGTTGAGCTGACTCATCTCGCACCAGCTGTCAAAGTCATAGCTGATGAACTGGCCCGCCTCGTGGCTGATCACCTCGGCACATTGGCGATACAACAGCGTCAACGTTCGACGTACATCGACCACGCGAATGGCCATGTAAAATCGGTTCAAAATCAAAACGTGACTGTCCAGCAAACTCTGACTCATCTCTGCGAAATCCTTGCACTTGTTGCATGGCCTAGCGGCCAGCCGGGGTGACACGATCGGGATGATGTTGCGTGTTGCAATCCGCACTGTCTTCTGATGAACCACATCAGCATTCACATTCTAGTCAACCCGACAGTCCGAATGGGCCCCCAATTGAGCCTCAAAGGCCCTCAGGAACGCCGACTTTTGCGAAACCTTCATCTCCGCCGGCGGCTTTCAGCCTTCAACCGGCCGATCCGCCTGGCAGCGAGACACTTGGTGCCCCCGTCGGGGTTCGCCGTGAACCCGATTGACCCGGTCCCGCGGTTTTTCGTAGGAACTTGAGGGCGACGAATTCCCCGTTCCCGCTGCAGGCGGCCGGTGCCATTGCTAGCGTCACTGGCATCACTTGAGCCGCCGCTTCCGATCGACTCGACCGCCCCCCGTTCATGTCCCAACTTCGCCGCACCACTGACCGTCGGCGGCGCGTGCTGTACCATTCGCACGTGTCCCCCCACACCCCCTCCACGCCGGCGACGCGTCGCGCGGCGGCGGAACTGCGCGCCGCACGGCAGCCGGCCCAGGCATTCGGGTCGCGCGTGCATCAGCATCTTCGCGGACGATGGTTTTCGTTGGTCCCGGTTTCCCGACTGGCGATGGGGATGTCCGCGGCGGTCGTGGTGGCGATTTCGATCGTGCTGACGATGTTCCATCACGCGGCCTTCACCTGGCCCAGTCTTGCCGCTCGCGCCGATCTCGCCCGCCCGTTGCTGATCCATCGGCCAGACAGTCTCGGCGCCTGGTGGACGACGATGCTGCTGTTGCTTTCGGCCGGTGCCACCCGTTTGATCTACGTGCTTCGCCGACACCGACGCGACGACTATCGCGGCCACTATCAGTTGTGGCAATTGACGTTGGTGGTGTTGTTGTTGGCCAGTGTCCATGCGACCGTCGATCTGGTCGGCTGGCTGGGCGCGTCGCTGGATCTTCTGGTCGGCGACCGTGCGGTGCTTTCCGGGGCGAATTGGTTGCGGATCGTGCTGGACGTCGGCGGCATCATCCTGACCATGCGATTGATCGCCGAGGTCCATCGTTGTCGCCCGGCCCTCGTCGCCCTGATCGTCTCGGCCGTCCTGATCGGTTTTTCAGAACTCGCCCATTGGCAGATCGTCGTGGTCGATGGCCCCGCCAAGGCGACGCTGGTGATCGCCGCACCGATGCTGACGTGGTCCTGTTTTTTGGTGGCCGCGACGCTTTACCTGCGTTCCATGTACCGCCAGATCCGCAACATCCCCGCGGCTCCGTCGATCCGCGAACGTCTCGCCCAATGGGTCGCCGAACGCCGCAACCGTGATGACGAAGATTTCCGGTCAGAGTTTTTTGAGCCGCAAGACACGCCGCGACCCGCAGTTGCCGGCGTCCCAACCCGGCGTCCCCGCGCGGTCGCCCCGGCGGCCAAATCCGACGCGGTTTCCAAAGACGACGCTCAGGAAACGGATGTCGATGAAAACCGTTCATCGCGGCCGGACAAGCCGGGTTGGCTGGCCCGCCTGAGACGCCGCGGCGGAAAAAGCGATTCCGATTCTGATTCAAACGACGCGAAGCCCGGCGGCTCGTCCGAGACCGACGCGACCGCTGGCAAGACCGCCGAGGACAATGGCACCGTTGACGATGCGGCCGATCAAACCAAACCCAAACGCCGTTGGTTCGGCCTTCGCGCGGCACGCCCGACCGAGCCAGCCGACGAAGCGGAGGCATCCGAATCGGCAGCTGAACCCGAGCCGAAATCCGACGACCCACCGGACGCCGAACGCCCGGCGAAAAAGAAACGCTGGTTCTCACTGCGGCTGAAACCCCAACCGGTTTCTGACTCCCCGGACCAGGACGAGGACTCGGCCGAGCCGGTGTCTGAGCGTGACGATCAAGCGGAGGCCGAGCCGAAGGAGAAGAGGGGCTGGTTCGGCGGGCTGCGACGACGCAAGCAGGTCAACGCCGAGGAGACGGACGATTCGGAGACCGACGCGACAAGCGATCGCTCCAAGTCGCAACCGTCCGGTCAAACGCCGGCTCGCGGTGCCTCTTCCCCATCACGCGGCTCGGGCCCGCTCAGCTCCGCCGCTCGCCAACCGCGCGGCGCGCAGGCCACAGCACCGCAGCGCGGCAATCCAGCCCCGCCCCTCGACGACGACATCGATCCCGATGACATCGACTGGGAATCGATGAGCAAAGCGGAACGGCGACGGATGCGAAAGCACCTCAAACGCACCGGCCGAGCGGCGTAGGATCGGGTGACTGCCGGGTGCGGGGATGCCGGCGCCGCCCTTCGTTTCAACCGCGGGCGCTGATATTGTTTGTGTCGCCATTCCCGTCCTCCCGTTCCCATCCAATTTCTCATGATTCGAACCCGTTTTGCGCCCAGTCCGACCGGTTACTTGCACATCGGCGGTGTCCGTACGGCCCTCTTCAACTGGCTGTTGGCCAAACAATCCGGCGGGCAGTTTATCCTGCGGATCGATGACACCGACGCGGGACGCAACGTGACCGAAGCCCTGCAACCGATCCTGGATGGTTTCAAGTGGCTCGGCATCGACTGGGATGAAGGCCCGGAAATCGGCGGCCCCAACGGCCCCTACTACCAATCCCAACGCATCGATCTGCACAAAGCCGCGGTCGCCGACTTGCTCGCCAGCGGACACGCCTATCGCGACTACGCGTTGCCGGAAGAATTGAAGGCCGAGCGTGAGGCTGCCGAAAAGCGCGGCGAACGGTTTTTCTACGATCGGCGTTGGATGGCGGCCGACGACGAAGCGGCCAAGGCTTACGAAGCAGAGGGTCGACAGGCGACGATTCGGTTGAAGATGCCGCGTGAAGGCGACTGCGTGATTGAGGACCTGGTCCGCGGCACGGTGACCGTCGCTTGGGAGACCGAACAAGACCATGTGATCGCCCGCACCGACGGCAGCCCGTTGTACCACTTGGCCAGCGTCATCGACGACCATGCCTTCGGAATCACGCACGTCGTCCGCGCCGAAGAACACCTGCCCAACACGCCGCGGCAAATCTTTATCCTCGAATCGCTCGGTTACCCGCGTCCGCAATACGCCCACCTGCCGTACGTCGCCGAGCCGGGCGGGACGGCCAAACTGAGCAAGCGCAAGCTGAACAAGTACCTCAAGAACAAAGACTTCGCGGACCTGCTCGAACACGGCAACCGGATCGCCCAGCGGTGCAATCTGACGACCGATGACCAGACCTTCAATCCGGTCATCGTCGATTTCTACCGCGACATCGGATTCACCGCCGACGCGTTGCTGAACTACCTGCTGTTGCTGGGTTGGTCCCTGGACGGTGAACGGGAAAAGTTTTCCGTCGCCGAGATGATCGAGCTGTTCTCGTTGGCTCGCGTCACCAAGTCACCGGCCTCGTTCGACCCGCAAAAACTGATGGCGTTCCAGGCCGACCATTTCGCCTCGCTCTCGGCCGAGGCTCGATTGCAAGCGGTGGCTCCGTTCGCGACCGCCGCGGGGCTGGTCGAATCCAAGGACGACCCGAAACTCGCCGCCGTCGTCGCCGCCGCCGGGGATCGGCTGAAGGTCGCCGGGGACATCATCGATTTCGATTACTGTTTCATCGATGCGATCGAGTACGATCCCAAAGCCTTCAAAAAGCGGATCACCAAGCCGGCCGACGCCTGCGACCTGTTGTCCGGTTTTCGCGAAGCGGTGTTGGCGGCCGAGTCGCTGGACGCGGCGGCGGCGGAATCGCTGCTCAAAGGCTACTGTGAAACGGCCGAAATCGAGATCGGACAGATCATTCATGCCGTCCGCGTCGCCGTGACCGGGACCGCCGTCGGATTTGGCGTGTTTGATACACTGGCCATTCTCGGTAAAGAGACGGTGGCCGAGCGGATCGAAAACGCGTGCAAAAAAGCCGCAGAAGCTTGATTCTATCCCCGAAATGGCGCAGGTTACAGGATCCGCTCAACCACCGATGCAACCGGATCCCTACGAGCCCTGTATCGCTGCGTCGAGCCGGTGTGGATGGATCATCGCCCGTAGGTTCGCACAAAACGGCTGAGATTTTAGGAAGATCAGCCGGTTTGCTGCGAGCGTCCGGGCCTCCCCCCGTGTTCGTTCTCTGTCGAAATCCCATGAAAAACTACATCCTGTCCGCCCTGGCCCTGTTTCTGTTCGCCGGATGCAGCCAAAAGCCATCCGAATACACGGCGGAATTCGAGCCGAATCTGGTCCACGCGATGAAATACCAGATCAAAGAAGGCATTCCGATGGAGCAGGCCATGCAGGATGCCAGCTGGATCGTCGACGGCATGTTTGGAACCCCGGACGAGCCGACCTTGCCCGAAGCCCTGCAAGACGAAGACTTCGCCGACTTGATCTCGCTGGACCGAATCAAAACCGCAGCCGGCCCGATCGCCGAAGGCAGCGGGCTGTATCGCAAACATTGTGTCAGTTGCCACGGGGTCACGGGCAATGGACGCGGCGAAGCCTCGGCCACCCAGGATCCGTACCCGCGAGACTATCGGCATGGGATTTTTAAGTTCAAGTCAACCAAGCGAGGTTCCAAGCCGATCCGCGAAGACCTCGCCCGCTCGATTCGCAACGGAATTGCAGGCACGGGGATGGTTAAAATTCCCGATTTGAAGGAAAAGGACATCCAAGCGCTCGTCGACTACGTGATCTACCTGTCGATTCGCGGGGAACTGGAACGCACCCTGATCGATGACGCGATCTTTGAATTGGATTTGGAAGGTGGTGACCGGATCATCGATCGCCAACTCGGGGAAACCTTGGCCGCCGGCGGTCGCGAGCAAATTGAGAAACAGATCGAGGCCTGGGAAGAGGCCGGAGAACCCGAGGACGATCCGGCCGCGGAGCTTGCCGACCGGTTGGACAATTTTGACGAGTCGATGGAGATCGCGGTCGAAATGCTCGAGGACATCGGATTTGATTGGCTGGACGCCGAAGAGGACATTGTCGAAGTCCCCGAGCCGCCGGCCGACATCCCCGTGGCCGACAATTACGCCGAGTTCGTCGAACTGTCCCAAGGCGACCAGGCCGAGGCGCTGGCGGCATCGATCAAACGGGGCCGAGAAATTTTCACCGGAAAAGTCGCTTCGTGCAGCAAGTGTCACGGCGAAAAAGGCTACGGCGACGGCCAGAACAAGGATTACGACGACTGGACCAAAGACTGGACGACACGGGCCGGGCTGAAACCCGAAGACACCGAGTCGCTGATCCCCTTGATGGCCCGGGGAGCGATGCCACCGAAGAACGCATTGCCGCGTAATTTCTCCGAAGGCGTGTTTCGCGGCGGAGAAGCCGCCGAAGATCTGTATCGTCGGATCGTGCAGGGCATCGAAGGTAGCCCGATGCCGGCATCCACCTTTGTCCCCGGCGAATACGAAAAAGACGACATCTGGCACCTGATCAACTTCGTCCGCTCGGTCAAAAAGCCCGACCCCGAGACCACCGAGGCGATTTAACGCCCGTCCAGACCGTCGCATCCTGGCGTTGCGTTTTCGACAGATTTGTTGTTTGATCCTGGCAGTCGACGTGCGCACGAACCCGAACGGGACGTGGCACGTCACCTTTCCGTAGAACTGCTTTATCATCCAACGCAAAGCCGACGCCATGACCGACAGCTCCAGCGCGACCAACGCCGAATCGTCACGCCCGACCAAACATTTCATCGAGCAGGCGATCGACGCAGATTTGGCCGCCGGAAAGACGAACGGCGTGGTCACCCGGTTCCCTCCCGAACCGAACGGCTACCTGCACATCGGCCACGCCAAAAGCATCTGTCTGAACTTCGGGCTGGCCAAAACCTACGGCGGCCAATGCAACCTGCGGTTCGACGACACCAACCCGTCCAAAGAAGAAACCGAGTACGTCGAATCGATCATGGACGACGTCCGTTGGCTGGGGTTCCAATGGGACTCGTTGCACTACGCCAGCGACTACTTCGGGCAACTCTATGACTGGGCCGAAAAACTGATTCAAGCGGGACACGCCTACGTCTGCGACTTGAACGCCGAGCAGACGCGGGAATATCGCGGCACGCTGACCGAACCGGGAAAGAACAGTCCCTACCGCGACCGCAGCGCCGAAGAAAACCTGGAACTGTTCCGCAAAATGAAAGCGGGCGAGTTCCCAGACGGGAGCCGAACCCTGCGTGCGAAAATCGACATGGCGTCGCCGAATCTGAATCTGCGTGATCCGGTGATGTATCGCATCATGCGCGCCCACCACCATCGCACCGGCGACGACTGGTGCATCTACCCGATGTATGACTGGGCGCACGGGCAAAGCGATTCGATCGAAGGGATCACGTTTTCGATCTGCACGCTGGAGTTTGAAAACCATCGACCGCTTTACAATTGGTATTGCCAATCACTGGGCATCCATCACCCGCGGCAAATCGAATTCGCGCGGTTGAACATGACGTACACCGTGATGAGCAAACGCAAGCTGCTGCAACTGGTCAAGGAAAACCACGTGGGCGGCTGGGACGATCCCCGCATGCCGACGATCAGTGGACTTCGCCGCCGCGGCTACACCCCCGAGTCGATCCGCAACTTTGCGGCCGACATCGGCGTGGCGAAGTTCAACAGCACGATCGATGTCGTCCGTCTGGAAAACGCCGTCCGAGAACATCTCAATCGTGTCGCACCGCGTCGCATGGTCGTGTTCGATCCGACCAAACTGACGATCACGAATTGGCCCGCAGGCGAGGTCGAAATGGTCGACGCGATCAACAACCCCGAAGACGACGCCGCCGGAACAAGGTCGGTTCCGTTCAGCGGGACGCTTTACATCGGTGCGGATGATTTCCGTGAAGAGGCACCGCGCAAGTTCTTCCGACTCAAGAAAGGCGGCGCGGTCCGGTTGCGAAGCGGCTACATCATCGATTGCCACGACGTCGTCAAAGATGACGACGGAAACGTGATCGAAATTCTGTGCACCTACGATCCGGCAACGAAATCCGGCCAAGACAACTCCGGACGCAAGGTCAAGGGCACGATCCATTGGGTCAGCGCCGATCACGCGATCCCCATCGAAGTCCGCAACTATGACCGCCTGTTCGCGGTCGAAAACCCCGACCAAACCGCCGCCGGACAAACGTTCCTGGATCATTTGAATCCCGACTCGCTGTCGGTGACCGAAGCGTTTGCCGAGCCGGAAATCAACACCGCCGCGGCGGGCGACCGGTTTCAATTCGAACGGCTGGGGTACTACGTCGTCGACGCGGATTCCAGCGACAAGCAACTCGTCTTCAACCGAATCGTGCCGCTCCGCGACAGCTGGGGTAGTATGGTGGCCAAGGGAAAGACCAATTAAACGCGACCCGATGGCTGAAGTTCGAGTCCTTCGAAAAACGTCTCGACCGGGACGCGTCGGTGATTGCGAAAGTGTAGGCCATGATGTGGGATGACTTTGATCAGACGTTAGCCGAGTTGCGTTGCCGCGGGCGGATGCGCCAGTTGCATCCGCGGCGGTTGGACGGTGTTCACTTGGTCGACGCGGCGGGCCGGCGGTTGATCAACTTCGGCTCCAATGACTATCTGGGTTTGGCGTCGTTTGTGGCGTCCAAGTCGATCCGTGTTGATTCGGTCGGTGCGCAGGCCAGCGGGTTGGTTTGCGGCTGGACCGATCGTCATCAGTTGCTTGCCGAAACGATCGCCCGGTTCGAACAGACCGAGGCGGCGCTGGTGTTCCCGACCGGATTCGCCGCCTGTTCGGGCACGGTGTCGGCGATTTGCCGACAGGGCGACTTGATCCTGAGCGACGAATTGAACCATGCCTCGCTGATCGACGGTTGCCGGTTGTCCAAAGCCGAGCGAATCGTTTATCCGCACCGGGACGTCGATGCGGTCGCCCGGTTGTTGGCCGCGCACCGCGACGCGCACCGCCGCGTTTGGATCGTGACCGACTCGGTGTTCAGCATGGACGGACACGTCGCGCCGCTCGGCGACCTGTGCGAGGTGGCCGCCGGGCACGACGCGACCCTGATCGTGGACGAGGCACACGGGACCGGCATTTTGGGCGATCATGGTTCGGGGGCCTGCGAAGCCTGGGGCGTGAAAGCCGACATCCCGATTCGAATCGGAACACTCAGCAAAGCGCTCGGCGGCCAGGGCGGGTTCGTCGCTTGCCCGCAAGTGGTTGCGGACTATCTGGTCAACCATTGCCGTCCGTTGATTTACAGTACCGCGTTGTCGATGCCCGCGGTCGAGTCGGCGCTGGTGGCGCTGGCGGATCCCCAAGAGATCCGCCGCCGCCGTGATCGGGTGTGTGCCCTGGCCCGACGCGTTCGCGCGGAGCTGGGGCTCGCTTGCGCGGCGATCGAGTCCGGGATACCGATCGTTCCGATTCCGATCGGGTCCGACGCCGATGCGGTTTCGGCATCGCAGCGGTTGTATGACTTGGGGATGTTTGTGCCGGCGATCCGACCGCCGACGGTCCCCGAAGGCCAGGCGCGACTGCGTCTATCGCTCTCAGCCGGGCACAGCGACGAGATGGTGGATCGTCTGATCGAGGGTTTGCCGTCTTTCTGATTGACGGACACTTTTCACGGTTTTGCTTGACTCTCTCGCGGAGTGACCAACCCTTCACCAGAACACTCCGGTGCGTTCGCCGTCGTCAACGGCGATCGCTCGGAGCGTTTTTCCCGCGGTGGGTCCATCATGCAATGGGGCTATCGAGGGAGGCGTGCGGCCGGAAATCGGCGCTCGCGAACAGGCAAGCCGGCTGTGAAGCCGTGCACGCAAAGTGACGGATCTCGATGGAGATGGCCGCACTACCGAACGAATCAACCCCACGTCTTTGCCAGCGACCGACCCGTTGCCGGCTTGCCGGAGTCAATTGATGACTGCAACGAAACCGACCGCTGGTGTCGCCGCTCGCTTCGGCGCCTCTTCCGCCCAGTCGGATCAAACGATTTTGGTTGCCGACGACAGTCGCACCGTCTTGCGCCTGCTCGATCGAACGCTTCGCGACGCCGGCTACCAAGTCGCGTTAGCCGAAGACGGACGCAAAGCGGTGGAGGTGGCCAATCAAACCAAACCCGACCTGATCATCCTGGACATCAACATGCCGGTCCTGGACGGCTATGGCGTCTGCCACGAGTTGCTCGCCGATGAATCCTGGGACGGCTCGACGCCCGTGATCTTTTTGACCAGCGCCGATGCACCTCACCTGGAAACGCTCGGCAGCCAACTCGGCGCGTTCCTGTCCAAACCGACCGAACCCGACCTGCTGCTCGACACCGTCCAATCGCTGCTTCGGCGCACCGTGTGACGGCGATCCGATCTGTTTCAACTTGTCTCCCTGTTCCCGTGCGTTCGCGATGACCCAAAGCCCCCCTTTCAGAACCGATGACGATTCCGAGCTGAGCTTGGAAACGCTTGATCAGTGGGAAACCGAACTCGATCAATTCGCCGCCGGGATCATGAAACGTTTGTCGGAGGCGAGCGGAAAAACGATCGACGTCAGTGGTCTGATTCCCCCTTCCCAACAAGCGTCCGCGCGGCAGGCTGCCAGACCGCAGGCTGCCAGACCGCAAATTGCCGGACCACCAACCGATCCGGTTGACACGGACGACGAGAGCGAGGCGATGCAACTGCTGAAGTCCTTGCGTGAAATGACCCAATAACCCGATTCATTCTCAGCCCCAAGAAGTTTCGATGGAAAGCGTGATTTCCCATCAATCGAGAATCGCCAACCTGAGCGACAAACACTGCATCTTCCGATGTGGCGATGTGATGTTTTCGGTCCCGGCGACCACGGTGCGTGAAGTAACGATCATGCCGACGGTGGTGCCGGTGCCCCTGAGCCATCCTTCGTTGGCGGGGATCGGAAATCTGCGGAGCGAGTTTCTGCCGGTGATCGATCTGGAGCCGCTGATCGGAAACCAGGCGCGGCTATCAGCCGACAGCGGACAGCTGTTGGTGATGCAATGCCCGCTGGGATCGTGGGCCATCGCGATCGACAAAGTGATCGCGATCGACGGCATCGAAACACACATCGATGCCGGGCAGCGCAATGAAAACGCCATGTCGGTCTTGATGGGCACGGCGACCTATGACGGAAAAGTCATCAGCGTCCTGGACGTCAACGGGCTACAGCGAATCGCACAACAAACACTGGAGGACCAATGGCATGGGCCCCAGTGCGTCTTTCCTTCTACCGTCTCAACCCCATCGTCCGCGTCAAAGTGGAACGCCGTATGAAAACCAACATCACATTTTTGGCCACGCACTCGTTGGTCGCGGTCGTCGCGACGGCGGCGGCGATGGCCGGATCGTCCCTGTCGAGCGGTTACCAGTGGGTCGTTGTCCTGATCGCCGGGATGACCGCCGCCGGTGCCGCGTCACTGTTGTTGACGCACAAGGTCGGTCTCGGGATCCGACAATTGAAAACGATGCTGGTCGAACGACAGCAGACGATCGTCTCCAGCGGGATCCGCGAGCTCGACGAACTCGGCTCCACCGTCCTGCAGACCTCGCAACGGTACGACGAAATCGAAGTCGCCAGTCGGCAAAGTGCACGCGAACTGCAATCCATGCTGTCGCGACTTTCGCGCCGCGAAGGCTATGACTCGGCCGACATGAGCGAGTTCAAGAACGTGCTCGGCGGCGTCGGCCGATCGCTCAGCGAGCTGATGGGCCAGATCGAAAAGGATGTCGTGGAGATCGGCAGATGCAACACCGACATCCACAGCGGCAAACAGTCCGAAGCGACCTACCGAACCAACGCGCTGTTGCAAAATCTGACCAACGGCGTCGAACGGATTGCCGATCGATGTGCCCAACTGCAACAGCAAATCGGTTCGGCCGAAAAGGCGGTGGCCAAAGCGATCGAAAAAACCAACGTGCTGACCGAGGGGGTGCATCGTATCCGCAGCTGCAGCGAAACGAGCAAAAAGAAACTGCGATCACTGGGAGATCCGACACGCCAAATCGGCAACATCGTCGGGACGATCACCGACATCGCCGCCCGCACGGAAATGCTGGCCCTGAACGCGTCGATCGAATCGATTCGCGCCGGCGAACACGGGCGTGGCTTTGCCGTGGTGGCCGACGAAGTGAGAAAACTGGCCGAACAGACGGCACACTCCGCACGGGAAATCGGTGTGCTCGCCGAGTCCCTGGAAATGCAAACCACCGATTCGCTCTCCGTGCTCAGCCGAGAACAAACCGAAGTCGAATCCGACATCGCCGTCGTCGAAGCCATCCGCGACACCTTGAACGAACTATCGCAAGTCACCGCGGCCGGAATGTTCGTCGTCTCGGACCTGTCCCAACAGGGCGACCAACAACAAAACCTGGTTCAAGGGCTGGCCGGAGGCATCGACTCGATCGCCAGTGCCCATCAGGCCGATCGGAAACGCGCCGACCATGCCTCCTGGGCGATCAAGTCGCTGGCCAAAACAGCGATTGACCTCGATTCCAATATCCATCGTCTCCGGGGCTGCACCAATCCCAATCTGGATCTCAATCCCGGCGAGCGACGGCAGTTGCTCGAATTGGCCAATCAGACCCGCGCCGACGCGACGCCCGATGCTGCCAGCCGACACGAAAACGTCCGCGTTGCGGAGGCAGTGAAATGAGCACCCAAGACGCTTCCTCCGACGCGTTCACCGAACATCTCTTTTCGTGCGCCCCCGCTGCCCCCGCTGCCGCCGGCGCCGAATCGGACGCATCGCGTCGCATGGCCGACTTTGCCAACGCCGTCGAATTACTCCATGAGTTGACCCACGCCGGTCTGGAAGACGTCGATGCGTGTTTGCAGCAGACCGTCGAGAAACTGGGGGAACTGGCCGATACCGTCGATCGTTCGCTCTCGGATTTCAACGATGACGACCCCGATGTGTTGAACCTGGTCGACTTTGTCGTCGAGAGCTGCAACTCGGTCCGCAACGCGGCGCTCGGTGAACCATCGGACGAGGTGGACAGTCAGCAGTTGGAACTGCTCAGGGAAGCGATCGAGCTGAGACTCGACTCGTGCGAAACGTCCGGCGAGTTCGCCGACGACGGGGAAGCGGTTTCCGACACCGAAGGGGAATGGGCCGGCGCCGCAGCAAACGCCGCCCCGGAGCCCGACGTGATTGCGCCCAGTCAAGCCGAGATCGCGGCCTTGCTGAGCAGCCTGAGCGCCCAGACTCGGGGGATCGCTTCGCAAGACGGTGCCTGGCAAGAAGCCCCGGCAACGAACCCGGATGCCGGTGCCGATCAACCGGATCAGCCCAGCGATCGAGACAGCAACTCGATCTCGGCGCCGACGGCGCACGACGCGATCAAAGTCGGCGGCAGCCCAATTGCCATGCCCGCCGTGGACGAGGTGGACATCGACGACGAACTGCGTGAAGCCTTCATGGACGATGCGACGCGCGGATTGGAATCGATGGAGCAAGCGCTGCTCGATCTGGAATCCGGACCGGGCGACGACGGGCCCGTGAAAACCATCAGCCGCGAGCTTCACACCATCAAGGGAGCTTCGGCCAGCATCGGCATGTCCAACTTGGCCGACTACATCCACGAAGTCGAGGAATTGATTCGTCAGACGCAGGACGCCGGCCAGGCGGTCACACCCGAACTCTTGTTGCCGCATGTCGATCTGATTCGCGCTCGCGTCGACGGCGACGAGACGGGGCAGGACGAATCGACGTTCGCCGCGAACGATGCCGCCGCCGCCCCCACGCCGTCGGCCGCTCCGCCGACCGGTACCGCTCCGCCGACCGGAGCCACTCAATCGGCCCCGCGGTCGCCGAAGAAAAACACGCTTGCGGACAGCCACGGCGATGACGAAACCGTGCGGGTCAAGGCGTCCCAGCTGAATCGGCTGATGGACATGCTGAGCGAACTGGTGATGCTGCGAAATCAGCGCGACACCGAAATCTCGGAGCTGAAAGGGATTCACGACGAGCTGATCCACAGCGTCACCCGGATTCGAATGCTCAGTCACGAAGGCGAAGCCCTGTTGGCCGGTGACAGCCTTGCCAACCCCGTCCTGGCCGAAGACGGCGTATCGTTCTCGCACCTCAATGAAGTCGCCAACGATGTGTTGGAATCCGCCCAGCGACTGCGTGACTGTTACCGCCCCGTCGCCGACGGGAACCAAGCGGTTTCGCAATTCATCCGCAACTTTCGACTGGAACTGGTTCAGCTGAGAAGGATGCCGGTTTCCGGGCTGTTCCGCAGACTGCATCGCGCGATCAGCGACGCGGCGCGGACCGAGCACAAACAGGTGCGTGTGGAGTTGGTCGGAGAGAACACCGGGATCGAGCGGTCGCTGCAAGAACGGATTTTTGAACCGTTGCTGCACATCGTTCGCAACTCGGTCAGCCATGGGATCGAATCACCCGAAGACCGACTTGCCGCGGGCAAAACAGCGCAAGGCATCGTCAGACTTCACGCCCACTCGGGGCCAGACCTGTTGGTCATCGAAGTCAGTGACGACGGGCGCGGCTTGGACTTTGATGCGATTCGCCGACGGGGCATCGAGCGGGGCTTGATCGAGGGCGACAAATCGGTCAGTCATGCCGAACTGTCCCGGCTGATTTTCAATCCCGGGTTTTCGACACGGGAATCGGCCAACCAACTCTCCGGGCGCGGTGTCGGAATGGATGTCGTGGCGTCGACGCTGGAACGGATGCGGGGCTGGGTGGAAGTCGAATCGGAACACGGATCGGGATCGACGATCCGTCTGTCCCTGCCGCTGCCTTCGATGATTCAGCACGCGATGGTGTTCCGCAGTGGCGGCCAGTTGTTCGCCTTGCCGGCTCAATCGGTCCGCCGCACCGGAGAATTTGACCCCACTTACTCCCCGATCGATCTGCATGACATCCTGTCCTTGCGGCATCACGATCCGGATGCCCAGGCGGACCACTCACGCCGCGCCATCATCGAACTTGCCAGCGGATCGACGACGGTCGAAGGCGAGCTGGGAGGCGATTTTGCGCTGCTGGTCGACCGAGTCCTCGGGCCCGAAGAAGTCGTGGTTCGACCGATGCCCCCGATGCTCAAGTCACATCCGCTGTGCATCGGTGCGACGCTATCGGGAATGGGCGAGGTGGTGCTGTTGTTGGATCCGCGTGGATTGGCCGAGGCGTCCAAGGGCGCCCATCAAGTCGTTCAGCCGCTGGCCTCCGAAGAACGCGCCTGCGGCAAAGAACTGCCCAAGGTGCTGGTGGTCGACGATTCCAAGAGCGCCAGGCTGCGTGTGACACGGGCACTGGCAAAGTATCCGGTCACCGTCGTCCAGGTCGACGACGGTCAGGCTGCGATCGAAATGCTCTCCAAAGAAAGCTTCGCCATCGTTTTCAGTGACATCGACATGCCGCGGATGAGCGGGTTGGAGTTGTTGGAAACGATCAAGGGTGAACCACGTTTGGCAGCAATCCCTGTCGTCGTGATCAGCAGCCGCAGTCTCGAAACCGCTGGCAAGCAGGCCCGTCGATTGGGCGCCATCGAGTACATCCAAAAACCACTCACGCCCGAACGACTCGACGCGGTCGTCGCTCCATTCGATTGGGCCAAACCTTACCCGGACCACCTTTAACGCTTCCGCCCGCGGCTCGTCGCCCGGATCAAAGCCCTTTTCAAATCACTTCCGTTTCCCGTCACAGAGGAATCAGTTTCATGGCCGAAAAAAAAGTCCTGGTCATTGATGACAGTGCGACCATCCGCAAGCTGGTCGATACACACCTAAGCCCGGCCGGTTACGCCGTCACCCTTGCCCCCACGGCGGAGGACGGCTTGCAACTGGCCGAGGAAATTCGGCCCGATCTGATTCTGTTGGACCACCAGCTGCCGGGAACAACCGGCTTTGAAGTCTGTCAACAACTGGCCGCGTCCTCGACGCTGAAACTGATCCCCGTCGTGGTCAGTTCGACGCTTCGTAAGAAAGCCTACGTGGAATACGCCGATCTGGACAACGTGGTCGACATGTTGCCCAAACCGTACACCGAAAACCTGCTCCGCACGACCGTCGAAAACGCGATCGAAACCGCGGCCATGATTGTCGAATCCCAGACCAAGGGGTCGGCGGTGCCGGAGATCATCGGAGAAACGTCCGAGCCCGACATGGCCGGCCGCTTCGCCGTGTTCGGCATTCGCGAAGTCGTCGATTTTCTCAACAACGGCCACAAGCAGGGCGTGCTCGAGATCGAAGCCGAACGTCTGCGGTTGTGGATCTACCTGGATCGGGGACGTGTCCAAGGCATCAGTGCCACCGGGCTGCAACCCGAAGAGACTCAGATGGTCGTCGAGCGGTTGCCCGAGTCGCTGCAAAGCCTGGCCGAGGTTCTGCGTCTGACCATCGCCGGTCGTGGGACAGCGGAGTTCGATGGGTTCGTGCAGTTGATGGACAAGCGAGTCCTCGACCCGCGATTGACGGCCAAGCTGCTGCGTTTCCAGGCCGCCATGTTGATCGGGCTGGTGATGAGGCGACCGTTGAAAGGCTATCAGTTCCGCGCGACCTCGAACTTCCCATCGCTGCAACGCGATCTGCCCCTGGAGGTCAGTTTGATGGGACTGTTGGTCGAGCACGCGCTGCACTGCGATCTTGCCGAGATCCAAAGCGACGATTCGGCGCTGCGATACGTCCGCCGCGCCATCCGAGGCCAGAACTTGGATCGTGCCGGATTGTCCGCCAAACACATGAAGATCATGAACCTGTTGAGCGAACCTCGCTCGGTCGACGAATTGCAACAACGACTCACTTGGGACCACGAAGAAGTCCGCCGCGTGTTGTCAGGATTCGTCGCGGCCGACATCCTGGAAGTCCGGCGCGACGAAAGCGAAGGGAAATTTGTTGCTTACGAGACCAACGCGATTGCCGCCGCCCAGCTCCGCAGCGGGCTCAAACAAGCGTCTGGCAAATACGTCGGCAAGATCGTTCGCGACACGTTGACGCTGCAGTTGCTGGTCAAACGCACCAAGCCGGACGCGGTGTTCTTCGCCGTTGACACGCCGCAAAGCTGCGACGCGATTCGCGAAGCGTACGCCTCGGCACAAGAGGCGTTCGGAGACTCGCGAAAGATCGTGTTGGCCCCGGCGAAGGTCGTCGATGACCCCAACGTTCCGTGGCACAAGCTGCTCGGATTCACCCCAGACCGATTGCTGCATTCGCCGTACACCTGCGAAAC
Organism: Stieleria neptunia; assembly: GCF_007754155.1. Lineage (NCBI taxonomy): Bacteria > Pseudomonadati > Planctomycetota > Planctomycetia > Pirellulales > Pirellulaceae > Stieleria > Stieleria neptunia. The sequence goes on along the minus strand of NZ_CP037423.1, from coordinate 10,805,917 downwards.
GTTGACCGAAACGATGGACGAACTCGATTCCATCCCGGTCGCGGATCCGCAGCGAGAAGGGGCGCAGCAAGAGACCCCCGCTGCGACGGCCGGCCCGGCGCTGACCTCGAACGGCTCAGATCACTCTGTTGCGGAGACCCTGTCATGATTCGATCAACCGAAGCAACCCTGACCGGATTCAAAATCCGCCTGAAGCGACCGAGCGCTTCGCCGATCGACCACGCCCTTGAAGAGGGACGCAGCATCTTTATCGGCAGCGGCAACTCCTGCGGCATCAAAATCACCGGCGAAGACGTCGCCGGCATCCATTGTCTGATCGATGTCGAGGACGACGTCGTCTCCATCCAAGACTGGGCGTCCAAGGCGGGAACGAAAGTCAATGGAACGACGATCGATGACAAGACGACGATCCAAGTCGGTGATTCCATCGTCGTCGGTTCCGTCAAGCTTGAATTGGTCGGCGGACCGAGCGGACAGAGTCAAGCCGCCAAGCAAACTGCCCTCGACCTGGCCGCCAAAGCCGCCGAGGAAGAACGGGAAGAATCCGTGGGGATGGAAAACTTGGGTTACGAAGAAGCGCAAGATGATGGAACAACCGTCGCCGATCCGACGCCCGCCGCCAGGTTGCCGATCGGCCGACTCAGCGATGCGCTGGCCGAGACCGCTGCGAAACCGCTCGCCGCCGGCGACACGGTGGTCGTCGAAGACACGCCCAGCGCCGGCGAAACCGTCCTCGCCGATGAACCCGCCACCGACACGCTCGACCCGGATGCGTCCGTCATCGAGGAACGCGACGCCGCTGCGGCAGATCAGATCGATCAACCGGAATCCGGCGATCCCCCAATCGCTGACGATTTCGCGTCGAACCCGTTCACCGCCGAAGATCTCGATTGGGATCCGTCCAGCTTTGACGACGATCAAGTGGATGCCGAGATCGTTCAGCTGCTCAAATCGGAAATCGAAGACCTCCGCATCCAGCTCGCCGAACGAGACGAGCAATTGGCCGCGATGGAAGGGCTCGGCGCAGGGGATGGCGAAAACCCGACGCCGACAAAAGCCGGATCGATCGACCAAGATTTCGGCAGCGACGAACTGGTCGGACGAGTCGACGACCTGCTCGCCGAACTGGCCGAACACGACGAACGTGTCTCGATGCTGCAGGAATTGCTGCAGACCGCCGAAATCCAAAACCAGGCCGAACGGGAAGAACGCAGCTGCCTGGAAAACTGGGTCGGTGAAATCGAACAGCGGATCGGCGAGCGAGAATCCGAATGGCAAGCCGAACAGGACGCCCTCCGTGATCGACTCAACGCGGCCAGCCAGGAACGCGATCAGTTTCAGCAACAGCTGCACACCGCCGCCAAACGTTACGGACAAGCGTCGGTCGGTGACGCTGCCCCGGATGAAACCCTGCAAAAACTGCAGAAACAAAACGCCGAGTTGCAAACCGCACTGGAAGAATCGCAGAAGCAATGTGTCAGCCTGAATCGTCAGATTGAGCGATTGCAAACCGAAGAGCCGGAGTCGCTGCAGGAACTGCGCGCCGAATTGGCCCAGGAGAAAGCATCGGTTTCACGCATGCGATTCCAGCTCTCCAAGCAGCTCCAGGAAATCGACGGCGATGCCGCCACCAAAGAGCATCCGGACCGCGAGTTCGCCTACAAGCTGCAAACCCTGCGACAGCATCTGCGGGAGATCCACGAGGAAGAAAAGGTCGAGCGTGAACAGAAAGGAGAGTCTCTGCTGGGCCGAATCTCCAATCTCTGGAAACGCGTCGATGACGAGTACTAAGACGCCCAGGAAGACTTCGTCGTAATCACCTCCACTTTGAATCGCTATGACCGACCGAAACGACATGATTGCTCCGTCGCCCCTGGGCGGCGGAAGTGACTCGCCAGCAGCGGGCGTGCCCCCGGTGACGCCACCGTCGGACCACTCGCAAGCCGAAGCGATCGGTTCCATCGTTTTTGACGTGGAGCATTTCGCGCGAGGTTGGATCGGTCGGATCCGCAGACTCATTCATCGGTCGAGCCAATTGATCGAGCGCGAATCGCTACTGGCCGGTGCGATCGCTCGTTTGGATCAACAGAAGACCGAATGGAGCAAACGGACCGCGGCCAAGGAGGAAGGGCTGCGGGACCAGTCCAAACGGCTGACCGAAGCCTGGTTGGAAGTCGAGTCGGAACGCAGGAAGGCGATTCAAGGTGCCCGCGCCGCGGCGACCGCGGCCAACAAGCCGGGCATCGGTCCGGTCGTCCCCTCGGCGCAGGTTGGTGTTCCCGCCGTCACGCTTCCGGCAGCCCCGGGGCATCCCCAGCCGCCGAGCGCAGGGCCCCCCCAGATCGCCCCGACGGCAGAACCGCCGCGCGATCCGGCCCTGCAATCCCCGACCGCGATGCACGGGCAAATGCCGGCGGCACCCCCGCCGGTCAACGTCAACGTTCCCGTCTGCCGTCCCAACGCATCGCCGCCCGCGGATGCCATCGGGGGCCCACCCGCGATGCCGGTGGGCAATGCGATGCCGGTGGGCAATGCGATGCCGGTGGGCAATGCGCCCATCTTGCCCGGCCAGCCCGCGTCCGGCTGTCCGGGAAACCACACCCAAGCACCAGACCCGCAAGCCGCGCTGGAGCATGCCGAAGCCGCCCGGCAACAGAAGATTGAAGAATTCAAACGCATGCAACGTGCGATCCGATCAAACCGCAGCCATTCGAACTAACCGTTGGAGCCTATCGTGCCTTTTGCCACCTTTTTCAGCCGGCCGCTGAGTGCGTTTCGCGCGTCGTTTTCGGCCGCCAAGCCTGATGCCGCCGCCGCCGGGCCACCGATCTTGGATTTCCCCGGCGCGCCACCCGACATCCGCCAGCTGGTGCGTGAGCGACAGTATGCTCACATCGTCCGCCCGGCCGACGGGATCGCGTTTGATCCCGACTCGTTGCGGTACGCTTGGAAAGCGATCGATCACGACATGGCATACGTGCCCGGCGGCAACGTCACACTCTGTGGGGAATACGCCACGACATCCGAGGAAGGATTCGTGCTCGTCCCACAGGTCGTCGGCACCAGCCAAACCGATTCGATCTACCTGGATCGGTGGTGCGTGACCAATGCCGACTTTCAACGCTTCGTCCAAGCCGGCGGGTACGAGAATGTCTCGCTGTGGCCCGAGCAGATCCTTGCATCGGTGCTCCAATTCGTCGACAAGACCGGGCAACCCGGGCCCGCGTTTTGGGAAAACGGGCAACCCGCCAAAACGACCGCGGCGCATCCCGTCGTTGGGGTCTCCTGGTACGAAGCAAACGCCTACGCCCAATGGGTCGGAAAACGGTTGCCGACCAGCGCCGAATGGCAGCGGGCCGGAACGTGGGGAGCGACCGGCAGCGATTCGCTGAAGGAGTCGAAGTATCCCTGGGGCAATTCCTTCGATCCGCAATTTGCCAACACCTGGGCGTCGGGCCGGCACCAAACGGTCTCGGTCCACGAGTGCCAGGGCGGCAACACACCCAACGGCATTCGCCAATTGATCGGGAACGTCTGGGAATGGATGAACACCCAGTATCTATTGGCCGCGACCGAAGAGATCACCGTCCACATGACCGACCCCATGGCCGAGGTCCGCGGCGGTGCGTTTGACAGCTACTTCCATTCACACACGACTTGCCAAAGTCGCAGCGCCCAGACGCTCCTGGCCCGCAAAAACAACGTCGGCTTTCGATGTTGCTTTTCTGCCGAAGGGCTCGATCCGCACGGTGACGAGGAGATGCAAGCGGCCGACGCCTGACCCGGATTTGCCCCACCTGGCCGCAGAAACACTGGCCCCTGAAAAACCGTCCCCTGAAACACGCCTCGATGATAAAAGAAAACAATGAGTAAGGCAGAAGGCTACAACACGGCGTTGTGTTACCAAGACGCGCCTCCTTGCGTCTGTTGCGACGCCCAAATGACCAGCTTGGATGACTATTGCGAAGAGTGCCAGACGCCGGCCGAAATCACGCGATCGGTGTCCCAGCGACACGCCAAGCCGCATTTCATTTCGGTGGTCGGGCCGAGCAACGCCGGCAAGACGGTCTATCTGGGGCTGCTGTTGGATATGCTTTGTGGAGGTGCCAAGAATCTCAAAGGCGTTCCCAACGGTGCCTTTTCAATCAAGCTCCAGGAGCAGGTCGTCTCGGCGCTTGAGGAACGACGCTTTCCCGAAAAGACGCCGAACGAATCCGACCTCTGGAAATGGTTGCACTGCGTCGTCACCGATTCGTCTCAGCGGAAAGAGAAACAGGTGGACTTTGTCGCGCCGGATTTTGCCGGTGAAGCCATCGCGACCGAATTGGAACAACCGGGGACCTACGCCGCCGTCAGCCATATCGTTCAGCGCACCTCGGCGTTCTTGTTGTTGTGCGATTCGGCCGAGGTTCGCGACAACGGCGCCCGCGAGGACCTGTTCGCGATGAAGCTGGGCTCGTACATCTCACAGCAACAAGCGCTTTCCGAGTTGGGCAAATCGCGTGATCTGACGCCGGCGGTCGCCATCGTGTTTACCAAATCGGACACCTGTCCCGAAGCGGCGGCGGACCCGCGCCGGTTCATGACCAACAACATGCCCCGCTTCATGGATTATTGCCAACACAACTTCCCGCGCCACGCGGTCTTCAGTGCCAGCGTCGTCGGTTCGTCGGCGTTGCTCAGCAATGATGTCGGTGGCGTGGCACGGGTGCCGTTTCACATCCAGCCCCGCGGCGTGATTGAACCCTTGCACTGGGCCATCCAGAACAGCTAATCGAAATGCAAGTCGAACAGATCAGCTACGGTTCGCTCAAGCGTCGTCGCATGAAGGGGTACCAGATCATCGGGAAGTCTCCCGGTGTGGATGCCACGGCGTCGAGCGAGTTTTGCAAGTGGGCGCCGTCCCACAACTCGCTCGAAGTCGACTCCGACGGTGTCGCCCAAGACGCCTGGGGCCTGAGCTTTTTCCCCCTGTCGGATTATTTCTATGCCGTCGCACGCAGCGTGCATGGCGGTCCGGAATACAGCGGACGGGGCGGGCTGGCGGTGGTGACCACCGCGCTGGTGATGAGCCGCAAGCAGCTTGTCGCTTACGAATTCCACGCCGTCGACGCCGCCCGCACGGCGCTCGCGTTGGGAAACCTGATCTTGCAAATCGATCGAGATGAAACGCTGCCCACGGTTACCTTGACCCGACGCCCCTTGTCGTTGCAACCACCGACCAGTGACTTCACCGATTCCAAACCCCCGCGATTGCCGGGACACGCGGTCAACTGGATCGCCCGCGAGACGGTCAGCCTGCTTCGGGACAACCGCAAGATCATGATCGTCGGCAAGTGCGATCCGCTCCCGATCTTGACCCTGATGCTGGACCAATTGACTCCCACCGAACGCAGCGAAACGAGTTTTGCCTGCGGCCTGAAACCCTCCAGCCGACGTGACTTTCGCGTTCAGATCACGCAGGATCCGATGACGCCGAAGCTGCAGAAAGAACTGGACCGATCCGGCATCGCCCCGATCGACGTTGCCCGCGTGCTGGTCGAGACCAAGTGAGCGCTCCCGGGCTTAAAACGGCATGGTTTTCATAAACCGCAACCCGAACTGGCCGTAGTCCTCTCCGTCCACGTCGCCGTCGCCGTCCCTGTCAAACCAGGGGTCGAATGTCCCGCTTGTCGGATCCTGAAGAAAGGCTTGTCCGAACCGGCCATAGTCTTGGCCATCGACCTTGCGGTTGCCGTCGCGGTCGCCGAACAACCGGAAGAACGCGTCGGCCACTTGGTCCCCAAACAGCACATCGGCGGGCATCGGATCACCGCCCGCGGTGGCGGTGACGGCCGACGCGATGATCCGCAGTTCGTAGTTGCCGTCGAGCAACGAGTGCAGCCCGGAAGCCGGACGCTGGAGCACGAACGGGCCGGGCCGGAAACTCAGATCTGCCACGGTACCGGTCGCCGTGGTGGACGACGTGACGTCCAACGCGATGGATTGTTGTGTCCCGCGAGGGGTCAGCAAAAACGAGGAGGCGGAAACGTCGACAATCGAATCAAACGCGACCTGCACCGAGGTGACGAGCGAACGACTGGGGTCACCGTGGTTGATCTGTACACTTTGCACCCCAGGGGGCGCCTGCACTTCGACGGTCCAGCCGATCGTTTGCTCCAGCGTTGATCGTTGGCCGCGAACCCAATCGGTCGGGTCATAGACACGCGCCGAAACGTCGTAGACGCCGGGGCCGAATCCGGCGTCGCGAAGATTAAAGGTCCCCGCCGTTGCCCCCGGCACCTCGACCCCATCGACGGACCACTGAACCTTTTGGACCTGCCAGTCGATCGCCTGCACCCACAATTCGGGCGCAGTGTCTCGGATCGTCTGAGCGTTGTCGGACCAATCATCGATCGGGTCCACCAGGTCATAAATGTCCAAAATGATCTTTTCACGGCTGACCGCATCAAAGGGCCGCCCCAGGCTACGCATCTTGGAATTGTTCGAGGGACGATACAGACCTTGATTGAAGTAGCGCGCCCCTTCATAAGCGCCGATCGTGCCGATGACGGGCTGGTCATATCCGACCCACCGTTGCCACTTCGCACCTTGCGGATCGGTGGTAACGTTGACTTCCCGAGGTTCGCCTCCGGTGTAGAGTGGACTTCCACCGTACTCATCTGCCAGGTCGTTGAACGAGTGTGCGACTTCGTGCAAGGCGAGTTCGTTTGCCGATCCGTTGGCTCCGGCAAAGACCGCGTAGCTGCCTCCGCTGCCACCGTATTTGGAATCGTTCACGGAAACGAATTGCATCTCGGCGCTGAATCCCGCGCCGGCCAGCGCCTCATTCTTTGCCGCGTTGGCCTTGGTGTTGTTGATGCAGATCAACCGTTCCGTCCCGCCGCAAAAATAGTAGGCATCCAATGCCGTGTCGACGAAGATCCCGTTGGGCGGTTCATCGGCACCGGACTGATTGGAAATGACGTTGATGCGATGGGCATTGAAGAAGTTGGCGTAACGCGGGTAGGGATCTTGCCCCGCATTAAACAGGTATTCCAACATTCCGTTGACGTGACTGAGATAAACGTTGTCGATCTGCGCTGCGGTGTATCCGTCACCGAGGATCACGATGTCTACCCGGTTGTCGGATGGACCATTGCTGAGCACCGTTTCGAAACCTGCGGTCTGTTGCGCCGGCGCGTCCAGACCACTCGACGTCAATTGCACCTGCTGCTCAAACGGCCCCATCCTCCATTGGTCCACGCCGGTCACGCCCGATTCAAGCGGGGGTGCCGTGGCCGGATCAATCCAATCGCCCTGATCCAGATCGGCGGCCAGCAGTCGTCGTGATTCGAGTGTTTCAAAACGGAATCGTTTTCGTCGTCGGCGGAGCATCAAGATGGTGGGACAGGAGGTGTTTTGCCTTTGCGTCGTGAATCGCACGAATCACCGCAAGGTGATAGATTAATACGAAATCGCCCGCTAGGGCGTTTCGGTGACCCGTTCTTATCGAACTGTGACATTCGCGACAGCGCGCGTTAGAATTTGGCTCTCGGTTTGCCAATGACTCCTCTTCGCCAGGCTGGACTCCCCCATGCTCGAAGCCTTCACAAATCGCGTCCTCTCGGTCATCCAGCGCGAATTTCCGACGCGCGGTTTTCGTCTCGGCGAGGAGTTGGGCGTCATCACGGACGGATCGGCAAAATTTGGGATGAGCAACTTGTGGGCGCAATTTCAACAATCCCCGATGCCCGACGAAGCGTTTGATCAGGTGATCATCGAGAAATTCGCCGGTGCGTTGAAACTGATCGATGGCGCCGCCGAAGCGATCCCGCAGGCCTGGGAAGACGTCAAACCGAGGCTGAGAGTTCAATTGGTCAGCGCGAAAGTCACCGATGTCGGTCGCGCGATCACGTTTCCGTTCGCCGATGACGTGCACTCCAGCCTGGTCAGTGATTGTGACACCGGCTATGCCTACATCAGCAACGAAGACTTGGAACGCTGGGGCCAATCGGCAGTCGATGCGATCGAACTCGGCAAGCTAAACATCGTGACGTCCAGCCCGACGTTACCGATGACCGTCATGCCCGGGCCGGCTCCACTGGTGGCGATCCAAACCGGCGACGGCTATGACGCGGCCAGGATCCTGATCCCCGAGATCCGCGCCAAGATCATCTCCGAGTTGACCGGCGACGAAGACGGCGAAGTCTACGTCGGGGTGCCCAACCGCGACTTCCTGATCGCCTGGCCGATGACGGTCGACGACGACTTGCACCAACAACTCAGTCAGACCGTCGCGATGGATGCCCGCCGCCAGTCGCACCCGCTTAGCGAACGCGTCCTCCGCGTGACCAAAGATAAAATTGCGATCGCCTAACCCGCGTTTTCAGCACACCCGGTCGCGGTTTCGAACAGATCAAAATAGGTCGGCCAGACGAACGGTCACAGTACAGGTTTCGCATAGCGTGATCGCGAACTGATCCACGACGGACTCTTGGCTCCATTTGCCATCGTTGCTGCGCCGGTAGATCTGGACCGTCTTGAGCGTTGGATCCAGGATCGCGTAGACCGGGACGCCTTGTTCTTCATACAGATCGCGTTTGAAGGTCCGGTCGCGCTCGGCCGTCGAAGCGGACAAGACTTCGGCGACAAATCCGGGTGTCGTTTCAATGTGTTTCTCAGGAACACCACCGCACAGCACCACGACGTCGGGTCGGACCACGGTGTCGCGTGAAACGATCCAGTCGATTACGCCGAGCACGACCGCATCACAATCCTGGGCCAGCAACTGCGTTCGGAGTTCTGCCGCGAGATTAAACAGCACCAGTTGATGGACTCCAAAGGGGCTGGGGCTCATCGACACGGCGATCCCCTCCCAAAGCTCCCAGTCGCCTTCCCAGGTCGCGTAGTCATCAACGGTGTATCGCGGAATGTATTTTGGGACAGCAGACATTGAATCAACGGGGCGAGCAGGTGCTTGATAGATGCCATCACCAGTATATCACGGAGGAACAAATTGCGAATGGAATGGTCAGATGCCTCGAACACTGCGCCATGAAGTTCCGTCACGGAGTAGAATGAGACGCTTTCGTCCGGCCGGGGACCAGCACGGTCATGATGGCCCCTTTCCCCGACCTTTCCTCGCGTCGATTGAGATCACGAATGCTACGTTTGCTTGTTCTGTTTGCCGTTCTAGGCGGCGGTCTCTTCTCTTCCTGGACCCAAGCCGAACAGCCCGACATCATCTTGGTCATGGCTGACGACGTCGGCATCGAGGGACTGGGGTGCTACGGGGGCGTGTCGTACCGAACTCCGAATCTGGACGAAATGGCGGCCAACGGGGTTCGCTTCACACACGCCTACTCGCAACCGCTGTGCACGCCGACGCGGGTGGAGTTGATGACCGGCAAGGACAATCATCGCAACTGGACTTATTTCGGAATCCTTGATCCTCGCGAACGAACGTTCGGTCACGCGATGACCGATGCCGGATACGCGACCGGGATTTTCGGCAAGTGGCAACTGCAATCCTATGACCCGCCCGACCTGCCGGGCGCCGAGGCCCGACGCGGCAAGGGCATGCATCCCAAAGATGCCGGATTCGATCAATACGCGTTGTTCCATGCCCTGCACACCGAAGACAAGGGATCTCGCTACGCCAACCCGACGATGCTGGAAGGCAATCGCGGCAGCGAAGGGACACTCAAGAAGTACGACGGCCGCTACGGCGAAGATGTTTGGGTCGAAAAGATCCTCGCCTTCCTCGACCGGCCAACCGACAAGCCGAAGTTCGTCTACTACCCGATGGCACTGCCGCACTGGCCCTTCGTACCGACGCCCCACTCGGCCGACTGGGATCCCAGCAAACCGCAGGAAGAACATCTGCGTTACGGAAGCGACATGATCGAGTACATGGACACGACGATGGGAAACCTAATGCGTGGCTTGCGCCAGCGGAATCTCGCTCGCGAAACGATCGTGATCTTTTACAGCGACAACGGCACGCACCTGAAAGTCACCTCGAAAATGAAAGACGGCCGTTCGATCCCGGGAGGAAAAGCGCTGCCGACCCAAACCGGCATCCACGTGCCGCTAATCGTGCATTGCCCGGACCGTTACAAGCCCGCCGTTGTCGATGGAATCGTCGAAGCCTCGGACTTTTATCCGACCCTGTTGAATTTGGCCGGAGTCGAAAAGCAACCGGGAAAGCACTTGGACGGGGTCAGTTTTGTGCCCCAGTTGGTCGGCCAGCCCACGCCACGACGCGACGCCGCGTTCTTTTGGTATGACCCGCGTCCAGGCTGGGACAAAGAAAAATTCAGCCGCCACGTATTCGCACTCAACAAGACCCACAAGCTGTTCCGCGACGGACGGTTGTTTCGCATCGGGGAACTGCCACTGAAGGAGACCTTGGTCCAACAGGACGACGAAAAGGATCGTGTGGCCAGAGCCGAGTTGCAAGCCGTGATCGATCGAGCGATGGCGGGTGTCGACGAACCGCCGCTGGTCGATGCCTATGGCAAGGTCTTGGATAGGTGACGCTTTGCCCAGGTGCTTTGCGATGCACCAAAAGCGGGGTGAGCTTCCAGCTTGCCGTCTCGTTTCACTCGTCAAACGCAAGCTGGAAGCTTACGCCACTCTCCTGGCGTTTTCCGTACGGGTTACAATGAACCAGCCCGATAGCTTTCCAACGCCACGCGAGGATTTCGATGCATCAATCTATCTCCTGTGCCGCCATGTCGATCGCCCTACTGTTCGGGTCCCTACTCACCGGGGCCGACCACTGCGGCGCTCAGGTGTTGGAGTCTGCACCCACGTCGGAGGAAGCGACCGCCACAACGTCTGTCGTGGATGCGGTGGAGAAGGACTACCGCGAGCTGATCTGCGCCCGCGCGGCCGACGCATCGGACGCCTACCAGGATCAGGCGATCGACCTGGCACTGCGGCAAGGCTATGTCGATGCCCGGTTTGACGCGATCGTCCGTCAGTCGATGCAAAACGCATCGTACCCGGAGCAGTGGAACGTGGAGGAGCTCTCTCGCGCCATCAAGCTGCTTCCCTTGTGCACGCTGGCACCACGGGAACAGGCCGAGCTTGTTTTTGAGTGTTACCTTGAGTGTGAAGATTCCAAAACCGATTCCAGGCTGCGAAGCCAGTTGAAGCAGGTTCTGCGACGGTATCCCGATCCAACCAGTCGGCTGGTCAACGAGCGCCTGCGGCAAACCGATGATCCAAAAAGTGTGCTACCACTGGTGGACATTGTCGGATCATCCACCGAAGCCACGTTGCCACGGTTGATGGAACTCGCCAAGAGTGGTGATCCCGAAGTCGCAGTCTATGTGATGGGTTGGATTCCAAATTTGATGGAACAGGTACGCAAGTTGAATCAACGATCGCGCAAGCTGGCCGAGCAAAAAAAGCTGGGCGTGGAGGGCCTGGACTCGAGAATGGTGGCGTACGCCAAACGAATCATCGGCCGCTACGACACCGATGGGGATCAAGAACTGACGCCGGAGGAATATGAGAAAATGCTGCAATCGCCCGCAGTCGCCGATGCCGACGAAAACGGACGCATCAGCATTGGCGAATACGCGGCGTGGCTGCAGTCCCGTTCCAGACGCCAGGAATGATGGGTTCGCTCATCAAGAGTGAAGTGAGCGTGGCGATTGACCGTTCGACCTCCCCTCGCTGCGCTCGACCCTCCTGCCAGGAGGGTGACTTTACAAACGCTCCACGCCATCTCGCACGGCACGCCGCACATTTTGCTAGCAATCAAGCGTGTCGATTGTTTCACGGAATTGCCCTCGGAGTGCGGGAAACTGGATTGGTGATTTTTTCGTCGTTTCGCTAAACTCGCAGGACCGCGCGGCCGACAGAGCCTGGTTTGTTTCACGAATCGGGCGGTGGAAAGGGGCGAACACGTTGTTCGTTCTTGCCGCGGACGAGGGATTGGTGATGGAGCATCAACGAAGGCTACGAGAGTCTTCCGCCCCATCGATCAATGAAGCGAACACGCTCCATGCGTTAACGGAGGGAACCGATGCCGGGCGAATCTTTTCGATTCATCCACGCCAGTGATTTTCACTTGGAAAGTCCACTCGGTGATTTGGATGAGCTGCCTCCACCGCTGCGCGATCAAATGGCCACTGCGCCCCACGAAGCCGTCAAGGCCGTGTTCGCCGCTGCGCTGTCCAACAACATTGATTTTGTCGTGTTATCGGGCGACCTGCTCAATCCCCAGGCCGCCGGGCCGTACGGAATGAACCTGTTGTTGGAGCAGTTCGAAAAACTGGCCGCTGCCGACACACCGGTCTATTGGGCGGCGGGCAACGTGGACGATCCTCAAAAGTGGCCCGAGGCGGTGGTGATCCCGCCGAACGTGACATTGTTTCCCAAGGACCATGCGACGGACATCAAAGTGGTTCGCGGCGGGCGGACGATCTGTCGTCTGATCGGCCGCGGCAGTGACGGCCGAGCGTCGCTGCACGTGCCGGGCTTTGAATGCGAAGCCGGCGAAGAATTCGCGATCGGGGTCGGCCACGGCGATGCATCGTTGGAGATGCTGGAGGAGGCTCGATTCGATTTTTGGTGTCTGGGCGGCAAACACAATCGTCTGGAGCTAAAGTCCGATGACGAGATCCGAGCGGTTTATAGCGGTTCACCGCAAGGCCGATCATTGAGCGAACCCGGTTCGCACGGGTTCTCCATCATCGACGTCGACGCCGAGCGAAATGTTCGGGTCAGCGAGATGCCCGCCGATCAATTCCGTTACTGCAACGTCCGCTTGAGGGCGGACGAAATCGCTGCGGTCGGCAGCATCGAAAACTTGCTCGGCGAACGGATCGTGCGATTGCAGCACGACGCCGGCGGCCGGCACCTGATCATCGGCTGGGACATCACCGCCGACAGCGGCGAGTCGTTGATCGCGATCGGTGACGGCGAAGCGTTGTTGGAGTGGGTGCGTCGCGAGTACGGACACGGGGCGCCGGCCGCTTGGTCGACGTCCCTGCGGATCCATCCGCCCCAGAAGTACCCCAAGTCGTGGCACGAAGAAGACACGATCTTGGGTGACTATCTGCGGATCGCCGCCGAGCATCGTAAGGGCGACAGCACGGCGGCCAATCTGTTGCCGATGACCGAAGAACATCCGGGACTGCCGGCCAGCACGACGACGTTGCTGGCCGAAATTCCACAGACGCGTCGAATCGAAACGTTGGACCAAGCGACGCTGTTGGGCGTCGAACTGCTCCGTGGCGGCAAGCCGAATTGGGTGAATCAATCATGAAAGTCAAAGACCTGAATATCGATGGCTTCGGCGTTTGGACGGGGCTGAGCATCGATTCACTACCGGACGGCATGACGTTGTTTTACGGGCCGAACGAGGCCGGCAAGACAACGGTGATGCAATTCCTGCGGTCGATGCTGTACGGATTCACGGCCGAACGTCGCGACAAGTACCTGCCGCCGATTTACGGCGGAACGCCCGGTGGAGCGATTCGTGTCACCGGCCCGGGTGGCGGCTATCAAATCCGACGTCACGCCAAGATGACCGACGAAAACGTGGTCGGCCAGCTGGCGGTCACCGGGCAGGACGGCCTGGCGCAAGGCCAGCACCGATTGAGCATGCTGCTCGGTCAGATCGACGAACCGATCTTCACCAACGTGTTCGCGATCGGGATGCGCGAATTGCAAGAACTCAACACGCTCGATGACACCGCCGCGGCGGACGAGTTGTACAAACTTTCCAGCGGGCTGGATCGCGTCTCATTGGTCGACGTGATCCGATCCTTGCGCGACGGCCGCAAATCCCTGGTCGGTCATGGCTCCCAAAACTCCAAAGCCGATGCGGATAAACTGGAAGCCTTGATTCGACGTCGGGAAGGCTTGCGAGACGAGGTCCAACGATTGACCGGCCAGAGTCGGCGTTGGAGTGAACTGGCCAGCTTGCGGCAAACCCAGCAAAAGGAAATCAACGATCTGGCGGCTCGGATCACGGCCTGGGAACGCGAGTCGCGACACGTCGAAGCGGCGATCAGCGTGTTTGATCAATGGACCGATCGAACACGCATCGTCGGCGAAATCGCGGCGATCGAAGCCGAAACACATCTGCCGGACGAGGCACCGGGCCAACTGGTGCAAATCGAAGCGATGATCCAAGATCGTCGCGGCAAGTTGGAAGAAGTGAAGGCGAAACGCCGATCGCTTCGCGAGAAGGCCGCGCAGTTGCCCGTCAGCGCCGGCATGCTCGATTTGCAAGGCCGCATCGAAGCGGCGACCGAACAGGCGACTTGGGTCGAAGCCTTAGAAGAGCAAATCGAAAAGGTCGACACGCAAATCACCAAAGCCCGCAATCAGTTACTCGCGGACGCCGAGCAACTGGGGCTCAGCGACGAGGACCGCGACGCGCTGATCAACGGCGACGCGTCGCAGATGCCTGATCTGTCACGCCAAACCCTGGCCGCCCTGGCCGGACCTGCCAAACGCGTCAAAGAGCATTTGTTTCTGCTCAAACAGGCGCGGGGCGAAGGCGTCGAACACAAAAAACGCATGGAGCACTTCGACGAGGAACTCGGCGAAGTCCTGCAACGCACGCGGGCCACGGATTTGCAGCAGGCGATCCGCCAGGAAAACGAGCACCTGGCTTCGCTTCGCCGCGCGCTGCAGCTGGGCGAACACATCGAAAAACTGAAACGCCACTATCGATCACTTGAGAACGAATCGGTCGACCTGTCGACCGCCGAAGTCTTGCCGATCGACAGTCTGCTGTTGATGGGGCTGCCCTTTGTCGTCGGCGGCTGTTGTTTGATCGTGGCGTTTTCCCATTTCTTGGGGATCAACTGGTTCTTGGCGGGTGAGCCGACGCCGACCGCCGGCATGGTCTGGATGCTGTTCGGATTGATGTCCATCACGCTGTATTTCTTCAGCAAACAAAACAACCATCGCTCCACGGCCGTCGACCGTGAAGATTGCGACCGTCAAATCGACATGCTGAGAAAGCAGATCCGCGAGCTGGAGGCGGAACAGGACGATGTCGAATCGGAGCTGCCCGGCAGCAGCCAACCGATCGAATTCCGCGTCCGCCAGGCCGAACTGCTGCTCAACGATCTGGAAGCCAGCATGCCGTCCTACCATTCCCACGCCGCGGCCAAACAGGCCTATGAAACGTCGCGGGCCAAAGCGGTCAAGGCAGCCGATAGCTTGAAAGCCGCCCGCCGTGAGTGGTCGGCCACGCTCCGAAAACTCGGGCTCGCCGAATCGATGTCACCCCGCAGTGTCCGCAAGCTGAGCGAAGGATACGAAACCCTGCAGGGCAGTCTGCGGCGGCTGGAAGAATTGCAGGACGAAAAAGACCAACGCCAGCGGGAACGCCAAGGCATCGCCAAACGGATCGAATCGCTTTATCTGGAATCGCTCCAGATCAGCGAAAAAGATCAGCAGCAAGCCAGCGTCGAAACCGTCCCCGAAGACGCACCGCGGGACAAGGCTGTGGATTCGGAATCTCCGCTGCGCCGCGCCAGTCGCGTCGGTCCGCTGGAACAGTTGAACCACCTTCAAGAAGAGATCCAGCGACAACGGCATTGGATCAAACGTCGCCGAGACCTCAAGGAACAGGATGCACAGCTTAAACGACAACACGCTTCCTATTCCCGAGCGATCGAACGCGGCGAACAGCAACGTCGCGCCCTGTGGGCCAAATGCGGCGTCGCCACGCCCGAACAGTTCTATCAAATGGTCGACAGCAAGGCCAGTTTGGCGCAACTGAAGGACCAGCACGCGGCGGTCGATAAACAGATCCGGTCGATGATCACCGGCAATCTTTCTTATGACGCGGTGAAACAGGAAATCGATGGCACGACCCAAGCCGACCTGGAACGCAAATGGGAAACGCTGACTTCGCGAACCGCGGAAACGCAGCAACGAATCGCGACCCTGCAGACCCAGATCGGCGAATGCGCTGCCGACATGAAACATTTGGCCGACGATAATCGTTTGATGGTCGCCCAACTGGAACTCGGCTGCGTCAATCGCAAGATCCAGACGCTGGCGCAGCGTTGGCAAACGCTGGCCACCGCGAGTTGCCTGGTCGAAGAGGTGTGCGGCAAATTTGAACGCGAACGCCAACCCGAAACGTTACGGGAAGCGTCCTCGTTCTTGGCCCAATTGACCGACGGAAAATACACGCGGATTTGGACCCCCTTGGGCACCAATCAGCTCAACATCGACGCCGCCGACGGCAACCCGATTTCGTTAGAAGTGCTCAGCCGGGGAACACGCGAGGCCGTCTTCATCGCGCTGCGGTTGTCGCTGGCCGCGGCCTACGCGCGACGCGGTGTGATGTTGCCCCTGATCCTCGACGACGTGCTGGTCAACTTCGACGGCGATCGCGCCTTGCACGCCGCCGAAACGCTCAAGACGTTCGCCGAACTCGGACATCAAGTCATGATGTTCACCTGCCACGACCACATCGTGGACATCTTCCATTCGATCGATGTCGAAGTCCGCCAACTGCCGCCCCAAGGAGTCCCGGGCCGGGCCACGATCCTGATCCCGGAAGAGGACGAACACTACGAGGAAGACGAAGACATCGAAGACGAAGACGTCTACGCCGAGGCTGAGGCCGAAGAGCCGGAAGCGGAACAGCCGGTCGCCGCTGAACCCGAACCCGAACCGGTTGTTGAGCCCGAACCTGAACCCGAACCGGTCGCCGAACCCGAACCGGTCGCGGCGGTCGAGCCGCCAGCGAAGCCCCAGCCGGCAGCCAGGCCCCAACCGGCAGCCAAAGTCGTCGAGAAACCTCGTCCGCCGGCCGAGCGCAAGCCCAAACCCGTGGTCAAGAAGGTTTACATCGAGGACGAGCCCGACGAGTTCGAGGACGAGGACGGCCAGGTCGACGACCAGCCGGTTGCTCCATCGCCCTCCATCGGCTGGGCTTGGTTCCAGCGCGAACCGGCCGACGGACGCATCAGCACCGAGGAGCGCGCCGCCGAAACGCTGCGGGCCGCCCACCGCGCCGTCAACGACGAGCTGTATGAAGGCGAAGCGGCTCAGGAAGACATCCCCGAGGAAGTCTGGAACCGCAACGACGCCTGGTGGGACGGCAGCCGCGTGACCACGTAGCAGCGCACGGAAAATAAGTGTCGGATCTGAAAAGTGGGATAGGCTTACAGCCTGTCATTCCAGAGCCGACAGGCTGGAAGCCTATCCCACTTATTTTCCGTTCGATCCTTGGGTCGGAGCATCACACCGATCGTTTGCAACGATCGATCGGATCGTGACAATCATCCGGGGGAGGCCCTGGGGAAACAAAGCGGAGTTGCGGGACAAGAAGAGGGTCGGTGGCGCCCGTCGTTGACGTAGGTTTTTCTGTCCGACGGATTGCCGATCCGGTCACCGATCGGTCGATCCCGCTTTCGTCCCCGCCTGCCCTTCGGTTTTGATGCATCGCTCTCGACGTGGAATGACGTTCGTTGAACTGACCGTGGTCGTCACGATCATGGGGTTGTTGGCCGTCGTTGGCGTGCCGCGTTTCGCCCGGGCACTGCACGCGCGCAAGGCGCGTCACGCGGCGATCCAGTTGGCCAGTTATGTCGACTACGTCCGCAACACCGCGATCAATGAAGGCCGATCGGTAACGCTTTCGGTCGACGCGACCGGCGATCGGTTTTGGAGTCCCGATGTGGATTTCCCCGACCAGGTCGGTGTGCCGCTGTCGGTGTTGATCAAGGATCGGTTCGATGACGGCTTGGAGATCAAGGCGTCGTTCGATTCGGCGACCTCGGTCACCTTTGATTTGGAAGGCACGCCCCACGTCGGTGGAACTCCGCTCGGCGACGGTGTCATCGTCATCGGCACACGCGCGGTCGCCTACGAGATACGCTTCGGTGCGGGGCCGGGAAATGCAGCCATCACGGAGGTCAACAATCCGGACGAAGATGCGTTTTCGAGCCCCGAGGAGTAACCGACAGGTGAGTCATCCACCAGAGTCTTGGCGAGCCCCGGCGCGGGCTTGCGCACGTGTTTCCTCGCGATGGCGAAACTCAACCGGATCGAGCCAGTCGGTTCACGCTCGGGGCGGATACACGCTGATTGAAATGCTTGCCGCGATGACGGCGGCAAGTCTACTGATGCTCGGCTTGGCAGCCTCGGTCGTGATTTCAACCTCGCTGATCGAGCCCACCGATGAAGACGGCCAGCGGACCCGCGACCGCGTGATCCTGGATCGCCTGCAACACGACCTACGTTACGCGACGAGCATCGACAGCATGAGCGGGTACGATGTGTCCATCGAGCGACCGGATTTGTCCAACCAACCCCAGTCGCTGCAATACGAGGCGTACATGGACGGGTTGATGCGCAACGTCAGCGGGGGCACGAGCACCGAGCTCGATCCGCAGGCACCGACGGTCAATCACTACGTCGACGGGTACACCGCGGCGACTTCCAATCTGAATCTGCGGCGCCCGCGGATTCGCGACGTGGTGACGGCCACGACCACCGGAGGCTCGGCTTCGTCGTTGACGATCGAAATTCCCGACGGCGCGCGTCCCGGTGATTTACTGCTGCTGGTCGTGGCGTCTCGGAATGCGTTCTTCGTCAACCCCGCGCCGAGTGGTTGGCAGCAATTGGATTACTCCTTCAACGCAGGGATCCTGCTGGATCTGCACGGCCAATGGATGAGCACGTCGACTCCGGACGCCTACCTACTGAATTTCTTTTGGGGCGGTGACGTGGTGGCGGCGGTGCTGGCCATCGAACATGCCAACGGGTCTTGGCCGTTCGGATGGTCCGGGTCCAGCTTCGGCACCTCCATCAACGGAAACACGTCGACCTATCCCCGCCCGCTGGAAAACACGGACACGATCGGTGAGCGGACGTTGAACTTACAGCTGATTGCTTCGACCGGAGCGCCGTCACCCCAAACGTCCTTGGGCATCGCGTCATTCAGCGAGTGTGTCAACGAAGTCGGTTCGCCGGGCACGAGCGGTGAGTGCACGCTGGGCATCGCCTTTCGCACCGGCCCCATGCCGCCGATGACGACCACCCCGCACGTGCTGCATCAGCAATCGGCCAACTGGACCACCATCGCGGTCGAAGTGGAGGGGCAAAGTGAATAAGCAACGACCGGATTACCAATGTCATCGCGCCAACGCAGCGGCGGCCAATCGCCGCTCGGCAACGATTCGCCGAATCGGTCTGTCGATCCTGGAAGTCATCGTCTCGCTGACGCTGGTCGCGACGATCATGTTGGTTTCGCTCAACGCATCGGCCAACATGATGCGGAACCGAATCGCCGCCGGACAAGCCGTCCAAGGCCAGCGGTTGGCAGGCTATTATCTGGACGAGATCTCGACCCTGGATTTCCGCGAGGCGTCTGACGAAGCCGTGTTCGGTCCCGAGCCGGGTGAATCGGCAGCGAACCGAGCTTCGTTTGATGACGTCGACGACTTCGACGGGTTTCACCAAGACACGCCGACGTTTCGCGATGGCGGGGCGATCCCTGATTTTGACGCCTGGGCGGTCGATGTCAGCGTGACCCCGCTCAGCCGTTTCGGCAGCGGTTTTCAAACCGACTCCGACGCGAATTCGCAGTTTCGCAGGGTGGCCGTGACCGTGACCGGCCCGGATGCATCGCCGCAAACGTTCCGCATGATCGTGTCGATCACGCCGTCGGACCGATCGACGTCGCAATCCTTTGAACGGTTGCGACGCGTCGAACTTCGTTTCTCCGGTGATCGGCGGCTGAACGTCGTCGTGCCGCTTCGCAACACCCCGGCGCCGATTTACTAGCCATGCGCACCAAATTAACAAGTCACCCTCCCAGAGGGAGGGTGACTCTAACTTCGTTGATGAACGGATCGCTTGACTTGATGCCTAGAGGGTCAAACGAAGCGAGGGGAGGTCGAACCGTGAATCGCCACGTGCCCTTGAGTGATCTTCAACCCTGCCGAACGATCGCGCGTCGTACGCGGCTGACTCGACGCAAGGCGCGGGGTGGCTACTTGTACGTCGCCGTGTTGTTCACCGCGTTGATCGTGGCCGGTGCAGTGGCGACCGCGCTCTCGTTGGACACCGCCCGGATCAAGACACAGGGTGCGGCGACCGATCGGGAATCGGCGATTCGATTGGCCGAATCGGAACTGCATCGCGTCTCCGTCCAGCTCTCCATGGATCCCGATTGGAGAGTGGATTTGACCCATGGGGCCACGTCGGCGTGGATCGACTACGGTGCCATGGCGGGAGCCGCCAACGCGGCGGCACGCTACAACGTCCGCGACGAAGATGCGGATCTTGCCGACGAGCGATTCGATGATCTGCAGGTGATCGCGCACGCGCGGTTCGGCTCCGCCCAGGCCGCGGTTTCGGTGGAGTTGGAGACGGGGTTCGCACCTCTGGATTTGCTGCGCTACGGCGTGACCACGTTCGATGATCTGGAGTGCAACGATGGCGCGACGTTGGTGAGTGAACGACCGGTTCAGGTCTTCGATGATTGCCGAACCAATTCGATCGGCTACCTGACCACCGCAACCTTGGAATGCTCGGGATCGATCCAGTTCCCGATCCGCGGCGACATCGCCGCCAGCTCCGTAGACGCTCCGGTGTTCGACGTTGTCGCTCGCTATCAGCAGGCCGGAACCGAGATCCCCTTGGACGCCCTGTCGACCTATGACGGTGTCCGGGCGATCGCGCTGTCCGTCCTCTCATCGGCCACCAATCCCTACGGCGAGACCGATCCCGACGGGATCTATTGGATCGATGCGCAGGGACACGACATTCGAATCGTCAATGCGCGAATCGTCGCCACGCTGGCGATCCACGATGCCCGTCGCGTCTTTTTAAACGGCGCGTTGGCTTGGGAAGCCCCCGGCGATTCGGGAGCCATCCTGGTCACCGACGCGGAGGTTCAATTCGATGCGATCGAGCCGACGTTGGATGAAACCACGCTGGGAGCAAACTTTAATCCGCCGGCGACGCCCTACCGGGGATTCGACGCCAATGTCACGTTGACCGATCGATTTCCCACCGAGTTTCGCGGCATCGTGTACACCACCGACAATCTGCTGGTCAGACCCACCGCCGACGGCGCGCCCCTCGCGCTGACCGGTTTGATCCTCTGTCACGACCTGAAACTCTACCACAGCCTGTTCGTTCGGTCGTACGACGAAGTGCTGACCGATGTGCCATTCGGATTCGCCGATCCCCAACCGCTGCGATTCAAATCCGGAACCTTCCGCCGCGTCGACACGCTGTGAGGGTGCTGCGGAAAAGGGGTCAGGTACCAAAAATGCGAAGCACCCTACGGCCATTTGGTTTTTGGTACCTGACCCCTTTTCCGCTCGACCAACGCAGGCTCGAAAATTGAAAGCTCGCAAGCTCTAGCGGACCGGATCCAGGCCCAGGGCGCGGCGCACCAGGCCGATCTGGCCGGCGTGGATGTGTTCGTGAAGCGGGCAAAACAGAATCGCGCCCAACTTGATCGGATAGCCGGCGTAGGGCATGTCGATCGGCTCCAACAACACCTCCGGCGAAACCGACTCCAACACCTGCAGTCCCGATTCGTAGACACGGCCGAGTCGCTCCAACAGTTCCTCGGCGCTCGGCTGGCCCGCCGGATCCGCTTTGGGCGTCGACCCGCGTCCGTACGCTTTGCGGAATCGACCCGGAATCAAATCGAGGTCTTCGCTCTGGCGGCCACGGATCCGGAACATCAACAAACCATATTGGCTGACCGTCAGATGCCCGACTTGCCAGGCAATGTTGGTCGGCAAGCCGGCGGGAATCGTCAACCACTGGTCTTGCGGCGTCGCGTCGAGCAACTCGAGCGTGTAGTGGCGTGCAAAGCGAATCTGCTCGATCGCTCCGGTCAGCATTTCGCGGGCGGATTCAGGCGACGGCAGAGAAACGCTCGACGCCGACGCGGATTGGTTTTCGGTTTGGCTCATGCAGCGATCATAACCATTTGTACGACCGCTTGGTCTACCCCTTTCTTTTCGGGGTCGCTGGGAAGCATTTTTAGCGGCAGGGCGCGAGCGGGCTGTCGATTGAGTCGGGATCTGCTGAGTCAATACTTCACCGCGTTGCATTTCAGGACAGCGGAACACGCCCAGCGCTTTAACCCGCCTTCTTCTCCCCTCGCGGTTTGCGGGCCGGTTTGGCGACCAACCGGATTTCGGGCATCAACACCCGGCCGCCGTGAAATGTGCGACGCCCGTCGATCGTGTGGTCGAACACAAACACACCGGCCGCCGCCCCCGCTCGCGGCGAGACCCGCAGAATCGCCGGATGGCCGCAGTGCGTGCAACGCACCCGCAAGCCGTGGGCGTCGAGCATCTCTTGGATCGATCGAGCCAATTCGCGATTGGCTTCCATGCTGCCCAGCGTCCGTCCGCTCATTTTCGCCAGTTGAACCTGGATGGCGAGGCGGATCTCTCGTTGCAGACGATTCATTTCCCGCTTCAGGTCGCCCAGCATCGCCGCCGCCAGGACGGCCTCGCTGCCCTTCTCGTGGGCTGGTTGGTTTTCCCCCGGGTCGGCGGTCGCGGCTTCCTCGCCCTGGTTCGGCGGTGACGGATGCGGGGGATCGGCGTTCGGTGGTCTTTGCGGTGCATTCATATCAGTGGACAATCATATACAAACTGTATATGATGTCGAGTCGAATCGCCAAAACCGGTACACGACGCCCCCGCTGGCGAGCATTCGCGTGGCATCGTTCAGGTCAACATGGAAACGGCTCCTAAGATTTACTACTGTCGCCTGATCCCCAGTCCTTCGTCCTTTTTCATCGCAGACCCCTCCTGATCCATGTCGGTTAATCAGCAAACCGTTGAAGAAACCAAGGCGCAGATTCGCGGCTTGGTGAACGAGATCGCGGCGCTCGCCAAGAGCGGCGCGACCGCCGAGGAGTTTTACCCGGAGCTTCTCAGCCGAATCATCACGGCCCTGGCCGCCGCGGGCGGTGCGATTTGGCTGCTCGACGACGACAAACAACTGAAACTGCAGTACCAGATCAACGCCGAGCCGTCGATTTTGGCGACCGACACCGATGATGCGGTGCGTCACTCGCGGCTGATCAGCCGCGCCGCCAATGCCGGCCAATCGGTTTTGGTTCCGCCCTACAGCGGCACGACCGATGGCGACGCCGAGGGAAACCCGACACGTTACTTGTTGGTGCTCGGTGCGCTCGCGCACGACGGCCACAAGGACGGGTTGATCGAAGTCTTTCAGCGACCCGACACGGCGCCGGAGACTCAGCGAGGTTACCTGCGTTTTCTCGAGCAAATGTGCTCGTTGGCGGCGGAATGGCTGCGCAGCCAAAAGCTGCAAACGCTCGGTGATCGCCAAACGCTCTGGCAACAAGCCGATGCCTTCGCGCGGGCGGCCCACGAATCGTTGGATTTGAAAGAAACAGCCTACGTGGTCGCCAACGAAGGACGCCGCTTGATCGGCTGCGACCGCGTCAGCGTGGCGATCAAAAAAGGCGGCAAGTGCAAAGTCGAATCGATCAGCGGCCAGGACACGATCGAGAATCGGTCGAACATCGTTGCCGCCCTGAACAAGCTGGCCACGCGAGTCTGTGCCGCCGGCGAGCCGCTCTATCACGACGGTGCGACCGAGGACTTGCCGCCCCAAATCGAAGAAGCGCTGGAAGATTACGTCGACCAGTCCTACGGCCGAAACATCGCGGTGCTGCCGCTGCGTGAACCGCAGCGCAAGCTCGGCGCGGAGGAAGACAGCGGTGCCGCCGGCGAAATCGATCGCGACGACGCACACCGCGGCGAAGTCATCGGCGCGTTGATCGTCGAGCAGATCGAGACCGACATTCCCGAACAGATTTTTCGGCAGCGTTGCGACTTGGTCTATGAACACGGGACGCGGGCGATCGCGAATTCCCAGTCGCACAGCAATCTATTTCTGATGCCGATTTGGCGAGCGCTGGGCCGGGCGACGTGGATCTTGCGTGCCCGAACCCTGCCCAAAACCATCGGCATCGCCGCGTTGGTCCTGGCCGTGATCCTCGGCCTGACCTTCATCAAAAAAGATTTCAATCTCTCCGCCGAAGGCAACTTGGAACCCACCGTCCGTCGCCAGGTGTTCGCGGCGATCGATGGCGAAGTCATCGACGTCTTGGTGCAACGCAACAGCAAGGTCACCAAGGGGCAAGAGTTGGTCCGGTTACGCAATCCCGAAATCGCGATTCAGTTGGAAGAACTCGAAGGCCAGCTTCGCAGCACGCTGGCGGAATTGAGGAAGGTCAAGGGCCAGCAATTCGGTCAACTCGAACCCGCCGATCGCACGGCGTTGCAAGGTCAGGAGTTCGAACTGGAAACCAAACTGACTTCGTTGCAACAGAAACTGAAACTGCAACGCGAGCGAGAATCGCAGTTGACGATCCGCGCCCCGATCGACGGTGTGGTGACCACCTGGGATGTGGAAGAAACGCTTCGTAGTCGACCGATCATGACCGGCCAAGTGCTGATGGAAGTCGCCGATTTGACGCAGCCTTACTCGCTGAAACTGGAATTGCCCGAAAAACGCGAGGGGCACCTGGACGCCTACGTGATGGAAACCAAAGAGACCGAGTCGCTCAAAGTGACCTACATTTTGGCGACCGACCCGACCATGGATTCTCTCGACGCCAGCTTGCCGATGGACAGCATTTCACCGCGGGCCGAGGCCCACGAGGAACACGGCGCGGTGATCCCGATGGAAGCGCTGCCGGATCCGGAACCCTTACGAGCGCTGAAACCCAGCCCGGGGGCTTCGGTGATCGCCAAAATCCACTGCGGTCGGGCCTCCAGCGGGTTCGTCTTTTTCCACGAAATCTGGGAATGGCTCTGCAAGTTCTTCTTCTGATCCGATCCTTCCCCATCATCTGTTCGGCTACTCAATCACAGATCATCGATTCAATGATAAAACGAAACGCATTCTTCTTCGGCACCCTTCTTGGCGGCGTGATGGCCATCGCCTTTCAAGTCGCGCCGGCATTCGCACAGTCCGCAATTGAATCCGACGCTGGCATCTTGGTGGAAGACTGCATGGTGCGGTTCATCAACAAGACCAAGGTCCCTTCGGAGACGCAGGGCAAGCTGACTCAATTGACCGTCGAAGAAGGGATGTCGATCAAAAAGGGCGATGTGATCGCGATCGTCGACGACAAGCAAGCCCGGCTGGCGCTCGAACTGAAAGAGGCCGAGGAGCTGGTCGCCAAATTGAACGCACAAAACGATGTCAATAAACGCGACGCCGTGCAAAGCGAGGTGATCGCACGCCAGGAGGCGGCGGCCTATCGCGATTTGTACGCCAAGGGTGCCGCACCCCAATTCGAAATGCTGAAAAAGCAGGCTGAAGCGGACCGTGCGATCCTACGCATCGAATTGGCCGATCTGAATGAGAACACCGCGATGGCGGAATACATTGCCAAGCAGATCGGCACCAAACTCGCCCAGTCGGATATCGAAATGCGAACCATCCGCGCCGAATTCGACGCCTATGTCGAAAACCGATTCGCCCAACTCGGTGAATGGGTCCAGCCGGGCAGCCCGATCGTGGAACTGGTGCAAATGGACTTCGTTCGCGTCGAAGGGCGTCTGGACGCGTTTCGTTACGCCGGCCAAATTCAAAAAGGTGCCGACGTCAAAGTCGAAATCACCGTCGGGGGAACGAGTTCGAATCCCGTCACCCGGACCTACGTCGGCAAGATCGACTACGTCAGCATGGAACTTGATTTGAACAACAAGCACCGCATCTGGGTCAAAGTCCCCAACGAACGCGACGGCGACGATTGGTTGATCAAGCCCGGCATGCGGGCCACGATGCAGATCGCGCCGCCCACCGCAGCCGGCGGGTTGTTTTAGGTTTTAGGTTTCAAGTTTCAAGTTTCAAGTTTCAAGTTTCAAGTTTCAAGTTTCAAGTTCTCAGAACTCCCCTTTCGGGTCCCTTGTCGAAATAGATGGCCACACTTGCCGAATCACTCGTCAGCAGTTCGTCGCGCCCGCTCACGGTGCGCAAACGTCCTGATTTGACGTCCAGTCGACATCGCTATCAGGGGACGGGCTACTGGGTCCTGAAGGAACCCGTGGGGTTGCAGTACTTTCGTTTTCACGACGAAGAGTTCTTCATCCTGAACATGCTGGACGGACACGTCAGTTTGCAGCAGATCAAGGACGGATTCGAACAGCGATTCGCCCCGCAGAAGATCACCTTTGGCGATTTGCAACAATTCATCGGCATGCTGCACCGCAGCGGGTTGGTGATCAGCAACTCGCCGGGCCAGGGCAAGGCGCTCCGCCATCGCGGGCGGAAGAAAAAGAACAAAGAGATGATGGGCAAGATGGCCAACGTCTTCGCCCTTCGGTTTCGCGGCTTCGACCCCGAACGCATCTTGAATGCGATCTTGCCGTGGTTCGGTTGGATGTTCACCGTCCCGGCGTTGCTGTTCTTCATCGGGCTGTTCGTGGCCGCGTCCTTGATGCTGGCGACGCAATACGAAACGGTCTATTCGCGGCTGCCGACGTTCCAGCAATTTTTTGCGGCCGATCGTTGGCTGATTCTGGCCGCGACGATGGCGATCGTCAAAGTGTTGCACGAATTCGGGCACGGGCTGAGCTGTAAAAAGTTCGGCGGGGAGTGTCACGAGATCGGTTTCATGCTGCTGGTCTTCACGCCCTGTCTGTACTGCAACGTTTCCGATTCATGGATGCTGCCCAACAAGTGGAAACGGGTCTGGATCGGCGCCGGCGGGATCTATGTCGAAATGATCTTGGCCTCGATGGCCGCCTTCGTGTGGTTTCTGACCGAGTCGGGGACGACGCTCAACGATCTGTGCTTGAACATGATGTTCTTGAACGTCGTCAGCACCATTTTGGTCAACGGCAACCCGCTGCTGCGGTTCGACGGGTATTACATCCTGATGGACATGCTGGAGATTCCCAACCTCCGCCAGAAAAGCACCGAAGTCCTGAAACGCTGGTTTCAAAAGACCTGTTTGGGATTGGAACTGCAAGACGACCCGTTTTTGCCGACGCGGGGGCGCGTTTATTTTGCACTCTTTACCATCGCCAGTGTGATTTATCGCTGGGTCGTGGTGTTCTCCATCTGTTGGTTCGTGATCAAGGTGCTTGAACCCTACGGATTGGAGGTGATCGGCCGGATGGTCGCGGTGATCGGTTTTTCGGGACTGGTTGCTCAGCCCGT
The DNA here is from genome assembly GCF_007754155.1 of Stieleria neptunia. NCBI lineage: Bacteria > Pseudomonadati > Planctomycetota > Planctomycetia > Pirellulales > Pirellulaceae > Stieleria > Stieleria neptunia. The sequence goes on along the minus strand of NZ_CP037423.1, from coordinate 10,778,743 downwards.
GATTCAAACATGGAAGTTCTGTCGAACTCCTGGGAGACTTTCGAAAGTGAAACGTTTTAATGTGATGATCACACTGTCGGTCGTCTCGGTGATCATCGCCGCGGTGTGTTTCATCAAGCTTCCGCACCACGTGGATTGCGCCTTTGAGATTCGACCGACCGAAGCGGGACGGGTCTACGCGGGCAGTGTCGGGCAAATCGTCGACACCGTGTCTCCCGGTCAAACGATTCAGGCCGGCGAGACGATCGCGGTGCTGAAGAACCCGGACCTTGAAATGCGAATGAAGGACCTCGAAATCGAAGAGGCCGTCGCGAAGGTTCAACTGCAAAAACTGGCCGACCGAGTCTTCTCCGATCGATCACTCGCCGCACAACTCGAAACACAGCAAGAAATCCTGGACTCGCTCACCGAACTGAAGAAGAAAACTCAGGTCGAACTCGACAGACTGACGATCACGGCGCCGATTTCCGGCATCGTCATCCCGCCCCCGCGGCGCCCCGAACAAGACCGAAACGACGGCCAGCTTCCGTCCTGGTCGGGGTCTCCCCTGGAGCTGTGCAACCGCGGTGCGATGCTGACGTCGGACGACCTGCTTTGCGAAATCGGCAACGCCGATGACTTCGAAGCGATCTTGGCGATCGACCAAGGCGACGTCCAATTGGTTCGCGAGGGCCAGTCGGTCGACATGAAACTCGATTCGCGGCGACTGGAAACCTTTTCGGGAACGATCAGCGAAAAGTCGCGCGAACCGCTGCGGATGACGTCGACGTCGATGTCCAGCCAAACCGGTAGCGACTTGCAGACCGAGATCGATCCGGCGACCGGACAGGTCAAACCGCGGAGTGTGACCTACCAAGCGCGCGTGCCGTTGGAGATCCTCGATTCCGATCTGCCGCTGCGGCCCGGATACCGCGGCAGTGCCAAGATCCACGTCGACAAGAAATCACTCGGACAACGACTTTGGAGGGTGATCGCCAAAACCTTTAACTTTGAGTTTTGAAGCGATGATGCAATCTGTCTTGCCCGCTCGCTCCCATTTCCCTATTTACACTCTCGTTTTTCCTAGTCGACGCACTTTGCCTCTAGTTAACTCATTGCATCGACCATGAACTGAATTTCCGTCGCGGCTCGGTTTTCGTGGCCGATCACGGCCGTTAGGATGAATTCCTCGCGGTGTCGCGATCGGTGAAAACCGAACCCAAAATCGATCTTTCCCCTTTTTGAGCGATCCGTTTTCTGCTTTGGATCACGATCGCGACCCTAACCTTTGTGGAGAACTCTCTTCGATGGCTGATGAAACCAAGAAACCTGAAGCTGCAGCACCACCGGCCGAACAAGCGCAGACGCAACAACCCGTGCAAGTTCAGGTGAACGACAGCAACACGTTGGCGACCTATGCAAACTTCTGCCGCGTCACCGGATCGCCGGAAGAGCTGATCGTTGATTTCGGTCTCAACCCGCAGCCGATCGGTGTGCCGAAGGAGCCGATCGAAGTCAAGCAGCGGATCATCGTCAACTTCTTCACCGCCAAGCGTCTGCTGGCCGCGTTGCAAATGTCGATCGCCCGTCACGAAGCCGTCTTCGGCGTTCTGGAAACGGACATCAACAAGCGTGTTCGTCCCGGACTGGCGCAACAACAGAGCGCTCCGCAAGCCGCACCGGCTCCCGCAGCCGAGTAGTCGGTTTCTGGCGGATCACCGCCCAGAGCTCAAAAAATCTTCAAACCGCGTGCCGCGCGATTCTCGGCACGCGGTTTTTTTGCGCCCCATCGGTTACAACGGTCGTTTCCCGAACCGTGCCGGCCTGGTGTTTTGTCACCGCCTGATTCGAGTATCGTGGTCGCATTTCTGACGTGTCCTCTTCTTGTCCGAGCCCCGATCGATGCAATACCCGCTCAACCTCAGTTTCAAACTCTTAACCTTTGGCCAACGGATCGTCGCTTCGGACGCCGACGGCAACGTGCTGATGTTCATCAAACAAAAGATGTTCAAGCTGAAGGAAAAAGTCGAGATCTACAACGACGAAAAGCAGTCGCAGTTGATCTTTCGTATCGAAGCCGATCGGATGTTGGACTTCTCGGCCAACTACAGCTTCACCGACGCCGAAGGCAATCCCTGGGGATCGGTCCGTCGCAAGGGGATGCGATCGTTGTGGGCGGCGCACTACCAAGTGATGCAAGAAGGCCAGGTCGACATGGAGATCCGCGAAGAGAGCCCGATGAAAAAGGTGCTCGAGAGCATTCTCGGCGAGATTCCGATCCTCGGCTTGGCTGCCGTCTATCTGCTCAATCCCAGCTACATCGTCTCCCGCCCCGACGGGACGCCGTTGTTGAAGCTGACCAAAAAACCGGCGCTGTTTGAGGGCAAGTTTGTGCTCGAAAAGCTCAACGACATGCCCGAAGACGACGAGCTTCGTTCGCTGATGGCGCTGTTGATGCTGGTGCTGCTGGAGCGCCGTCGCGGTTAATCGCGGGCCCGGGGTTTGACGATCAATCGTCGACCACACCGATCAACAAGTTTCCGAACAGGGCCGCATCGTCTTTGGTGATTTGACGCGATGCGTTGCAGGTCACGACCATACGGTGTGGCTGGGGCGGCGCAGTCACGATCGCGGTGATCGTCCGCGGGGTGAAGGGGTCACCGTCGGGCGGGTACGCGACGACGTCATTGTCCCTGCTTGTCCGCCACTGTCCGTCAGGCGTTTTCCAGCGTACCGACAGCCTGGTCAATCCGCGGCCTTGCTGGACCACTTGCACCTGAATCATGTAGCGGCGATTCGGCTCGGTAGGGAACGTCGCGATGCCGCTGGCGTCCTCCGCCGCGGTGATCGTCACTTGGCCGTCGCCGAGCACCACCTCTCCGCGTGGATCCCCGTTGCGCGTTTCCCAGACCGGTTGAAGATCGAGCACGCTGGCGCCAATTTCTGCGTCGCCGGCCGCTGCCGTTGGATTTGAGTCTGGTGGAGCCGATGGTTTTGTTTGCGGCGGAACCTTTGACGCGGCTTTCTGCGTTGCGTCCACGACGACCGACTTGATCAATCGGGAAATGCCCGGGATCTGCGTCTCCCAGTGCGGATACGTGTCCTTGCCTTGCCAGAGCGACTCCTCACCGGCTTCGGGCCACCAGCGGCCCTGTTCGCCATACAGCCAGACCAATCCGTCGCCGGATGCGATCGCAGCGTTCAGGTTCCGTTTCAGCAGTGCCAGCCGATCGGACCGAGTGGGCTCGAGCGTGTATCGGCCGGCAAGATCGGGATGGATGGCATCCAGATAGACCGGGAATGCAACGCGGACTTGATTGCTGTATTTTTCTCGATTTGCGCCGGAAACCAGTTGAACGCCTCGCTGGCGGACGGCTTGGGCACAACGTTCAAATTGGCCGGCCGAAGTGAACCAATATCCGTTTTCGCAGCCATCGATCAGGGTGATCGAGGGTGGGAGCACATCCAACCAGCCGTCGACCAGTGCCGGCAACAGACCATACGCATGACCGGCCAAACACCACTGGGCATCGCTGCGACCGACCGGGGAAGGCCCGCGATGGTGGTGGTCTTCGATCAAGTAGCTGAGCAGGAAGAACGTGCAGATTTCGGCATCGGGAAACTCCGCCGCAATCGCCTTCATCATCTCGCGGCCGCGGCGGCGGGTAGCGATTTGATAGTCGGCAAAGTCGTGCTCCGTGGCAGCCGCCTGTCGTGAATACTGAAATTGTCGGTGCGGATGCGTGTAGGGTTCAAAGTCCAACAGCAGCCCGCGCAACCCTGCTTGACGGGCCAAGCGCGCGGCGATGCGATAGTGGTCGACGATCGTTTGCCAGCCGTCATTGTCGAACCAATCCACAGCCCCGGGATTGGCCTTGAGCAACAGATAGTTGTCCGGCATCGATTCTTTGGAAACGGCCGCAGCGGCTTCGATCGATCGCCGGACATCCAACTGACTCCAGTCGTCGGTCCCATGCGCGGTGGCCAATGGGTCCGGATTTCCTGAATCGGCATGCAGCGTCAACACGCAACCGGTCAGCGGCAATTCGCCAGGCATCTTGTCCAGATCGCGGGCGAACTGCGCGACGGTCGGCGCGTTCCATCCGCAAGTGATGATCCGCGGCGAGGGGGGTTGGGCACTCGAGGCGGAAACCCAGACGAGCCAGAGGACAAGGAATGTTTTTCGATGGACCATCCGTTGATTGTAATCCGTTCGTCTCGACCCGGGTTCGCGCTCGCCCTGTGACGCACAACAGGGAACGGCGTGCCGGCCGAGGACTTATTTCCTCACCGTGCTCATGCCCCCGTCGACCCCCAGCGTCTGGCCGGTGATCCACGGTCCGTCGGTCAATAAATAGTGGCTCATCGACGCGATATCGTCGATGGTTCCGGTGCGACCGAGTGGGTACCGCGCGGCCATCGCCTGCTCCTTCTCTTCGTCGCCAAAGAACTGGCTGGCCAACGGGGTGTCGACCAGCGCCGGCGCGACGCAATTGACACGGACCTTCGGTGACAGTTCGGCGGCCAGTGTTCGGGCCAATCCCTCGACGCCGGCTTTGGCGACGGCGACCGAGGCGTGGAGGGGGATTCCCATCTTGACCGCCACGGTGCTGAACAGCACGACGCTGGCCGCTTCCGCAGCCCGCAGCCCCTTCATCGCAGCCTGGATGCACTTGACCGCACCGACGACGTTCAACTCAAAATCCTCCCGAAACGCTTCCGGCGCGATGCCTCGAAACGATCTCAATCGGATCGACCCGGGACAGTAGGCCAGCCCGCGGATCACCCCGGGAAGCAGCTCGCCGGAAACCTCGTCTCGGGTCACGTCGATTGCAACATGCTTGACGTCGGGCAAGACTCCGGCGTGCTCCCAGGTCCGGCTCAGGACGGTGACCGCGCGGCCCTCTTCGACAAGCCGTTTGACGATCCCCAGCCCGATCCCGCTGCTGCCACCGACGACGACAAACTCACCTTGATTTAACTTGTTACTCAATTTTGATCCACCGCGGATGTGAGAGCTTTTGTCCGTTGCCGCAACCCCGGCGGGTAACGGGGTGAAGCATGTTTTTTAGCGGCAGGGCGCGAGCGGGCAGTCGATTTTGTGAGCCGCGACGCGTAAGCGGCCGGGCACTGCGAAGCTGCCCGAGGCCTTACGGCCAGCGGCTCACCAATGACTCAGCAGAGCCAGACGAAAACGACAGCCCGCTTGCGCCCTGCCGCGAAAACCTCGTCAATCACACGAAAGAAATGCTTCACAGGGTTACCCGACGGGGCCGGGCGATTGGGGAAGCGTAGCGGGACGGCAATGGATGTCTCGGGCCACAAAAAAACCCCGCGAGCGTGGCTCACGGGGTGTCTGGGTCTTTCTCAGCATTGATGCTGCCGTGCAACGACGGCAGCGATCGATCTACTCGCGGGGGCGAATGGCACCGGTCAGGCCGCTGTAATCAACGCGGTCGGTGTTGTGCCACAACGGCTGTCCGCGTTCCACTCGGCTACGCAGCACTTCAATCTTTTCGGCGCTTCCGGCGGGAGCGTCGGTCGGCGAGAATCGGTCGTCTTCGTGGGGCACGAAATCTTCATCGTGTCCGTAACGAAGGATCGCTTCGAAGACGTTCTTGCATCGGGACATGTCTTTCATTTGGTTCCGCTCACTCTCTTCTGTAGGGGTTCGACAGCTATGTCTGAACGACTTTGGTGCGTCGGTCCTGGCAGACGCACGTGATTCGTTAACAGTCACTTTTTGTTAACAGTAACTTTTTGCCCGCGGGCACTTTTTCGCGCAACCCGGGCTGGGACGAGGGGATTATTCACGTCGCTTGACGGGAGTCAAGAAAATTGTCGGGTGGTCCCACTCCGCCGGCCAACCGGCAGCGGAGCAGGAATGCTTCACTTTGCGGGCCCCCGCAAGTCGCCTTGATCGCCGCCGGATCGACCCGCCGGCCGGGTCCAAAACGGCGTTCACGCCCCCTTCACGCGTCAAGGGGGCAGATCTTAACATAGGCGGCCCACCGCGGTGGATCAATTCACCGGCAGATCGTCAATGGGGCAGCGTACAAAATGACACCTCTGGTGAGCGTCACCTTGCCGACTGTGGAAAATCGGTGCACAATCGCTAGGTTTTGGATCGCGCGGACGAGGAAAAAAAGTTTCAATTTTTTCTTTGTCGCGTTTTCTTCGGTTCGACTATTTCGTAGCGGTGGTGCCAGGTATGTGGGTTCAGCGAACATTGACGCTTCCGGCCAAGCCACGAGGGTTCCATCTGGTGACCTCGGAAGTCATGGACGGTGTGCCCGAGATCGCGACGGTTCAGACGGGCCTGCTGCACGTGTTCATCCAACACACCAGCGCCTCACTGACGATCAATGAGAATGCCGACCCCGATGTCCGTGTGGATTTCGAGACGGCGATGAACCACGCCGTCCCCGAATCCCTGCCCTACGTGCACACGCTCGAAGGCCGCGACGACATGCCCGCCCACGTCAAAGCGAGCATGATGGGGGCCAGCGTCCAGATCCCGGTCGGTGGCGGACGGTTGCTGTTGGGCGTCTGGCAGGGCATTTACCTTTGCGAGCATCGCAATCACGGCGGATCCCGGCGACTGGTGTTGACCCTGACGGGCGACGCTGTGAAGCATTCTTAGCGGTAGGGCGCGAGCGGGCTGTCGTTTTAGTCGGGATCTGCTGGGTCAATGGTGAGCCGCTGGCCGTAAGGCCTCGGGCAGCGTCGCAGTGCCCGGCCGCTCACGCGTCGCGGCTCACAAAAACGACAGCCCGCGAGCCCTCCGGTGTTTTGGCAAAGAGGAACAACCGGAGGGCTCGCGCCCTGCCGCTAAAACCTTGAAGAAACACAGGGGGAGAATGCTTCACAGCGTTGCCAGACGGGCCGCTGATCGGGCGGCCGGCCGATCAGGGGATCAGCTCGGTGCCGACGTGTTTGGGCACGTCGGCCTGGCTGCGGATCATCGAAGCGACCAGAGCCGTCCAGCCGGTCTGGTGGCTGGCGCCGAGCCCCTTGCCGTTGTCGGCATGAAAGTACTCGTAGAACAGAATCAAGTCGTTCCAGGCGGGGTCGTCGCGATAGCGTGATTCGTCGCCGTGGGCCGGCCGGGCTCCGTCCTCGTCGCACTCGAACAGCGAAATGCAGCGGCTTTCCAATTCCCGAGCGACTTCCATCAGCGTCATGCTCTGCCCGCTGCCGGTCGGGCATTCCACCCGAAACGACTCTCCGTAAAACGCGTGGTAGCGTTTCAGCGATTGGATGATCAGGTAGTTCATCGGGAACCAGATCGGCCCGCGCCAATTGCTGTTGCCGCCGAACATTCCGCTTTCACTCTCGCCGGGCACGTATTGGACTTCGTGATGTTGGCCGCCGAAGTCGAACACGAAGGGTTCGGCGCCGTGGGCGGCGGACATGCTGCGAATGCCATAGGGAGACAGGAACTCGGTTTCGTCCAGCATCACGCTCAGCAAGCGACGAAACCGGTCCTCGCTGGGGATCGCCAACAGGCGTCGCGTGATCTTAGTCTCCTCGGGGTCTTCGCCCTCCATGTACGTCATGTGTTGCGTCAGGTCGGGGCGGCTGTTCAAGAACCATTTCATCCGTCGCTTGAAACCGGGCAACTTGTCGATGATGTGTTCTTCCAGAATCACACCGGTTGTCAGCGGCAGCAGCCCGACCAGCGAGCGCACGCGGATCGGGATGGATTGACCATCGACGAACAGGTGGTCGTAATAAAACCCTTCGGTTTCGTCCCAAAGCCCCGAGCCGTCCATGCTGTTCATCGCCTCGGCAATCGCGATGTAGTGTTCAAAGAACTTGCTGGCCATGTCGCCGTAGGCTTCGTTTTCGTCCGCCAGTTCGATCGCCATCCGCAGCATGGTCCCGCAATAGAACGCCATCCATGCGGTCCCGTCGGCCTGTTCCAGATGACCGCGCGGCAGCGGTTTGCTGCGGTCGAACACGCCGATGTTGTCCAAACCGAGGAAGCCACCGGAAAAGATGTTCTTGCCACGCGGGTCTTTGCGATTGACCCACCAGGTGAAGTTCAACAACAGTTTTTGAAACGCACGGGCGAGGAACAGTTTGTCACGTTGGTGTGGCGGACCGCTGGCCTTGTAGACTTGCCAAACACCCCAGGCGTGGACGGGCGGATTGACATCGGCGAGATGCCATTCGTAGGCAGGGATTTGGCCGTTGGGGTGCATGTACCATTCGCGCAAGAACAAGATCATCTGATCTTTGGCGAATCCATAATCCAGGTGCGCCATCGGCACCATATGAAAGGCCAGATCCCAGGCGGCGTACCAGGGATACTCCCACTTGTCGGGCATCGAGATCACGTCGCGGTTGAACAGGTGACGCCATTCGCTGTTGCGCCCCTGCTTGCGGATCTCATTGGCCGGCGGACCGTTGGGATCACCGTCCAGCCAGGTCCGCACGACGTAATGATAGAACTGTTTCGTCCACAGCAGTCCGGCATACGCTTGGCGGATGACCGGGCGGCGGCACTCGGCAACCGAATCGGGGATGCGTGTTTCATAAAACGCGTCGGCTTCGCGCTTTCGCGACTCAAAGATCGCGTCGAAGCGTTCGCCCAACGCGGCCGACGAAAATTTCGCGATGTCGCCGCCACAGTCTTCCTTGATGATCGGCTCTTGGCGGCCGGACAATCGCATCTTGATCGTCTTGGTCACACCGGGCAGCACCAGATCCAGCCCGTAGGCGGCGCACTTGGTCCCGCGTTGATCCGGGTTGACGGTTTTGACTTCGCCCTTGACGACGTATTGGTGGAACGCGTCTTTGTAGTATTCCGATTCCGACGGCAGATCGGGGTGGCGGACGGCGTTGGTTTCGTTGTCGGTGAACAGCCACGCCCAGGTTTCCGGGGTGCCCATGCAATCGCAGGCGAACCAGAATTCGTCCAGCGATTCGTGAAAGCATTTGACCACGTCGCCGACCAACTTCATCGTCGGCCGGGTCGTGCAGCCTTCGTCGGTGCATTGCCAGGTCCACGTGTTGCGAAAGAACAACTGGGGCAACACATGCAGCACGGCGGGTTGCGGGCCGCGGTTGGTGATGTTCAGCCGGATCAGGACGTCATCGGGACCGGCCTTGGCGTATTCGACTTCGACGTCAAAGTAGCGAGATTCGTCGAACACGCCGGTATCGATCAATTCGAATTCCGGTTCGGTGCGTTCCCGGCCGCGCGACACATCGACCAATTCGTCGTACGGAAAGATCGCGTGCGGGTACTTGTACAGCGCCCGCATGTAGCTGTGCGTCGGCGTGCTATCGAGATAGTAATAACACTCCTTGACGTCTTCGCCGTGGTTGCCTTCGGGGCCCGTGACGCCGAACAGGCGTTCCTTGAGAATCGGATCGCGACCGTTCCACAGGGTGACCGAAAAGCACAATCGGCCTTCGCGGTCACAGAGCCCCAGCAACCCGTCTTCGCCCCAGCGGTAGGCCCGACTGCGGGCGTGATCGTGGGGAAAGTAGCTCCACGTCGCGTCACCGCCGTCGCTGTAATCTTCGCGAACCGTTCCCCATTGTCGCTCCGACAGGTAGGGCCCCCATCGCTGCCAATTCTGAAGGCGTTTGTCGCTTTCGTCTAAACGTCGGTCTTCGGCAGTCATGGGCAGCGGCTCCGGGCGTGTGGGCTTGGTTTGCAAACGGTGAAACGGTCGTCAACGAAGCCGACGGCGCAGTAGATCTTGTTATCGATCCCCGGCCGCAGGATCTTTCACAAGATCCACGACCCGATCATGGAACTGCGGCGATCGACTACGCCTCGTCGAGCAAGTCGACCGCGGCAAAGGCCTTGCCTTCGAGCATCGCCAGGCTGGCACCGCCGCCGGTGCTGACATGGCTGACCTGGTCGGCGAAACCCAATTGGTCGACCGCGGCGGCACTGTCACCGCCGCCGATGATGCTGATCGAATCGCTATCGGCGACCGCTTGGGCGACGGCTTTGGTCCCGGCGTCAAACGGCGGCTTTTCAAACACTCCCATCGGGCCGTTCCAGACGATCGTTTTGGCCGAGGCCAGGATTTCGGAATACTTGGCGCTGGTCGCCGGTCCGATGTCCATGCCTTCAAAACCGTCCTTGATTGCGCCCGCCGGAACGACTTCTTTGTTGCATCCCGCGGGGTCCCCGAAATCGTCACCGCAGTGGGTGTCGACCGGCAGCACCAATTTGTCGCCGCCTTTTTCGATCAGTTCTTTGGCCAGATCGACCTTGTCCTTTTCGACCAGGCTGTTTCCGACCGCTTCGCCCTTGGCCAACGAAAACGTGTAGGCCATCGCGCCGCCGATCAGCACCGAATCGCAGATTCCCAGCAAATTGTTGATCACGTTGATCTTGTCGCTGACTTTCGCACCGCCCAAGATTGCCACAAACGGTCGCTCGGGATTGGCGATCGCGTCGCTGAGGTATTGAATTTCTTTGGCGACCAGATGGCCGACGACCCGCGGCTTGCCGGCCATCGCTTCGGGCACCGCGACCATCGAGGCGTCCTTGCGGTGACAGGTTCCAAAGGCATCGTTGCAATAGGCATCGGCCATCGCGGCGAGTTTGCCGGCAAATTCGGCGTCGCCTTTCTTTTCACCCTCGTTGAAACGCAGGTTTTCCAGCACCAGCACGTCGCCGTCGGTCAGTGCGGCCGCTTTCGCCGATGCGTCGGCCCCGACGGTGTCACTGGAAAACGCGACGGTTTTGCCGAGCAGTTCGCCGAGACGTTTGGCGACCGGGGCGAGCGAAAATTTTTCGACGTCCGACGGCTCCCCCTTGGGTCGCCCCAGGTGGCTCATCAAGATCAGCTTGCCGCCACGATCGATGACGCTTTTGATGCTCGGCAAGGCCATGCGGATGCGTCGGTCATCGGTAATCGTCTGGTTCTCATCGAGCGGGACGTTGAAGTCGACTCGCATCAGCACGGTTTTGCCTGCCACGTCAACTTGGTCAATCGTTTTCTTCGCCATCGGTCGTTCGGGTGTAAGGGGGTTGGAGTTACCTGCATTGCTGGATGCGATTATCGAGATCCGGTCTGCAGTGTCGAGTCCCGGCAACTTGAAGGAATCCGGGGAAGAAATCCGGAATCCCCGGCCCGATTTCCGGGTGGGGGCCTGGGAAAATGCTTGGCCGGGAGGGCGCCGCGGTTTTCGCTCAACTCCTTCACCGACAATCGCCGAATTCTAATCCGGTGGACATGGTGGCCGATTCGGCCCCTGGCTCCGAACGCAACACGGGGATTTTGGTGGCCAAGACGACGGGACACACGATCGCGCGCCTGCGGCACGTCTCCGCTACCCCCGCCTCGCGGTCGTGCGCCCGTGCAGTGTGCGCCCGGGCAGTGCTGGTACTGCTGACGGTTTGCTGGGCGATCGGCGATGCGCCCTCTGTCGCCGAAGGTCCGGCCGGCAAATCACGCTACCGTTCGGCCACCCACGGTCGCTCGACCGCAGACGATCGCGGCGACGGGAATGATGCCGAGCGGAATTCCAACCTCTTCGGGTTGCGTTCGCTGTGGGGCGGAAACTCGGACGGCACGTCATCGCGCGGGGATGAATTGCTCGATGCGCTGCCGATGGACCGGCTGACCACGCACGCCAAGGTCAAACTGGCCGGGGTGACCGAGAAACCGACGCTCTATCGGCGTCTGCCCACCCAAGCGATTCGCTGTGACGAAGAACTGTTTCTGTTTCTGACCCGAAAACCCGAGGCGATCATCGGGATTTGGGATTTGATGGGCATCACCAACGTCCAGGCGACCCGAACGGGGCCGTACCAACTCGACGCGGTCGACGGCAGCGGCACGACCTGCCAGATCGATCTGCTCTACGGCGATCGCAATCTGCACGTCTTCATGGCCGACGGGATGTACGACGGCAAATTTGTGCAGAAACCGATTCTCGGCAAGGGCGTGTTCGTCTTCAAAAGCACCTATGCCGTCGCGGCCGACGGATCGACCACCGTCACCGGCATCCTGGATTGCTACATCAAATTCGAGAGTCTGGGGGCCGACATCATCGCCCGTTCCCTGGGCGGACTGATCGGGAAATCGGCGGACCATAATTTCGTCGAAACGGCAAAGTTCATCAGCCAAATTTCCCAGGCCTGCGAGAAAAACCCCGAGGGGATGCTGGAAATGGTCGACCGCATGCCACAGATCGACGCCCAAACCAAGGCCGAATTCGCCCGCACGATCATCAACGTCTCGCAACGATACTTGGCAAAAACGCTGCCGACGGCCAAACTCGTGCAGGACCGTGGCATCCAGGCGACACAGCGATAACGCCAACGATCGGCGGGCGACCGACCGAGGGCGATCGCCATTTCGCAGTCGACAGTCTCGCGGTGCGACATCTCCTCTCCAGAGTGGTCTCCGATGAGCAATGGCATTCTTCCCAAGTCGCTGTTTTCGTTTCTCCGCAAGCTGAAACGGAACAACAACCGCGACTGGTTCGCCGAGCACAAACAGCTGTACCAGCAGAATGTGCTGGGGCCGGCCGTCGAACTGGTCGCGCGGCTGGAAAAACCGCTCGCCCGTTGTGCCCCGATGCTGCACGTGTCGGCCAAGGCGCACAACGGATCGGTGCTGCGGATTTACCGCGACACACGGTTCGGCAAAGACAAAACACCCTACAAGACCAACGTCGGAATCTCGTTGCGGCACCAGGCGGGAAAAGACGTCCACGCCCCGGGAATTTACCTGCACCTGGAACCGGCGGAGTGTTTCATCGGGGCCGGCACCTGGCGACCCGAAAGCAGCGCCCTGGCGTCGATCCGGGCCGCCATCGACGCCGATCCGAAAGCCTGGAAACGGGCCCGCGACAACAAAGCGTTTCGGGCAGATTATGAATTTGTCGGCGAAAGTCTGAAAACCGCCCCCCGCGATTACCCCAAGGACCATCCGCTGATCGAAGACCTGCGCCGCAAGGACTTCGTCGCGATCGCGCCGCTGAGCGAGGCGGAGCTGACCGGCGATGCGATCGTGGACTTGATCATCCAGCGGGTCAAACAGGCCCGACCGCTGATGCGTTTCTTGTGTGATTCGATCGGCGTGCCGTATTGAACCGGCCGTGCTACCCTATACGCTCCTCGGAAGCGACCGCTTCCGCATCTCTACTACCTAGCCCCGTCCGTTGTATCGTGAATCCAGCTGCTGATCCCGAACCGAAGCCGATCCCGCCGGCCGATCTTGAGGTCAAAGACGCGCAATTGATTTTCAATTCCGTCTGGAAAGAATTGGAGTTCGAAAAAGGGAAATTGAACCTCCGGTTTCCCACCGAGCTGATCTTGCTGGGGGGGGCCCCGGGGGCCGGCAAAGGCACCAACACCGATTTCATTCGGCAAGTCCGCGACATCACCGCCAAACCGATCGTCGTCAGCGAGCTGCTCAATTCGCCCGAAGCCAAGGCGATCAAAGCCCAGGGCGGCATGGTCGGCGACCGTGAAGTCGTCTCGCTGGTGCTGCGAAAACTGCTCGAGCCGGAATTCCAAAACGGCGCCATCCTGGACGGATTCCCCCGCACCAAGGTCCAGGTCGAATGCCTCAAGGCGCTCTATGACCGGATGAAATCACTCCGCCGCGAGTTGATCGACAACCCGAACGTCGAACACATGAAGCCGCCGGTGTTCCACATCATGGTGCTGTTCGTCGACGAATCCGAGAGCGTCAAACGCCAGCTGTCGCGGGGACGCCAAGTCATCGCGCACAATGAAGAGGTCGCCCGCAGCGGGATCGGCGAGCTGTGGGAAGAACGGGACACGGACTTCAACGAGGCCCTGGCGCGCAACCGCTATCGCGTGTTCAAGGAAAAAACCTACGACGCGCTGGTCTCGCTGAAACAGATTTTCCACTTCCATTTCATCAACGCCCAAGCCGACCTGGTCGTTGTTCAAGAAAACATCCTCAACGAACTCGAGTACCAAAGTTCACTGGAACTCGATCCGCGAACGTTTCACGCCATCGGCGACATCCCGCTGGCCAGTGACATCGTCCAACACGCACGCCGTGATTTGGTGCGACGTCTGGACACGTACGAATACGACCACGGCGAGATTTTCCATGCGGTCGTCGAATTGATCGAAGCCAAGTTGGTCCCGATCATCCTTCGGCACGCCATTTCCGGACGCGCCACGATCAGCAGCGAAGACGAAATCTTGGACAATCCGTTGGCGCTACAGATGTTGATCGACATCTTTTCCGAACGCGGCTATCACGCGATGATCGATGTCCGCCGCCGAGCGATCCCCGAACAAGTCGACTTGCAGACCGGCACGATTACCTGCTGCCAAAAGAAGGTTTATCGAATCGCGCTGTACTTCAAAGGCAGCGAAATCCGCCGCGGCTAGCGGGGACAAGCTGGTTCGCCTGGTTTGCTGTTTACAGGCACGATCCCTCGGGACGTCGATTCGATTGCTACAGGATTTGGCAACCGATTGAGATTCTCTCCCGCTGGGAAAGACGGCGTTTGCGCAGCAAGCAAACGCCAGAGAGGGCCGGCGCTGTGAACGCGGCGAACACTGCCGGAAGAACAAGTGGCGTAAGCTTCCAGCTTGCGACCCCTGCACCGCAAGGTGCACACCTCAGCCACCCATTGCCCTTCGCTGAACAACTGCAGTCACCACTGCTTCGCTATTCCTCGACCGACTCGTACACGACGACAGCAAGCTTTTGGGCAGACAAGAGAATGTCCTCCGGCGCTGTGAGTGCACGTGTTGTTGACGTAGTGCTGCAAGCAATCAGACGCCCCGATTGATCGTGCAAGGCTGCGTGGGTAATCGCCGAAACTCCTTTGACTCGCTTGATCGGCTCGAACTCGACGGCCGATTCCCACAGATCAAACCTCACGCTTTCACCACCGACATTGGTTTCCAAGACTTCTCGTTGTCGCGTCGAAACGTACAAGTCGTATTCGGCGGCCCCCTTGATCCGCAGGTGAGTATTACGGTTTTTCTCGACGGGATCATCAACGGAAATGTCGGCCAGCAATCGCAGCTCAGCATGATCGTCTGCTGGGGCAACATTGGAGTTCGTTTGCTTCAATTGACTGATCACTTTCCCAGAACGGCCGACCAGGGACGCTGTCGCTGCCCGGTCAATCGGGTGGGTGCCGATGCGTTTGTCTGATTCATAAATGACGATTTGGAATTTAGTCGCCGTCAAGAGCTTTTCTTTGGGACCTCTGACGACCAGGCTACCGAGTTGCAGGGGCGTCTCCGACGGCTCCAAGTTGGCCCCTTGATTGCAGCATCCGACGAGCTGGCCGTCGTGATTGTAAAAAGCGCAGTAGTACTTGGCATTTAGCGTGAAATCGTTTTGGTTGGTGATATCGACCAGCGGATTGATGCACCATTCTTTGCCCACCCACGGGGCGCACGAGATCCGAACGCGGTAATTCATGCTGCCCGCTATCTCAAATTCGAGGCAGTTTTGACGATCGTGCGCAGATGGGTTGAACGTCCCATCGGCACGGATCATTCGAATTGATTTGTCGGCCGACTCCAGCGAAACAATCGCGACGTCACCAAACGGCCCACTGTCGGCTTCCGATTCCAATGCGGTGGATGCCGGACCTGACGCCGGCGTCTTAGAAACACTCCGCGAATCGGTTTTGCCACAGCCGATCAACGAGCCAGCAACGACGAGCAACAATGGAATGAACGGGTTGAGTTTTGATTTCATGTGAATCCAACGGAGAAAGAGGGGCGCTTGCTAGCGCAAACACGAATGAGCGAAAACCCGAAGTTGCTGTCCGTGCGATGGGCAAGAAACAACAGTGGCGTAAGCTTCCAGCTTGCGACCCCTGCACCGCAAGGTGCACACGTCCGCACCTACTGTCCTTCGTCAGACAGCGACAGGTTTGCCTCAGGCAGATTTTACCGGCTGTATCGCCTGTCCGATCATGCTTGCCGCAACGATTGTCACGCCTGGCGACCGCTTTCCCTGCACTCTCTTGCATCGACTCGGCAAGACGCGTGAAGTGATCGAGGCGAAAACGTCGATTTTCATGACGTGTCTCCCTCGGTCATCACGGTCCACACGCGTCGCCCATGTTCCAGTCACGCCCCTGCATTGCCAACTATCGCGGCATCACCGGGCAACCGAAGCGCGGCGTGCAGTCGGTGGGGAAATCGACTCAAGACTGGATCCAGCGGGTTCGTGCCCGCGGCCGGCAACTCGAATCGCTCGACGATCAATCGTTTCGAGCCTCCGCCGCACGATGTCGCGACCGGATTCGTGTCCGCGATGATGCTGTCGTCCTGGACAACACGATCGAATCGTTTGCCTTGACCGGCGAGGCGCTGCGGCGGACCACCGGCATGTCGTACTACGACGTCCAGCTGTGCGGCGGTTTTGTGCTGGCCGCCGGAACCATCGCCGAGATTCAAACCGGTGAAGGCAAAACGATCACGACGGCGCTGCCCACGGTGCTGCATGCCTGGTCCGGGCGCGGCGTGCACGTCGCGACCACCAATGACTACCTGTCCAGCCGCGACCACGACGAACTCAAACCGGTCTATGACATGCTCGGGTTCAGCGTCGGACTGCTGCAGCCCCAAGGCCCCGTCGAAGAGAAGATCGAAGCCTATGCCTGTGACATCACCTATGGCCCGGGCTATGAATTCGGGTTTGATTTTCTGAAGGACCAACTCGCGATCCGTTCTCGCCACCAAACGCGACTCGGCGAGCGATTCCTCCGCTCGCTGCAAGGGATCGACAGCCATGAAGCGACGCCCGCCCAACGTGGCCATGCGTTTGCGATCATCGATGAAGCCGACAGCGTGTTGATCGATGAAGCCACCACACCGCTGATCTTGGCCGGCGGAAAAAGCAGTGCCGCGACGTCGCCGGCCCTGTATCAATTTGCCCGCCGCATCTCGCTGGATTTGAGCGAAGACGACGACTACATCATCGATCCGATCAAACGCACGATTCGGTTAACCCCCGATGGCTGGAAACGGATCCATCAAAGGTTTGATTCACGGCCGCCGGGTCAACTCGCCCGCCCCTGGAGCCAATTGATCGAAAACGCCTTGCGGGCCGAGCGGATCCTGCAATGCGACGTCGATTACGTTGTGCAAGAAGGCCAGGTCATGATCGTCGACCCGAACACGGGCCGCATCCACGACGAACGAAAATGGAGCAGCGGGTTGCACCAGGCGGTCGAGGCCAAAGAACAAGTCGAGATGACCGATGAAAATGAAACACACGCCCGCATCACCCGGCAGCGTTACATCGGGTTCTACGACGGTGTCGCGGGACTGACCGGAACCGCATCGGACAGCGAATCGGAACTGCGGGAATTCTATCGATTGCCGGTCGTGCGGATCGAAACCAACAAGCCCTGCGTCCGCCAACACCTTCCGCTGCGCTGCTTTGATTCGTGCCGGAACAAATTCGACGCGATCGCCGATGACGCGGCCGGGCGCAGTCGCCGCGGCCAGCCGGTCTTGATCGGGACCGGGACGATCCAAGAAAGCAAACTGCTCAGTCGGCGATTAAGCGAACAGGGAATTTCACACGTCGTTTTGAACGGCCTGCAAGATGACGAGGAGGCGTCGATCGTCCGCCGGGCCGGCGTCTCGGGAGCCGTCACCGTCGCCACGAACATGGCCGGACGCGGCACCGACATCAAACCCGACGCCGGGGCCCTGGCCGCCGGAGGGCTGCACGTTGCGGCCGCGTCGATGCACGCCTGCCAGCGCGTCGATCGTCAACTCGCCGGCCGCGCCGCCCGCCAAGGCGACCCGGGAAGCTGCCAGTTCTATGCCGCTGCCGATGATGAACTGATTCAATCGCGCGGTCCGGATTTGGCCGCGGAGATGATCGCCTCGGCCGGCCCGACCGGTGAATGCCGCAAAGATTTTTCCGTCGCGCTGCGACGAATTCAACGACAGGCCGAGGCCGACGCGCTCGTGCAGCGGCAACGCATGGTCGCCCACGACGACTGGATGGAGTCGGTGCAATCGTCACTGGCCAGACGTGCCTAAGGCAACGGGCCAAGAACGATTGGGAGAGGCTTTCAGGCATCGTCGATGCCGAAATGACAGGCTGGAAGCCTATCCCACCAAAGCTCCAACACGGCTCAAACCACGGAGGGCACGCCGAACGTCACCATGAACACCACTGCCCCACATCTCTTCAGCGGCCTGCTGGTCGTTTGTTGTTGCGCATACCCGTGCCTCGGTTTGAGTCTCGGTCACGCCGCGCCGCCGCAACGCGAAACGCTGGCGGAACGCGACATGCCGCCGCAACGCCTCGACACCTTCAGCGGGTTCACCGAACCGTTTCGCGAAATCAAACTGTGCCTTGCCGAAAGCGGCTCGATCGACACGGTCTTGATCCATCGCGGAATGAAGGTCGATGCGGGGCAGTTGCTGTTGACGCTCGACAGCGACGTGCTGCAGGCCAACCGAAACGTCGCCGCCGCCAAAGCCGAGTCCAGATCGCGAGTCGATGCGCTGATCATCGAATGGGACTTGAAGAAACAACGTTATGAAAAACTTCAACAACTGCTCAGCGACGGTGCGGGCAGTGTCGAAGAGGTTCGCCGCGCGAAAGCTGATGCGTCGGTTGCCATGTTGCAGGTCGACGCGGCGCGGGAAGAGATGCGTCTGAGAAAACTGGAATTGCGCGAAATCGAAGCCCGCATCGAGCAACGACGACTCTACAGCCCGATCTCCGGCGTGATCACCGAGGTGACGAAGCAGCCGGGAGAGTACGTCTCGCCGCAGGAATCACATGTCGCCACCGTGGTTCAATTGGATCGGCTGCGTGTCACCCTGTTTGTGCCCACGTCGGTTGCCGGTTCGCTGGATTCAAAGACGGAGGTCGACCTGTGGTTGCCGGAAACCGAGCAACGCTGCATCGGCCGCGTCGACTATGTCGGTATCGTGACCGAAGCAGACAGCGGACGTGTGCGTGTCGACCTGCTGATCGACAACCCGAATCGTCACTATCGAAGTGGTGTGCGTTGTCAATTGCCGTTCGTCGGCAAGAAGATTCGCCCGACAACGCTGACGGCCGCGCCAAAGGACTAGCACCGCGATGAACCAGTTTCGAAGCGACGCGGCACAGACGCCGCTGGCGATCGGCCGGACCATTCGACCCCGCCACGACGATCGCGCCAACGACCCACAACCGCTGCATTTGATCGCGGACCTGCATGCGCGACTGATGGCGTTGCTGTCGCGCGGCCGGAACCTTCACCAGACCATCGCCGATGTCTTGAAACTGCATGCGGAGCGTCCCGCGGTACGGGGCACGCTGCTGGTGCGTCGCACGCAAGACGGCGATCTTTCGGTCGGCTCGCACACGCTGGACGCGGCGAAACACGACGTCAATAAACTCCAGGCGTGGTTGTTGCCCAAGGCCGCCGAATCGCTGACCAAGGGAAAACCGGTGATCGCTTCCAGCGTGGAAGACGGGCTGGAATGCATCGCGTTGGCCACGCGGTCGCTTGATTTTTCCGCCGTCGTGACCGTCGTCGATTGGCCTATCGGCAATGCACAGCGGGCGATCGAGTTGAGTGTCGCCCAGACGGTGCTGAGCTTCCTGGAGTACGCGGCACAGCGACAGCAACTTGAGGAATCGAGCAGCCAAACACGGATGGCCGCGGCGACGCTGGAACTGGTTCAGCGAATTCAAGACGCGACAACGCTTGATCAGGCATGCCTGGTCACCACGGCGCAATTGCAAAAACACCTGGCATGTGACCAGGTGTTCGTCGGCTTGGTCGGGCGGCGAACGTGGCGGGAAACGGGAAAGACGTGCCGCGTCAGGGCGGCATCCAAGTTGCCGACGATCGACCCCTATTCTGAAATCACGCTCAACATGAAAGCGGTGTTGGATGAAGCGATGGGACGCGGAACGATCGGTTCCTGGCCGCCCCTGCCCGGAACCCGGACGCATCAATTGTTGGCCCACAAACAGTTTGCTGGTCGCGATTCGTTGGTGATCACCGTTCCCTTGAAAAATCGCGAAGGCCAGATCATCGGTGCGCTGGGGGCCACCGGACGACGTGAACTGGCGACCGTGCCGGAATTCAAACGTTTTCTGTCGGTCATCGAACAACCGGTGGGAGAAGCGTTGAACGTTGTTGCGCGACATCAAGGCAATGCGGCAAGCCGGCTGGTTCGCGGTGCGTTTGCGAAACAACATCGCATCAAACAGATCGTTGCGTTTGTCGTCACCCTTGCCGCCGGCACCGTGCTTGCCTGTCCGTGGCCCTATACCATTCGATGCCAAAGCGTGACCGAACCGGTGGAACGCCGATTCTGCGTCGCGCCGCATGACGGATTGCTGGAAACCACCTCGGCCGAACCGGGAGACGTGGTGCGGGCGGGCCAGTGTCTCGCCGACTTGGACGGCAGCGAGATCTTGTGGGAACTGGCCGGCGTGACGGCGGAACACTTGCGGGCCGAAGCGAAACGAGACGCACACCAAGCCCGCTACGAAACACCACAAGCGGTGATGGCCGACTTGCAAGCCCGCGCCTTGGCGAACAAAAAAGAACTGTTGCGGTTTCGGGAATCCAATCTTCAAATCCGCAGCCCGATCGACGGCATCGTCCTGTCGGGCAGTTTGGACCGGCGCGAAAACTATCCGGTGACCAAGGGGCAAGTGCTGTATGAAGTCGCACCGCTGGAAAGACTGCGTGTCGAAGTGGCAGTCCCCGCGGAAGAGATCACGCACGTCGATGTCGGTGACCGCGTGACGTTGTTTTTGGAAGGCATGGGAAGCGATTGCGAGGAAGGGACCATCGACAAGATCCGCCCCCGCGCCGAAGTGCGAGATCAACGCAACGTCTTCGTCGCCGAAGTGATCCTGGACAATCCCGACCAAACCCTGCGTCCCGGCATGCAGGGGACCGCAAGGGTCCGCACCGATTCAAAACGCATCGCATGGATTTTATTTCATCACGCCGCGGAGAACGCCAGAGCAGCTTGGTTTTTCTGATGCCCGTCATCTCCGTTGGCTTTCAAGGTGTTAGCGGAACGACGCGAGCGGGCTGTCGATTGAGTCGGGATCTGCTGAGTCAATGGTGAGCCGCTGGCCGTCAGGCCTCGGGCAGCGTCGCAGTGCCCGGCCGCTTACGCGGCGCGCGGCTCACAAAAACGACAGCCCACGAGCCGTCCGGTCGCGCTTCAAAAATACAGTGAAAGACCGGAGGGCTCGCGCCCTACCGCTAACAAATGCTTCACAGCGTAGCCCAAACATGTCACTCGAATCCGCACCTGCACCCGCCCCACACTTGACCGTCGACATCCTTGGGCTCTGTCCCTCGGTGCGCGATGAGGTGTGTGTCTCGGTCCAGGTTTATGGTGGGCGGACGTGTTATGTGATCGAAGACAGGTTGCGTAGCAAGTTTTATCGACTGGGGCTTGCCGAATACACCTTCGTTTCGTTGCTGGACGGCCAAACGACGATCGCCGAAGCGATGGGCCGGACGGCCGAGGTCTGTGGCAGCGAGGGTCTGGAGGAACGCGAAATCGCCACGCTTTGCAAATGGCTGCTGGAATGTTCCCTCATCACGACCGAGCAGTCGAGTTCGGAGAGTCGGCTGGAGGAAGGCCGCGCCAAACAGCGGGCACGGAAGGTACTGGGCAATGCCAATCCGATGCTCCAGAAGATTCCGCTGTGCAATCCGATGCCGGTTTTGCGTCACCTGGATCCGTTGGCAACAACCGTGTTCGGCGTCTTCGGGTTTGCCATCTGGATTCTCGCCGTCGGTTTCGCCACGTTTGCACTGTGGGGATCGTGGGACGAGTTCTCCGCCGCGGGGATCCACGTCCTGGCGCGCGAGAACTGGTTGGTTCTGCTGGCGACCTGGTTGGGGTTGAAGCTCGTTCATGAGGCCGGTCACGCGTTGGCCTGTCGTCGCTACGGTGGTCACGTCCGCGAGTCGGGGATCGTGCTGATTCTTTTTGCACCGATGCCCTACGTCGATGTCACCGACGCCTGGAAGATCGACGGCAAGTGGCAGCGGGTGATGATTTCGGCAGCCGGAATGTACGCCGAAATCTTTTGTGCGGCGATCGCGGCGCTGGTGTGGACGTCCAGCTTCGATCCGTTTGTGCGTCAG
This sequence comes from Stieleria neptunia, assembly GCF_007754155.1. NCBI lineage: Bacteria > Pseudomonadati > Planctomycetota > Planctomycetia > Pirellulales > Pirellulaceae > Stieleria > Stieleria neptunia. The sequence continues at coordinate 10,756,669 of NZ_CP037423.1, read as the reverse complement.
CACGCGATGAATGTGATCGTGACCGCGACGGTGATGACGCTGTTGGTCAACGCGAACCCGCTGATGCGTTTCGATGGGTATTACATGTTGATCGACGCTTTGGAACTGCCCAACTTGGCGACGCATGGACGGCAATGGCTGGCCGCTGCAACGCGTCGTCATTTCATGGGGATGGACGTCCGCAATCCCGACCGGGCCGAAGGCAGTCCGGCGGTCGTGGCCACCTATGCCATCGCATCGCTGGTGTGGCGGTGGATCGTCTGTGTTTCGCTGGTCCTCTCAGCCGCAGTGTTGATGCACGGGGCGGGAACGGCGATCGCGATCATCGCAATCGGCTTGTGGGTGGGGCTGCCCTGTTGCCGTTGGATCCGCATGCTGATGGAGAACCGCTTGGTGCGTTATCGCCGCATGGCTTGCATCACCGCCGTTGCCGCCGGAACGCTCTGGATGTGCTGGTCGGTGGTCCCGTGGTACTCGCGAGGAACCGTGCCGTTGGTCGTCGATTACCACCATCCACACGAAGTGCGAATCGGCGCGGACGGATTCTTGGACCGGTTGACGGTTTCGGTCGGGGACGTTGTCTCGCGCGGACAGATCCTGGCTCGGCTGAGCAATCGCGAACTGGAACTGGAATACCAGGACTTGTTGTTGGACCTGGAAACATCTGAGGCGCGCTATCGCGGCTTTGTCACTGACGAATCGATCGCCGCGGCCGCCGTGGAACAGCAGGTGCAAGCGTCGCTGCGAAGCCGATTGACAGAACTGGAACGTCAGCTCGGTGGATTGGTCGTCTGCTCGCCGGCGGACGGAGTGATCGCACGGTGTGACGTGGAATCGCGTGAGGGGGCGTTCATCCATCGGGGCGAACGTTTGTTTTTGATCGGATCCCCTGGAAGCGAAAAAATGATCGGGCTGGTCGATCAAGCCGATGTCGATGCGTTTCGGCGCGGCCAAGGGCAACGTGTCGACGTCCGCTTGTGGGGCATGGGAGAGCGGCCGATCGCCGGGCGCATCGATCGCGTGTTGCCGCGGGCGGAAGTGTCGCTGCCGCACGCCGCCCTGGGGGCGGATGCCGGTGGCCCGTTGCCGGTTCGGCTGAACCCGCAAGCGACGAACGATTCCGATGCGATGCAGTTGATCGCACCCAGATTTCCGGTGCTGATCGATCTGGTCGGCGGCGAAATCGACCACGTGATGCCCGGACAGACCGGCTACGCGCGGCTGGTTTATCGTGACGGCACCTTGGGACGGGCCGTCCGGGATTCGCTGGCCGACTGGATTGAAGACAAACGGGCGATGTTGACAATGCATCGTTAGCGTATAACAGGGCAACTCGTAAACTCCGCCCCCTTCGACTCGGTTTACTATCCATGACCTTGACGACCGCTCCATTGACCGCGTCATTCACCGCGCTGGCCGGTGTGCAACAGGACCATTCGACCGCGCTGGGGAACATGGTTTCGACCTGGACCGCGGCGGGACTTTATTCCTTGCGTTGGCAAGAACGCACGGTCTCCGGTGACGACCCAGGCGGCGGTGATCACCCCGTCTCCGCTGACCCGCGTGCCGATCAGTTGGATCAGCGGTTGCGCGAGTACTTTGCGACCGGCCACGCGGATTTCGATTCCATCGCGTTGGACACACAGGGCTGGACGCCGTTTACTAACCAGGTTTATCGGTGTTGTCGCGCGATCGCAGCGGGGACGACGGTCACCTACCAGGAACTGGCGCGGCGGGCGGGCAACAAGGCGGCCAGCCGCGCGGTCGGGGCGGCGATGGCACGCAACCGCGTCTTGCTTGTCATTCCCTGCCACCGTGTGGTCAGCGCCGGGGGGGGCTTGCGAGGGTTCAGCGCTCCGGGCGGGCTGCAGACCAAACAGTTTCTCTTGGATTTGGAATCAGAATGAGCGAAACGCGGTTCGCGTTCGGCGAAAACTGGGCCTCTTTTTTGAACCATCTGGACGAAGCTCGCATCGACCAGGCCTGTCGCTCGTTGACCGAATTGCTGTGTCTCGATGACGCCGCCGAACGCCCGCTGCACGGTCAACGCTTTCTGGATCTCGGCAGCGGCAGCGGACTGTTTTCATTGGCCGCCTATCGATTGGGTGCCGACGTGGTGTCGGTCGACTTTGATCATCACAGTGTCGCCTGCACCGAACGGCTTCGGCAGCGTGAATCGGCCGACCCGACCCAGTGGGAAATCCTTCAGGGCTCCGCATTGGACGAATCGTTGATGGAGTCGTTGGGGCAGTTCGATGTCGTCTACAGCTGGGGTGTCCTGCATCACACCGGGCAAATGGATCGAGCGATCGAGTTGGCGGCGGCGCGTGTGGCGACCGGCGGACGATTTGCGATCGCGATTTATAACGACCAGGGCGGCGGCAGCCGGCGTTGGCTGGCGATCAAGACGATGTACCATCGCTTGCCCAAAGCGGCGCGCCCCGTTTGGGTCGCGCTGGTCGCGTCGTGGTACGAATTCAAATTCGCCCTGGCCCGGCTGGCCGGCGGGCGCAACCCGCTGCCCTTTGCCGACTGGCGGAAAAAGCGAACCGATCGCGGCATGTCGCCATGGCACGATTGGGTCGACTGGATCGGCGGGCTGCCGTTCGAAGTCGCCAAGCCCGAAGCCATCATCGTGCCGTTGGTCGCCGAGCAGTTCCAGCTGATCAACCTGACCACCGTCGGCAACGGCTGGGGCTGCAACGAATTCCTCTTCAAAAAAGTGGCGTAAGCTTCCAGCTTGCGATCAGCCTGGAATTCGCAAGCTGGAAGCTTACGCCACGGAACGCAAGCTGGAAGCTTACGCCACTTGGTTGCTTAGGCCACTTGGTTGACCGCTTCGGTCAGTTCTTCGATGAACCGGTCGCGGTCGACCGGCGAGACGAGGTAGAACCGCGAGGCGGTGCTGATTTTGACCCGCCGCACCGACAGCGCCGGCCCGCTCACCCAGCTGCCGCTCGGCTCGATCGCCTTGACCTGATGCAGCGGCACGCGTTGGAACAGGATCCCGCAGCGGATCGACAGCGTGTCCGGCAAGATGGTGTACCGGCAGGGGACGGTGAACAGGCCCGTGACCAGCAGGGTTCCGGCTCCGGCCAGCAGACAATACAGGGCGTCTTGCTGTCTGCCCTGTTGCAACAGCACTCCGGTCGAGCCGACACAAATCAGCGGCCCCAGCATCAGCAGGACCGCGATCCACCAATCCACGGCGGAGGCATAGACGGATTTGCGTGGCATCTTCGTGGCGTGGCTGGGTGCCGCGTCATCGGTCATACAGCTGGCTCGTTCGGGTCGATGGGGTCATCGGCTGCTTCATTCAAGGCTTCTTCCTCCTCCTTCATCAACTGGACCGCCTCTGCCATTGCGGCGGCAAAGTCGACGATTTCGTCGCGCTGCGCCCGGGTCACGCTGAGGTGTCGAAAGATATCGGTTTCGTTCTTTTTTAGCTGACCTTCATCCACCGTCAATGTGATGCCGATCGCGGACAAATAATCACTCTCGTCGCAGGTCGGACAATCGGCCAGTCTCAGTTCGACATACGCGACATCGGAATCCGATGCGATTTGTAGCTTCTTCAGTGCGTCGAAGTTCCCGTTGCGGATCTGCATCCAGGCCGGGTCGGTGGTGGAAACCGGCAGCACGGCCAGCTCTTCGGTCTCGTCGTTCCATCGGTGACAGTGTTCGCAGAAGGGTCGGTTGCCGTAGGCGGCCATCCCGGAGACGAATGCGGTGCCGAAGATCAGGGCGGCTTCCAGCACCCAGATCGCCACCGCGCCCCAACCGGACAGCGCGGCGCCGGCACCCATCGCCCAGATGCCGTCGGTGAAGATGCCTTTCATCCAGCCTATGATCACACCGGGGTCAAAGCCTTGGATCAATAACGGAACGAAGTCACCGCCGAGTTCGCCGGGGCCGATCACCAACGCGGGGTGGACCGCCCACGAACTGTAATAACCGATCGCCGTGAATCCGATCACCGTCAGGAACGCCATCATCCGGCTGCGATACTTCAATTTGTAGCACAGCGTGCCGGCGACCACACCGAATCCGCCGCCGACGAAAAAGGTGACCAGGCCACGGAGCTTGATGAACGGCAAATAGACGACGGCCGCCGAGTAGATCGCGCCAAACAGAATCCCCAACGGAATCAGCACCGCGGCCGCGACGACCAGACTGACCGGCGAGACTTTGCCGCTATGCCGATACAGCGTCGGAGCGGACGCGATCGTCGAACCAGGGGGGTCGGAAAACGTCTCGCTCATCTCATCCGCCTTCGTATTGAATTTGTGAGGGTGCGGCGGAAAAGGGGTCAGGTACCAAAAATGCGAAGCACCCTTTGGGCCATTTGATTTTTGGTACCTGACCCCTTTTCCGCTTGGAGAATCTGTCGTGCCTAGTTTATCAAGAAAGTTTAACGATCGTTGGACCCTCTTGAACATCGGCCGATCAGGACGTCTCGGTCAACGACGAACCACGAATCTCTTTGAGTCGTCGGATTGCGATCGGCGGCAGGGCGAGACTGACGAGGGTCGCGACCGACAACGACAGCACGAAACTGATCCAGCGGTAATGCAGGGACTGTTCGACGTCCGCTGCCATCGCGGCGGCGTGGACGTACAACCATTGTGGCAGCACCGCGACCGCGGCCGCCGTCACGTAGGGTGCGAATCGGGCGCCGGCGGCGCCCATCGAATAACTGATCACGGTGGTCGGGATCGGGGCCAAGCGAACGAGTAGATGGATGCCGAAGCCGGCATCGTGGGCCAATTGCCCTGCCGCGCGTGGCCAACTGATCGGCGGTTCGCTCGACGCGTCCGGAGCGTCCTGCTGCGGACCGAGGTGCGATGGATTTGAATAAAAATAACCGCCCGCTCCGATCCAGTACTTTCCGATCGTGTAGTTTAGGGCTGCCGCGACGACGGCCGTCACCAACATGATCGGACATCCGTCTTGCGTGCCGAATAGCGCCCCCGCAGCCAGCGACACCATGGTCTTTGGCATCATCATGGTCATCGATAGCGTTCCGGTGACGATGAACAAAAGTGGCGCCCAATGCCCCGTCGATTCCAGCCAGAGAGAGAGGTCGTCGAAACGATACCCGGATAAAACGAGCAACAGTCCGAACGCAACCAACCCCAGGGGTAGAGATACCCTTCTCAATAGCGACGGAGCGGGTGGAAAACGAATCATCGAGAGGACCGTGTCTGTCATTGCAGCATCGACGAACCTGGGAACCGATCCCGCCTGTCTTCCCGCCGGATAGCCACTGATCCATCAAACAAGCCGCCCGCTCCAGCGCGCATCATAGCAAAATGACAGAGTTCGCGAAAACGTCCGCATCGGCATCGGAACCGAATCTTCATCCTCGCGGGCAAGAAATCGACTGCGATTCCGCCCCGTCGGACGCCTTGCAGCCCGCGTCGCGGTGGTCGGCGGCCAACCTGTTTCGCAACCCCTTCGGCGAATTGACGCGCCGCGAACGCGCCGAACTGGCCGTGGTTCCGGTCGCCGAGATTGTCGCCGCGATCGGTGAATCGCCCCCCGGCAAACCAGCCGCTGGCAATCAAACCCCCAGTGAACCAGCCGGCAGTGAACCAGTCGCCGGCGACGTCCCGATCACGTTTCGCCCCTGGTCCGCCTACCAGATGATCGGCGAGTGTGGCCGCGGCAAGACCACACGCATGCTGGCGATCGGCAAGGCGTTTCCCTCGGCCAGCTACGTCTACTTGCCCGAAGACCAGCCTTGCCCGACGATTCCCGCCGGCGAACCGTTACTGATCGATGAAGCACAACGTCTTACCTGGCGGGTCCGCCGCAAGGTGTTCGCCAGCGGCACGACACTTGTCCTGGCCACACACAAAGACTTGTCACCCGCCCTGCGACGCGCCGGCTACACGGTGACGACGGAGAAGATCGGACTGTCGCTGTCGGTCGGAAAACTCACCGAAATCCTCAACCGGCGAATCGCGGCGTCGCGTCGCGATCCCCGGCAACCCGTTCCACGCATCAACGACGAAGACGCCGAAACACTGATTCGGCGATTCGGGACCGATGTGCGGAGCATCGAAAGTTATCTCTACGACATCGTGCAGTCTCAAGTGAATCATCATGGCGAAATGCGATTTATCGATTGAACTCGACCACCCCGAACGGATTTATGTCGGCGGCGACAAGATCACTGGCACGCTGCATGTCTTGGCCGACGCCGATGTGAAGTGCAAAGGGTTGGAGGTGACCTCGGGCTGGCGAACCCACGGACGCGGCAACATCGCGCGGGGCACCGCCGAAACCCTGACGCTGTTTGTCGGTGAATGGACCGCCGGCCAACGCGAGGCGTATCGATTCGAGTTGGAGGTCGCCGATTGGCCGCCCAGTTATCACGGCAACTACATCAACGTCGATCACTATGTCGATGCACGGGCCAAAATCCCCTGGGCGTTCGATCCGAAAGCATCCAAGGAATTCGTGATGCGCCCGGTCAGCGGGCCCGACCCCGGCGACGCGCAGGTGGCGACGGCGGTCGGCGGATGCATCGGATATGGATTGGTCGCCCTGGTGCTGGGGCTGATGGTCGTCGCGTTCGGCTTTTTAATCGTCACCTTTGTCGTCAATCCGTTTGCGGGGCTGATCGCCGGAGGCATTGTGATTCCACTGGTCGGCTTCTTCGCAGCCAAGAAGTTGTTGCCGAAGTGGCTGCTGGGCAACGTCCATGCTGAGTTGCTGACGCCACAGGTGGCGCCCGGCGACCGCATTCGCGCCCGACTCGCCTTCCAGCCCAAACGTCGTTTTACGATCAATTCGATCAGCGCCCAGTTGACCGGAACCGAAGTCTGCGTCAGTGGCAGCGGCAGCAATCGCACGACCCACCGAAACACTTTCTTCACCGATCGACACGAATTGGAGGGCCAGTCGACGCTGCAGGCCGGCGACCGCAAGGAGTTCAACCTTGATTTCCCGATCCCCGGTGATGTGCCCTATTCGTTTGATCTGGCTGACAACGACTTGAACTGGACGATCGAATTGCGTGTCGATATTCCCCGCTGGCCGGACTGGACGCAATCGCTGAAATTGTTGGTCGGCCCCGCCGGCGATCCAATTGAGCAGCCCCAACCGGCCCCGTCGCATGCGGCGCTCGACCCGGTGGCTGGCCCGGCCGGTGCTGTCGGCGCGGCCGCTGCGGGGGCCGGCGCCGCAGCGCCACCGCAGGATGAGATCACCTTTGTCGAAACCGCCTCGCATCTTTGGGAAGCGCGTTACGATGCCGAGCAGGTCGATCTGTTGGTCGAAGCGGTGACCGGGATGACGTTCGAAATCGACACCTTCATCGAGCGGCGCTTGCTCTACAGCGGCGAAGAGGACCCGCACGTCTATGACGACGGCTATGCCGTTTGGGCCCGCCACAGCGATCCTCCGCTGCCGCTGGTACTGTACATCCCCCACGAATTGGCGGACGAATTCGAACAGGCCGGTCGCGATCTGTGGCGCTGTCGCGGCACGATCGTCGGCTGGGACCACCAGCACCGGCGGCTGCAAATCAAGGTTTTGGTCCGCTAGGAAAGCAAGCCGGCACGGAATAAACTCCGGGCACCGGAATAGGCCGCCAGCCGCGCCAACGCTGCCGTCAGCCTATCGTGCCCCCCAACCATCCGTCTCGCAAGCCTTCGACATGTCGTCCCCCCGAGTCCTCGTGTTACGTGCCCCGGGCACCAATTGCGACGAAGAAACTGCGTATGCCTTCCAGCGTGCCGGCGCGACCACCGAGCGGGTTCACGTCAACCGGCTGATCGAAAACCCGGCACTGAAGGACCGTTATCAAATCCTCTGTCTGCCCGGCGGTTTCAGCTACGGTGACGACATCGCCGCCGGCCGAATCTTGGCGACGCGAATGCGAAATCACCTCGCCGAACTGGTGGACACGTTCGTCCACGGCAACGGTGACCGGCTGGTGCTGGGGATCTGCAACGGGATGCAAGTGCTGATGCGGTTGGGCGTGCTGACCGAAAACGTCGAAGCCGCCGGCGGTCACGAACCGGCCACCCTGGCCTGGAACAACCATGGACGGTTCGAAGATCGCTGGGTGGACCTGGCCACCGACGGGTCCAAGTGCGTGTTCCTACGCGATCTCCAACACATGTACTTGCCGATGGCGCACGCCGAAGGCAAATTCGTCGCCCGAGACCAGGCCGTGCTGGGCGAGCTGCGCGGCGCCGGACGACTGTGTCTGCGTTATGCCCGTGATGCCGAGGGCTCGGTCGAGGACACCCCGCTGGAATTTCCCGCCAATCCGAACGGCGCCGATGCCAACGTCGCGGGCGTCTGCGATGCGACCGGCCGCGTGTTCGGCTTGATGCCGCACCCCGAGCGGCATATCGACCCGACCCAGCACCCCTACTGGACGCGTCGCAACGAACAACCGGCCGCCGGCGACGGCTTGGCGATGTTCCAAAACGCCGTCAGCTGGTTCGCTTAAGGGCAAAACGTGGGATAGGCTTCCAGCCTGTCATCGTCCAGGCCTGACAGGCTGGAAGCCTATCCCACCCCACTAATCCCCGAAGTGCACCGCACAGGAATCGTTCTCACAGGCCCCTCGGCCTGACTTCTTGCCCGCCAGCTTGTAACGACGCTTGGCAACTTGGTTGTACATCCAACGCCACAGGCTCGCCGACCCGGGCAGGTGCAGAACCGGCGCGGCCAACCACAACAACGGCAGGCGACGGCTGAGGTAGCGCACCGCGTCCCCACCCCCATGCCGGCGGCCCTGGGAATCGACGATGTACATTTGCGCCATCAACTGATCGTGCGTCAGGTCCGGATAACGCTCCGCGACCCGCGGATCGTGCAGCGACAGGAAAGACAAACGGCCGCCGCAGCAGTCCAACCGCCGCAGGTTTTTGACCTGAGAAATGCAAAAATTGCAGTCCCCGTCATAGATCACCACATCGGCATCAGGCAGCTCCGCCGGGTCGGGTAAACCGTTTTCGGCCCCGGTGGAGAGCGATTGGGTGGCTGTGTCGGCCATGAAATTGCCAAAAAGGGGAAAGTTGGGGGGGAATCACGCTGCCATGAAGCTGCCCACGGTTCCTATACTTGATTCTAGGCCGCAACACACCCAGGGCTACCGCCATGAACCGAATTGAATCTCAAGTTCGCAACGCACGACGTCGCCTGATCCTAGGCAATTTCGGGCGTTCCCTCTGTCTCGCCCTCTTTGTCGCGCTAATTGTCGCCACGATCGCCTGTGCGGTCCCGGGCATCCGCGCACTCGATGTGGACGTGGAAACCTGGAATTCGGCTTGGATCATCGGCTCCATCGTGGTCGCCGTCGCCGGAGCGCTGGTGTACGCCCTGGCCACCGCACCGAGCCGCGATCGCGTCGCGCTGGAGGTCGACAGACGCTTCGGATTGAGCGAACGGCTCAGCAGTTCGCTCTCAATGTCCGCCGCGGACCGCGAGTCGGAGTTCGGATTGGCTGTGATCAGTGACGCCGATCGCCGCGCGGACAAAATCAAGATCGCCGAAAAATTCGGCTACCAACCGAGTCGGCTCGGATGGCTGCCCCTGGCCATCACCCCCATCCTGGTCCTGGTGTTGATCCTGGTCGATCCCGCCGCACCGGTGGACCCCAATGGCACCAACGAGATCGATCCGGCCGTGGCCGCCCAAGTCAAACGGGCGTCGCTGCAACTGAAAAAACGAATCGCACAGCAAAAACGCAACGCCGAAGCCAAGGGGCTCAAGGATGCCCAAGACCTGTTCGAAAAACTCGAGAAAGACCTCAACCAGATCACCGAAAAGAAGAACATCGATCGAAAAGAAGCGATGATCGCGCTCAACGATCTGAAGAAACAACTCGAAGAACGCCGCGAGCAACTCGGGTCGGGCGACCAGATGCGCAAGGCGATGGCGCAAATGAACTCGCTGCAAGCCGGCCCGGCCAACGAAGCCGCCAAGTCGATCGCCAAGGGTGACTTCGGAAAGGCCGAACAAGTGATGCGCAAGCTGGCCCAAAAGATGAAAGACGGCACGCTCAGCGACAAGGAAAAAGAACAGCTGCAAAAGCAAGTCCAGCAGCTCAAGGACCAGCTCGAAAAAACGATCGCCGAGCAAAAACGCAAACAGGACGAACTCAAGGAAAAGATCGAACAAGCCAAACGCGAAGGCCGTTCCGAAGACGCCGCCAAAATGCAGCAGCAGCTCAACGAGATGCAGCAACAATCCAAACAGCAATCGCAACAAATGCAGCAGATGGCCGACAAGCTCGGTCAAGCGGCCCAGGCGATGCAGAACGGCGACTCCAAACAAGCCGCCAACGCCCTCGATGCGATGGCCGACCAACTCGGCGACATGCAGCAGGAGATGAGCGAGCTGAAAGACCTGGAAGACGCGATGAACGATCTGTCGCAATCGAAAGAACAGATGCGCTGCAAGTCCTGCGGCGGCGGCGGTTGCCAACAATGCCAAGGCATGGGGATGGGCATGGGCGAAGGCGACAAACCCGGTGACGGCCTCGGCGAAGGCGCCGGACAAGGGGATCGCCCGGAAGAGGAAGGTGACACCAATACCTACGAGACCCAAGTCCGCGGCCAAGTCAAAAAAGGCAAGGCCGTGATCTCCGGTTTCGCCGACGGACCGAACCGCAAGGGCATCAGCCGCGAAGACGTCAAACGTGCGATCGAAAGCTCGTTCAGTGAAGAAAGCGATCCGCTGGAGAACCAGCAATTGCCCCGCACCGAACGCGAGCACGCGATGGATTACTTCAACAAGCTGCGCGCCGGAGAATAGTGATCTAAGCACCCTGCTTGCCGATCAGCAGTGGGGGAAGCATCCTGCTTGCCAATCCGGGATCTCGCAAGCTGGAAGCTTACGCCACGGATCGCAAGCTGGAAGCTTACGCCACGGGTCGCAAGCTGGTAGCTTACGCCACGGATCGCAAGCTGGAAGCTTACGCCACGGTTCGCAAGCTGGAAGCTTACGCCACGGGTCGCAAGCTGGTAGCTTACGCCACATGGACTGGCCCACTCCTCGATCCGCGTATGTTCATGTGCCGTTCTGTCGGCACCGATGTGGCTACTGCAACTTCAGCGTCGTCGCCGATCGCGACGATTTGATGCAACGCTACCTCGTGGCGATCGATCATGAACTGGAACTGATCGCCCGACGACTGCAGCGTCTCCCGATCATCGACACGTTGTTCGTCGGCGGCGGGACACCGACGCATCTGCCGAACGAGTTGCTCGAGACATTTCTCCAGTCGCTTCGTCGCCGCTTCGAATTCGCCGAGGGATTTGAGTGGACGATGGAAGCGAATCCGGAGGACATCAGCGACGAAAAGCTTTCGATGATGTCCGGTTTTGGCGTCAATCGCTTAAGCCTGGGGGTTCAATCCTTCAACGATCGCAAGCTGGCGGTGCTGGAACGCAGTCACTCGGGGCAGTCGGCCGAGGCGATTGTACAGCAGGCCGCCCAAACGATTCCGAACGTCTCCATCGATCTGATCTTTGCCGCGCCCGGTGAAACCCTCTCCAGCTGGGCGCGCGACCTTCGCACCGCCGCGGCCCTTCCGATCACACATGTCTCGACGTACTCGTTGACGTACGAGAAAGGCACCTCGTTCTGGACCCGCCAGCGGCGCGGTGATTTGTCCGCCGTGGACGAGTCGGTTGAGATCACGATGTATGACCTGGGCCGCCGCGTCTTGGCCGAAGCGGGGTTGGCGCACTACGAAATCTCCAACTTTGCGAAACCCGGCTTTCGTTGCCGACACAACCTCGCGTACTGGCGAGGCGACGGCTGGTTCGCCGCCGGCCCCGGTGCCGCCGCCTTCATCGACGGTGTGCGGGCCACCAACCACCGCAGCACCACAACCTACTTGAAGCGGATCGAATCTGGCGACAGCGCGATCGCGGAATCCGAAACGATCTCCGCGATCGAGGCCGCGCGTGAAGGCGCCGCATTCGGCGTTCGCATGATCGACGGGGTCGACCTTTCGGAGCTGGAAACACGCACCGGCATCGCGATCGAAACCCTCTGCGCACCGCAACTGGACGAACTTCAATCACAAGGTTTGATTGATCGATCCGGCCGGCACATCAAATTGACCCCGCGAGGCATCCACTTCGCCGACACCGTCGCATCCGAACTGCTAGGCTAAAGTGGCGTAAGCTTCCAGCTTGCGTTTCACGAGTGAAACGAGACGGCAAGCTGGAAGCTTACGCCTCTTTTAATCATCGCCACCAAATTGCAACGTTGCCGAAAACAAATGATTCATCGACGTGAACTATTGATCGTGCCCGTCTTGGCATTCGTGATGGCACACGCGGCAACGGCAGACGAAAACATCACGTTGCAAGACGCAGTGAACCGCTTCGCCCAGGCGCGAGGCGAGGTCACGTCCTACGACGTGTCGATCTCTGCTCAGGTGGACGACGCCGCGGAACCCGTGCGTCTATCCAATGGCGAGACCTATGTTCCGACGCAACGCCTGGTCTCGTTCACGCTGGACATCGTTTCCGATCTCAACAGCGGGCGGATACTCGTTGCGCGTTTGTATCGAATGGAAGACATCGCAACCGGAAAGCGAGAGAACGAAAACTGGCAGGTCTGGATGACCGACGCCCGTGGAGCGGACGCCGACGGCTATGGGGCTGGTCGGCTGTTGTCGGGTGGGACCCGAGGTTCGAAACCGGAGTTTTTTGATCCGCTCGCGCTCGGCCTCGGGTTAGAGGGTGAGTACGGGAGAGGTACGCCGCTGGCGGAGATTGCGAAGAACTTTTCTCACTGGCCTTCATGGAAGCCCAAGCCGTTAGGAAATGGCGTCTTGGCTTTCGGAAGCATCAATCATCTTTACTTGGCGTTTGACACGCAGAAGGACTGGTCGCCCGTCGAGCTCCATTCCAAACAAGGAAACTCGACGCCCTTCGAGATCAAGCTGGATCTCTCCGAGATTGATGGCCATTGGCTACCGGCAAAGGCAAGTGTCGTCACCGGAGACCAGCGACAACAACTGACTTTCAATTGGAACAGCCTGAATCGTCCCGTCGGCCATCGATTTTCGCTGGACGACATCGCGAACCGATACCAAATCAAGGCACCCCGCCGGCCGTAATCAGGGATCAAATCAGATTGGCACGGGCATACGTGTTGGTGTGCAAGCCCAGCTTAGGACGGCCGGCTTTTCGAGTACGACGACCTAGAAAGGACGTCGTACCACGCTCGGCTTTTTGAGTACGACGGCCCTTCCGGGCCGTCGTCCTTCGGACTCTGTCCGCCGACGACCTAGAAAGGACGTCGTACCACGCTCGGTTTTTCGAGTACGACGGCCCTTCCGGGCCGTCGTCCGTTGGACTCCGTCCGACGACGACGTAGAAAGGACGTCGTACCACGCTCGGCTTTTTGAGTACGACGGCCCTTCCGGGCCGTCGTCCGTCGGACTCTGTCCGACGACGACCTAGAAAGGACGTCGTACCACGCTCGGTTTTTCGAGTACAACGGCCCTTCCGGGCCGTCGTCCGTTGGACTCCGTCCGACGACCTAGAAAGAACGTCGTACCACGCTCGGCTGACCCCATCACACTCAATCCACCAAATCAGAAAGGGTCAGCATCACTCTTTGTCTTAAAATTGGTGGTCGTGTTCGACCGTGCCGTCGGGGCTGTGATCGTGGGTGTGGCCGGGCAGGTTTTCGATGCCGATGGCGACGACGACCCCCAACAGCAACGCGATCGTCAACTTGACGCGGTCATGGTCGTGAAAGGCCACTTCGGGTAACAGATCCGCCAGCGCGATGCAGATGAAAAAACCGGCCGAGATCGCCAGGCCCCAGCCCAGGATCCCGGTGCCCTCGAGAATCGTCGTCGCCCCCAAGTACATCAAAAATGCGCCCAGCGGGCAGGCCAGCGAAAACAGCATGCTGACCAGTCGCTGCGCGGCTGACGACCAACCCTGCTTGCTCATCACCGAGGTGATCGCGAAAGAATCGAGCGGGATGTGCAGCGCGATCACCAAGAACGTCCCGATGCCCGCCAGCCCCATCCAAGAACCGTGGGACGCATCAGCGATCACGCTACTGGCCAAGGCGACGCCGTCGATCAGCGTGTGCAGTGCCAGGCCGAAGAAGACACCGGCCCAGCCGAACCGTTTCGGTTTGGCCGCGTGGTCGTGTGAGTGGCCGTGATCGTGGTGGCCGTCACAGTGATGCTCATGCCCCGCCGTCTCGCCATCGTTGCCATTGTCCGTGCCGTTGCCGGGATTTGATTCGCGGGTGCCGTGATCATGCGTGTGAAACAGGCGGATCAGCAGGAACATCGAGATCAGTCCGAGCAGCGCCCCCATCCCGGTCATCGACGACGATCCCAGGATTTCGCCGGCATGTGGTAGCAAATGGAGCATCGCGATGCCGAGCATCAGCCCGCCGACGGCGCTCATCAAGAGTTGCGTCCGGAGGTGAGTCATGCGGATCAAATCAGACAGCCGCCCACCGGTGTTGGAGGCGACAAAGATGAACACGCAATAGACGAACAGGAGTGAAACGGGTGACATGGCTGGAAACAGAGAGAACGGGTCCGACCCACGCAATGTTACGTCAACGGGCCCGTTTCGCCTATGGGGAATGCCCATTCCGATGCAACGGGATTGCAACTGCGTGCGATGCAGGTGGGGCGGCGTGCTTTTGGCACCGTGGCTCGGCCGAACCACGGAATCAGGTACAATCGGAGCGAATGGGGCTCGAGAAATGTCGACCGATGCGCTGATTTTGGGAACGGAGATGGCAAGGTGAAGGAACGATTGGCAGGCTATTGGAAATCGTTCTCGTTTGTCGGGTTGATCGTCGCGACGGTATTTTTTGCTGCTTCGGTCACGCCGTCACTGCTGCCCAGGAACTACCTGGTCCAAGGGTTGTTGTCTGGATTTTCGCTGGCGATCGGCTACGGCGTCGGCGTCGGACTGCTGCTGATCTATCGTTTTTTTGAACTGCGTGAGCCCACCGGACGGACGCAGCAGATCGTCAAACGCGTGATCGTGGCGGTGGTCACGATCGTGAGCGTGACCTTCGTCTGGCGCATGGCGTCTTGGCAAAACTCGATTCGTGAACTGATGGGGATGCCGCGGCTGGAAACGGCCTATCCGTACCGCGTGGCACTGATCGCGGTCTTGTTTGGCGCGATCCTGGTCGCCGGAGGACGATTGTTTTTGCGATGCAGCCATTATATTTCTGGCAAATTGCAGCGTTTGATGCCACGGCGGGTCGCCCACGCGATCGGTTTTTCGACGGCCGTCTTTCTGGTTTTGTTTTTGACCAACGACGTCATTGCGCGGAGTCTCTTGCGTTCGGCGGATGACTTTTTTCTCAACCTGGACCAACTGGTCGATGACGACACCGGCAAACCGACCGACCCGATGTTGACCGGCAGCGAATCATCACCGGTGACATGGGAATCGATCGGTCGCCAGGGAAAACTTTTTCTGACCGATGGTCCGACGCAAGCAGCGATCGCGGCCTTCACCCAGCGTGACGCGATGCGGCCGATCCGGGCCTACGTCGGGATGCGTTCGCGTCCGACGGCACACGAGCGTGCGGAGCTGGCGCTACGGGAACTCAAGCGGGTCGGCGGTTTCGAGCGATCGGTTCTGATTGTCGCGACGCCCACCGGCACCGGTTGGTTGGATCCCTCCGCTGTCGACACGCTCGAGTATTTGCACGGCGGCGACTCGGCCATCGTCAGCACGCAATACTCCTATCTGCCCAGCTGGATCACCATCCTTGTCGATCCGCAGCGTTCGATCGAATCCGCCGAGGCGCTGTTTGAGGTGATCTACGCGTATTGGAAAACGCTTCCCAAGGACACGCGTCCAAAACTCTACTTGCACGGGCTCAGTCTTGGTTCGCTGGGATCGGAGGTGTCGGCAGACCTGTTCACCATTTTCGAAGACCCGATCGATGGCGCCACCTGGAGCGGACCACCGTTTCCGAGTCAAAACTGGAAGCTGATCGTCCAGAACCGAAACGAAGGGACGCCGGCTTGGCTTCCCGAGTTTCGAGACAGCCGGATCTTGCGATTCACGGGGCAGCGAGATGCGCTCAACACCGCTGCGGCGTGGGGCCCGATGCGTTGCGTTTATGTGCAATACGCCAGTGATCCGATGGTTTGGTTTTCACCCGACTTGGCTTGGAATCGCCCCGACTGGCTCGGCGATCAGCGCGGCCCGGACGTGTCGCCGCATCTGCGTTGGTATCCGCTGATCACCTTCTTGCAGGTCGCCTTTGACCTGCCGGTCGCGACCGCGGTGCCGTTAGGCTACGGGCACAACTACTCTCCGTCCAGCTACATCGACGCCTGGGTCGCCGTGACTCAACCGCCGGACTGGACGGAGGATCAAACGGACGCATTGAAGGCGATGTTCGAATCCCGCGAGACCCCCAAGCCCTAGTGCCAGTGCGTCGTCAACATTAAGTTTTCGGCTTGCATGGATCGAGCGGAAAAGGCGACCGCTTTCCGCAAGTACGATGGCCCTTCCGGGCCGTCGTCCTTCGGACTCCGTCCGACGACCTAGAAAGGACGTCGTACCACGCTCGGCTTTTCAAGTACGACGGCCCTTGCGGGCTGTCGTCCGTTGGACTCGGAACGCCGATTGTATTACTGACACACTTCTCGTTCTACCGCGGCCGTGGTTTCACGCCAGCGGCGTGCCACATCAAAGCTTGGGGTCGCGTTAGCGCACCCCAAGTTCCGGCCACCATTAGGCCGCCAACCCCAGCGGGGTTGAACAATACGTTTTGCCGGGTTCGCGCAGTTTGCCCCTCGGATCGCAACGCGTCGTTTGTTGAACCCCGCTGGGGTTCCAGTTCCGATTTCGACACAACCCGGGGTGCGCTCCGCGACCCCGGGCTGTGTTGTGGCACCGCTCTGCGGTGTGGCATTTCGCTAGAAACGCAAACGCTCAGTAATACAATTGATGTCCCCCGTCCGACGACCTAGAAAGGACGTCGTACCACGCTCTGCTGACCGCATCACACTCCATCGACGAGATCGCTCGTCTTCGTCGCGTTTCGCGTCTTTGCTAGACTGGACGGTCCCATTGTACCTAGCCCCATTGACGGCAGGCGTCGCGCAACTGGGCGACGTCGGCGAATCGATCTTCGGCTTTTTTTGCCAAACACTTTTCCAGCAACTTTGGCAGGGCGAAATCAATTTGGGCCAATGGTGTGAGATCGGGTGTCCGAAAGAGGTGGTCGGCGACCAACTGCGAGACCTGGAATGCTTGAAAGGGAGCATCGCCCGTCAGGCACTCCATCAACACGCATCCGATCGCATAGATGTCACTGCGGCCGTCCAGGGAATCGCCCCGGATCTGTTCGGGTGACATGTACGCGGGCGTGCCCCCGACGACGGCTGCATGGTCGCCCTCGGTTTCCGCCCGGGTGACGACGAGCCCAAAGTCCAGCAACTTGACGACATCGGGGAATCCCCCGACTTCGGCCAGAAAAATATTGGCCGGTTTGATATCTCGATGCACCAACCCCTTGTGATGCGCCTCCTCCAATCCGTTGCACAGCTGAATCACGATGTCCAATGACGATTTGAGATCAAGCGTTTGGTGCCGTTTCAGTCTCTGCTGCAGCGTCACCCCCTTTAGGTATTCCATGACACAGAAAAAGTCATTGGATTCGGTGATGCCGTAATCGTAGATCTGAACCGTGTTCCAGTGAGACAACGTGGCGGTCGCCTGGACCTCTTTTTCGAATTGATTGATCGCGTCGGGGCTGCCCGCCGCTTCGCCGCGGATCAGCTTGATCGCAGCGGGTCGCTTGAGCATCTGGTGTTTGCCGAGATAGACGACGCCCATTGCGCCGTGACCGATTTCTTCGATCAACTGGTATTGCCCGTAGAACTTTGCCGATTCCGCTTCGCGACGAACGCGATGCACGATTCCCGAACCGACCGTTGCGGTAAAGGCCATGGCCAGAATCAGGGTCGGATTCAGGAAGTTCATCCACTGGACGTCTGGCGGATACGTGTAGACGATTTGATGCATCACGGAGATCGCCGTGGGCAGTAGCGCAATCAGGCCGGTCACGACCGCCGTCCGCCGCCAATTGGATGGAATAAACATGCCGTAAACGGCGATGTAGATCGAAGCGGCGGTGAAGGCGATCGCGCGAAACTCTTCGATCTGAATCGCGTTGCCCTGGGTCAGCATGTCCGTCGATTCGAACCATTGGATCAAAGCCAATTCGACCAGCGGCGTCGCGATGATCACCAGCTCAAGCCCGCGCAACATTCGTCGCGAACAATCGAACCGCGTTTTCAAGTACCAGCAGCAGACGCCAAGGGAACAGAGCGTGATGCCGCGGACGCCCAGCCGCACCCAATGCAATTCCCCCAGTGCGGCGGCCATGACCGTGACGAATACCAGCATGCCGCTGAGGACATAGGTTGCGGCGATCAAGCGATTGCGGAGCAGCTGATTGGTGGACTGGGCGAATCGTTCGGACAGGGCCGACGATCGTTCGGCGTCCACCCGACCGATGACCTGCGGAGACTTTTTAATCGGCTCGTCCGCCGGCTCGGGCGAAGAAAGAACGCGCCCGCCTGCGACTGGGCCGCCCGCGACCTGGACGGTGTCGTCAAGGTTTCGTGGCCTCCGCTCCAACGAGGTTGCGGTGTCTGGCAACAGGGTTTCGTCGCCGTGGTATTTCAACAGCGAGAGTGCCTCGTCGCGGACTCGTTCGGACCGGCAGTGCTGTCGCACGAAGTCTTCTCGCTCTGCGTTGGGCAACTGAACGGCTTTCAGAAACACCTGCTGCGCGTCTTCAAATTCGTCCGGACTCATGCGTCGTTGGCCTCCGAAAGTTCGCGGCGCAACCACGCCCTCAGGAAGGTCCAGTCGGCTTCGACGGTTCGCTTGGAGACGCCCAAGGTTTCGGCGACCTGGGCGACGGACAGTCCGCCAAAGAAACGCAATTCGACAATTTCAGCCTGTCGCGGATGCAATGACGCCAACTTGACAATCGCATCGTCGACGGCCAACACATCTTCGTCGTTGCGATGGGTGACACACAGATCATCCTCAAGTTCGATTCGCTGCCTGCCGCCGCCACGCTTTTCACGCTTCTTTCCGCGTGCGTGGTCCACCAGGATCCGCCGCATCATCCGTGCGCTGATGGCGTAGAAGTGCGTCGTCGCTTTCCAGTCGACGCGATTCTGGTCCACCATCCGCAGGTAGACCTCGTTGACCAATGCCGTCGGCTGCAGGGTGTGCGTCGGAGACTCGTGCCGCAGCAATTCTGCCGCCAGGGCGCGCAGTTTTTCGTAGACCTGTTGGATCAGTTGATCGGCAGCCGGGCGGTTGCCGGAACTCGCCTGGTTGACCAGATCGCTGGTCGAAATGGATTCCAAGATGCTATCCCCGGATTGCAAAAAAACGCGATTTCTTCTGCGGATGGTGGTCGGTGGCGCCGCGTCAGTCCTGGCGGAAAAACTCAGTGGATCGTGCCCTGACGCCTGGCTCTCAGTTTAGACGATGATTTTCAGAATGACGCACCCCAACTCCGGCAATCATCTTGCGGACCAGATTCTGGTGCGGCGGATGCTCAAGGGTGACGACCAGGCGTTCGGCGAGTTCGTCAGTCTTTATCAGGATCGACTCTTCACAAGCATGCTGGCCCACACGGGAAGCCGGCACGATGCCGAGGAAATTGTCCAGGAGGCGTTTGTCAAGGCATTCCAACATTTGCCGCGTTTCCGACACCAGAGCCAGCTCTACACGTGGGTCTACCGAATCGCCAGGAATACGAGCGTCAACCGTGCCCGCAGCGGCCGCGACGAGGTCAGCCTGGATGCCAACGGGGGCGAGTCAAACCTATCGGCTCCGGAATCGTCGCAGCCGCACGTCTCGATGGAGCGGCTGGAGCGGGTCACCATGATGCGACGGGCGCTCGAAGCGATCGAAACGCGACACCGAAAGATCTTGCTGCTCCGCGAATTCGAAGAGCGTTCTTACCAGGAAATCGCGGAAATCATGCAGATACCGTTGGGGACCGTTCGGAGTCGGCTCTCCAGGGCCCGGAGCCGCCTGCGCGAAGAGCTCAGCAGTCGCCCAGGTCAATTTGTCCCTTACTTCGGTTCGCTCGACAAATTACCTTAAGATCAAGCGGAAACTGCCTGGAGAGGCTTCCGCCCTGTCGATGCGATTCACTTTTGGAGAAGACCTGTCATGCTTTGTGTCCCTCGTCTGATCGCGCTGGCCCTCATCTGTAGTGGATTCGCCGCCACCCTACACGCCCGAACCTGGACCGACAAAACGGGTGCCTACACTCTCGATGCGGAGCTGTTCGCGTTCAACCAGGAACACGTCGTTGTCCAGCGAAACGACGGAGAGATGGGCATGTTCCCGATCGACGTCCTGTCCGATGCCGACAAAGCATACCTGCAAAGCGAAGAAGCGGCGCGGCTCTCCGGGGCAAACCTGGACAAGGAACAGGCGTGGACCATGAAAGACGGTTATCGGCTTGTCGGTCGAATCGTCGACTATGCCAAAATGAAGGTCACCGTGCAGCGGCGCCGCGCCAAATCATGGATCAACGATCGGCAGTACAAGTCACTGCCGCCGGTCTACCAGGTGATCATACGAAAGAGCTTGGAGCACCTGGAAGGGATCGAAGACGTCGACGACCGGAAGTTCGATGCGTGGCTCCTCAAGCAAAAAGGG
The DNA here is from genome assembly GCF_007754155.1 of Stieleria neptunia. NCBI lineage: Bacteria > Pseudomonadati > Planctomycetota > Planctomycetia > Pirellulales > Pirellulaceae > Stieleria > Stieleria neptunia. Next base: position 10,735,961 of record NZ_CP037423.1, on the reverse strand, counting down.
CAGCCACGCGTCTTTGACATCGAGGGCGTCGTGATCGAACTCAAGGATGGAAACGAATACACCGTGCCCTTCTTCTTGTTCAGCAACGAGAGCTTGAAGATTTTGAAAACCGGTTGGGACGAATGGCTCGCGGCACACGGTGATGCCGGACAAGATGATTACGAAGCCAAGAATGATGAGTCGTTTCGTTTGCAATCGATGGCGGCCGCGATGCAACACCAGCGGGCGATCAATCGCGAGATCGCGGTCGCGAACCTGGCGATGAATTCCGTGACGGCCGGGCTGACCAGTTTCTGGGAAGTCACGCTGTATCCCAATCAGGGCAACATGGCGTCACCCGGCTGGGTCGTCGTGCCCGGACGCAACAGTCAACAAGCCAAGTTCAACGCGCTCCGGCAGTACCCCGGATTCACCGTCGGACCGATTCGAAAAGTCAGCCGCTAGCGGGCATGCACTTCGGCGTACTTGTTCCCGGGCTCTGCCCGGGGACATGCTGTCTTGGAGGCTCCTGCCTCCTGGCTGGAAACGACGTGTGGCAGAGCCACGTGGGCATTGCGTTCCAAGGCGGAGCCTGGGAACGAGGGACGTGGAGATGACAGGCTCGAAGCCTTTCCCGCCGGTTTACAAACCACTTTGAAAACCGCTCGGTTTTCGGTCGCCCTTGCGTTCGGCGATCCGGCGGTACAGTCCGGTCTTGCCCGTGGTGATCGCGACGCCGACACACAGACACACCAACCCCGAAGCGATCGGCCAATTGAGGCGTCGCAGTTTTCCGGATCGGTGGCCTTGGTAACTGAACGTCGCGCAGAACAAGACCGCTTGCAAGGCCGCGACGGCGAGCCAGCCGCGGCGACGAATCAGGACGCCGTAGGCGAACGAGACGACCGCGATCCCGGCGCCCGCAAACAAGATCAGATCCTGCGGATCTTGCAGGGATCGGAACACGATCATCATCGCCGCAAACGACATCACGCCGGCGGCCAGATAACGCAGGAACACGGCGAGCTGAGTCTTGAAGACTGCCCCGATGATCAGCATGGCCAGGGTCGCAAACGCGGTCGCCGCGATCAGCCCGTCGTTCTGGCGACCGTACGCATCGCCGGCCATCGCGATCGTCGTCGCCGCAACGCCGGCCAAGGCTGCCCATAGCCAATCGGCGCTCGCCATCCGCAACGTCATCACCAACAGGATCACGCAGGCGGCGGCCGGAAACATCCACGACGCCAATCCGACACTCTGACCGATTTCCGGCAGCGGTGCGGCCAGTCCCATCACCAGCAACGTCGTCGGCATTGCGAAGACGGCGTAGCGCAGGCCGCGCATCGTCATCCACGCGTAAACCAAAAAAATGACGCCCAGCGAGACGGTCAGCGAGGACCCGAATAGGTAAGCCAGATCGCTTTGAATCGGCAACCATGTCGAACCGTTTCGCGTCGAAGCGCAAAGCAACAGCCCCGATGTGCCGACGATTGCCAGGCCTTGCAAGGCTTGGTTGCGCAGGCCCAATCCGGCTTCGGCGATCAGCACGATGACCGCGGCCAGAATCGGCAACAGCAAGAACGGTTCAAATTTTCCGGCGACTCCGTAGAATCCGAACGACATCCAGATCGCGTGGGATCGGATACCGGCCAAGACGATCAAGACCACAAAGGCGGACAGCGGATAAAGCGGCCAGGTCCACGGCGTTCCGTTGTCACGCACCGAGTCTCGGCCGCGGCGGATGGCGGGAATCAGCAACAAGACGCTCGCCCCGATGGCGACCGAAAACAGCACCGATCCCCAATTGGCGAGCGGGTCGTTGCGCGTCGCGACGGCGCGGCCGAGCAGCAGCGGGAACCCGATCAGCACGGCGTAGTGCGCGTAGAGTGCGGCGCGATACCAAACGCTCAATCGAATCCTGCACAGCCACAGGATGCCTTCAGTCACGATCAAGATCAACGCGGCGGCCGCGCCGGCGAAGACACTCGCCGTGGATTGGTCGCCGATGCAAAGCTCGTCAAAGCCGGTTGTGACGGCAACCAGGCTGATCACCACCACCAAAAAGATCGACCGGGCGTCATCCCAAACCTTGGCGATCCGCACCACCCCGACGCAAACCACGGCCATCAAAAGTGTGTAGGCGGCGATGCCTCCGGCCATCGAGATCGATTTGTCGATCAGGCTGCCGCCGGAGATGGCGAGACTTTGGCAGCCGTAGATGACCAGCAAGCAACTGATCAGGTAGAACGGATTCTGGTTGTACAAAAACCGGGCAAAGGAGGTTTGCCGCGGCGGAGCGGCATCGACAGGGGACGCAAGATCCGACGCGGCTACAGAATCCTGTTCACCATCCATCACACCGACCCCCTGCTTCAAGAGAAGCCCCGCGCCGATGGATCAACGGAACAGGGAAACAGATCAGTCTGGTCCGCCCGAAAGACAAGCGAGCCAACAGTCAACGTGAAGGAGTCCTACGACGTCACCGCCAAGACGGTTCACAACGGGGCCGATGTTTTTTATCAGCGGGATCCACAACGACCACGATTCTACGTATCACGCAGCACGATTCCGCAGATGCACTCGCCCTGCGGCTGATTAAAGAACTAATACGCGCCGAATATCGGTACAATGGTTTCCTGCCGGCAAAGTTTCGAAGCGGATGGGGATTCGGAATCGAATACTTCGTTTCCTTTCCGTGAACGATTGAGGGACGCTCACATCGTTTTGGGGTATCGACGGTTGCCAATTTGAAATCTGCCAGGGCGACTGGCATGAGGACAGTTAGATCGCAAGGCCGTCGGGTACATCAACAATGGTCGATTCTATCGCCACCACGGAAACACGCGACGGGCGTCAAGCCCGTGACGCGGCATCAGTGGCAAGCCGTTTGTCGTTCGACGCCTGGGTTCCGTTGCTGGCCGCCGCCGCAACCAGCATGGTCGTGCTGGTTTGTGTGTGGGTTCTGAACAAGAACTCCAGGGGGCGGTACGTCCAGGAAATTCAGGCGCGCACCGTCCGGGATTTGGCGACCGTGCGTGGGGAAGCGGAAAAGGCGATCAACAAACGCGTCTATTTGACATCGGGGCTAAAGGCGCATGTTTCCGTGCATCCAGAGATGACGTCCCAGGAATTTGCGGATATCTCTGCCTTGCTGATGCAGGAAGCGGAGGGGATCCGCAGTGTCACGTCGATCAAGAATGATGTGATCAACGACGTGTATCCTCTGGAAGGGAATGAGGACGCCGTGGGATTCGAGTTGCTCGAAGATCCGAAGCAACGTGCGGCGGCGATACATGCCAAAGAAACCGGAAAGCCTTGGTTGTATGGGCCCGTCGAATTGATTCAGGGCGGTTATGCGTTTGTCTATCGGGCGCCCGTTAACGAGACGGTGCCAGGTCAGTCACCCGGTGGCGGTGACTACTGGGGAATGGTCTCGATTCTGATTGACAAGCAAGTGTTATTTGACGAGATTTCGGCGAGTGTCCCCGATGATTTGTCGATCGCGATCCGAGGTCGCAACGATCAGGGAGGGCCGGGGGAGATCATTCACGGGAATGAATCCCTGCTCAACGCCAAGCCGATCGTCTCCGAGATTGCGCTTCCGACGGGAAGTTGGAAACTCTACGGAGTTCCGAGTGACGGTTGGCCGACGGCCTCTCCCGACGCCGCGCAGTTGCGCGTCTTGGGAGTGCTCTTGGCGCTGTTGGCGGGCAGCCTGGTGTACTTGGTGGTGCGATCCAACCAGCGTTATCGCGAGTACGCGAACCAATTGGAATTTGCCCATGCGACGGCGCAACGCAGTGCCCAGGAGGCAACGCTGGCCAAGCTTGCCGCCGAAGAGGCGAATCGCGCCAAAAGTCAGTTTTTGGCCAACATGAGCCATGAGATACGAACACCGCTGAGTGCCGTGATCGGAATCACGGAACTGTTGCTCGATACCTCGCTCGAGCAAGAACAACGCAATTATCTGGGGCTGGTTCGTGAGTCGGGTGAGTCATTGCTGTCCGTCATCAACGACATCCTGGATTTTTCCAAGATCGAAGCCGGCAAACTCGATTTGGTCCCCACGCCGTTTGAGATTCGCGAAAGTTTGGGCGACATGATGAAGCCGATGGGGTTGCGCGCCGGTGCCAAGCAGGTGGAACTGACCTTGCACGTCGCTCCCGATGTTCCACCTGTGATGGAAGGCGACGCGCATCGGTTGCGACAGATCTTGGTGAATCTTGTCGGCAACGCACTGAAGTTCACCGAACAGGGGGAAATCGCGGTCGGCGTTTCGGTGGATTCGGCGACCGCCGACGAGTGCGAGATTCACTTTCAGGTGCGTGACACCGGCATCGGAATCGCCGCGGATAAGTTGTCGCATATCTTTGAGGCCTTTGAGCAGGCCGAGGGTGGCACGGCGCGCCGCTTCGGCGGCACCGGATTGGGCTTGGCCATCTGTTCTCGATTGGTCGAAATGATGGGAGGCCGGATTTGGGTGGAAAGCGAACTGGGGGTCGGCAGCACCTTTCATTTCACCGGCGTGTTTGGCATCGAAACGGACGCGGACGTCGTCGACCAACATGACACCCAGGCCCTGCAAGACGCTCGGGTTTTGATCGTCGATGATCTTGCCACCAGTCTGATGATTTTGGAGGAAATGGTCCGTGGTTGGGGGATGCGTCCGACCTCGGTATCGAGCGCCGATCAGGCCATCGAGGCCTTGCGCGATGCCCAGATCCGAAACGCTGCGTTTCAGCTGCTGCTGACGGACGTCCACATGCCCAATCGCAGTGGATTTGACCTGGTCAGCGAGATTCGAAGCGATCCCACGTTGAAGGATTTGCCGGTGATCGCGTGCACGGCCTACGATCAGCCCGGCGATCATCAACGCTGGAACGAACTCGAGATTTATCGTTATCTAATGAAACCGGTCAAGCAAACGGAATTGTTCGACGCGGTCCTGGGTGTGCTGGGAGTATCGGCGATCGCAAAACCCGACGAATCGCCCACGGCGGATGCCCAGTGCGACATTCGCCCGCTGAACATCCTGCTGGCAGAGGACAATCAGGTCAATCAAACGTTGGCGATTGCCCTGCTGAAGAAGTGGGGACACACCGTCACCCTGGCCAGCGACGGCAAGGAAGCCCTGGAGCAGTATCTGTCCGGATCGTACGAACTCGTGTTGATGGACGTGCAGATGCCGGAGATGGATGGCATGGAAGCGACGCGCAGGATCCGCGAGGCCGAACGAGAACAAGGCGGTCACGTGCCGATCATCGCATTGACCGCCCATGCTTTAGCCGGCGACCAAGAAAAGTGCCTGGCGGCCGGCATGGATGGCTACGTCTCCAAACCGCTTCGAATCAACGAATTGCGTGACGCAATTTCATCGTTTTTTGTTGACGATTCACCGGCTGATCCGTCCGGTGATTCATCCCCGGAGTTCGATCGTGCCGAGGTCGAGTCGTCCGCCGCCACGGATCCGACGGATTGGTCGAAGGCGTTGGAGTTGTGTGCCGGAGATCAGAATCTGTTGATCGACATCTTGGCCGCATTCTTGGAGGAGACGCCGCGATTGATGAGCGAATTGGAACAGGCGTTGGCGGACGAAGACTGTCAAGCGGCGAGGCGCTCGGCCCACACGCTGAAAGGCGCGTTGCAGGCACTCGGTCTGGCTTCCATGGCTGATCTTGCGTTTCAGGTCGAACAGCAGGCGACGAGCGATTCGCTTGCTGAATCCGATCCCACCGTGGCTCAACTTCGTCAGCAACTCGATGCCGCGGTCGCTGACGCGCGTCGGGTCGTCAACGGCGAACGCATCGCCCAGTGAGACGAGCCGCAGTGAGACGCAGATTCAGCAACCGTTGGTGTTAGCCTGTAGGCGTCCAGCTGAGGAACGATGCGAAACGCGAGGAATCCTAATGATCTCGTCGATGGAGTGTGATGCGCTCAGCGGACCGCTGTACGACGTTCTTTCTCGGTCGTCGCCCAGAGCCCCACGGACGACGGCCCGGAAGGGCCATCGTACTCAAAAAGCGGAGCGTGGTACGACGTCCTTTCTAGGTCGTCGGACAGAGTCCGAAGGACGACGGCCCGGAAGGGCCATCGTACTCTAAAAGCGGAGCGTTGTACGACGTCCTTTCTAGGTCGTCGGACAGAGTCCGAAGGACGACGGCCCGGAAGGGCCATCGTATTCTAAAAGCGGAGCGTGGTACGACGTCCTTTCTAGGTCGTCGCGCAGAGCCCCACGGGCGACGGCCCGGAAGGGCCATCGTACATCCGAAAAGCGATCGCCTTAAGCTGGACGATCCCTAAAGCCTGCACACCAACACGCTTGACAGCCCACTAACGCCACTCCATTGCGGTGTAATCGCGAACTGTCGGGCCGTTGTAGATCTGACGCGGGCGGTAGATGCGGCTGTTACTGTCGCGGACCTCTTTCCAGTGCGCGATCCAACCCGGCATCCGGCCGATGGCAAACATCACGGTGTACATGTTCACCGGGATGCCGATCGCTCGCAACAAGATCCCTGAATAGAAGTCGACGTTCGGATACAAATTGCGGCTGACAAAATAGTCGTCACTCAAGGCGATCTCTTCGAGTTCTTTGGCGATCTCCAACAGTGGATCGTTGCGCCCCAGTTTGCCCAGTACCTTGGGCACGTGACGGCGAAGGATTTCGGCGCGCGGATCATAACTCCGATAGACGCCGTGGCCGAACCCGTACAGCTTTTCCTTCTTTTGTTTGACACGCTCGATCAACTCTTTCACGCTCATGCCCGAACTCTTGATCCGTTGCAGCTGGTCCATCACGGCGACATTGGCACCCCCGTGCAGCGGTCCCCACAGGGCGCAAACGCCGGCGGAACACGACGCAAACAAATTGGCCCCGGATGATCCGACCATCCGAACGGTTGAGGTCGAACAGTTCTGCTCGTGGTCGGCATGCAAGATCAGAAACAGTGTCAACGCGCGAACGACATCGGGATCCGGTTCGAACGTTCGGTTGGGCGTGGAAAACATCAGGTGCAGAAAGTTGCGGCAATAGCTCAGTTCCGGATGCGGATAGACGAGCGGCTGACCGATCGAGGTTCGGTACGCATAGGCCGCGACGGTACGAATCTTGGAAATCAACCTGGCGGCGGCATTTTCGAACGAGGCCGCGTCTTCCATCTCCATCACGTCGGCGTTGTAGCACGACAAGGTGTTGATCATCGACGACAAGATGGCCATCGGATGACCATGGGTGGGGTAACCCAAAAACGAGTTCCGCATCCCCTCATGGATCATCTCGTGCTCGGTCAGCAGCCGCCGAAAATGCGACAAGTGTTCCGCCGAGGGGAGTTCGCCATAGATCAGCAGCAGCGCGGTTTCAATAAAGTTGGAAGATTCAGCCAGTTGCTCGATCGGGATCCCACGGTAGCGAAGCACACCTTCTTCCCCGTTGATGAAGGTGATCCCGGAACGCACCGAACCGGTATTGCGGTAGCCCTCGTCCAGCGTGATGAAGCCGGTTTGGCTGCGGAGATTCGAGATGTCGACGGCACATTCATCCTCCGTCCCGACGACGATCGGCAATTCGACGCGTTTGTCGCCAAGATTCAGTTCGGTGGTCTCGTTCACTTCGGTGGTTTCGGTGGCCATGGGAAGGTTTTGGGAGGCAAGAGGATCGATGAGCGGCTCAATCTCGTGCCAAGAAGCATCTAACGTGCCGTTACGCCATCGAATGTGGGATTCGACGACGCGTGCAAACCCGCACATGCAGCAAGTTCAAGAAAAGGCGGCAAACTGCAGGCCTTTGGCCGGCCAATCGGCGAAAATGGCGCGCTTCGCCCTGATCGAATTCTTATCGTGACCCTGTCGTTCGCTTACAAAACATGCAACCGATGCTGAGATGTCATGCAACGCCACTTACGTGGCACTGAGGGAACTAGCGGTATTGGGCGCGAGCCCTGCCGCGAACAAGCATCACTCCGTTTGGTTTCAAAGGAGAGCGGCCACGAACCAAGTATCCCGGAGGGATGCCAGCGAGTAGCCGGAGGTCAGCGCAGCACCACCTCCGGGAAACACGTCCCACAATCCCCTCGACCCCGGGCGGGGTCGCAGCGAATCCATCCGCCGGCGGTGCGGCAGTCTGCGTTCGCAAAGGAGTTGATGGGTGAGCTTGAGCGTGCGGGCTGGCCGGGTCCGAGGGCGCCGACGTCTTTTGCTTCGACACCCTTCGGGGTCGCGTTTGACGGGGGACCGGATTTCCGGAGGTGGCGCTTCGCTCACCTCCGGCTATTGGCTTTGACCCCGTCGGGGTCATGCCGCGCACTTTGGCGTCGAAGGTAGTAGCGGAACAGCGCGCGCCCAATACCGCTAAGTCGAGAAGGTGTTGACCAACGCAGGGGCCCGTAGGCTCGCGCCAAACGGCTGATCATCAATTGACATTAGCCGGTTCCCGCCAGCGTCCGGACGCCCCTCAATGTCGATTGAGCGGCACCCTAAGTTTAAAAGTTGACGGACCACTAACTCCCCGCGGCGAGGATCAACAGGAACACCAGGGCGACGGCGGCGACCAGCAGGGCGACGGCGATCATCTTGATCAATGATTTGGGCGACGTGCCGACCATCCGCCGAATGTCTTGGCCGCAGATCACCACGCGGTACAAGCGGTCTTTGTAGCGATAGGCCAGGACGTAGGCCGGCATCGACAATCGCCGCGTGATGAGCCGGCGCAGCACGATCGCGACCTTGACGTTGCGAAAACGAGTGCCGGGGATGAAGTGTTGTTGCGCCCGCTCGGAGGCCATGCGGTGGATCGCCGCGGAAACCTCTTGCCGTGCCTGAGAACGCTGGACGTCAAACTGTTCCAGTGTCGCATCGCGATCGGCCCCTTCGGGCGTCTCCCGCTTGGTCGCCAGATTCATGCCCGGACTGATCGCGGCCGCTTCACTGACGCTTAATCCGCGCGACGCGGAAACGAGGATGTCATCAAACTGGATGTTGTTCTGGCCCGAATGCGGCGCCCAGTCCGATCGACCGGAGCCTTCGTTGGAATCCGCCGCCCAACTGACAAACGCCTCGGCGTCGAACACCCAGGCGACCCACCACAGCGGTTTCAGTTGGGTCAATTGAGCCGACGCGGACAGGTCCGAGGGGCGGAACCAGCCCCGCGAATCCAGCCAGCCTCGCAGCGCCGCGCGGGCTTCGTCGGCCGTGACGGTGAACGGCAAGTAGTGCTCGGTTTGTTCCATCGGGTCATCGATCGATTCGACTTTGACCACGTCGCCACAAAACGAACACGAGGGGGCTTGGTGTTTCGGGTCGTAGGCGATCGCCGCGCCACAACCGGTGCAGCGCAGGATCTGCACCGCCAGTTTCTTCCGCTCGGTTGCCTCTGCATTCAAGGCCGCTTGGCCACAGATCGCACAGCGCAGATCGCCGGATTCCAGCGGCGATTCGCAACGGCTGCAATTGATTTCAGCGATTTGGGTTTCATTCATCGTTTCGCTCATCCTTGCGCCGCCATGAACAACAGGACGAGGATTCCGATCAACAACAGCACGCCGACGACCGCGAAGGTGACTTTGGCGGCCGAGACGGGGACCTTGCCCGCGACACGGCCGGTTTGGCCGTTGACCAAAATCTGCACCGGCGGTCGGTCTTCCGCGTAACGCACCGCATAGGTCCAAATCGGCAGCAACACCAAATCAATCACTTCGTGCGATAGATCGGTCTGGTACTGCAGGTTGCTGTGGGAGTCTCCGGGCATAAAGTTTTTCAGCATCGCCCCGACTTTGGCAACCGTTTCGTCGTGTGCCATTTGGAAACAATCGTCCTGGGTGCGAGAGGGTTCCTCGGCAAGCCATCCGGAGATGAAGGAATCGGCGTAACGCCGCAACGCACGCAGGTCAAACGGCTCGACGGCCTCCAGGGCCGCGTTGGTGACACCCTTGGACGCGCTGACGATCACGTCGACGACGTAACAGCAGTGGTTTCCGGCCAGGGGACGCCACTCGGTTTTTGTCACCGTCCGCGTTCGTGTGACCCGTTTGCCTTTCGAATCGGTGGTCGTGTAGGTTTCGGTCTCGGTGTAATTCTCGCCGATGCTTGCCGAGTACCGTGTGTTGGCCACCGCGCCATACAAGTAGGCGGGCAGATAGACGCCTCGGGTCAGTTCCGGCACGGCGGCCTTGAAATCCGATCGCGCAAACATGTGGCTGCCGGCGACCCAATTTTTGACCGCCTTGGTCGCGTGCTCGTGATCGACGACAAACCCGACCAGAAACGTCGGCGAGGGCCGATTGGCCGACGGCGGGCGGCTGACGATCGATGGCGAAGCACAATAGGGGCAAAGTGTCGAGCGCAGATGCGATTCCAGCACAAGCTTCGCGCCGCACGATTGGCACGAGATCTCCAGCTGATCCGATGTCGAATTGGCAAGGTCAGTCGCCATGAAACCCCCGCATGCATTCGGTGGAAAACCGTCAGTGTAGCAGGCACGGCGGACGTGATCGCGGGGCGGGAAAAAAGCAAAGTTGTCGCAAGTCGACCCCGGACGGGCGACGCGGCGCGTCGCCGGAAGTTGTCGCAAATCGACCCCGGACGGGGTCGCAGCGCGTAGCCGGAGGTGAGCGCAGCGACACCTCCGGATAGCCCCGCGCCACGAACCCAGAGGGGGAGAAACTAAATCGTTTGCAAAATCCTGCAGCAAAAAAATCGACGTCCCTCGGGATCGTCGCACGCGTCCCGCCGGTCTCATTCTTCACCGAGTTGTTTCGCCAGTTTGACCAAGGAAAGAAACTCGTCGCGGTAACCCGAGCGATCGTCCTGGGCGCCGGCGGTGGCGATTTCTTCGACCATGTCAAAGTTGCAATCGCCCTTGTGCGGGGAGTTTCGCAGCAGCATGGCGAAGGCGGCGACCGATGCGGCGAATTGGAAATCGCGGTCGGTGCGGCGGAATGCCTTGCCGCTGTCTTTGACCGCAAACTCGATCCGTTTGCGTTGATCGCCTGTCGGCGGTTGGTAGCGAAGCTTCAGCGTCAAGATCTCGCCGCTGGCGGCTTGATCGCTGTAGCGAACGGGGCGTTGGTATTTCAAGTCGTCCAGCGGCGCGGGAGTCGGCGCCGGATCTTCGGACTGGAGCTTGCGTCTGGGAACGATCTCATACAACGCCGTGACCGTGTGTCCGGCTTCGATTTCACCGTCTTGATCGTCGTCGTCGAAATCTTTCGCATTCAAGATACGGTTTTCGCAACCGATCATTCGATAGGATTCGACTTCCATCGGGTTGAACTCGACTTGAATGTCGACGTCTTTGGCGACGGTTACCAGACTGCCCTGCATCTGCTCGACCAACACTTGGTGGGCTTGGTCTGGGCGATCGATGAATGCATAGTGGCCATTGCCCTTGTTGCGGATCTGGTCCAACACTGCGTCGTTGTGTTTGTCGCTGCCGAACCCGAGCACGGTCAAGAAAATGTCGCGTTTGGCATTGTTTTCGACCACTTGGATCAGTTCGTCGGTATCGGCGAGGCCGAGGTTGAAATCACCGTCGCTGCACAAGATGACGCGATTGGTGCCACCGTCGACGAAGTGGTCGCGGGCGATGCTGTAGGCCAGTTGAATGCCGTGGCCGCCGTCGGTCGCCCCGCCGGCACGAACGCGATCAAGCGAATCGATGATGACCTTCTTGCGGTCTCCGGCGGTCGCATCGAGCACCAAGCCGGCCGCCCCGGCGTAAACCACAATCGCGACCGAATCGTTTTCGCCGAGTTGCTCGACCAGCATTTTCATGCCACCGACCACCAGCGGCAATTTGTTGGGGCGATTCATCGACCCCGACACGTCCAGCAAGAACACCAGATTGCTCGGCGGTCGATCGGCGTCGGCGACCTTGGCCTGGATGCCGATTCGGGCCAATCGATGTTTCCCGTTCCAAGGACACTCGGCGATCTCCATCGCCGCGGCGAAGGGACGGTCGTCTTGCGGAGGCGCGTAGTGGTAGTCGAAGGAATTGATCAGTTCTTCGATTCGGACCGCGTCCGGATTGGGCCATTGATTGTACTCGGTCAGATTCATCCGCACCTTGGCATAGGCGGCGGAATCGACGTCGATCGAAAATGTCGAAAGCGGCGCGCTGGCAACCGGCAGGAAAGGGTTCTCGATGATCGGCGCGAATTGATCTCCGTCGCTCAGACTTGGTCGCGGTTGTCCGGCGGGTTGTCCGGCGGCCAGACCATTGCCGATCATCTCCCTACCGGCACCCATCATTTCTGCCATGTCTTCGGCATCTCCGACCCGAAACTCCGGGCCTTGGGGCGGGCGCCGCGGACGACCGCCATAGGGCGGCGGCACCGGCTGGGCCAGCAGCGGATTCATCGGGATCGCAGTGGCGGGACCGTTCGGTCGGCCTTGCGCGCCCTCCTCGTCCACTTGCTCCGATTGGGCGAGCACTGACTGGGCGAGCTCTGACTGGGCCAGCTCTGAGTGGGCCAGCTCTGAGTGGGCCAGCTCTGAGTGGGCCAGCTCTGAGTGGGCCAGCTCTGAGTGGGCCAGCTCTGAGTGGGCCAGCATGGTGCGTTCGTCTAGCGTCCCGCCTGGTTCGGTGGGTTCGTTCTGTCGTCGTGTCGTCGGTTCGGGCTGCGCATCGGTGGCCAGCTCGGGCTGCATTGCCGGAGTCTCGATTTCGGTCGCGCCGGTGTCGGCGGGCTCGGTGTTTGGTGTCTCGGCGTCCTGTGCTCCGGTGCCGGAGCTTGCCAGGGATGGAGCGTGGGGCTCGGTTGTCTCCACGTCTGTCGTCGGAACGTTTCCCGGATTCGGTTGGGCGGGCAAGACAGCGCCGTCGGCAAGCGTCGCACGGACGGCCGCCAGTTCCCTTTCCACCGAACGTTTTTCTGCGACCAGCCGCTGTTGTTCGGTTTCCATCTGGCTGATCCGCTCGCGCAGCTGGCGGGTGTCGGTGTTCGCCGTGATGACTCGATTGAGCGCGGGCAGCGTGAGCCCGGAGACCAGCAGCAAGGTCGCCGCGATGGCCAGCCCGAGCACCCAGGTTCGCGTTGAGGCATCCGACGTGGTCGCCACCACCGGCGGCGGCTGGGGCAGCGGGTCACGGATGGCGTTTTCGATGCGTTGACGGTCGGCCAGATTGACGCCCTCGGTGTCTGCGGCGAACTCGGCTTTGACGGCCCCGACGGCGTCACGAACCGACGCGACGATCGCCCGGACTTCCGGTGACCCGTCCATCAACTTCATGAATTCGGTCGCTTCCTCGCGCGCCAGTTCGCCGAACACAAACGCGGTCGCGCGCTCTTCGATCCTTGCTCGTTGGTCGGTGGGTTCGGATGCCATGGTTCTGATTCTCGGGAAGGTGTGCGCGCGGCGGCCACGCGTGACGTTGCGGTTGGTTGGGTGGTTCAGTGGTGCGGGATCATTCAGCGGTCGCCAGTCGGTTGCGTATCAGTTTCAAACCGGTGCTCAGCAGGTACCCGACATTGCCGACGCTCAGCCCCGTCAATTCGCTGATTTCGCGGTAGCTCAAATCCCCATGGATCTTCAAGCGAATGACTTCTTGCTGTCGCGGCGGCAGCGTGGCCAACAGGCCTTGCGCGTTTTCGTAACGTTCGGTCATCTCGGCGATGGACACGGGATCGGAGTCTCGGCTGATTTGGCGTGAGGCGTTTGCATCGTCGAGTGTTTTCATCCGGCTCTCCTTCTTCAGGATGTCCAAGGCGCGATTGCGGCAGACCCGAAACAGCCATTGTCGAACGCGATCTTGGACCTGCTGGCGAGGCTGCTTGCACAGTCGAACAAACGTGTCTTGAACGACGTCGCTTGCGCGGTCGCGATCGCCCAGTAGGTGTGTCGCATAGCCCATCATTGGGAGTTCGTTTTCCCGAAAGACTTGGGTCAGCCATGCTTGGTCGCTCAGCGGCTCGCTGGCGGCATCGTCGCACGATGGGTCGCATTGGTGATTCAAATGGTTCATTGCCCGCGCAAGCAGAAGGATGCTCGTCCATGCACAGTGAAAGACGATCGAACCGCCACGGCCTTAGACAAAAAAGGCGAATCGGTGTGACGAAGAGCGTGGAGAGATCAATTTTGGTCGGAATCCGACGCCCTGTGTGCCGGGTTGTTACACTTTTCCTTTGCCAGCCCGCGTTTTCCCCTTCCCCTCCACCCTCCCCCCATTCGCCGGGTCTATCGCCATGCATGCTCTCGGTCGTCGTCGGTTTCTTGTCCAAAACACTGCCATCGCTGCCGCGGCAGCCACCTCGCTGTCCCTCGTTCCGCGACGTGCCCGGGCCGCCGCGAACGACCGCATGAAGGTCGCCTTCATCGGTGTGGGCGGGCGCGGCGGAAGCAATTTAAAGGCGATCACGGCGACCGGGAAAGTCGACGTCGTGGCCCTCTGCGACGTCGACTCACGCTTCGTCGAAAACACGGCGAAGCAGTTTCCCGCGGCACGCAAGTTTCAAGACTTTCGAAAACTCTATGACGCCGTCGGCAAAGAGATCGATGCGGCAGTGGTCAGCACGACCGAACACACCCACGCCTTCGCCACCATGCCGGCGCTGCAACTGGGCAAGCACGTCTATTGCGAAAAACCCCTGGCGTACAACATCGCCGAGACCCGCGCGGTGACCGAAGCCGCCGCGCGGGCCGGTGTGGTGACGCAAATGGGAACACAGATTCACGCCGGCGAAAACTATCACCGCGTGGTCGAATTGATTCAGTCCGGCGCGATCGGTGACGTTCACGAAGCCCACGTCTGGGTCGGTCGCGCTTGGGGGCTGCAGTCCGAAGCAGACGCCAAGAAGAACGATCGGTTGTTCGTCGATTCCAGACCCGCAACGGGGATGACCCCGCCGAGTTATTTGGACTGGGACCTCTGGCTGGGACCGGCGCCCAAGCGTCCTTTCCACAACGTCTATTTCCCCGGACCCAATTGGTACCGCTGGTGGGATTTTGGCAACGGCACGATGTCGGATCTGGGCAGCCACTGGAACGACCTGCCGTACTGGGCGCTCCAACTGGATGCGCCCCAGACGGTCGAAGCGTTTGGCCCGCCAGCCCATCCCGAGATCGCTCCGGCGTCGATGTCGGCGGAATATCACTATGGGCAGCGCGGCGATCGGGTCCCCGTCAAATTGACGTGGCACCAAGGGACACACAAGCCGGAGATCTGGAAACGCGGCGAGATTCCACAGTGGAACAGCGGCGTGTTGTTCATCGGTTCGAAAGGCATGTTGCTTTCGGACTACCGGAAACATTTGCTGTTGCCCGAAGACGACTTCACGGACTTTGTCCCTCCCGAGCCGTTCATCCCGGATTCGCCAGGGCACCATGAAGAATGGGTGGCGGCCTGTTTAAGCGGCGGCCAGACCGGCAGCCCGTTCAGTTACGCCGGTCCGTTGACCGAAGCGAATCATTTGGGCAACGTCGCCTATCGTGTCGGCAAAAAAATCACTTGGGATCCGGTCAACATGAAGTGTGTCGGTTGTCCCGAAGCCGACCCCTTCATCCGTCGCGAGCCCCGATCCGGTTGGTCGCTTTCGTGACCGAGTCGCCAGTGGCGTAAGCTTCCAGCTTGCGATCGAGTCGGTAGGGCATGCTATGCATGCCAGACGTCACGCACAGCGTGACCTACACCTCCCAACGCCTTCACTCTCGGATTCACATCATGCATCGACGCACCGTTTTGAAATCTGCCGCTGCCGCATCCGTCGCGCTGGCAACACAGTCACTGCCCAACAAGGCCGCCGCCGGCCAGTTCACCGGCAAGATCAAGAAAGCCATCAAGTTGCACATGGCCACCGGCAACGAATCGGTGCTGGAAAAATTTCGCATGATCCGCGACATCGGTTTCGATGGCGTGGAACCTCGCGTCAAACTCGGCAAAGAAAACGAAGCGCTCGTTCGGTCTTATGCCCAGGCGAGTGAAGCAACCGGTTTGCCGATTCATGGCGTGGTCCATTCCAGCAATCCCGATTTGGTCGGCGCGATCGATCAGGCCAAAATGCTCGGCGCCAGCTCGGTCTTGCACGTTGTTCGATACGATCGCAAGATCAGCTATTTACAGAACTACGAGGAGACCAAGCAGATCATCCGGCAAGCGGTCGGGCATGCCGAGAAGCAAGGTGTGATGATCTTGTGCGAAAACGTTTGGGCGTCGTATCTGATCGAGCCGATGGGAATGGCCCGGTTCATCGATTCGTTCGACAGTCCGATGGTGGGGATCTATTTCGACGTCGGCAACGTCGTCCGCTGGGGTTGGCCGCAGCACTGGTTGGAAGTCATCGGTCGCCGCGCGAAGAAGTTGGACATCAAAGAGTATGACTTGACCGTCGCGATGAACGAAGGCATGCGCGAAGGGTTTCGCAAGCCGCTCGGTGAAGGCAGCATCGAGTGGGCCAAGGTCCGTGCGGAGCTTGCGAAAATCGATTACCACGGCTGGGCGACCGCGGAGGTCAAGGGCGGTGACCGCAAACGTTTGGTAGAGATCGCTGAGCAGATGGACCGGGTGTTGGATCTGGTGTGAAGCTTGCCCGCCGGGGCAATGATCGTGCAATGGGACCAATGCGACACATAGGATTTATCGGTCGCATCTGTCCGATTGGTCCTATCGATCGCGGGACCCATTGCAGCCGTCGCGTAGGGCATGCTGTGCATGCCATGTGTCACGCACAGCGTGACCTACTCGGTTTCGATGCGGTACAGCTGTGTTTCACTTCTCAGCAAGATCGCTTCGTCGATCACCGCGAACGATGCAAAGGTTCGGTCGGAGTCGCCGAGATCGTTGACCGCCAATTCATTGTATTTCTTCCCAGGTGCGATGACCGTCGTCTTTCCCGTTTCGCTTTGGAAATAGATGCGGCCCGCCCCGTAAAACGGGGACGCGGAATACTTTCCGCCCAGACGTTCTTTCCAGTGCAGCTTGCCCGTGGTCGCATCGACGCACGAGGCGACGCCTCCGTCGTCGACGAAATACAATTCATCGCCCACGGCCAACATCGAAGGGGTCTTGGGGACGCCCTTGTCCAGCGTCCAGCGGACATGCGAATCGGTCACGTCACCGCGTCCGCTCGGATCGATCGCGTACAACGATGCGGAATCGTAACCGCTGCTGACAAAGACAAGTCCGTTGGCGAAAACGGGGCGCGGCACAACGGAATAACCTTCGTCATAGTCCACACTCCAAATTTCCGCGCCCGTTTCGGGGTCGTAGGCGACGACGGCTCCACTGCCCGGACAGACGGCTTGGGGCTGCCCGTCGACTTCGATCAGCATCGGCGTGGAAAACGAAAACCCTTTTTTGACTTCCGCTCGCCGCTCGGTTTTCCATTTTACGTCGCCGCTGGCTGCCGAGATGCCGGCGACGAATTGTTGGTCACCGCCGTCGCAGGTGACGATCAGCGTTTCGTTGTAAAGCACCGGTGAACCGCCGTTGCCGTGAACCGGTCGAAACTGCAGTGCGTCCGTCGTCCAAATCATTTCTCCATCGGTCGACAGGCAGGCGGTGCCGGAGGGGCCGAAGTGCACGTACAGCCGATCGCCTTCCAGCACCGGCGTGGCACTGGCGTGGCTGTTCTTCTTGTGCATCTGCACGCCGTCGCCCGACTGGATGAAGACTTCCTTGTTCCAGAGAATTCGGCCGTCGTCGGCACGGATGCACAGGGCACGCAACGATCGCGCCTTGTCGGCATCGCCATCGAGCGGTGTCGCGGTGGTCAAATAGATTTTTCCATCGGCGACGACCGGCGAAGACCATCCGTCACCTTCGATCGGAATCTTCCAAGCGATGTGCTCGGTTTCGCTCCAGGAAAGCGGCAGCGAGTCGGCGCCGGAATGCCCCTGTCCACCCGGCCCGCGAAACTCCGTCCAGTATTCGGCAAGGCAGGTGGTCGTGGTGATGAAGCCGCCCAGCAAAACAACGAACAGGTAGCGTGGTGGAGTGATCATGGTTCTGGTTTGGGGGTCTCAATCAGTGATGGCTGTGCCACTTACATGGACGCCAAGCGGGTTATCATTGTTAGCGGTAGGGCGCGAGCCCTCCGGTGTTTGGTAACGATGAGGAACCGGAGGGCTTGCGCCCTGCCGCTAACACCTCGTCAGACACATGCAATCAATGCTTCGCAGCGTTACTTGCGGGGGTAACAAAATGCCACTCAAAACCCTCGTTTGCGCATCAGGGCGGACGTGTCGACGTCGCGGCCCCTGAAACGGCGAAATCCGTCGGCGGGGTCAATCGTGTCGCCGACGGAGAACACGTTCTCGTTCAGGCTCTTGCAAAGTTCCGGGTCGTAGTACGAACCGGCCTCTTCAAACGCTTCTGCGGCATCGGCCGTCAACGCGTCGGCCCACAGGTAACTGTAATAGCCGGCCGAATAGCTGTCGCTGCTGAAGATGTGGGCGAAGTGCGGCGTGCGGTGTCGCATCGGCAATTCGTCGGGCATCCCGATTTCTTTGAGTGTCTCGGTTTCAAAGGCGTCCGGGTCGATCCGATCTTGATCACTGGTGTGCAGTTTCATGTCGACGATCGCACTGGCCAA
Organism: Stieleria neptunia; assembly: GCF_007754155.1. Classification (NCBI taxonomy): domain Bacteria; kingdom Pseudomonadati; phylum Planctomycetota; class Planctomycetia; order Pirellulales; family Pirellulaceae; genus Stieleria; species Stieleria neptunia. The sequence continues at coordinate 10,717,461 of NZ_CP037423.1, read as the reverse complement.
GTATTCGACCGTCGCGAATCCTTGATTGAATGTGGACGCTTTTTTGATCTTGTCGATCAGTGATTGCGGCAACGGCTGGCCGGTTTCGTAGTGCACACAATACTTCTGCAGGACTTCGGGTGTGTCGAGCCAATGTTCCAGCAGTTGGGAGGGGAACTCGACGTAGTCGCGGGCGACCGACGTGCCGGCTTGGGAGGGATAGTTCACGTCGGAACTGAGCCCGTGCAGGGCGTGGCCGAATTCGTGGAACAGGGTGACGGCATCGTCCCAGGAAATCAGCACGGTTTCGTCTTGACCGCCCGGGATGAAGTTGGAGTTATTGGAGACGATCGGTGTTTTTGCGTCGCCCATGTTCTGTTGGACGCGGTAGGCGGTCATCCAGGCGCCGCTTCGTTTTCCGGTGCGCGCGTAGGGATCAAAGTACCACAGTCCGACATGTTGTCCGTCGCGGCCGGTGACTTCCCAGACGCGGACATCGGGATGAAAAACCGGAACGTCTTTGGCGGGCGTGAATTGAAAACCGAACAGTTCGCCGGCGACCCAGAACATGCCTTCGCGGAGCTTTTCCAGTTGCAGGTAGGGTTTGACTTCACCGAGGTCCAGGTCATATTTCGCCTTGCGGACTTTCTCGGCGTAGAAGCGGTAGTCCCAGGGCTCGATGGTGATCTTTTCTGCGGGATCGGATGCATCGGCGTCGGCGATCTTCTGCATGTCGGCGACCTCTTCGGTGACGCGGGCGACGGCCTTGGGCCACACTTGGTTCATCAGTGCAAAGGTTGCCTCGGGCTTTTTCGCCATCGTCGGTTCCAAACGCCAGTGGGCGTGGGTGGGATAGCCGAGCAGTTTGGCCCGTTCGCGGCGGAGTGCCAGGATTTCGGTGATGATTCCGTTGTTGTCGTGTTCGTCACCGTTGTCACAGCGGTTGTAATAGGTCCGCCAGACTTGTTCGCGGAGCGGTCGGTTGGTGCTGTAGGTCAAGAACGGATCCATCGACGATCGGGTGTTGGTCACCGCCCATTGATCGGGTTTGCCGCGTTCTTCGGCGGCCCGTTTCATGGACGCCACCACGCTTTCGGGCAACCCATCCAAATCCGATTCCTGTTCGACCCAGGTCACGAATCGCTTTTCGTCTTCGAGGACGTTTTGGCTGAAATCGGTAAACAACCGCGAAAGGTCCGCGTTGATTCGTGTCAGCCGGGCCTTGTCACTGGCATTGAGTTGGGCGCCGCGACGAACGAACGTTTTGTAGAGGTCGTCGATCAAGCGGACTTGTGCGACGGTCATGGATTTTTTTTCGTCGCTTTCGTAGATCGCCTTGAGTCGTTCGAACAGCGCGCTGTTCTGGTAGATGCTGTCGGAGTGGGCGGAAAGTTTTGGCGCGACGACGCGTTCGATGTCAGGGATCGGACCGAGGTTCAGGTTGGAGGAGTGGACACCGAAGATCGCATCCAGGCGATCGAGCGCTTGTCCGGCTTTTTCCATCGCCACCACGGTGTTTTCAAACGTGGCCGGTTCGGGGTTGGTGGCGATCGTGTCGATGTCCGCGGACGCTTGTGCGATGGCCGCGTCAAAGGCATCGATAAACTCTTCGCTGCGCACCAGATCCCACGGCGGTACGCCTCCATAGGGTCCCGTCCATGGTTTCAGCAGTACCGAATCAGTCATTCCTTTTTGCTCCGTCGTGGTGGTGTTCGTATCCTCCTGAGCCCGCAACAGGCCCAGGTTCAAAATCAAGAAGCCGAACGAAAGTGCGGCGATTGGTAAGCGTTTCATAGGGTCGTGGGGTTGAAGTCCAGATCGGTGACCGGTCACGCCAGATCGGCGTGGGTGAGTGTATCGCGCTGTTGTCCGCGCTTGGACCGACCGCGGCGGAAAATCAGGTAGACCGCGGCGACGGCGACGACCAGCAAACTGATCCCCAACACGGGCCGATAGAAGACCCATGCGATTCCGATCACGGTCATCGCCCCGGCGATGGTCAGCAAGCCGGCGACGATGGCGGTGCCGAATCCGACGAGTGAACCGGCCAGCGGGAGGACATCGGCTAGCACGACCAGGGGGCGCAGCAACAACATCAACCCGAAAAACATCATCATCGATCCGGCGGCCCGCAAGAACCAGGTCAGCATTCGATTGGCGGCCTCTTCTTGGGCGATCATTTCGGCGGCGCTGATGACGCCGACTTTCAGCACGTTGATGGTGGTGTTGTAGTGCGTTTCAAACGGCTGAAAGGACTCGCCGGTTTGTTGGCTGAGCAGGCTGACCGTCTGCACCGGCGTCGCGGTGAACCACAGGCGTACGTCGCCGATCTGCGGTGTCTCGATTGCCCGCAGGCCGGGATTGCCGGACTGGGCGGGTGGGGATGCGGTGCCGGTCGGGGGTGGGCCGTCGGTCGCATCCGTTTCGGGAGACTTTGTTTCGACGGGTAATGATTGGGCCGGCGGGGTGAGCGCCAGTTCCACGGACTCGTCCACGGCTGCTTCCGCCGCGACGGTCTGATCTGGCGCGGTGTCCGATAGCGGGTTTGCAAACAGGTAGATCCGCGAGGCGCCGTTGGGGCCATCGTTACGAATGATCGAGCGATCCTTGAACGCTTCGGGGACGTTGGCCGCGTCAAGTTCCAAGGCGTCTTCGCCGCCGATCATGGCGATCAGCGAGTCGGGAAGACGGAACCGGCCCAGGGAGACGTTTTTGGCCTGGTAGGTTCGATCGGCGAACACGAATTCGGTCGGATTCTGGTGCGACGCTGCTTCGTCAAACTCGCTTGAATCGATCCGTCCCGGGTACCAATCTTTTTCGTAGGTGTAGGTGGTGGTCGTCCGGGTTCCCCCGCCCAGCTTTTTGTCCTTCTTGGTTTGTTCGTTCTCGTTCCATTGGTACATCTCGACGTGCCGCGTCAATCGAATCCCGTTGTATTCGATGGCGAAGTCGTCATCACGAAGCACGTCGCTGGTTTGGACGTCACCGGAGACGTGGACAAACTTTCCATCGTTGGCCGGATCGACCGAATCGGGTTGGATCTCGACGACGACTTTGGCGCCTTCCTTCAGTCCCTTGGCGGTCCGGACGGCGCGGCCTTCGTTCCAGAACAAGACCGGGACCGAGACGATGGTCAGTAGACCGCCGAACAGGATGCCGACAAACGCCTTGCCGAGGCGACCGAACCATGACTCTTCTGTGACGTGTGTTCCCATCTGTTTTCTCCCGATTCCATTTTTTGTTGGCGGCAGGGCGCGAGCCCTCCGGTCTTTCAGGCAAACGCCTTGCGCAAGGTTTCCAGGCTCTTGGGGATCGCCGTTTCGTGCGACTCCTGGCCTTCAAATTCCAGCGAGATGTATCCCTGGTAGTTGACCCCCGCCAAGATGTTTGCGACTCGGTCGTAATCGATCTCCAGCGTGTACCAGGTGCCCCCGCCGAAGTAGGTCTTGGCTTGAACGAAGACGGCTTCGGGCGCCAGTTGCTCGTATTGTTCGTATTGGTTTTCCAAGAAGTTGCCCGTGTCCAAGGTGGCTCGCAACCAGGGGGAATCGATTTCGCGGATCAGCCGGAGCACGCCGTCGGCGGTGCGTCCGAGTCCCCAGTGGTTTTCCAGCCCCAGCACGACGCCGCATTTTTCCGCGACCGGCAAGCACTTTTCGAGTCCTTCGCGGACCCAGGCAAATCCGTCGTCGTCGCTGTAGCCTTCCAACCTGGGCTCGATGCCCTTGTTGGCCATCAGGGTATCGAAATCCTTTGACGTTCCCCAGCGTCCGGTGTTGACGCGGATGGTCGGGATGCCGAGTGCGTAGGCCAGTTCGATACAGTGGATGGTGTGGCGGACGTTTTCGTCACGCTTGGCGGCATCGGGGAAAACGAACGACTGGTGAGTGGAAAAACCGCACAAATCCAATCCGGATCGAAAGGCGCGTTGTTTGATGCGTTGCAGCGCGGCGTTGGATTCATCTTCCATTTGGACGTGCAGGATTTCGACGCCATCGAATCCCGTTTCGGCGGCCAAGTCGATGCACTGCTCGATCGTCAGCTTGCTGTCGTCGCGGTAGCGCCAGTAGGAGTAGGTGGAAACGGCGATCCGGTTGGCGCGTTTTGGGGGGCCGGATGTTTCCGCCGCCGGTGCCGGTATTCCGGAGGCCAGCATTCCGGAAGCCAACGGAGTGGCCAACGCTCCGGCGATCCATTGCCGGCGGTCGATTGGGGTCGGTTCAGGGGAAACGGTTTGGTCACGGTGGTGGGAACGGGATGGTTGCATCGGATCGGTTGCTCGCGGCCGGTGTCATGGATGTCGCCTCGTCTACCGTGTTGTTTTAGCGTATCGGCGCGAGTTGTGCCGCTCTCTGCGTGGGTGTTTTGTTACCCGGCGAGTGCCTTGTGTCGGGTGCGGATCGAGACGGGCAGCATCAACGTGAACGTCGCGCCCTGGCCGATCCCCTCGCTGTGGACCGACAATCTGCCGCCCAGTTCGACCGCCGCGGTTGCGGAGGCGTGGAGTCCGAAACCGTGCCCGTCTTTTTTGGTCGTGAAGCCGTTGGAGAAGATCGTGGTGATTCGGTCCGGCGCGATCCCCGTCCCGCTGTCACTGACCTGGAAACAAACTTCGTCACCGGATTGTTCCAGACGAAGCGTCACGCGTTTGAGTTCCGAATCGTGTTCGAGCACGGATTCCTTGGCGTTCTTGATCAGGTTGACGATGATCTGGATGGCCTTGGATTTCTCAATTTCGATTGCGGGGACGTGGCCGTAGTCTTTGACGATTTCGACGTTGTGTTTGGAGAAGGAATCGTGCACAAAATGGATCGCGTCTTCGAACAAGGCGGCCGGATGCAGTTGTTCCATCACGCCGAACGCCCCGGCGTGGGATTGTTGGGCGCGGACGATGTCTTTGATGTGCTCGACGTTGGACGCCAGGGATTCGATTTCGTCCAAGATGGAACGTTGGTCCTCACGCATGCTGCCGGAGAGTTTGCCCAGGTATCGCGGCAAGATTTTGCCCTGGTCGCTTCGCAGCAGGAACTCGGCGAGTTCGTCTTCGTTTTGTGTCAACAATTCGACGGCTTTTTCGAGGCTGGCGAGTTTGACGTTGCGGAGTCGTTCGTCGATCAGGTTGGCGCTGATGTTCAAACTATTGAGAACGTTTCCGATGTTGTGCAACACGCCGTTGGCGATATCGGCCATGCCGGCCCGCCGCGACACTTCCAGGAGTTGTGCGTGGGTATTTTGCAACTGTTTCGTCGCCAGATCTTTGGCTTCGATTTGGCTTTGCAAGGCGGTGTTGGATTGTTCCAGTTCGCTGGTCCGTTCGGCGACGCGTTGTTCCAGTTCTTGGTTCAGTTCTTGCAACCGCTCGCTCGCTTGGATGACGGCTTTTTCACGCGACTGAACACGATCCAGCATGCCATTGAATTGGCGGTACAAGACGCCGATCTCATCGTCACTGTCGTGATGGACTCGGATCGCGCAGTCTTCGCTCTGTGAAATGGTCTTGGCCGTCGACGCCAGCCGCAAGATCGGCGCGGTCACGGAGTCCTGGAGGAGTGAGGAGGCGAACACACCGATGATGATCGAAATCGCCAGCACGACGGCCGCGGCCAGGACATGAGCCGTGCGCGCCTGGCCGAGATCGGCGGTCGTTTCACGCAGAAACAGCGTGCCCAGGCGGTCGCCGTCGTCGGTGATGGGCACCGCCACGTTCAGAAACCCGTCTGGATCGTAGTGCGCACCGAGCGTGACCGACTGGGGATGAAACTCTGCGGGATCGCCGAATCGTCGGTAGATCGCAAACACGGACGCATCGGCGTCCAAGATGCACGCGATGTCGATCGTTTCCCGGCCCTTGATCGCGGCCAGCAGTTCTTCGGCGGCGTCCTGTTGGCCAAACGCCAGCGCCGCCGTGCTGTTGGTGCTGAGCGTCTCGGCGATCGCCGTCAATTGCGTGGCCTTGGACGCGGAGATGCGCTGGACGTCCAGGATCACAAAGATGACGCAGGCGACCGAGACGGCCAACGTGATCGCCGTGGCAGCCAAGAACGTCAGCTTGGTTTGAACGGAAAAGTCGCGGAATCGTTTGGTGGTTCTTCCCATGGGGTCTAGTCTCGTTCGATGGTCGCGATGTTGAGCAGTTTGGCGTCCGCCTGAAGACCGCGTCGGGCCATCGCGTCGACGTTGATTTTCAATCCGATGGTGCCATCGTGGTCGGCGAAAAAACGGATCGGGACGCCGCGCTGAGGGGCCACCACGGCATCGCAAATCAACAGCGCGTTTTGTTGTGCGGTCCGCGCGATCGCCTCGGCTTCGTCTGACGGAGCGGTTCCGGCATGCAGGAAGACCAGGTGGCAGGCTTGGATCTCGCTGACCGAATCAAATTGGCGGACGACGATCCGTCGGCCCCGGACGCTCTTCGTCGCGGCGACTTGGTTCAGCAGTCGGCCATGCGGATCGCCGCTCATGATCCCGATCACGGTGGGCGCGGAATCGTCGGCGTAGGCCGTCGGGGGCCAACGGACGTAGCGCAGGAAATTGTATAAGTAGGCGACTTTGACGTTCCGTTCCGAAGCCATCCCGGTTTGCGCGGCGGCGGGTGGACCGGTCAAGAGGCCGGTCAAGACCAACAGCGTCACCAGGACACCGGTCCGACGCCATGTGCGCCGGGGAACGTGAGTGCATGAAGGAATCCGCTTCATCGACGCCACTCCACGTACGCGTGCACACTGCGCGGTACTTCGGTGGAAACGTCGCCGGTGAAGAAACTGGGGCCGAACTCGCGGTGCCGTCGGTCAAACAGGTTGCGTCCGACGACCGAAGCGGAAAGGTTGCGGCCGAGGTTCCAGGCGAATCGTGTGTCGACGGCCACGTACGAAGGGGTCGCTTCGGCGGGCAGGTTGTCGACGTAACGGGTGATGATGTCCAGCTGTCGTCCGCGGTTCAGGTCGAAGGATTGGGTCAGCGAAACCTGGTTCCGCGGCAGCGCACCGGATTTGCCTGCCGTACCGGCGACCGACGGCGGCGGCTCGTCGAATTCAATGCGCTGGAACGCGTACCAGCCTCTCAGGCTCCAACACGCGGTCAGCTGTGCGGTCGCCGAAACTTCAAACCCATAGCCATCGGCCGCGGCGGCGTCGGAGAGTTCGAGAAAGGGGAGCGCTGCGGGAGGAACGTTCAGTCGCAGCACTTGCAGCTTGTCGTAGTCATGGAAATAGGCCGTCGCATCCCAGGCGAAGAACTCGTTGGTTTGTTGTCGATAGCCCAGCTCGTAAGACACCAGGTTCTCCGCGCCCAAGTCGCCGACACCGCGGAGTTCGAGTGGGAAATTGCCCAGGGGCACCGGTTGATTGACAATCAATCGGCCGTCGGCCGACAGGCGCGAAGGGGTGCGGACCGCCCGCGAGACCGCGCACCAGGCCGCTGCGGATTCGCTGGGCAACCAGAGCAGCCGGGCGCTGGGTTGCAGTTCGAAATTGCTATATGTGTTGTGCGAGAACTTGGAACCGAGCGTGAAATACCAGGCGTCTTCCAACAACGTCATTTCGTCTTGAACGAACGCGTTGAACCGTTGAACGGTGCGCCGCTCGGGATCGGCGGCGATGTACGGCAGCGGTTCGTTGTTGGTCAGTTTGTCAAAAATCGCTCGGTAGCCGGCTCCCCAAATGATCCGGTGATCACAGCGGTAGCGGAATCGGCTCTGGAAATCCAAGTCAAAGATGTGGGTCTGTTGGCCGAATCCATAAGCACTGCGATCGAAACGGTCGTAATAGAGTTGCAGCGAGGATTCGTGATCCGGCGAATGCGTCCGCGTCCAACGCGTCAGCAGGTTGCCCCCGGAAACCGGTTGGTCGAACTCGATGCGACCGGCGAGATCTTTGTCGGCCAGGCTGTCTGATTCGCCGTTGTAGTACTGGCCTTGAAAGGTCAGCTTGTCATCGGCGGGTGATTCCCAATCGGTTCGGAATCCCAGACGGGCCTGGTCTGTCGCGTCATAGGGTGTGCCGCCGACCAGGTCCATCTCGTCCCGCTGAAACCATTTGCCCCAGACGCGGTAGTCGACGCCTCGTTCGGTGCGCCCCCCGATGCGTCCGCCGACGAAACCCTGTTCCAGCGTGCCGGCGCCGGCGATGGCGTAGCTGCCGTGGGTTTGCGAACTGGGCTTGGTCAAGATGTTGATCACTCCGTTGACGGCATTGGCGCCCCACACCGTCGCGCCGGGACCGCGGATGACTTCGATCCGCAAGACGTCTTCCAACAGCACGTCTTGGACATCCCACAGCACTCCGGCGAACAGCGGGTTGTAAACGGTCCGGCCGTCGATTTGCACCAACAACTTGTCGCTGAATCGGCCCGACTCGCCCCGACTGCTGACGCTCCACTTGTTTCCATCGATCCGCGCCACCTGAAGCCCCGGTGCCAGACGGAGCACTTCGGGGATCGACTGGTAGCCGCTGCGACGAATCATTTCGCCGGTGATCACGAACACGGCCGCCGGGGACCGGCCGATCGTGCTTTTCTGACGCGAGACCGAAGACACTTCGACATCCAGCGCCGGCGCGACCGACGTCCGCCGCAGCGAACCGAGGTCTTGGTCCAACAGTGAATCCAGTTCGCTGTCGAGTTCCTCTTCGTCGAGGACCGCATCGTCGACGCCGTCGGGGTGTTGGTTTTGCCGCGGGGCCGACGCGGGTTGTTCGGCGGGGGCCAGTGGCCCGGCAGCCTGACCGAGCGCGGGGGCCGCTGTCAGCAGGAACGCCCAGAGCACCCCCGCGACGACGTGGCGCCGACATGAACGATGTTCCGGTCGCCACCCCAAACGACGAGGCATTCCCGCGACGTCATCGTCGGCCGCCCTGTCTTGAAATTCTGTCTGCACCATACCGCCCCAGGAACGACTTCCGTATCGTTGACGTGTTTATCCAGCACATCGGTGTATCCGTGACCACCTTCTTGTGTTGTCGAATGTGCGACGGTCCCATTCCACCGATTCAACGAGCTTTACGGAAAACCGCAGCGAATCCTCCGCGGACTCACAACGCAGCGGCTCCCCCGGGCGGTTTGAGAATGCGGACCGGGAGTGTCGGTTGTCCCTCAAATCGAAGCAATTCAATCAGTTATTTCCTGCGATCAAGGTCGGCCGGCTGATCACAAGCGAAGGTTGGAAGCAACAGTGACACTCAACGAAGGGCGATCCAGAGACGATGGACGAAGCACACAGGGCCGGCGCGGGGATTGCGGGCGAACAAGTCGTGGAAGATTCCGGGAATCCGCGAATCATCATCATCGATGACAACACGGCGATCCATGATGATTTTCGCAAGATCCTGTGTGACGATTCGGAAGCCGACGCGGAATTGGATTCACTCGAAGTGTCCTTGTTCGGTTCCGCGTCGCGACAATCCAAAGCGTCGCGGTGCTACGAGCTGTCGTCCGCCTATCAGGGTGAAGACGGATACCGGATGGTGTGCCAGGCGATCCAGGAAGGTCGCCCCTTCAGTACGGCGTTTGTCGACATGCGGATGCCGCCGGGCTGGGACGGCGTCGAGACGATCCGCCAGTTGTGGAAGGCCGACCCCGATCTGCAAGTCTTGATCTGCACCGCGTTCTCGGACTATTCCTGGTCGGAGATCGTCGAAGAACTCGGCAACAGCGATCAATTGCTGATTCTGCGCAAACCCTTCGACGCCGCCGAGGTCGCCCAGATCGCTGCGGCCATGACCAAAAAGAGAAAGCTGACCGAAGCCTCTCGCAGCACGGTTGCGGATCTGGAAAGGACCGTGGCGGTCAAGACGAAAGAAATTCGTCGCGAGATGAAACAACGTGAATTGGCGCAGGAACAACTGCTGGAAAAAGAAAGGCAGTTGCGCGAGTCGCAAAAATTGGAAGCGGTCGGGATGCTGGCCGGTGGGATCGCCCACGAATTCAACAATCTGCTGCAGATCATCCTGTCGTACACGCAGTTTGGACTGGACGCGACACGCCCCGGCGAGCGGCTGCACGAAGACATGAAATGCATTTTCAAAGCCGGCGAGCGCGCCACGTCTTTGACCCGCCAGTTGCTCGGGTTCAGCCGCCGCAAGCCGCTCTGTTGTATCGATCTCGATGTCAATGCTGTCGTCGCAGAACTGGTCGGGCTGGCCAAGCCGCTGCTGGGATCACGCATCACACTGTGCCAAAACCTGCATCCCGCCTCCGCGATGGTTCACGCCGATTCGGTCGAACTGCAACAGGCCCTGCTGAATTGCTGTATCAACTCACGCGACGCCATGGACGGCACCGGCCGGCTCACGTTGTCCACCGAGTTGGTTGACTTGGATGAAGCGTACTGTCGCCGGGACGACGTGCTTCGGCCCGGCCCGTTTGTCCGCATTTCGATCTCCGACACCGGCAGCGGCATGCCGCCCGATGTGGTGGAGCGGGTGTTTGAACCGTTCTTCACCACCAAGGAAATCGGCTCGGGGACAGGCTTGGGGATGGCGATGGTGTACGGTTTGGTGAAACAGCATCAGGGGCACATCGAAGTCCAATCGGAAGTCGGCGTGGGCACAACGTTTCGTATCTATCTGCCCGCTGTCAAGGATCGCGCGACGACACCGCCGAGCAGCCAGCCCGTGATCGATCGCGGCGAAGACGACCGCAGCAGCATCGGCACGATCTTGATTGCCGACGATGAAGAACTGTTGCGACAGGTCAGCAGCCGGATCCTGCAGCGCGCCGGATACCACGTCGTCTTGGCCTCCGATGGACAGGAGGCGGTGCAACGCGTCCATGAACTGGACGATCAAATCGATCTGGCGATTTTGGACGTGATGATGCCCAACATGACCGGGCGTGAAGCCTGCGGTCAGATCGCCGAAAGCAACCCCGAGCTGCCGTTGCTGTTCTGTACCGGGCATGACCCCGAAGTCGCCCAGAATGGAGAAGTCCCGCCCGGCTACCCGGTCGTCCATAAACCGTTTACCGCTGAGGATCTGTTGGCGTCGGTCCGCGAAATCCTTGATGATCAACGCGTCTTGCGACACGAATGCCGCGACGTTGATGTGGCAACCACGTAGCAATTGGGTTGGTCAAACCATTGATGGGCCAAATAATGGATGGCCCAAAAATGGGTGGAATGAAGGCGGGAGGGGGACGATCAAACGATCACCAAACCACGATTTCTTTGGTTGCAGTGTGGTGAGGCCCAACGCGTTCAATTAGAATCGCGTCAGCCCCGCGCTCCCCCCGCCTCGATCCCACCTCACCGATGAATCGACCGTTGCCCCAACGGTGCGATTCGGATGCATCCCATGTCCATTTCGTCACGCGTCAGTCGGGCCATCGGGTCCGGCATGTTGATCGGCGTTCTTTTGATCGCCGATGGAGCGCCCGCCCAACCGCCGGGCATCTCCGATCAAGCACCCCTTCAGCCGGTTATGGCTTGCCGCGTCCGCACGGGGGAGTCGAAGTCGGCGTATCAGTTGTTGGGGACGGTCACGCCCAGCCGAACCACGACGATCGGCTATTCGCTGCCCGGTCGGCTGAGAACCTTGCACGCCAAGCGTGGCGATCGGCTTGCCGCCGGTGACGCGGTAGCCGATTTGCAGACCGACGTGATCCAGATCGAGATCGCCGCGGCCAAAGCGGAACTGCGTCTGGTGGAACATCAATTGGCGGAGCTTGAAGCCGGATCACGCGACGAAGACATCGCCGAAGCCGAGGCGCGAAAGGAGGCCGCCGGGGCGATCGCCCGACGCTCGGCCAGCCAGCTCGCGCGGATGTCAAAACTGGTTCAATCCAAAGCCGCTTCGATCGAAGAGCTCGACGTGGCGACCGCGGAAGCCGATTCGTCGCGACAGTTGTTGCAAGCGGCGACCATCGCACACGCTCGGCTCGTCAGCGGTCCGCGTGTCGAACAGGTCGCCCAGGCCCAGGCACGCGTGGATCTGCAGCGCGAACAAGTCCGATTGCTCGAAGACCGACTGAAGAAACACACCCTGATCGCCCCCTTCGACGGCTACGTGACGGCCGAATACACCGAAGCGGGCGCTTGGATCACCGCGGGTGATCCGGTCGTCGACTTGATCGATTTGGACACCGTCAGGGTGGAGGTGGCTGTTCCGGCCGCTCAGGTGGTGTCCTTGCGTCCGGGGCAGACGATCCATGTGGAGTTCGACGCGCGGCCGGGCGAATTGTTGCTGGGCCAGTTGGAACGCATCGTGCCGGCGGCCGATACCCGCTCGCGAACCTTTCCGGTGTTGGTCCGGATCAAGAACCGCATCGACGACGGCATCCCGCTGTTGATGTCCGGGATGGTCGTGCGAATGGATTTGCCGATCGGGCCCGAAACGGAACAGACGTTTGTGCCCACCGATGCCATCGTCTTGGACGGGATCGGCCAATCCGTGTTTGTCGTCGATGTCGGCCGCGCCGCATCGGCCGGCGGTGAATCGGCCGGCGGTGAATCACAGTCGGCCGTGGTCCGCAAAGTGCCGGTCAAACTGGGGGTCGCCCAGGGAGACTGGATTGCCGTCAGCGGCGAAGTGGACGCCGACGCGATCGTCGTCACGCGCGGCAACGAGCGTTTGGCGGCCGGGCAATCCGTGGAGGTTACCGTCGGAGACGGTTGAGAGACGTGTTTGGAATTCTGATTCGCAATCCGGTCAAAGTTTATGTCGGCGCCATCTTGGCGGCGCTGTTCGGAACGCTGTCGCTGGGGTTGATCCCCAAGCAATTGGTCCCCGAAGTTCAAAACCCGGTGCTGACCATCGAAACCCGATGGCCCGGGGCCAGCCCCCAAGAAATCGAACGCGAGATCGTGCTCGAGCAGGAAGAGCAACTGCAAGGCGTCGAGGGGTTGATCAAACTGTCGTCCAGTTGCAGGGTCTCCTCCGCCGAGGTCACGCTGGAGTTCGAGATCGGAACCAACATCGACGATGCATTGGCGCGGGTCAACACGCGGTTGCAGCAGGTTCGCGAGTATCCCTTGGACGCGGGAGAACCGGTCATCGAGGCGTCGGATCTGAGCGCCCAGCCGATCGCGCGATTCGCATTGACGCCGCGGCCACCGACCAGCCAGACGATCGCCGAATTCCAATCGGCCCATCCTCCGATCGCGGATCTTCTCGAACCGGCGAGGCGGGCCAGTAATTCAGCCCTCCGCGTTTTCCGTCTGCAAAACTGTTTGGACGAACATCTCGCCGCGCACCCCGAACTGGAAGCGTTGCGTCCGCCCCCGGTCGACTTGGAAAAGCTCCGCAAGTTGTCCGAGGATTTTGTCGAGGCGAGATTGGAACGCGTGCCCGGCGTTTCAAACGCCGAGACCCGCGGCGGCCGCGAACAAGAGTTGCAGGTGATTGTCGATCCGGCCAAGTTGGCGACGCGACAGATCACGATTCGGCAGGTCCGCGAGGCGCTGAACCGTCAAAACAGCGACACGACCGCCGGTGATTTTTTTCAAGGCAAACGGACCTGGGTGATTCGAACGCTGGGGCAGTTTCGCGACCCCGAACAAGTCAAACAACAATTGCTGGTCTCCGACGGAAACACACGCGTCTACGTCGGCGATGTCGCGGAAGTCAAACTGGGTTACAAGGACCGCGAGAGCATCGCGCGTCGCTACGGAACCGAAAGCATCAGTCTAAGTGTCGGGCGGGTCAGCGGCGCGAACGTGATGGAAGTGATGCAGGGGTTGCGTGTTGCCAACCGCGAGTTGAATGAAGGGGTATTGAAACGCGAAGGGTTGGAACTGTTTCAGTACTACGACGAGACCGAATACATCGAGTCGGCGATCGCGTTGGTGGTGCAAAACATGCTGATCGGCAGCGCCGCGACGATCATCATCTTGATGTTGTTCTTGCATTTCGGGCGCGCCACGGTGTTGGCCAGCGTGGCGATCGCAGCGACCGCCGTCGCATCGGTGTACGTCTCGCCTTGGTTCTACGTCGGCACGGTCGTGCTGATTTTCGTGTTGGGCTATCGCATCGCGCGTGGGGCGCTGGTCGCTGCGGTGGCGATTCCGATCAGCATCGCCGGTGCGTTCTTGTGCATGACGCTATTGGGGCGATCGTTGAACGTCATCTCGCTGGCCGGGATGGCCTTTGCCGTCGGCATGTTGGTCGACAATGCGGTCGTGGTGTTGGAGAACATCGCCAGGCGAAAGCAGCTCGGCGAGACCGCCTTTGTCGCCGCGTCGCGAGGCGTCGGCGAGGTCGGCGGCGCGATCGTGGCGTCGACGCTCACGACGATCGCCGTGTTTTTACCGGTGATCTTTGTGCAAGCCACGGCGGGGCAGTTGTTTCGCGACATCGCCCTGGCGATCAGTTGTGGTATCGCCTTTTCGATGCTCGTTTCCTTTACCGTGATTCCGACCGCGGCGTCGCGTTTGTTCGCCCGCCGCCGTGGTCAAGATGAGATGGCTTCGGAAACGTCCGGTGCAGTCCCGGGCGATAACGTTGACGCCCAGTCAGACGGCTGGTTCGAACGGGCGACGCGCGGTGCCGCATCGTCGCTGGTCGGTGCGATCGTCGGTTTCAATTCCTGGGTGCTGCGTTCCCGATTGCGATCGATCGCCGTCGTGTTGGTGATGACGGGGATCTCAGTCGGAGTCAGCTATCTGTTGTGGCCCAAGGTCGAATACTTGCCGACGGGCAATCGCAACTTTGTGTTCGCGCGGTTTTCGCTTCCCGCCGGTTACAACCTTGACGAGTTGTCCGACATCGGCGCGGTCGTCGAGCAGCGGTTGCGACCCATCTGGGATGTGGACGAAGGCAGTGCGGCGACCGACGGCTCGGACGCTCCTGTCTTGGATTATTACTTTTGTTCGATCCGCGAGCGAAGTCTGTTCATGGGGTTTCGCGCCCGGGATCCCGAGCGGGCGACCGAGTTGGTTCCCTTGATTCGCCAGGCCGGCGGCGGGCTGCCGGGGATCCGCGTGATGGCGTCCCAGTCCAGTTTGTTCGGCCGCGGCATGTCGGGTGGACGAACCATCGACATTGAGATTTCCGGTCCCGATCTGGATCGGTTGGTCGTCATCGCCGGTCGCGTGCTTGAGGATGTGGAACGGTTGATGCCCGAAGGCCAAGCGTCGCCGCAACCGAGTCTGGAACTGTCCAGCCCGGAAATCCATCTCAAGCCCAAGTTGTTGGCGGCATCCGAGATGGGGATCGACACGACCGACCTGGGCTATGTCGCCGACGCCATGGTCGACGGGGCCTATGCCGGTGACTACTACGTGGGCGGGGACAAGATCGACATGACGATCAAGGGGCCGACCGGTCGCAATGCGGATCCGCAAGCGTTGATGTCGCTGCCGTTGGCGACCGGCGATGGAGAGGTGGTGCCCTTGATGGCGGTTGCGGAGATGCAATACGGCAGCGGGCCGGAACAGATCCAACGCCGCGAACGATTGCGGTCCATCACCATCGAAGTCAGCCCGCCGGACGACATGCCGCTGGAAGCCGCCATGGAACTGGTCAATGGCCAAATCGTTTCGCCCTTGGTCGACGAGGGGACGATCGGGAATGAGTACTTTGTCGCCCTGTCCGGGACCGCCGACAAACTGCGGCAAGCCTGGGACGCACTCCGTTTCAACATTCTGATGGCGGTACTGATCACCTATCTGTTGATGGCCGCGCTGTTTGAATCTTGGCTGTATCCCTTTGTCGTCATCTTTAGCGTGCCGTTAGGTGCCGTCGGCGGCATCGTCGGGTTGTGGGTGCTGAATTTCTTTGTCCCCCAGTCGTTGGACGTGCTGACGATGCTCGGCTTTATCATCTTGATCGGCACGGTGGTCAACAACGCGATCTTGATTGTGCACCAATCATTGGTTCACATGCGCGAAGAACATCTCGCGCCGATTCAGGCGGTCCCGATGAGCGTTCGCACGCGGATTCGTCCGATCTGTATCACCACACTGACGACGGTGCTGGGGTTGTTGCCGTTGGTGGTGTTTCCGGGTGCGGGCAGCGAACTGTATCGCGGGCTGGGCGTCGTCTTTTTGGGCGGGATGATCGTCTCGACGTGCTTCACGTTGGTGCTGGTCCCCGTCGTCTTTGTCCTGTTCATGGACCTCAGGACAGCGCTCAAGCTGGCGCCCGAGTCGATGCATCGATACGACGACGTCGAATCCGAGGTGTTGCAACCGGCGGGCGTGTGACGGCGCCATGGCGTGTAGCTCTGCTTTGCGGAGGTAACGCTTCGCATCTTTGGCGTTTTTGGGGACAGAGGAGCCAGGGTATCGATTCGACTAGACCGATGCGGTGTGTGTTTGAGTTCACCGAGGCGGATTTGGACCGACCGCCGACGGCGACAAACATGAAGCGACCGTGACCGCTTCCCACAGCGAAGCGAACCGCTCGATCGCACCGTCGCCGAGTTGACCGACCGCATGGCGAGCCTCGAGCAGCGATTGCTCGAACCGTAGTGCCATCGCTCTTTGATCTTTGACAATTTGATTGTTGTCGCTGTGAGCTGTCGGGTCTGGCTAGCCCGGCAGCTCGTGGGGAGGCTGTTCGCAGACGACTGCCGCACACCCCTGGCAGAGGTGACGGGGCGGGATCTGTTCGCAGCTTTGGTCGTGGACACCGAACGCAGATTGGAAACTGCCAAAATACCGAAGTTGATGCAACCTGCTGCTCGAAGCGATTCTGGTTCGGCGCTTCGGTTGGTCCAACCGATGCGGTGAAAGCGGGCGTTTCAATCTGCGTCCGGCATTGGACAGAGTGCGAATTTGCGATTTCCACTCGGTGGCCGGCCTACCTCTATACTGGCTCCCTTCTCCCCCTTCGATGAAAGCGAGTCGTGCTCGCTTTCATCGAAGGGGGAGAAGGGTTGGGGATGAGGGGGCAAGCAGGCGTCACCCTTGAATCGTAGGGGCAGCATGAACAGAAGAGCTCGACGGGATCCAAAGGCGATTTCCTTCGCTCGCGATCAACGGGTCCGCGCAAACGAGTTTGCTCAGGATGTTTGGCAAATGTTGCGCAATCGCCGGTGTCGAAATCAGAAGTTTCGGCGCGAATACGCAATTTCTCCGTATACAGTCGACTTCTGTTGTGTGGCCTTGAAGTTGATTGTTGAGGTTGATGGTGAACCTCATCAGACCAATGAAGGCCGTCAGCATGATCAGCGTCGCGACCGATATTTGGCCGAGGGAGGATATCACGTCGTGCGGGTTCTCGGTTACGAGGTCTTGAGGAATGCTGTTGCCGTGCGGCGCCGGATCGAGCAGGCGATTGACGAGCGGATGGAAGGACGTGCCCCCTCATCCCCAGCCCTTCTCCCCCACGACGAGAGCGAGCACCACTCGCTCTCGCCGCGGGGGAGAAGGGAGCCAGAATGAAGGAGTGCGATCGCACCGAACAGAGAAAACGCGATTTCTTCGCGCAGTCGGTTGCATCGACCAGCGCGTCGTTGCGAAATCGTCTGGGCGCACTTTTCTCGAGATCTGGGACCAAAGTGAGTGGAGTCTCCAGCGAATGCCCAGATCGGCAGATCGGCAGATCGGCAGCGGTGTCGGGACTAAAGAGTATCAGCCGTTCGACTTCGGTCTTGCGTTGGCTGGCTTCGAATCTCATTAAGTCACTAATATGGATGCGGCAGTGACCATCAGGTCCAGTGGTTTGTTTGCTTGAAGGATGCTCAACTCACGGGCCTCCAGATCCCGGTCTTTATGTTGCCTAGACAATCGTGGAGTTCAATGGCATCGCGCGTGATCGCAATTGGTGACGTCCACGGCTGTTCGATCGCTCTACGCAATTTGATCCATTCCATACAGCCCAAACAATCCGACACCATCGTGACACTAGGGGACTACGTCAATCGCGGGCCAGATGTCGGGGGATCGCGTTGTCTCGGGGCACCGTCGACGAATGTCCAACCAAGCGTGTTCAAGTCTTTGCGACAATCGACGAAAATCTCATTGCAGCAAAAACGTCTAGCCAATTCGAGTCAAACGGTCACTGCCTTCCCTTCGGTCCAGGCTGTGCCACCCAAAACACCAACCGAACAGGGCTCCCGCAGGCCACCACCGAGAAAACTCCGGGTGGAACGGACCGCAGGGAAGACCGTGTCCGTGCGACATCGCCGACTCTCGCCCCCATGACCTCCAAGCGATGCCGTCGGCTCCGCCGGATGGCCGATGCGAACCGCATGGGTGGAAACGCCACAAGATGCTCTCACTGTACATTCCGACTTCAGCGACGACATCGACGAGCAAGCCACTCAGAGTAGAAGCATCCTGTCGCTTTGCGACACAGGTCGATGATCTGTCCCACCTGCCAACGTCGAAGCGTCTCAACCCGGCGGGCTGCTGCGTTTAATCAGGAAAACGTGAAAGTTCTGTCACATCGTGATCAGGTTTTCGCTGAGTGAAGGTGTCGGAGCCGAATCCGACAAACATACCACTGACAAACATACCACTGACAAAACTCTCGGCGGAATTGATCATGCGTTTCCTTCTTGTACTTAGCTTTTTCGTCACTGCCAGTTCAATCTTCGCACAACACCAGCAGGTGGCGAGCCGCAGCGTCGCGATGGAAACCAAACGGAACAGCAGCGTCGCGGTGGAACCGAAATCGAGCCGCGGTCTCGAAATGGGCCCAAATCAGAACCGCTCGCTCGCGGACGAGCAAATGCAGACCCTGGTGGAAACGGAACTCACCGACTACGAAGTTTGGATCGCTGCCGATGCGTCAAAACACCAGTACTACACGCTCTATATTCTCACAAAAGATGGCTGGGTCGAGGTACCGGGCGACGCGAAGGGTGAGGCCGAGCGATTCTACTCTGAAAGCAGTGTCTATGAGTTTCTGGCAACAATGCCGGGTTACGGGATCGACTTCGTCGAGTATGAGATCGAAGCCCACACGCCGGACACCAACTGGACTTACATCGGAACATTCGACGAGCGCGACCATGCGGAAGAAATCTTGAGTCTGGTGCTGGAAGGAATCGCCCTAAGCGGTGTCCAGAACGCCGACAGCTACTTCGGAGAAGTTCGCGCCGTGACCGCGGTCCCGAGAAGTTTGCGGTGACAAATAGTCGGTGACCGCGTCAGCCGCGGCGGGTGGCCCATGCGAACCGCATGGGTAGTGAAGCCACGAGATGCTCTCACCATGCGTTCCGACTGCCGCGACGTGCGTCCTCTAGCAGATCTGCGAGCCAGCAGCATCCTGTCGCTCCGCGGCACACGTCGACGACCTTGCCGGGTGCCGTGGTTGACCCGCGATTCTCCACGATGCGTACCGTTGCTCTGCGAGCAACGACGAACGCGGGTATGCGGTCTCGACATTAGGTCTAGCCGCTTCCACGAGCCAATTCTGAGGCGCACATGTCGTTGCGTTTGAATTCGTCAAGGGCGTGGTCCGAGCCCTCGAGTAGCGTGCAGGCTGGCCGTGCAATACGCGTTCGGTTTCATCGACCGAGGCGGCTTACGATTGAGGCAATTTGCGGGCGGTGTCTCCACCGGGACTACACCTCAGCGTCTCGCAATGCATTTGCCGCCCGGTGCGGTACCTACTGCTGAAAGTGGCCTGCCCCATGATAGGCACGTGTGGATTCAGCAAATGTCCAAATCTACCGGGGTTGGCACGTCCTCGATCTACCGGGGATCTTCGTCTCGCACCCGAGGGCACGCAGTGACGACATCGACCGCAAAGACAATCCAGATCTATTTGCCGACGTGCGAACCACGTGGAGTCCGTATTGCCGAGATCACGACGCGGATCGTGCAGGCAGTCTTGATCCCAGGAAGCGAGACGACGCCCCAACGGACGCACACGAGCTAACGACTACGTGCTTTCGGGATTGCTCCGGTGTGCTTCGGGCCTCCGCTCACTTCCTTTGTTTCCCACCGCCGGCGGCGTAACGCTTGTTCTGCGCCTTCACTTCGGCCAGCGTGTGGGGTTTGAGCCCACAGGCCCAGTGGATGCCGGCGGAGAGAAACGCTTCGAACTCGGCTTGCCCGAAATCATCGACATGCCCCAGTGAGGTGTAGAAGGAACGCCCGCCGTCGTTGCGGATGAATTTCCATGCAACCGGCTCAGGCGATTCGCCTTCGACACTGCCATTGACCAGCACTCGAGTGCCCTTTGCCAGGGGCGCCGTCTTGTAAAGCGATCCGCCGGGCCGGATGTTCATCGCTCCGCTGGCCGTCACGATCGGATCGTGGATCGCGCCGCCGGGTTTCCGGAGCGTGGTTTTCAGCGCGTTTCCGAAATGGCCGGTGTAGTTGCCGCCGAACACGTCGTCGTCGAAGCTGTCCCAAACGCTTTTGCCCTCCGGCGGTTGTTCGCCTCGCAACGAAAACGCGTGACTGGCGGTGCGGATGCCGATCACCGGTTTGCCTTGCCGGACAAAGTCACGAATCAAATCCAGGTCGCGCTGCGGCAGCGCACGGCGGCGGACACTGACCAGCAACGCATCGGCGTCGGCCAAACTCTCGATCCCCACGATTTCGTGACGCTCGGTTTCACTGCCCCAGGCAAATTCGACACTGAAATGTTTTGACAGGTGTTTTGCGGCAAAGGCGGGCAGCGTCCGATGGGTCTGGTATTCGTTTTCGGCAACCAGCATCAGCAGACGGACGCGGTGATCGCCGGCGAACCGAAACGCCTGGTCGCCGAGCACCTGATCGCTCGAAATCGTCGGGCAGACGTACCGCTCGATGTGATCGACGATCAAATCCGTGCCGGTGAAGTGGCTCGCATAGGGCCACGCTCGGTGGTCATACATGGTGTCGGTCAGGTCACGCGCCAGCACGACATTTTTTTTCGCCGCAGCGAGACGACGCAGCCCGAAGGGACGCCCCAGCACACACATGTTGGTGTGCACACCGACCAGAATGACATTGTCGATGCCTCGGTGGGTCAAGATGTTCCAGATGTCCGTCCCGCTGTCGCTGATGAAGTCACGTTGGTCATCGATGCCGATCACATCGACCTGGCGTTGCCAGGGCGCCCGCGGGTTTCGTCCGATGGCGGCCAGACGTTCGGCCCACAGTTGATGGTCTTCGGCATCGTCGTCCTCGCCGCCGTCGGACTGGTCGATCGGATAGGCGGCGGCTTCTTCGCTGGGGATTTGATCGCACCAGCTTGCGATGTCGTCGGGCATCGAGACGGCCGCCGGGATCGCCGACACCCTGGCGCGCGCCGGGTGGTTTTCGTATGCCGCCATACAACTGCTGGGGGCGTGAATGATCGTCACGCCTCGTTCTCGCAGCGTGTCGCAGAAACGATCGATTCGAGGGGCGAGCTGTGCGACACGTCGAACCGCATTGACGCAGTGATGCGAATCCCACATGTCGCACACGATCACGGCCGTGCGGGCCGGATCCCATTGCTCGTCACGCGTCAACCGGTGGAATCGCGGTGACCCCTCGGCGGCGGGCTGTTGGTAGCGGAGTTGCCAATTCAACGTCTGTGCGGAGACGGGTGAGACATCAGAAATCAGCAGGGAGAATCCGAGCGTCAGAACGATGGATTTCAAAAAAGGTGACGGATTCATGGCGGGCAATTGGGGGTGGAGGCATAGGCAAAGTGCCTGATCAGTGTAACCGGTTTGTTGCTGAGAAGACTACAATGTGTGGTTGCGAGGGCCACTCCTTCAGACCGCTCCAAAACACAATCTCCTATGCCGCATGCGCATGACGATCCTCTGAAGCAGTCATTCACCGATCTCAATCTTGATGAATTGCTGCCGACATCTCACGACAAGAGATTGGACGGAAAATCAGTTGGTCCGACAGGTTCGATTTCGATCGAGTCACTCGATCGGCAATCTGTGCCCAGTCTTCCGCAGCGTTATCGGATTTCAGAACTACTCGGCCAGGGCGGCTATGGGCGAGTCTTCAAAGCCTATGACGAGCAACTCCAGCGAGATGTCGCGATCAAGATTCCGCATCGACATCGCATCACCTCATCTGTCCAATTGGATCGTTACTTAGAAGAGGCACGCACGCTGGCCAAGCTTGATCACCCTGGGATTGTTGCCATCTATGACGTCTTGCGGAGCAGCGATGATCTGCCCTGTCTCGTTTCGGCCTACATCGATGGATCCAGCTTGGCCGATCGGATCCGCGCCAAACCCTTAACACTTCGAGATGCATTGGAGGTGCTTGCGGAGATCGCCCGGGCGCTCAACTACGTCCACTCGCGGGGGATTGTGCATCGCGACATCAAGCCGGGCAACATCCTGCTTTCGCATAACGAAAAACCATTCTTGGCCGATTTCGGGCTGGCCCTTCGTGATGAAGCGCCCTTGTCATCCCGGGGACGCGTCGGGACGCCGGCTTACATGAGCCCCGAGCAGGCGCGCGGCGAAAACCATCTGGTGGACGGTCGCAGCGATATCTTCTCGCTCGGTGTGATTTTGTATCAGATGTTGACCGGACAACGACCGTTCGGCGGAAGCGATCATGATTCGATCGTGGAAAGTCTGATGCACAGGGAACCCCGACCGCCCAGGCAGTTGGTCGGTTCGATCCCGCGTGACTTGGAGCGGATCTGCCTGAAGGCGCTCGCCAAGCGGGCCTCGGATCGATACGGAACCGCGTCTGACTTTGTCGACGACATCGAATACTTCTTGTCAGCGTGCCAGGATCGATCGGTCGAGGTGAACTCAAGAGAGGGTGAGGATTCGGCGGGAACATCGCGGGTTTCCCACGGCATCGTTCCGCGTGGGCTGCGTTCTTATGGACGCCACGACGCAGAGTTTTTTCATCGGCTGATCCCCGGGCCGCGCGATCGCGATTGGGTTCCGGAGAGCTTGCGGTTTTGGCAGCGCCGAATCGTTGCAAGCGACGAGGGCGAATGGCCGCGTGTCGGCGTGCTGTATGGTCCATCGGGGTGCGGAAAGTCCTCCTTCGTCAAAGCGGGACTGCTGCCCCTGCTGGGAGATTCGGTGACAACCGTGTTCGTCGAGGCGACGCGTGACGAAACCGAGATGCGGTTGCGGCGTGGCATTCTGAAATGTCATCCCGATCTCGAATTGAACGCGACGTTGACCGAAGCACTTGCGCAGCTGCGGCATCGCAGCGAGTCCTCGAGCGGACCAAAGTTGTTGCTGGTGATTGATCAATTTGAACAATGGCTGCACGGTCGCGGCGACGATCAGTACTCAGAGCTGGCCGCCGCGCTGCGGCAATGCGACGGTCAATCCGTTCAGTGTTTGTTGCTGGTGCGTGATGATTTCTGGTTGGCGCTGTCACGATTCATGGCCGCGTTGGAAGTCCCCGTCCGACAGAATCACAACGCATCCTTGGTGGACCTGTTCAGTCCCACGCATGCCCGCCGGGTTTTGGCGGAGTTCGGGGTCGCTTACGACCGAATCCCCGCCGAGATCGCAGCCCGATCGGTTCCGCAAAACCGCTTCTTAGATCGATCCATCGAAGGGCTCACGCGAGGCGGAAAGGTGTTTCCGGTACGACTGGCGTTGTTCGTCGAAATGGTGAAAACCCAGCCCTGGGAGGAACAGACGATCGATCGAATGGGAGGCGTCGAGGGGATCGGTTTGCAGTTTTTGGAGGAATCCTTCAGCAGCGATTTGGCGCCCGCGGCACAACGCACTCATGAACCCGCGGTGCGCAAGGTGTTAAGGTTGTTGTTGCCCGAACCGAACGTCGACATCAAGGGCAAGATGCAGTCCGAGTCGATCTTGTTGGAAGCATCCGGCTATCAAGGTCAACCGGCCTTGTTCAAGGAAATGATCCGCATCTTGGACAAGGAATTGCGTCTGATCACACCGACGGACCCCGCCGGTTCCACCAGCGGCGACGAAAGCATCAGCCAGTCCAGCGATGGTGTCGCGTACTACCAACTGACACACGATTATCTGGTCCCGGCGGTTGAACGATGGATCACGCGTCGACAACACCAAACGCGGCGGGGACGCGCCGAGCTGCGATTGGCCGAATATGCATCCATGTGGTCGGTGAAGCCGGCGGCGAAGTATGCGCCTTCCTGGATCGACTGGGCATCGATCCGGATCCTGTCGTCGCCGGATCGTTGGAACGCTGCCGAAAAACGGATGATGCGGTCTGCGTCGCGCAATCATCTGCTGCGAAGCACGCTGGTTGCAGCCCTGGTGACGATCATCGCGACCGTCGGATGGGCTCTGTGGAGACGGTCCAGTGCCCTGGCAACGGTGCTGCAACTTCAGACCGTCCGCACCACCGAACTCAGTGACGTCCTCGACCAGATTCGCGGCCACGGCGGTTTTGCATCCGGCCCGCTCCGGAAATCACTGGCCGATGCGAAACCCGATAGTCGTGAACGGACCCTCAATCAACTCGCGCTGTTGCCGACTGATTTGTCGCAACGCGCCGAACTGATCGATCAACTGTTACGCCTTGAGCTGCCGCTGTTGATGGTCTCACTGCAACAACTCGGTCCACTTTCGTCAGACGAATTGCAAGCAGCGATCACCTGCATCCGTGACCCCGAGCAACCGTCCGATCAACGGCTTCGCGCGGCGATCGTGATCGGCGACCAGGTTGCGGATCAGGCCCAGGCGGGATTTCGTTTTTCGAACGAGCAATGCGAAGCGATTGTCGTGGAACTGTTGCGTCACGCATCAATCGCACCACAGGACAACAACCACCTGATTGAAGGTCTGTCGCCGATTCGGCGATCGATCGTCCCCGCTCTGCTGGATCGAGCATTGCAACCGCTCGACTCGCCGATTCGATCGCTGTCCACTGCGTTTGCCATACAATTCCTGCGCGATCAGCCGCGCCAGCTGCTCGATTTTTTTCTCGACGCGTCCTTTGAGCAGCACGCAACGATCCTGGCAACGCTCGGAGACCAATTGCCGCGAACCATGGATCAGATCCGTGAAACCGTATTCACGGAACTGGATCCAGATTTGCCCGAACGTGAATACGATCATCTGGCGCGACGCCGTGGCGTGGCAGCCGCCCTGCTGCACCGCCTGGGCCGGTCCGAATCGACGTGGCCCCTGCTGCGGCAGACGAATTGGCCGCACACACGGAGTTACATGATCAATCGAATCGGGCGGCTCGGCGGTGACTTTGAAAGTTTGCTGAGCAGGTTTTCGCGTGATCCCGATCCCTCCGTCCGCCGCGCCTTGTTGCTCGCGATGGGGGGCTTTCCGTGGCGCGACGTTTCCCCGCTGGCGCAGTCGCAGGCAATGCTGGTCGCGAGGGATTCGTTCGTCAACGACCCCGATGCGGGCATTCATTCGGCAGCCCAATGGTTGTTGATGCGATGGGGCGATTCGGATTGGTTGCAGGCGGAGATCCAGCGACAATCATCCTTGTCCATCGATACACGCAAAAATTGGTTCGTCAACGCCGCGGGCCAAACGATGGCGATTCTCGACGCACGCGATGCCCCCAACATCGGTCGCGTGTTTGCAATCTCCACGGGGGAGGTGACGGTCGATCAATTTCTGCGATTTGATCCCGAGCATCCGTATTACAAGTACCGGTCACCGACGGGGGACTGTCCCATTGGGTTGGCGAATTGGTTCGATTGCGTGAGCTATTGTCGGTGGTTGAGCGAACATCTGGACGCTGATCCAGAGCATTGTTATCCGGCAGGGCTATCCGAAGACGACCCGGAGAAGCCCTGCGATGCCGTTCTGGAAAGTGGTTCCTATCGGTTGCCGACTGTCCACGAATGGCGTTTCGCATGTGCGGCACTGACCACCGCGCGTCGTTATTACGGCTATTCCGATTCGCTGGCCGACGACTACCATTGGTACTATGAGAGTTCACTGACCGAGGATGGCGAGAATCGATACCATCCGGCCGGAACGAAAATGCCGAACGATTTTGGCATGTTCGCGATGTACGACGGCGTGCGTGAGTGGGGTCACGACCTGAAAGACCACCGTCGGTATGTGATGGGGAACTCCAGTAGCAACAACAAAGACCGCGCGTCCACGCAGTTGGACCTGCCGATGATCAAGTTGCCCGCCGACCTGCCGTTGTCGATCAACGGCTTTTACGGTTTACGTGTCGCCAAAACGATCACGCGGTGAGAGACAATCTCCATCCGATCGAGCTTCGAATGGTTCTCACTCAGACGCCGGTTGCTCCAGCAGGACGTATCGGCTTCGGAACCCGTCCAGATTTTGGCTCTGGATCAGCGCGGGTTTGGGGGCTTCGATCGGTTCCACCGCTTCGGCATCCTCCGTGCCGGGGTCGTCTTCCTCCCCTTCTTCATCGTCTTCCGCGTCGTCTTCCTCCTCTTCTTCTTCGTCCGATTCGACCGGCAGGTACGGTTGTTGGACTTCGCTGCCCCGGCCGTCCCCGTTGTCATCGAGTTGGGCGTGTTCGGTTTGCAGTCGATCGATCGAACGAAAGCGCGCGTTGATTTCGAGGTTCGTCGCCAGGTAAAGATCCAGCAGCGAAAGCGTCCCGTCGCCGTCGATGTCGTCGAGTGATTGGGTGTCGGCGCTGCGGTCCAGTACCGCGGCCAGTGCATACGGCATTTCTGTCCCGGTGAACTCGAGGTCGGCTTCGGTCGCGGTGATGATGATGCGTCCCGGCCGCGCCAGCGGCTTGATCCAAAATCCGCTCAACGGTTGCGTCAACCAATACACTTGCTCGCGGCACTCGATCGCGGCGGCGGCCTGCGCGAACCCGCTTTGATTGATATCGGGACCGGCAACATTGAATTGACTCTCCGCACCGTAGGGATGCGAATGGCCGATCATCAGGACCCAATACGCGTCGCTCGGTTTCAACGTCTTGGCTGCTTCGGCCAACGCGGTTTCGAGCGTTTCTCGCGTGCAGATTCCCGTTGCAGAATGTAGCGGTTGGAGTGCGGTTTGCATCACCTCGTCGCCGGCCAAAATCGTCAACTGATCCGGTGGCACAGCGAGCACGGTTTGGGAGGTCGTGATCAGGCTCTGGATCGCGGCGGTCATTTGCTCGCGATGCCGATCATCGCCGGGCAGCCCACAGCAGACCAGCATGCGGCGGTTGGCAACCGCTGCGGCGGCGTCACCGTCTGCGGCGCGTTCCGCGGCAGCGGCGCTCGCACTCACCGCAACGCAGCAGCCGAGCAACAGGACCAGCAACGGCAAACTTCGAACTCTCATCGCAACATCTCGGGCGCGGGAATAGGTGAACTGGTGTGAAAGGTGAAGTAAGGCTCGCTGGCGAACGGTTCTTGGGCGGCGCGTGTGCTTTGCAACGCAATCACCATCGGCGCCGACCAGACGATCGTTTCGTTTCGTTTTAGTTCCAGCTGGTGGTAGTGGGAGCGGACGGCCGCGTAGGACCAAACCGCTTCGCCCGACGGAATCTTGAGCGCTTCGATGACCAACCAAATCTCGGGGTCCGTCGCGATGGCCAATGAAAAGATGGCACCGTCAATGATGCCCTTTTCCGGCGACTGATAACGCAAGACGGGTTGCGGTTTGAGCACCAGTTGCGTGGGTTGTTTGCCAGGGATCCGAAGCGTCCCAGAAAACTGTCTGGCAATGCTTCGCATGCGTGCCATGCGACGCGCCGAAGAACTCGAGGCAGGGGGGATATCGGTTATCGTGTTTCGTTTCAATCCCGGCGTCCGCGGGGACCAGACTTCGACGCCATCAAGCACCGCCGAGATCGGTTGGTCGGATATCGATTGCATCTCGTGACGACAAAATACCTGTTCGTTGTACTGGTAGGAGAAGATGGATGCCAATATCACCGGGCGATCCGCGAGGGTCCAGACATACAGTGAACCTTGCTCCTGGCTACGGACCGGGTTGCTCCATTGCATCAGAGGCTGTTCGACCAGCGTCAGAGGTTGTCCATCGGCGGTCATCTCATAAGCCTCCGCCTGATTCTGAAAATGTCTTTTCAGTTCACTGGCTTCGTATCGGGCGGAACTGCCGATCTGTGCCATCGCTTGATCGGGCGTGAGAGCGAGCGAGGCGACGACAAGGAGTGGCAAGAGAGCTGTTTTCATCGAACAATATCCATCGAATCGGCAGGTCTTTCGTCGAGATCGCTTGTGGCGAGGACAGCGTGCTGAGAGAGGACGAGGGCGGAAACGCAATGTTTTTCCACCCGCCGGATCGGTGCTGAATCGTCGAGTGAACGCACGGTGCCGTTCCAACTGACGGCGTTCCAATGGCCGTGTTGATCCGACAACACCAGTGCCGTATCGGGCGCCAGTTGATGCCGCGAGTGCACGGTCAACGTTTGGCTGTCTAACAAAGACAGTGTCTTGGGGGTCGAAGCTTGGCGCCAGTCGCCGCACAACACGGCCAGCCATTGCCCGTCGAGCGAGGATCGAATGGACTGGATGGCGAACGAGCCACTTGGCGCGCCCTGTCCGGTTCGCTCACTGGTCCAGCGGGCGAGGGTTCGTCCGGATTGCAGTTCCCAGCGGATCACGGTTCCGGATGAATCTGCGGAAAAGACGCCGCCGTCGGGAGTGACGGCCAAACTGGTCACGTCGGCAGCATGACGGCCGAGCAACGAAACCGGCATGCCGGCCGACAGATCCCATAAACGAACGTTGCCGAGCGCATCGCCGATGATGACCCGCCCGCTGGCCGGGATCTCGGCGATGGCTGTCATGCTTTGACGGTCAAAGGCGATCGGATCGGCCGCAGGCCCCTCGATGATAAATCCCTCACCGGCGATTGCGGACAAACGATAACCCGAGACGTCAAACGAGAATCGGCCCCAGTCGCGAATCGGTGCCGCGTTCCAGAACCCGCTGGGGGCGGCCGGCAACCACTGGTCATCCCAGTCTTTGTTTTCCAGGTGTGGCGTGATCGGAGCTGGTGATCCCGTCCTCTCCAGCTCGGAGACCGATTCCGAAATCCGCACCAGCTTGCGGGGCAATTCGAACGAGTAGACCTCGGGGTGGACCATCCAAATCGCCGCGCAGGCCAGTCCGCTGCCCCAGCTATGGAGACGCGACGAGGCGTGTTCCAATTCGTTCCGCATCAACAACCTCAGCCGTTCCTCCAACGTCGCGGTCGGTTGCATCCCGCTGGCAAACCCCGGCAATCCGGTTTCGTGATCGCTGATGAAGTCCACCACCCGCAGCAATGCCTCGGCGTAATGACGGGGCTTGGTGTCCAGAATCTTGACGGCCCAAGCATCGCAGCACGCTTCCTCGTGACGCTCCAATTGTTTTTGAGCGAAGTACACAACGGGGAACCACCAGTAG
The DNA here is from genome assembly GCF_007754155.1 of Stieleria neptunia. Classification (NCBI taxonomy): domain Bacteria; kingdom Pseudomonadati; phylum Planctomycetota; class Planctomycetia; order Pirellulales; family Pirellulaceae; genus Stieleria; species Stieleria neptunia. The sequence continues at coordinate 10,688,368 of NZ_CP037423.1, read as the reverse complement.
ACGGCCGACACCGACCATTCCAGCCATCGAACCCAATGATCACGCCGCAAGAAGTGTGCGGTCTCATGCGCCAAGAAAGACCTGCGGTCTGACGGCGAGAGCGATTGCCACAACGCTTCCGGGCAAACGATGATCGGCCGCGTCGCGAATCCGAACAGCATCGGCGAAACGTGTACCGAGACACGCACGACGCGCGGGGTGCGTCGGCCGAAGTTCCAGCGCCGCTCGTGCCGCACGAACTGACGCACCGTCTCGGTCGCTTCCGCATCGTCGACGCCGCACTGGCCGATCAATCTTCGGAAACGAACCAGCCGTATGATTCCGTGGGCGACCAAGGCCAGGAAACCGCCCAACCAAATCGCGCACCCCGCGCAAATCAGACAGCTTGATGGCGATAAAGCCGTCCGAGCGGCGGAGGCTTTGGGGGCGGATGGGGTCGCCGGCTGAGGCGTGACTTGGGCAACCGCGACAGCGCCGGCCGCCGGCGTCGGTTGGGTGTCCGCTTCGCCGCGAATCGCAGAGAGGTCGGGCGCCGATGGCGGGGCGAGCTCCTGAGCGACGCGAGGGGTGAAGAATGAGGGGATGGGCAGTGGGATGGAGACGATCGGCGGGGTGATCAGTTTGGCGAAGAACATGATCCACAGCGCATGGGCGAGCGCCGCGCGGCGGCCATGGCGACCGACGGTCCATGCCAACACGCCGATCAACGACGCCAGGCAAAGGTTTCCGATGATCACTGCGGCGACCGACATCATTCGGCATCCAAATCATCAAGGATCTTGCGGAGACGTTTACGTTGCCGGGAGTTGAATTTGGCGGACTTGACCAGGTGCGTCAGCAGGGTGGACATCGTTCCGTCACAGAGTTCGTCGGCGGTCGCTTGCAACCGGTGTGAGATCAAATGATCGCGATCGATGGCGGCTTGAAACTGATGCGGCCAACAATCGCGGTCCCGCGCGACGCAGCCCTTGGCTTCGAGCCGGGAGATCAGTTTCTGGACGGTCGCGATGTCCGACGGCGTTTCGGCACCGTACAGCCATTTGGAAAGCTGTTTCAGGGTCGCACGTTCGTGCTCCCACAGCTTTTCCAAAATCGCCAGTTCGGCAGCGGTTACATCTTTGGAAGGTTTTGCCATTGTCTCTTTGTGTGTCTAGAGGTGAATCGTCATGCCAACCCCGAAACTCGCCGCCAAACCCATTCGGTCGATAACAGACCGATTAAGCCTAGCCAAAGCCACGTCCGATTCCATGCCGGAGTCGAATCAATGGTCGGCGGACCTCGAAATTCTTTGCGTCCACGCAGAAGCTCGCCCAATTGTTCGGGTTGGTCCAGTACCTGACCGCCGGAAACTGCCGCCACGCGCGCCATCAATTCCTGATTGGGAAGTGGATTTTGTTGTTCAAACGGGTCGCTCAAGATCTGGATGGCCAGGGACGTGCTGTCGACTTGCGTTCCATGGCTGAAGGCGGATTCGGGTTCTGCCCCCTCGTACGCGGTCAGCTCAATTCGCATGCCGCTGTCACCGCTGACCGCCGTTTCGCTGAGCATCAGATCCAGTTGGTAAACGCCTTCTTCCAGATTGGATTTTAGCGGTAGTTCTTCCCCCCACGCGATCCGCGGTCCGACTTCTCCGCTTTGACGGACGATGTCGTCGGGCCAGAGCACGGGTGAATAGAGTGACATGTCATCGAGCGACTCGGGTTCGAACATCGCCCAGATTCGATAGTGCTGTGATCGTCTGGCGGCCTCGTCATAGGCCGTCGCACGAATCGAAAGCCGCTGGCCGGGTCGATAGAACCGTTGGTTGGACTGGACGACCAGTCGGCGTCGGCCCGTCGAGGATTCTTCGGTCGCCCAGTAGACGAGGTTTCGCCAAAATTTTCCCGCCACCCGTTCCGGTTGATCGCCCCAGGTCTGGGAGAGTCGATCCAGTGCGGTTCCCGAGAGCGAGGCGTTGGAGACAAGCACGCGGCCACGGCCGGCACGCTGGGCAATCATCACGGGCGTTTGATCGTCGCGCCGCTGGGCCAAAACCATCGCGTTGGCCTTGGGTTTGAAACCCGCTTGTCCGATCGACAGGTCCGGCAACGCCTGAATCAGCTGTTCGTTGAGGTGTTTTTCGATCATCAACCGCCAGATCGGGTGATTGGGGACCGTCACGTCGACCGCGGTGGGGACGGGAAACGCCGACGCTGCCGATTCCAAGGTGATCGGCAACAGCGGCGCGATCGGCGAGTCTTGCCAGCCGTCAGCCGAAAGCGACGACGCGCCGGTCAAGATCAGTCCGCCGCCGCGACCGTCAATCCACTGCGTCAGCCATTGTTGTTGTTCGTCCTCCAACACCGCCGGCGTGACGTCGCTGAAGATCACGCAGTCATAGGCAAACAGTTCGGCGCGGGTGCGGGGAAACCCCGCCGAGGATTGGTTGAAACCGTCCGCCGAAAGTCGTCTCAACGATTGCCCCCCCATGCTGACCAACGTCGTGCACTCGACGTCTTCGTCGGCCTGCAGCGCCGTTTGAATCGAAATACCAGAGGTCGAAGCGGACGAGGGGCCGGGGGCGATCGGCAAAAACTGGCTCAGCAGCGACTGCGCCCCGGAGACTTGACCGTTTTGAAGACACAGCACCCGGACCTTGGTCCGGTCGATCTCCACCCGCGTCTCGACGCTGTTGTTTCGCCGCGTCAATTCGCCTTCGACCGGATCGACCAAAACGATCAAGTCCTCCGGACGCTCGTCGACGCGAAACATCAACGAAGCCGATTGGGCACCACCGGACAGCGTGATCGGCAGCGTCGCCAAGTCACCGCCCTGGCCACCCTTGCGTCGGATCCGGACCGTGGTTTGTTGACCGGCATAGCCGAAGCTGCGCATGAAAACTTGCAGTTCGTTCTCGGTGTACTTTCGCACCCGCGACGGCACGACCAGTGACACGATCGCGATGTCGCCCGATCCCCCGGATTGTCCGATCGGCACCACATGAATCGGCACCTGGGACTTGCCAAAGATCTCCGAAAGTCGTTCCACCGATTCCGACGCTCGCACACGCCCATCGGACAACAGCACCACACCGGCAGACGATTGGGCGCTGACTTGGGGCATCAACTGGCGAAGCGCGTCGGCCAGGCGTGAATCCGATGCGTCGGGACCCTCGATCGATTCCGACGCACCGACCGCGCCGGGATCGGAAACCAAGGTGATGTCCAGTTGCTCGGCAAGACGTTGCTTGCCCGCCAACTGCGAGGCCCTCGGCAGTGCCGCGCCGGAAGACTGTGCCGACGCACCGCTCGGTTGGACCAAGGGCGACAACCGGTGGCCGAATCGAAAGGCCTGGACATCGCCCGAGTACGCTTGGCCGGCACTCTGTTGGGCTTCTGAGACAAATCCGAGTGCCTGGTCCCAGCGGCTCCGTTCACCGCCGAGCTGCATGCTTTGCGAACCATCAAACAAATAGATCATCGAGGGGCGGGTCGTTTCACCGGCCTGTTCGTCGATCTTGGTCGGCCCCAACAGGATCGCGATCAGAATCGCAACCGCGGCGGCGCGGATCACGAACAATCCGGTGCGGCCGCTGACCAACGATCGTCCCCAGAAGATTCGCAAGACGAACCACAGCAGCAGACAGGCGGCGACCAATCCGATCCAGCCCCGGGCGGACAGCGGTGATGTCCATGAAAAATAGGTGTTTGCCAGGATTTCTAAGCCACTCATCGTGATTCTCCCCCAGCGGCCGATTCCATTTCGAGAGGATTCTCGCGCGCCAGCGTTTTAAAGTATCCGTCGACGGCGTCTCGATACTCCGACGGAATCGGTGTCTGGCGGTCCACCGCGATCTCCAACAGCATCACGTGTTGGATCCGCTTGCGAAGCTCATCGGCGACCATACGAACGCGCTCGGAGGCCGCATCGCGGTTACGGAACGTGAGACCACCACCGGCCTCCAACTCGCCCGTCATGACGCCGTCACGGGATCCTTCTTGCTGCGTTGGATCGCTGTCCTCCGCCTGTCCGCCCTCGAGCATCTCGGCCAACTCTCGCAACGATTCCTCTCGCAGGTCTTGTTTCAGATCCCGCAGGGCTCGTTCGGTTTCGGGCTCGCTGTTTTCACCGCGTCCCGGATTGCCTCCCATTTGATTGGCCAATTGGTTCGCCTGTTGTTCCATCCGCCGCAGACGGGCAAGTCGTGGGGTGACGAGTTGTTGGTAGAGGCGTTCGAGTCGATTGGCGGCTGCGGCGTACTCGACCGCCCGCTCCATCGCATCGGCCGCCACCGATTCGTCCGTCTTGCCTTCGGCGTCCCGGACCTGCCCGGCGGCGGAGAGGGTCGATTCGAGTTGCTCCAGAAAGCGCGTTTCTTCGGCGAAGTTTTGCAGTTGATCGTTGACCTCGCTCATTTCGATGTCGCCGATGTCCGCTTGCGACGAGATCACTTCTTCCAGTGTTTCGCTGCGGGCTGCCATCCGTTGTGCCAGCCGCTCGGTCCTGTTTTCCTGTTCGGGCGTCATCGTGTCGCCGCCGCCGCGCGGGGAGGGTGGGTTGTTGCTGGCGAGTTGATGTTCCATGCCGGCCAGACCGCTCGTCAAATCACGGAGCGAGGAAACGCGCGTCACCGGTTCGGCGGCCGACAGCGCTTCCAATTGCAGCCCCAGTTCTTCGATCAGGTCGCTGACGGTTCGCCCCCCGGCGGCCATCGATTCGAATTCGCCCTCGCGTGCCCGGGTGGCCAGATCGTCCATTCCCGCCTGGGCTTCGTCCATCCGCCGGGTCATCAAATCGGATTCCGCCAGACGCTCCGCCAAGGGTTCGCGGATCGCGTCGAGTCGCTCCAGCAATTCGATTTGTTGCTCGTAGAGTGTTTCTTGGGCGGTCGGCGAGTCGTCTTCGGCCATCGACTGCTGACCCTCGTCAGCCTGCTCGCCGTCAGCCTGCTCGCCGTCGGTCTGCTCGCCGTCGGTCTGCTCGCCGTCAGCCTGCTCGCCGTCAGCGGACTCCGCTGCGGCAGCCGGGGTGTCTGCCGCGGTTTCGGTTTCGCTGTCGGTTTCGTTGTCGGTTTCGCTATCGCTATTGCCATCGCGTTGAGCATCGCTGGCCCTTCGGGGGCTTCCGGATTGACCCTGGCCTGCCGATTGGGAAGAGGACATCGACCTCTGTGCGGCCGCGGCCAAGCTTCGTTGCTGGGATGCGATTTGTTTCAGCGAGTCGGCCAATTCACGTTCGGTCTCGGGGCGATCGCGACGCAGTTTCTGTTGCAGTTGACGGGCCAGACGCCGCAGTGCCTGTTGTTGGGCGCGGCTCATCCGTTTGGTCAGGATGATCTCCAGCGTGCGGCGTGCTTCGGCCAGCGAGCGGAGCGCTTCTTCTTCTTGAACCAGGGCCAGATCCAACGAGCCGGCGGCCAGCGAATCGGACGCTTGCAACATCGCCGCTTCGGCCTGATTGAGCGCTTCGACATCGTCGTTTCCGCGCGAGATGAAGAACTCCGCCAGGAAACGCGTCAGGTCGGCGAGTTCACTTTGGTTTTCGACCAAGCGATCGATCGTTCCCAGTTGGGCGGCCATGTCGGTCCCGCCGCGGACCAGTTTTCGGGTTCGATTGATCACAAACCGTTCGCGTCGAATGATCTCGTCCAGACGCACCAAGACGCGCGAGCCGGCGCCTTGGTTTCCGCCGGGCGGATCGATTTCTTGATAGAACTGCCGCAGCGGTCGGATGTCGATGTATCGCACGTCCGATTCGCTGCGATGGTTCCCCCAGGGACGGTTGTCGACGGCGTAGGCGTAGTAGGCGATGTAGTCGCGTTCGGAGAGTTCAAACGATTCCAGTGGCAACAATTCGGCTAACATCAACCGCGTCTTTTCACCAAGCGATTCTGTCTCAGCCTCAGCCTCAGCTTCGGACTGCGGTGTCCAATCGGTCAACACGTATTCATCGTCACCACCGAGTTGGAATGCGATTCCGGCTTCGATGATTCCGTAATCATCGGAGACCTGGACCCCCAGCGGCACTTCGGCCAGCGTGTGCACCCTGATTTCGTCGCTCGGTTCTCGCCAACTGATCGACGGTGCGGCGTCACGACGAATGCCCAGACGGCCGGTCACCGGTTCCATCGGGGTGCCGTCGGCGCCCGATCCGGAGAACCGCCAGCGCACCGTTTGATCGGCGGGCAATGGAAACGACCAACGCGTCCGGTCCGCTGGTGATTCCAGCGGCGTCGGTGAGAGCTGCGACGTCTTGGGCCCGGTTTCCAGGATCGCTTCTTTCAGTGGATGGTTCAGTTCGATGGTGACGGTGACCAGGGAACGTTCCAACACGGTCAGGTCGGGTTTGGAAAACACCCGCGGTTGTAATCCGGTGTACTCGGGCGGCTGGACGGTGATCTCGACCCGTTCGGTTTCGATCAGTGGCTGGACACCAATCCGGTGGATCGGTGTGGTTTGCCCGCTGGAGACGAATTGGTATTCGATCGGCCAAGTCGCTTTCCCAAGATTGGTGCGGAACGTTTGACGCCGGTCGTCGGTCGGCGGCGAATCGGCCAGGATTTCGCTTTCGATCCACTCGGGTTCCGCGGCGACGGACTGTTCGGCCTCCGGCGACGGCAGGGAATCCGTTTCGAGCGCGCCCGGTTCCGTCGCTCTGAGTTCACGGTAGCGAAGCAGGACGTCCCGATCGGTGCGTCCGATCAGCTCCAACGACACGTCAACGGGCGTGCCTTCGAGCAGCGCGACATCACCCGGGGTGACCTGCAAACGGGTGTAGGGCCGGTCGATTCCGATCGCCCGCAGGATCGCCAGCCGCCAATCGCCGCCGGCGGTGAACAACCCGAGCAGCAGGGCTGCGGTGGCGGCGCAGGCGAGCACGGTCAGCCACAGCGAACGGACGGGCACCAGCCGCGACGGCGTGACCGATTCCCATCGACCGAGGGTTTGGTTCCCCAGCGCCGTGAGCATTTCTTCGGGGCCGTGCACGCGTCCGTCGACCGTGTCCAGGACGGTTCGAATCCGCTGGCCGAAATCTTCAAAGGATCGCTCCACGGTGCCCGCAAACGGTCGTTGGCGGGTCTGGCGAAACAGCCACACCGCTTGCCAGAGAAGCAGCACGCCGGCAATGCCGACGGCGGTCAGGATCGTCGAGGTCCGCCAGTGTTGCGGCCATTCCCAGCGGTAATCGATCATGCCCAGCAACAGCCACACGGCCAACAAAAACACCACCGCGAGGCTCACCACGGTGGCAAGACGAACGGTCAGGTATCTGCGCCGCAGGGCCGTGAATTGGCGAGCGACTTGAAAGGCGACGTCGGGAGCGTTCATGCGGTGGTCCGATTGGCAAGTGAAAACTCGGCGGTCAATAAGACGACGGCCACGGCGGCAAACCAGGGCCACAATTCGTGCCTGTGCTCGCCTTGGACGGTTTCGGTCGGTTCGTTCGTCCCCGGTTCAGCCGGGGTGATTTGAAAGTGTTCGCTGAATTGTTCGACCGGGATCCGCGTCGGATCGGATTCCTTGGCCGTTGAATTGACGACGTACAGCGCGCCGCCGGATTGCTCAAACCCGATCTGTCCGAACGTCAGTGATTCCCCGTCGCGCGAACCCGCCGAGACGGTGCGCAGCGTGGCCGGATCCGATGGCGTCGCAGAGGGGGCGGCTTGCGTCGCGACGAGATCGCGTCGATCGCCGACCGAGCGGTAACGGATTTTTCCTTCGCCGGTCAGATCCAACAGGTCGGCCGCCATTTGGTGAACCAACGGCAGGTACAGCGGGCTGGTCGTCCAGTTGCCCCAACTGGCATCGGCGCTGGAGAGAAACCAGACGACATCACCCTGGCCCAATCGGTGTCGCGTCAGCGCCGGCCGGTCCCCTTCAAAACGCGCCAAGACGTCGGTCTGTGCGGCGGGTTGGATCGGCAGCATTTGATCGAACGCCAGACGACCGAGGTCGCCGGATTGCGGGTCCGCAAACGGAGACAGCATCGAATCGGCCGACTCGACCGAGGTGATGCGAAACGGCATTGCACCGCTGCGCAACGGCATCTGGAGCGTGCCCGGCGCCAAACCCGATTGTTGCCACGCCGTGTGGGAGGATGCGGCTGTGGCGCCACCGCCTGGTTCACCGCCGTCGCCCGCAAACACCAACAGCTTTCCGCCGGCGGTGACGTAGGATTCCAGTCGTTGGATCGCGCGCTGCGGAAGCGATCCGCTATCGGTCACCACGACCAGTCCGGTGCGCGGCGGCTGCATCTCGGGCAGCGCGTCGTCGTACAAGAACACGACTTGGGGATCAAACAAACCCGATTGCGGTGCGGTTTGGCCGTCGCCGGCGGACACTTCCACTTCATCGGGTAACGCCGCCTCGCGACGGGTCTGGCGCAACGCCGCAGCCAGATAAAAACTTTCGGCCAACTGTGCGGCGTCGCGCGAGCCGCCATCGATGACCAAGACCGATGCCGGCTGAGCGATTTCGAAAGCGGTCATCCGCCGATTGTCGACCGCCAAGTCGTCTTCGACATCCAATTGCACCGTGACCTGCCAGGTGCCCGGTTCGAGTTTGCCGAAGTCGAACGACAATTCCTGGGCTTGACCGTCGGGCAGATTGATCGACTTTTTTAATCGCACACTGCGACGGCCGTTGGTCGCCGTCGCCGTCATCGGGATCTCTTCCATCGGCAACGTGCCGAAGTTAAACAGGGTGGCGTCGGCGATCACGTCACGCTGTGGTGAAAGTCGTTTTGATGCCGTCGTGACCGTTTGGATGGCCAGATTGTTCGCCGCCGGTCGGCCCACGTCGATCACCCGCACGGGCAAATGCTTGGGCATCTTCAGCGTCGCGGTTTCCAAGGCGTCCGAGGCGAGTCCGGACTGTTGCAGGTCCGAAAGGATCACGACGTCGGCAATCGCGTCGTCATCCGCGGCGACGCGATCACGGGCCCAGCGGAGTGCCGCCAAGTAATTTGTGTCACCCACAACGCTGCGGGGCGCCGACACGCGAGTCAGGTTGCCGTCAAAGGGTTCGACGCTCGAATCAAACCAGGCCCAGAGGATCGTTGCATCGGTCCCCAATTCGGCGGCAGCGTCTTTCGCTTGCGCCACGGCATCGTCGATCAGACGTCCGCTTTGGCCCGGCATGCTCATGCTGGCCGAACGGTCGATCAACATCACGCGCAATCGATCTCCGTCGCGACGGATGGTTTCGGGCAGGTAGGGCCGGGCGAACAGCAACACCAACACGGCGACCGTGGCCATGCGTGTCAGCAGCAACAGCCAGCGACGGATTCTGCGACGTTGGGCGCCGTCCTGCATCACCTCTTGCAAGAACCGCATCGTCCCCAATTCCACACGACGAACCTGCCAGCGGCTGAGCAAATGCACCAGCACTGGAATCGCGACGGCCAGGCCGCCAATCAGGAATCCGGTTTGAATGAAGTTCATCGATAAACTGTTGTGTGTCGCTCGTTTGTCTAACCACTGCTGCTCGTCGGCGGACCCACGAGCGACAAAAGGATCACGTCGCTCGTTTCACCAAATAATCGACCAGCGCCGCGGTCGGCGGCTGATCGGTCGTCAACTCGATGCGATCGACGCCCTGGTGCAGGCAGGCTTCATCCAATTGATCGCACCAGTGCTCGATTTTCTTCAAGTAATCCGCGCGAATGCTTTCCATGTTCGTCGTCAGTTCGGCGGGGCCTTCCATGTCCAGCACGCGATAGCGGCCGCTTTCGGCCAGGTAGCGTTCAAAGGGATCCAGCAAGTGAAACACGATCACCTCGTGCCCGCGGTGGCGCAATTGCTGAAGCCCTTTCTTGATGCCCTCGACGTCGCCGTCGACGAGGTCGCTAAGGATCACGACGACGCCCCGGTGACGGGCCAGTGCGGCGGCCTGTTCGAGTGATTTGGACAACGCGGTGACGTTCGATTCGGGACGGGTCGACAACAAACTCAGACAGTCTTCCCAGCGCCCGGGTTTGGCCGACGGGTCCAGGTATTGGCGGACGCCGTCATCGAACAGCCCCAGACCGACCGCGTCACGTTGTTTGATCGCCAACGCGGCGAAGGCGGCGGCCAACGTTGCGGCGTATTCATGCTTGGTCATCGCCCCCTCGACCTTGCACTGCATCGAACGGCTGGCGTCGACGAACAGGTACAGATTCAGGTTGGTCTCGGCATCAAATTCTTTGACGTACAACTTTCGCTGACGCGCGAACAGTTTCCAATTGACGTGCCGCAGGTCATCACCGGGGCCATAGCGGCGGTGCGAGGAGAACTCGACGCTGTAGCCGATGAAGGGGCTGCGGTGCAGACCCTGCAAAAAGCCTTCCACCACGCCGCGGGCGCGCAGTTCGATCGAACTGAGTCGGGCCAGTTCGTCCGGTTTGAGCCAGTCGGGGCGATCGTGCCCGCCGCCCGATTTCGACTGGGAACGTTGCGTGGGCTGGGGCGTGGCGATCAAGAGACGTCCTCCTTGATCGCTTTGAGCAACGCATCGATCACGTCATCGGAGTCCACGTTGTCGGCCCGGCCGTGGAAATTCAGCACCAACCGATGTCGCAGCACCGGATGGGCCAGCGCCGCGATGTCCGCAAAATCGACGTGGTAGCGGCCTTCCAGAACCGCGCGGGCTTTTCCGGCCAACACCAACGCTTGGCCGGCGCGGGGGCTGGCGCCATAGGTGACGTACTTTCGCACCATCTCGACTTCGTTTCCGGACGCGGTCGCGCCGCGGTCACTCTTTTGCGGCCGGGTCGCCGCGACCAGTCGGGCCGCGTACATGATCACGTCGTCGGACACCGGCACGCTGCGAACGATGTCTTGCAACTGCAGCAAGTCGGCCGAGGAGAGCACCGCCGATGGCTCCAACGTCTCCGTCCCGGTCGTGCCGCGAATGATGTCCGCTTCCTCTTGGATCGTCGGGTAGCGGACGCGAATGTTGAACATGAATCGATCGACTTGGGCCTCCGGCAGCGGGTACGTGCCTTCCATCTCGATCGGGTTTTGCGTCGCCACAACGAAAAACGGAGGATCCAATTCGTAGGTGGTGTTGCCGATCGAAACCTCGTGTTCCTGCATCGCCTGCAACAAGGCCGCTTGCGTCTTCGGCGGCGTCCGATTGACTTCATCGGCCAGCAGGAAATTGGTGAAGATCGGGCCCGGGACGAATTTCAATTGATGCCCGCCGCCGCCCTCCTGCTCCTCGATCACGTCGGTGCCGGTGATATCCGAAGGCATCAAGTCGGGTGTGAACTGCACGCGTTTGAATTTCAAATCCAGCGTCGACGACAGCGTCCGCGCCATCAACGTTTTGCCCAATCCTGGGACGCCATGGAGCAGCACGTGCCCGCGACAGAGCAACCCCAACAGCAACAGATCGACGACGTCCTGTTGGCCGACGATGACTTTGCCGACTTCTTCACGAAGTTGTCTGCGGGATTCACGCAGTTTGTCCACCTGGTCAAGCAGCTGACCGTTGTTGGACGGCTGTGCCTTGGACAATTGGGGTGAAGTTCGATTTTCGGTTGTGCTACTCATCCGGCTAGCTTGTCTGCGTTGGAGGCTTCGGCTTTGTCGATCAGGTGATCCTGATCTTGGTCCAATTGGTGAAAAACGTCACGTGGTCCTAAAAATTCGTCCCAGGTCAGGTCGCCGTCCCCGTTGCGATCCATTCTCTGGAACCAGATCGGCCCGCTGGGCGGTGCCAACAGCGCGGCCGGTGTTTCGGCCGACGGTCGGTCGACGCGGCCGAACAGGCTGACGCCGCCGCGTTTGATTTCGATGCGGTACGAGGCGGTCATTTGAGAGGGATTGATCTGGGGCTGATCTCCCGCGACCGTCATCAATGTCTGTTCGCAACGACGTAATTCGCGGATCGAAATCCTGCCGTCGGCATTGACGTCCAGTAACTGAAAGAACCCGTTGCCGGTGTCCAACAACGTGACCTGGCAGGACGTCGATGCCGGTTCGGTGTACTCTTTGACGTAGGCCATCATTTCATCGGCAAACACTCGGTCGTCGCCGTCTTTATCCATCGCGTCAAACAGGTACCGTTCGAACCGTTGGTGTTCGATGATTTCGTCCCGATCCAAATAACCGTTGGCGTCGACATCGATCGCGTTGAAGGCATCCGACGCATTGGAGATCGCTTCGGCCATCGGATCACGATGGCGATAGCTGACACCCAGGGAAACCGAGTCGTGTTTGATCTGAACCAAGTCCTCACGAGCGGTGATGGAATCGTCGTCGAGTTGATCGAGCACTTTCATCGCCTGGCCGCCGGTGTCACTCAAGTCGACGCTCAAGGTCAGGTCGGGCTGTGCCGAGGTGAGTTTCGCTAACTCTTGCATGCTCAATTGTTGGTTGCCATCGGCGTCCAACGCTGCGATTCGCGGACCGTTCCAGCCGAGTTCGTCGGCGGTCAGGTGCGCATCGCGGTCACGATCATAGCGGCGGACCAGACGGGCCGGCATGATCGGCTCGGCGGCATTGCGAAGCAATTCGGCGTGCACCGATCCGGGAGGTTCCTGGTCGATCGCGTTGACGATCACCCCATTCATCATCTCGGCCGGTTCGGACAAGAATTCGTCGAAGGTGATGCACTGGTCGAAGTCGCTGTCGCGCTCGGCGATTCCGGCCGCAGCCAACCGCATCTCGCGGCGGTCGATCAATCCCGATTGGTCTTGGTCCAGCACACTAAAAACACTCAAATCCTGTTCGGCCAACGCGTTGTTTTGGCGGTAGGTGACCAATTGGCCGGCCGCCCGATCAACCGCCAGGGCCAGCTCACGCTCGGTGAAGGGGCGGGGATTGCGGAGCGTATTGAGGAACGCGTTGCCTTGGAATCGACGCGAGGTGGTGAACAGCGGATGGTTGCTCGTTTCCTCGCGACTGACTTTTCCGTCCTTGTCCATGTCCAGCGTCGTGACCAAACGATCGAGGTAGTCTTGTCGCGTTTGCTCGAGCGATTTTCCTTCGTTGGTGATCTGGACACGCAAATGCAGCGGGCCGTTGGGCAACAGCAGCAACATGTCGTGCATGCCGGAGGAGGGCTCGGCGTCGGTCGCGGTTTGGGCGACCGCGAGGATCGGGAGCTGGACGGTAAAAAGCAGCACGATGGTCAACAGCGCGGTTGCCATCCGCTCGACGGGCCGGTCCGCTCGCTGGCCGGAACGGGAATGTTTCATCCGAGCAACTCCCGAATCGGCGTTCCACCTTCGTCGACCAACGGGATCGGCCGGTCGCCCATCGCGTTGTCGCCGCCGGAGTCGATGCCCAAGCCTTCCAGCAACGTGGCGTACAGATCGCTGGCGGTGACCGGATTGTCGCTGACCTCCATCCCGTCGGCCGATGTTTTGCCGTAAACCTGGCCGCCGGAGATCGCCCCGCCGGATAGCGCCACGCTCCAAGCATCGGGGAAGTGGTCTCGGCCGCGGTTGGGATTGATCCGTGGCGTCCGTCCGAATTCGCCCATCCAGACGACGAGAGTTGAATCGAGCAAGCCGCGGTCGCGAAGGTCGCTCAGCAGCGTCGACCAGGCCGGATCGAGGACTTCGCACATCGAACTGACCGCGCTAAAGTTGTTGACATGGGAATCCCAGGATCCCTGTCCGGCGGCATCCAACGAGACTTCGACGAACGGCACGCCGCGTTCGACCAGCCGCCGCGCGAGCAAACAACCCTGACCGAAACGATTGCGGCCATAGGCGTCCCGCAGTTCCGTCGGCTCTTCGTCCAATTCAAAAGCCCCCTCGCCACGTGTTTCCACCATCCGCATCGCCTGGTCGTAGACCGAAGCGTGCTTGACGGCGGCCGGTGACGACGAGGGGGCACCCTGGCGCAACATGTTCAGTAAGCCTTGACGTTCCAGCAACGCGTCGGGGTTGCCGCCGGCGACGTCCAAGTTTTCGACCGTCAGATTGGCGCGGGTGTTGGGGTCATTGCTGGCACCGGAGACGACCAACGGAGAATGGTCCGGGCCGAGAAACCCGGATCCCAGATTGCCAAAACGAAACGGCGCGATCGAGACAAATCCCGGCAACGGTGAATCGTTGGGTTTTAATCGGTGCGAGATCAGCGACCCCAGCACCGGATAGTCGGTCATGCCGCCCATCGGCCGATAACCCGTCATCATCAATTGCGTCGCCCGGCCGTGATCGCCCTCGCGGGTCTTCATCGAGCGTACCAGAGCGACGTCCTTCATTTGGGTTGCCAGACCGGGCAGGTTGTGGCTCAGCTCGATCCCCGGCACGGCGGTGGAAATTGCTTCGGTCGGGCCGCCGTTGCGGTGTCCTGGTTTCGGATCGAGCGTCTCCATTTGGCTCGGTCCGCCGCCCATCCACAGCAAAATGCAGGCCTTGGGCGGACGCTTGGTCCCGGCCGCCATCGCCAGCTTGGGCAGCCATGGCGAACAACTGATCCCGCCCAGGGAAGCGGCGGCGATGCGAAACAATTCGCGTCGCGAAAACGTTTCGAATGGTCGCGTCATCGACATAACACAAACTCCGGGCTGTTCAGGAGCGCCCACAAAATTTCGCCGAACGCTTTGCGGCGCGTCGTTTCGTCCGGCTTGTTGTCCAAGTACTCGGTCAGTGATCGCTTTTCGGCCTCCGACGGCTCACGTGTCAGCACGGCCAAATAAAGCGTTTCGATCCGCTTGTCCTCATCAAAAAACGGCGACTCGACGACCGCACGCAGCAATCGGCTGCGGTCCAAATCGATCGCGTCGGAGGTGACCGGGCCGTTCATCATCATCAACGCTTGCGGAATGCCCGAGGCATAATCTTCCGGTGTTTCACCGATCGCCTCGCCCAACCGGTTGACCATCTGGGCGCGGGCGCCGGTCCAGCGCGGTGCCGCGGGATCGATCCGGCTGATCGGCAAATGCAGGGACTGTTCCAACGAATCAAACACCTGTTCGGGACTGATGACTTTGAGTTCCCGGCGGAAGGTCTCGTCCGAATCACTTTCCGACAGCGCGCGTGCGGCATACCAATTCGTTTTACAGATCGCGGCAATCAACCGCTGCACATGAAACCCGTCGTCGGCAAATTTTTGTCCCAAATCATCCAGGAACGCACGCTCGTCGTCGTTCGCCAGATCCAGATTCTCGATGTCGGCGTAGAGCCCGCGGCCGACCAGCAATTGCCAGAACCGATTGACCGCCGTCGCGGCAAAATTCGGGTTTTCCC
Organism: Stieleria neptunia; assembly: GCF_007754155.1. NCBI lineage: Bacteria > Pseudomonadati > Planctomycetota > Planctomycetia > Pirellulales > Pirellulaceae > Stieleria > Stieleria neptunia. Next base: position 10,673,200 of record NZ_CP037423.1, on the reverse strand, counting down.
GTGATGTCATCCAACGCGCCAGGCGAACACGGGGCGCACGCGCGGCGTCGTCCATCGCCGTGTCTTCCCACAAGACCTTTGCCCGGTACGTTTCGCCTTCGAATCGGATTTCGCCGCTCTTGCCCGTCGGCTGCGATCCATCGGGGTTGTCGATCGAACCGTTGATGTCGCTGTAAAATGCGGCCAGACCCCAGAAGTCATGTTGCTTCCAGTCGGTAAACGGATGGTCATGACATTGTGCGCAATCAAGACGGACGCCCAACATCACACGCGAAAGATTGCCCGCATAGGATTCCGGCGTGCCCCCGACCAACCGGTAGTATCCGCCGGCGGAATCGGGCGACTGGATCTGCGCAATCTCACGCATCATCTCATCGTACGGCTTCGCCTCGCGAAACGCGTCTTCCAGCCACGTCTCCAACCCCTGCACCGAACCGTTGACGACCGTCCCCGGCGGAATCAAGACCCTCCGCCAATGACGCGCCAGACTGGATGCCGAAAGCCGCGTGTATGCCTCCCGTCGTGGCCCCTCGCCGAACACCAATTCGTTCACCAACAGTTCGCGACGGTCATCGCCGAGTGTTTGAAAGTCGCGGATCTCCGAAACGCTGGGCACCCGGCCGACCAGGTCCAAGTAGACGCGACGGACAAACGTCAGGTCACTGCACGCCGCCGGCGGCTTGCCCCAGAGCTGTTCACCCCGCTGGTCAATCCACTGCGAAAGCGTGTCGCCGTGGGAGTCCGCGACTGCCGCGACCGGTCGCCAAGCCGCGGCGACCGAGAAGAAGATCAATAGAACGACTGACTTGCTCATCGAAGTGTCCTTTCACCCGTGGTGTGCAATCGCGCCGGCGCTGCGGCTTGTTTGCTGGAACCCAATATAGACGCACAGTCTATATTGGTCAAGCACTATTTGGATTAAAATGATTTGTAGACGTAATATGGCGTATGGGGCCGCTGAATCGCCCAGTCGGTTTCCCAGATGGTCGTCTCGCCGTGCCGCACCTGCGTCGGCACCATGCTCATCCGTGCCAACGCATATCGCCACGCTTGCCGGTCGCCGTCCTGGTGGGCTTCGACCAGCAACAGGACTTCGGGATCGGTTCCCTGGACAAAGGTGAATACCGCACCGTCGATCAGTTCGTCATCTGCTCGACCGAGTTTTCCGCCGGTCGGTTGATCGAGTTCGTAGCGGTACACGGGGGTGTCGAGCAAACGCAATTCGATCGGGTTCTTGTTGGGCGGCACCAGCTTCGATGAAAACTCGCGCGCCAGAACTCGCATCTGCCGCAACCGCAGGAACGCGGATCGGGCCGGACGCGGAGCTTTCTCGATCGGCTGCCATCGGACGCCGGGCTCGGCGGGCTGCCACAGCAGTTGGTTGTCGCTGTCGGCGGTCAGGGCTTGCTCGCTGAGCGATTGAAATTCCAGATCGATGACCTGTTCGCCGTCGGGGTACAGGCAAAGCGCGACCTGCGGGCGGCCCGACGCGGTCCACAGGAACATGGCGCCGGCCGGGGTCTGTCGCTCGGGATTGCTCCAGCTGAGTGCGGGTTGATGATGGCGCGTGAAGGGATTTTGTGATCGCCCGGCCGGCGCGATCGAAATTCGCTCGGCAAGCTCCGCGAAGCGGTCGCGGATCACCTCGGATTTCGGCTGTGGGGGTTGCTGAGCGATGGAGCTGGAAATGCTCGCCAGCAAAAACAGAGCGACGACAACGGTGTGGAACGGCTTTGGGCGGCGGGCCATCAAGGGGCTCTCCCGGCAGGCATCGGCTGATCGAAATTAGATGATTTGTCTAATGTCGCAGCCTGCGCCCCCGAAGTCAAGTTTTTTCGGCGGGCTGCCCTGTTTGCGACTTCGCCGCCGGCGTCGACAGGCTGGAAGCCAATCCCACATACTTTCCGTGCGTCGCTAAGCGACTTTGCTGCCGGCGGCAACACACGCCAACGTTGACCCGCGTCCGTGGCGCAGTGAGAATGTGGCCCGGCTCCATCGCAACGAACGGCACCGATCGATGCGAATGAAAATCTCGGTGACAACCTTGCGGGATGGTATCAGCGCGAATGACGACCGACGCGGGAGAGACGATCGACGGACGAGTTGGCAAAACGCGAATGCCCTATCGCGTGGCCGCGGTCTTGCTTGGGTTGCTGTTCCTCACCTATGCGCTCTTTCAACTGCTCGGTGGTGCGGAGGACTGGGCCGACTTTGGATTTGCAATCTTCGCCGCACTGATGGGGCTGCAATTTCTGTACTCGGCGTGGACCGGACAATGGAAATCACTGTTCGAATGGTTTAGTGATGGCGGGGTCCGGCAGATCAACGAACGATTTTTGATGGTGGAACCGGTCAGTTGCGGTACCGCGACGATCGAGACGGATCGCCGTTTGCCGAATCACGACGTGAACCCCTACGCGCCGCCATCGGATTTCGAGGCGGCATCGATCGCCGAACAGGTGCAAGCGATGTCGTCTGAGGGGGCGACGCCGCAACTCCTGACCGAACACTTCCTGAGCGGTTACCCCTTCATCCACTACGGCGTGGTGTTTTTTCTCGATCCCGACGATGACGCGTCGATTCATGCCGCGCTTCCGCTTTCTGCGCCAGACGATCGACTTGTACGTCGCAACGCCGAGGAAGCCATCCGCGTGCTCCCCGAATTCCTGGGGACTCTGCCGGGTGCACGTTCGGCGATCATCGGTAGGGAATTGATGGTCCGGATGATCTCATCCTATGATCGCTTGGATGAGGAAGTCTCCCAGCGGATTGTCATTCCATGGTCGACGACGCTCTCCTTCAATGATGAGTTTTGACATGAAGCCGATCATCGCCTCGCGTACGATTGACGCGCCATTGAGTCTGGTGTTCCAGACCGTTTCGGATGTTCGCAATTTCCGCAAAGCCGTGCCGCACATCACCAACGTCGAGTTTCTTTCCGAGCAACAGCACGGTGTGGGGACGCGATTCCGTGAAACCCGAATGATGAAGGGACGCGAACAATCCGTCGAGCTGGAGGTCGCCGAATTCGCCGACAACGAACGCGTGCGGATGGTCTCCGATGCCGGCGGCACGGTCTGGGATACCCTGTTCACCGTTTCGCTGGTAGGCGACGCTGTCGAGTTGAAGATGCAGATGGACATCCGCCCCCATGCGTTTTTGGCCCGGTTGATGATCCCTTTGATACGCGGCATGGTGGTCAAGGGTGTCGAGTCGGACATGGATGCGGTCAAGTCGTATTGTGAGTCGGGCGGTGAACCCTGCGGGGCGATCGATGAAACCACGGGTAGCTGACATGGGCCGCCGTGCCACGGCGAGACGGTGGTAAAAAAATTTGGTGGTCAAAAAATGGGTGTGAAGTAGGTCGGCCTGGGGACGATTGCCCGGACCAACTCATCTTTTGACCAACTTGCTCCTGTTCTTGTCCGGCGTTCGGCCGTCTCACGCCGCTGACTCAAATTGATGTCAGGTGTGTTCGTTTTGATGTCGCGTTGATTTCTGTTCGTTGGCTTATCTGTGACCCGCAGCGGACCGTTTCGCCGCGTGTTTCACGGGGGTTTGGGTCGCGCAGCGTCTGTCGGCCGTCGGATTGGCATGCCGGATGCGTCGTGAAACAAGCGTCAGACCCTTTGTCGCTCATTCATGGAGATGCAGCGTATGTCACGTTTATTGAAATGGGCAAGCATTCCGGTGCTTGCAATCGGTTTTGTGTTGATGCCCGGCGGAAACGAAGCCGACGCCGGCGGATTCAGTATCCGCATCGGCAACTATGGTTACAGCAATTACAGCCACACGTACCGCCGCGCGTACCCGAGCTATCGGTCGTCGTACGGGCCGTCGATTTATTATGGGCGGTCAGCCCGACCGACCTACAACTACCACCGATCGTATCGGGGGTACCATCCCGCACGGCCGCACTACGACTATCATCCGCCGTCCCTGGTGCCGCACGGAAACCACTTGGATTACGTGCCCGGGCACTATGATTTTCACTACCGTGGTCACGGTAGTCACCGCGGTCACGGGCACCACTGATTCGTTGCCCAGCCGGTCGATGCGGTGAAGCGTTTAGCGTAGCGTTTTCAAGTACGCAACCAGATCGCGGACTTCGGCGGGGCTGAGGACCGCGGTCATGTCGGGCATCAACGAGACCTTGGTCTTGGCGACGTCTTCGATCTCGTCGGTCGGGATCTTGACCTCCTTGCCTTCGGAATTGATCAGCACGGTCGTGGTGTCATCCTCACTTTTGATGACACCTTGAACCACATTGCCATCGGCCAACAGCAGTGTCTGGGCGTTGTACTTCGGATCGATGTCGGCACTGGGATAGACGATCGCGCGAAGCAGGTGATCCGCGTCACGTTGCTTTGCGATTTTCGTCAGTTCCGGACCGATGTCACTCCCTTTCTTTCCGATCCGATGGCAGCGGCTGCATTGAGCCCGCAGATCGGTTCGAAAGAAGGTTTCGCCGCGTGCCGCATCGCCGCCGGAAAGGCACAGGGCGAATTCGCGGAACTTTGGCGATGTGATTTCTGCCAGTTGCGGTGCCTGCTGAATTCGGTCCAGCGTTTCGCGAATCGCATCGGAGTGGTCGATCCGCGAGTGTAGTGATTGCCAAACGTCCAACTGTAGCGAGTCGGGCAACGATCCATCAACAAATTGCTCGCCCAGTCGGACCAGCAAGGCATCTGCTTTTGCGTTGCCAAGTGTGGCGAGGGAGCGAACGCAGGCTTGTCGAACCGGAATCGATCGATTCTCCAGTTGTTTCTCGATGACCTCGATCGCCTTGTCGTGGTGCAATTCGGCGAGTCCTTCGATCGCGCGCGATGCGACAGCCGGGGAGCGTGCGGCGGACAGTGCGACCAACAGCGGGGCGCGGTCATCGGTTGCGATGTCGCTATCGGGTGTGGTGAGCGTGTCGAGTGCTTCGAGTCGCAATGGTTCCGGTGACTTGGTATCGCGGACAAGTGCGATCAGTGCGTCCGACGACAGCGGGGTTTTCAACCGGCGTGACGCTTTCACGGCCGCGACCCGGATCGCCGTGTCGCTCTTTTCGACCAAACGCGTCAGCAACTCCGAGGCGGCCGATCGATCGATCACTCGATCGGCGGCGGGTTCTCGGCGGCGGCCATCGACGCGATCCAGCAGGGGTGGATCGAGCCAGTCGCCGAGGGATTCCGTGGCAGCCAGCCGTGCCGACGCGGGGCGGGTTTCGGCCGCGATGAAACGCAGCAGCCGTCGGAAACTCGATTCGGTTCCGAGTCGAAAGTTGGCATTGATCGCGCGGAGGGTCATCGCGGTGTTGCGGTTGCGATCCTGGTCCAAGGCAGCCGCCAGGTCTTGCATGGCGTCCGGCAGGGAGAGGTCGTCGTGGATGGCGCGGGCGGCTTCGGTGGCGACCCAATCGGAGGCGTCGCTGAGGAAGGTTGCGACCGAGCGATGGCCTTGTCGGCGGAGCGCCAGGACGGCAACGATTCGTGCGCTTTCCGACGTGGCATCCGCCAGTCCGGCCAATTGCTGCGGCGTCGCACAGGCGGCCAGTGCGGTGACGACCGCGTGCCGCAGGTAGTGTTGATCGCGTGGCAACCCGGCGGCGAGGTCCAGCAGTGTCTTCGTCGCCGCGCTGGTTGGTCGGCGTCCCAGGGCCAGCGCCGCATGGATGCGAACGTGCAGGTCGGGATCGTCGATCAGCGGTATCAACGCGGCCGGATCAGCCGTCTCGGTTTCGCCGAGCGTTTTGGCCGCGACCGAGCGGATGATCGGGTCGTGATCGGACAGAAAACGATTCAGCATAGCGGCGGGGACGCTGCCGGTTCGCATGATCTGCCCCAGCCCCCAAACACTGTGCACGCGGGCAAGTTGATCCGATTGTTCGTTCGACAGAACCGCCAGCAGCGTGTCGGATTGCTGCCTAGCGACCAGTGCGAATTGGGCGCGAAGTCGAACACGTTGATCGATGTGAGCAAGCAATTCGGACAGCACCGCGTTCGGTTGCTCGCTGAAATCTTCAGACAGCCAGTGCGTCACGGACTTGCGGTCGGCACGGTCTTGTTCGCTAAGGTTTTCATCCGGCACGTCGATCCGAATCACGGCGCCGGTTTGGGTCAGTGGATAACCGCCACCCCAGTCGACACCGTACAGTCCGCCGTCGGGGGCGAAGGCGATTCCGACGATCGGGTCGCCGCTGCCGATCGAGTGCGAATCGATCATCCGGAACGAGTCAGCGGTGCGCTCGGTGCGAAAGGCGTATTGGAATCCGTTGGGCGCGCTGGTCATGAAGAAGAAATTCCTGTAGGCCGATGACAGTGCGGCGCCGGGATTGAATTTAAAACCGGCCGGACCATCGACGTAGTTTTGAATCGGCGGCACCAAGTAGGCGGCATGGTCTTCGCCGGCAACCTGCCACAGGTTTTCGTCCGTCCAGGGGTTGTACGCGTCGCCACGGTACTGGTAATTGCATCGCCAACCGGCATCCATCTGATCGACGATCCACACGAAACGTTCTTTTTCGCCGGGCTTGTCGGCGTCGTTGTCGACACCGAACAGATTGCCGTATTGATCGAAGGCGAATTCTTGAACGTTGCGCAGCCCATGGGCGAAGACTTCGAAATCGCTGCCGTCGGGGTTGCATCGCATGACGCCGCCCTGGTTGGGATAGCTGATCTGTTTGCCATCGTCGGTGGTCACCGCGATCCCTTTGTCGCCGATCGACCAATAGATCTTTCCGTCCGGTCCGATGGCCAGCCCGTGCATGTCGTGGCCGGCATAGGCGATGTGCAGTCCGAATCCGGTGGCCATGATCTGGCGGTCGTCGGCACGTCCGTCGCCGGTCGTGTCGGTCAGTTTCCAAACGTCGGGTGCGATCGTCGCCCAGACCGAATCGTCCCAGTGCAGCACGCCGGCGGCGATTCCGGTCACTTCGGTTTTAAAATCTTCGGCGAACAGATTGATGGTGTCGGCCGTTCCGTCGTCGTCGGTGTCGACCAGGCGGTGGATCTTTTCGCTGATCACGGTCAGGTCGCGCCAATCGTATTGGCCGTCTCCGTTGACGTCTTCGACATGTTTGGCGGCTTCGACTTGATCGCCACCGATCGCCAGCACGCGATGATAGAACGCGCGTTTTTCGTCGACCGTTTTCAAGCCCACGTCGTCGGGAATCCATTCGCTGTTCGCCCGAATGTCCAGGTCTTGGATCTTGCGACGCTGGGTTTGGGTCACGTAGACGTCACCGTTGTCCGCCACGCTGATCGCGACCGGGTCCGGCACGTTGATCGATCCGCTCCAACGGCGGTACTGCAGTTCGGGCAGCTGATCGACCGGCAGGGGTTCGGCAGCACCGGCGCCGTGGCCGAAGAAGCATCCAGAGAGGACGACGGTGACGCAAACCAGCTGGCGCGTCGTGGCGTGAAATGGCATGGAAGCGGTCGTGATGGGTGGGAAGGTTTCGGGGCTGGCTGTTTCGGGGCTGGCTCGCGCACGAGCAGCATAACGTGACGTCCGCAGGTCCATCATACCTGCCGCGGCATCAAAATCGACAGGCTGGAAACCGATCTCGCTTTCCGAACACGACAGCGGGCGACCCGATTTCCGCTAGAATGATCGTCCCTTCCCGGCGAGCTTGCCTTGCGCGCCACGATCACCACCCGAAACGACGTTCAACACCATGATTCAGCTGCCCCGTTCGGTCGCACCCGCGTGCCTCCTTCTGCTCGGTTTTCTCGCGCACGGCCTCTCATCGCAGCACACGGCGCTCGGCCAAGATGGATTCAGGCCGATGTTCAGCGATGCCGAATTGAGCGGCTGGGTGCGAACCAACACGCCCCAGGAAACCTGGCGGTTTGAAGACGGGATTTTGTACTGTACCGGCAAGCCGATCGGCGAGATTCGAACGGCAAAGATGTATCAAAACTTTGTGATGGAACTGGAGTGGCGGCATCTGGTGCCGCGGGGCAACGCCGGCGTCTTCGTCTGGGCCGACGACATCACGTCGCGTGGCGTACCGTTCCATCGCGGGATCGAAGTGCAGGTGCTCGAGAACGCCTACGGGAACACGAAAAGCCACACCACGCACGGTGACATCTTTCCGATCCATGGGGCGACGATGACGCCGATCAATGGGCGTGGCGGCAGCCGGGCCTTTCCGACCGAAAGCCTTTCCAATCCGAGTCCACAGTGGAATCGCTACCGCATCGAATGCCGCGACGGCGAGATCTCGCTGGCCGTCAACGGGACGGTCGTCACCCGCGGCAAGGACTGTGTCCCACGCAAGGGATACATCTGTTTGGAATCCGAGGGCGGCGTGGTCGAATACCGCAATGTTCGCATCAAAGAATTGCCCGGCGGTGAGGTGCCGGCCGACCAAGTTGCGATCGCCGATCGTGGCTACCATTCGCTGTACACCGGATTGAATCTGGACGGTTGGGACGCCGACGATGTGTCGCAGTGGAACGTCAAGGATTGGGTACTTGCGTTTGAAGCCGATCCTGGCACAACGGGAACACTGGCGACGACGCGTTCCTTTGACAACGCAAGCTTCGTCGTGGATGTGCGTTTGAAAGATGCCGAGAGCAACGTCGTGATCCAGGCGGGCGGAAACCTGCAAATCGATCTTTCTGATCCGGCGTCTGCGACGCACTTGGAAAAACCCGGTCGTTGGAACCGCATCGAAGTGATCGCCAAAGATGGCAAACGGGTGGTGCATCTCAACGGCCAACCCGCCGTGTCGTCGCAATCCGACGATGGCGCCAGCGACAAACTGGTGCTCTCGCCATCTGGATCGGTCGACTTCGCAAATCTCTATGCGGCGGAGTGAGGTGTATCCCGCGGGACGTCGATTCTTTTACTGCAGGATGTGGCAACCAATTTAGATTCTCTCCCTCTGGGAAAGACGGCGTTTGCGCAGCAAGCAAACGCCAGAGAGGGCCTATCCGGAGGTGTCGCTGCGCTCACCTCCGACGATGTGCTGCGACCGCATCCGCGGTCGCCAGGGGGGTGTTTTTTGTTAGCGGTAGGGCGCGAGCCCTCCGGTTCAGTGAGCCGCGACGCGTCAGCGGCCGGGCCTTCAGCGTCGCCCGAGGCCTGACGGCCAGCGGCTCACCAGAATTCAACAGATCTCCTTCAATCGACAGGCCGCTCGCGTTCTTCCGCTTACAAACGCTTCACCGCGTTACCCTTCCCCGGGCTACGCCAGAATCTCGTGCACAACCCTCGGAGCCTCAACTCCCGTCAGACGTTCTTCCAAACCGCTCCGGGTGAAGAACAGCTTTTGATGATGCAGCCCCAGGGCGTGCAAGATGGTGGCGTGGAAATCGTGGACGCTGACGGGATCTTCGATCACCTTGTGCCCGAATTCGTCGGTCTTTCCATAGCTGGTGCCTCCCTTGATCCCGCCGCCGGCCATCCAAGACGTAAAGGCTTGCATGTTGTGGTCGCGGCCGGTGTAAAGGTCGCCGCTGCGTTGCGAGGTGGGCGTGCGACCGAACTCGCCGCCCCAGATCACCAGGGTGGAATCGAGCATCCCGCTGCGTTTGAGGTCCTTGAGCAGTGCCGCGACCGGTCGGTCTGTGCGTTCGCATGCGGCGCGGTGGTTGTCTTCCAAGTCAACGTGGCTGTCCCAAGGTTGTTCCTCCAGAAAGATCTGCACGTAGCGGACACCACGCTCGACCAATCGGCGGGCCATCAAGCAACGTCGGGCAAAGGAATCGGTCGGCGAGCTGCCGACGCCGTACATCGACAGCGTTTCCGCGGTTTCGCCGGACAGGTCCAAGGCTTCGCTGGCGGAAAGTTGCATCCGTGCGGCCAGTCCATAGGACTGGATCCGCGCGTCTAGCCCAGCGTAATGTCGGCGTTCGCTTTGGTGGTGCTGGTCGAGTTGTTTCAACAGGTCGCGCGCCGTTTCGGTCACTGCGTCGGGCTGCTCGAATTGTGGTTTCAAGTTCAAGATCGGGGATCCGGTGGGCCGAAACGGCGTTCCCTGGTACACCGGCGGCAGAAACCCCGCGGTCCAGTTGCGGGTGCCGTTTTTCGGTAACCCCAGCGGATCCGACAGCACGACGTAGGCGGGCAGATTTTGGTTTTCGGAACCGAGTCCGTAAACCGTCCAGGCGCCCAGCGTGGGGTACCCCATGAATAAACGCCCGCTGTGGATTTTGTAGAGGGCGTTGTCGTGATTGGGGTGGTCGGTCCACATCGAATGGATCATGCACAGGTCGTCGGCCATCTGGGCGGTGTGGGGCAAGACGTCCGCCATCCACATTCCGGATTCGCCGTGCCGATCAAACTTGTATTTGCCGCCCAGCATGACGCCGACGTCCGACGTGCCCGTGTTGCCGATCTCTTCCACATTGCCCGGATACGGCTGGCCGTCCATCTTGCCCAGTAACGGCTTGGGGTCAAACAGATCCATCTGACTTGGCCCGCCGTTCATGAACAGTTGGATGACCGATTTGGCGGTGGCGGGATGGTGAACGGGTTTGGGGGTCAGGTCATCGATGCCGCCGCCGTGTGGTGCAATCGCTTCATCGGACGCCGTGGCGCTGTGGCCAAGTAGATCCGCACCGAGCATCTGGGCCAGCGCGGCGCCGAGCAGGCCGTCACTGGTTCGGGCAAAAAAATCACGGCGGGACGGTGTTGGCTGATTCATTCCTTAATCCACGTAGAGGAACGAAGCGGAGTTCAAAATCGTGTGGCAATACGTTTCCAGTGCCTTGGCCGAATTGTCTCCCCATGCCTGGCGAAGTTGTTTCAACGTTTCGGTACCCAGCGTTCGCTCGCGGTCGCTGGGCGATCTGGACAAGGCCAACTGGTAGACCGTCTGGACCGTCGCTTCATTGACGGCATCATCTTCGCTGTCTTCGATTGGAATTTCATCGCGAACGATTGATTCGACGCGGTGGGCCATCGCAGCGGCAAGCTCTCGGACGCGGCCGTTGTTCATCAGCAACAGAGCCTGGGGAGAGACCGTGGACACGTTTCGCGACAAGCAGTTGGGGCCCATTTGCGGATAGTCAAAGGTATCCATCATCGTCGGGATCTCGGTCCGCCGGTATTGCAGGTAAACGCTTCGTCGCCAGCCGCCTGAATCGGTCGCATTGACGCTGACCAACCCATCGCGATCGATCGAGACGGTGTCGGGAAGACCGCCCGGTGTCGGATCCAATCGGCCGGCGATCGCAAGCAGCGAATCACGCAGCGCTTCGGCATCCATGCGGCGCAGGTTCATGTGCGAGAGCAGTCGGTTTTGCGGATCGACTTGGTGCGATCGCTCGGTCACCCGACTGGATTGTTGGTAGACGCGAGAGTTCATGATCAAGCGGTGCATCTCCTTGATGCTCCAGCCGCGTCGGATGAATTCGATCGCCAACCAGTCGAGCAATTCGGGGTGCGAGGGACGCTCGCCCTGAACGCCAAAATTCTCCAGGTCCTTGACCAATCCGGTTCCGAAATGGTGTTGCCAGATTCGATTGACCATCACGCGAGCGGTCAGCGGGTGATTCGGGTTGATCAACCAGCGTGCGAATGCCAGTCGGCGGCCGGTCTTGGCGGTGCCGTCGGGGAAGGGGGGCGTGACGGTAAACGGATTGCGCTGGTCGGTCAGCACCGCGGGCACACCGGGGGCGACCGGATCACCGGGTTTGTTGTGTTCACCGCGTCGCAACACGTAGGTCGGTGAGGGGCGTCCCAAGTCCCACAGCGCCCGGATCGCGAGCGGTGGAGCCATCTTGCGACGCACACGATCGATTTGATGATCGGCGTCTTTGATCTGTTGCCGCAGCGAAAGGACTTGCTCGGACTGCTGGGAATCGGGACGCAGTTCAGCTTTGACCAGCCGTTCGACCAAGATCTTTTGCTTCAACGTGCGATTGTTGTCCGCTTTCTTCAGCGCGGTCAACGTCGCCCGGTTGTCGGCTTCGGATTGATCGGGATAGTGATCGCGCAACAGTTGCAACTGCAGGTCGGCCGTCCATTGCTTTTGTCGCACCTGCAGTTGTTTGATTTGTTTTTCCAGCGGCGGGTTTATTTCGGCGACCTTGCGACGGTGCTCGGGTGTGGCGACCTTCAACGTCCGCGTTTTAAAACTGTCCCAGTCGTGTTCGTCCAGCGCGCCTTGGAACACCGCTTTGAGCCGGTAGTAATCGCGGTGGGGAATCGGGTCATACTTGTGCGAATGGCAACGTGCACATTCCATCGTCAAACCCATCAGCCCTTCGCTGACGACGGTGATCGCATCGCTGATGACTTTGAGCCGCTCGGGGACAAAGTTCATCGTCCGCGACCCTCCCAGAGGGAGGGTGACTTCGACTCTTGCGACTTGACGTGCCTCATGCGAACAATTCGTGGACGACGCTGGCTTCTTCCGGACCGGTCAGCCGATGGATTCGTCCGCCGTGGCGATAGGTCAGTTGGTCGTGCCGCAGCCCCATGAGATGCAGGAGGGTGGCGTGCAGGTCTCGAAAGTGGACCTTGCCTTCGACCGCCCGGTCACCCGTTTCGCTGGTTCGGCCGTGCACGTGTCCTCCTTTGACGCCGCCGCCGGCCAGCCAGAACGTGAACCCTTTTGCGTTGTGTCCGGTTTCGTCTTTGCCGTCATCGGGGACCAGTCCCGGTCGGCCGAATTCACCGCCCCAGACCAGCAACGTGTCGTCGAGCAACCCCCGTGCGGCCAGGTCTTCCAGCAAGGCGGCGATCGGCGCGTCCACGGTTTCACAATTCGCCTTCAAGTCACGGCGGTGATTTTTGTGCTGGTCCCAACCGCCATGGTTGACTTCGATGAAACGCACGCCGGCTTCGGCCAGACGTCGCGCCAACAGGCATTGGCGACCGAAGTCGGTCGGCCGGCAGGTTCCGATCGACAGCTTCTTGCCGACGCGATAACGACGCAACGTCGCTTCGGTTTCGTTGCTCAAATCCAGTAGTTCCGGCGCCGCGGTTTGCATGCGATAGGCAAGCTCCATCGATTCGATCACGCCTTCGAGCGCTGCGTCGCCGTTGCGGTCGGACAAATGATCTCGGTTCATCGATTGCACGAAATCGAGTTGACTGCGTTTGACTTGGGGCGGCAAATGGTTCCCGAAGATGTCGCGGATGGTCGCCGCGGACATGTCTTCGCCATTGGTGCCGATCGGTGTGCCGGCGAACTCCGTGGGCAGGAACTCGCTGGAGTAGACCGACGGCTTGGCGGCATTCAGGCTGACGAAACTGGGCAGGTCGGCGTTCTCGCTGCCCAGGCCGTACGAGATCCATGAGCCCATGCTCGGTCGCTTTCGCAGTTTTTCGCCGGTGTGCAGTTGAAGGAACGATTGGGCATGGTTTCCCGTGTCGCAGTGCATGCCGTTGATGACGCACAATCGATCGGCGTGCTTGGCGGTTTCGGGCATCAACTCGGAGATCCACAACCCGCTTTCGCCGCGCTGTTGAAATTGGAACACCGAACCCGGATGCTTTTTATTTCCCGTTTGCGGTTTGTAATCGAACGTGTCCATCTGCGCCGGACCGCCGCTCATGCAGAGAAAGATGACACGTTTGGCGCGAGCGCGAATCGGCGGCGTCTCTGCGGTGGAAGCGCCGGCCGACGGTTGCAACACTGCTTGCAGGGAGAGAAAGCCAAAGCCACAGGACGCGGTTTGCAGCATGGTTCGACGTGAAATCATGGGCTTTCTCTCAATCCACGTAACGGAATTCGTTGGTCGTCATCAAGGCTTGGGCCAGACTGGCCCAGGCGTGCAAGCGGCATCGGTCCTGGTGTTGGCCGGCGCCCGCAAGGGTGGCTTCGGTGCTGCGCAGATACGCGATCGATCGATCCCGCTCCGATTCGTCGGGGTCCCGCCCCAGCACGGCCGAGTAAAGGGTCTGCAGCCGATCACCTTCACCACGTGATGCATCGTCGAGCACCCGGCGGGCTAATTCACGCGATTGTTCCACCACAAACTCGCTGTTGATCAAGAACAGCGTTTGTGTCGGCAAGGTCGTGACATCGCGTTTTCCCCGCACGCCGACTCCGTCGGGAAGATCAAACGCGGCGAGTTCTTGGGGAGGCGCGTGGCGAAGCATGCAGAGATACACGCTGCGGTGATGGGACTTGCGATGCAGGTCGGTGGATGCGCCCGGCGGCCAGTTGATCAACATGTCCAACGTTTCGATCGCGGACCCTTGGCCCGGCGCGTAATCCAATTGACCGCTCGCTTGCAGCAGGCTGTCTCGCAGCGATTCGGCATCCAGCCGTTTGCGAACATGCCGTGAGAGCCAGATGTTCTCCGGATCGATTTCGGACATCGCCGGTTCAGCCAGGCTGCTCAAGCCGTAGGTTCGCGACAACACGATCGCGCGGATCATCTGCTTGATCGACCAACCCTGGCGGACGAATCGATTGGCCAAGTGATCCAGCAATTCGGGGTGTGTGGGGCGGGCGCCATAAACACCGAAATCATCGGGCGTGGTGACGATGCCGCGGCCGAACAGGTGCATCCAGATTCGGTTGACGATGACGCGCGCGGTTTGGGGGTGGTCGGGGTGCGTCAGCCAGCGGGCCAGTTCCGCACGGCCGCTTTGACTCGGGGCAATGCTGACCGCGGGAAAATCGATCGTCCCGTTGGAAAGCGGCTGACCGGCGGCATCGTGCGGGGCGAGATCGTTCGGGGCGAGATCGCGATAGGCTGACAGAACGCCGCGAGCAACCTCGGGGCCAAGCTTGGAACCGTCACCGTTGATATGGATCTTGCAGTCCGCCGGTTTCGCTTTCTCGCGAACACCCATCGCAAACCCCAGCGGCGAAGACGGACGCACGCCGACGGGCTGGCCCGACGCCTGGTGCAACGCGATGGCTTCCTGATCGGTCAACGCCCGAGACAACAGCGTGAACTGGCCGATGTTTCCCGTCAGGGGCGCAAACTGATCACTGCGGCCGGCCAGGCAATAGTCGAGGGATTTGGCGAACGTCGCTTCGACTTCGCTGGCGATTTCCAGTCGACCGTTGAGAAACACTTTCACCCGGTTGCCGTCTCGCACCAGCGAGACATGGTTCCAGCTGTTGCGGGGGATCACGGTTGATCCGACGATCGACGTTTTCTTGACGTTGCCGTTGAAGATGAACAGTTTGCCCGAACGCGATTTGTCATGCTTTCCGCCGATCCCCAAATGATCACCGGGCAAGGTTTTGTCATCCAAGGCGGCGCGGGAAAACAAGTACGCCGTGATCGGGCGGGTGTCGTTGTTGACGGTGTTTCGGAACCAGAACGAAACCGAGTACGAGTCAGTCGGTTGCTCGAACCGGCCGGTGAAGCGTGTCTCGTTCACTTTGGCAAACGTATCCGCCGAGAAAGTGGATATGCGGGAAAGCGAAAGCGCGTCGGGTTTCGAATCCAGCGGCGCGTGAAGTTCGGGTTCGAGTGCATCGACGAATTTGAAATACGCGTCGGGCAGTTGTGGCGGTGACGTGCGGTCGGGACGTTTTTGGGTTGCCTGCAGATCCGCGTGCAATGCATGCAGCGGCGTCGGCGGTGCCGTCAATTTTTCCTCGCCCGCGGCACCGTACAGCGTTTCGGTGCTCTTAAAGATTCCCGCCAGGGCGTAGTAGTCTCGGGTCGGAATCGGGTCATGTTTGTGGTCGTGGCAGCGGGCGCAGGCGACACTCAATCCGATCACGCCGGTGCAGACGGCGTTGATTTGATCGTCGACGACGTCCATCGCAAAGTTCTTGTTCATCGCGGAGGCCGGTTTGGAACCGATCGCCAAGAACCCGGTCGCGATCAGTTGCCGGTTTCGCTGCCGGGCCGTTGCCGCGGGCAACAGGTCGCCGGCGATCTGCTCGGTCAGAAACCGGTCATACGGCACGTCTTGATTGAAGGCATCGATCACGTAATCACGGTACCGCCACGCATTGGGAAACGTCGCGTTGCGCCCCAGTCCGTCGTCGCCGTTGGATTCACCGTATCGCGCCACGTCCAACCAGTGCCGGCCCCAGCGAACCCCGAACTGGGGACTGTTCAATAAACGATCCACCAGACGCGCCGTCGCCTCGACACCGTGGCGATCGAAGTCGACCTGGAACGCTTCGGTTTCGGCTTGCGTCGGCCGCAACCCGATCAAGTCGTGGTACAGCCGACGAACGAGTGTCCGTGGGTCGGCGTCGCCGGTCGGTTGCAGTCCGGCCTGCTGCATCGATGACAAGACGAAGCGGTCGATCGAATCGCGCGGCCAATCGGGATCGTTGACCGATGGCACGGGCGGATTCTGTCGGGGGACAAACGACCACAAAGCTTCATCGTCGGCCGCGTCGGTTTGGACGCCCGACGTTGGGTCGGCGGGGGGCTGTTCCCGGGGATCGACCGCGCCCAGCGACACCCATCTCTCGAAGTCTTTGATGATCGTTTCCGGCAGCGGTTCCTCCGGCGGCATTTCCAATCCGTCGTAACGCAGCGCCTGGATGATCAAGCTGTCCTGCGGCCGTCCGGCCAACAGCACGGGGCCGGATTCGCCGCCGACCAACATCGACGGGCGACTATCGACGCGAAGTTTTCCTCCCAGTTCCTCTGAGTCCACGGAGTGGCATTCGTAACAGTGCTTGACCAGCACCGGACGGATTTTCTTTTCGAAGAATTCGAGTGGGTTGTCCGCCGCGGCCGGGCTGCCGAGAACGATGGCCGATGACAGCAAGAAAACGGCGGCGGTGAGTCGGTGCGGGGTCACTGCGGCGGCGTCGCGAAGGCGGGGTGGGTGGGGGAGGGACCGCCATTGTCAGCCATTTGTGGCCGCGATGCAACCTTTTCATGCAGATGCCGATCCGGCGGGCCGGGGGATCCCGCGGGCCGTCGGAAGAATAGGTGGCGGGGATTGATTGTGGGATAGGCTTCCAGCCTGTCGTTTTCGCCATGACAGGCTGGAAGCCTATCCCACTTATTCTTCCGACGTTGCCCGAGGCCTTACGGCCAGCGGCTCACCATTAACGCAGCAGATCCCGACTAAATCGACAGCCCGCTCGCGCCCTGCCGCTAACACCCTCAAGAAACACATGGGAAAAATGCTTCACCGCGTTAGACCCCGCGGGCTTCAACGTTTGCGGAACAGCCGGCCGATGTCTTTGACGACTTTCTGGCCGGCGCGTTTGACGTCCTTGGAAACCGTCTTGCTGGTTTTCCCCAGATCGCGGCCGACCGCCGAAGCGGCTTTGCCGACGTTGCGACCGTGCCGGCTGACATCGCGGGCGATCGGGTTGAAGTCGATCGATGCGTCGACGCCGATTTTTCCGCCCACGCCGAGGGCCGCTCCCAGTTCGCCTTTCAGCTTCAGCTTTCCGTTTTTCATCCCGACTCGGGCATCCGCTTCGGCACCCAGTCCGGACCATGCTTCGCCGGTCGTGCCCACGCCGACGGCGCCGATCTCGGTGCCCAGTCGCCCGCTGACGCGACTGCCGGCAAAGGCGTTGGCGCCGAGTCCCACGCCGTCTTGGGACACTCCCGCGTTGCCGCCCAATTCCGTCCCCGTGAACGATTCACCGCTCAGTTGATTCGTGATGTCGACGTTGCCCACGCGACCGCTTTGAGTGACGCCCGCTTCGGCGAAGTATCCCGCCTGGACGTTGCCGTGAACGCCCAGGTTGCGGTCACCCGTGCTATCCATCTGGCCGCCGAGCTGGCTTTCGGTGCGAACGCCCATGCCATGACCGGCCTGGGCCTGAAAGCCGTTTCGGTCTTGCTGGGTGTCGACTTGATGGTATCGGCCGGCGGGGTAAAAACGTTCCTGGCGTTGTGCGGAAGCCTGACCTCCGAAGCAAAAACAACACAGCAACAGAGCCGACACGTATTTGAGAGTCGAAGCGGACATCGGATTTTCTCGCAGGAGGAGAGAGAAGGTTTCGGAGCGACCGGAAAAGGCTCCGGACGAAAAGACCTGCGAGAAAACGGTCGAGCCCCTTAATGTGGAAACGAGTTTTTTGACTGCCGGCCGATGTTGACACCGCCGTTAACTCCTAAACTGAGGGCGCCTGACCCGAATGGAGCGGGCATACGTGTTGGTGTGCAGGCTTTAGCCGTTCAGTTGTGATGCGGTCAGCGGACTGTTGTCCGACGTCCTTTCCAGGTCGTCGTCGGGAGTCCAGCGGACGACGGCCCGGAAGGGCCATCGTACTCGAAAAACCGGTCGCCCTAAGCTGGGCGCCTAAAGGCTAAACTCCAACAGTTGCCGATCCGTCGCGCGTTGCACCTTGGACCCTGAAATGCGATTTTCCATCCGATCCCTGCTGGCGATCATGCTGCTGTGCGGGATTTCGTTTCCGCTGGTGAGCGGCATTCGCGACCTGCGACGCGATGAGGCGATGCGGAGTCAGTTGCGTCGTGAGATCGAGACGCTGCGGGAGCGGTTGGCGTTGGACGATCCGCAGCGACAGCGAATCAAACAACACCAACGCGACGAACTGACGTCGGTGCGCGCCATCCGCGAGCGAGCCGAGCGGCAGTTCGAGACGATCCAGCAGAAATACGGAGGGATTGAAGTCCGCGGAACCGACGTGCTTTCGCTGCGAACCGTTCCGCAATTGCGACGCGACAGGACGCAGCCTCCGGTCGTGTTTCGCGTCCGCGTCCCGACCGAGCGTGACGTGTGGTTGAAGTACGCGGTGATTCCCGCCGAGGGCGTCAGCCGTTCGCCTGATCAACTCGATCAACGTCACGATCCTCCGGCCGATTCCGGATTCGCGCATCCCGGTCACTATGAACGAAAACTCGAACCCGGCGAGCATCTGCTGGCGGTGCAAACCGGTCCGGTCCGTGGCAAGGTGCTGCCGGTCGCCATTCGCTTGGGGGACAAGCCCTTGCTGGACACAGAGTTCTCCGGCGACGGGATCCCCAGTACGGGCGCGTATCACATCAGCGGCCGGAAACAAATTGATTATCCGCCGCAGCGACGCTTGCCTTGGCTGTTGAGCGTCAAAGTCAAGCTTCGACTCGAGGACGACTCCCGCCGAGATGCAGCCTTTGACGGTTGTCTCTGGTTGAGTGACCGTTCCAGCGGTTACGATCCCTTTCCCTCTCTGCGCGACGATCCATGATGCCGAAATTCGCGACCGTCTTGTTCTGTTGCACGCTGGCGACCCTGATCACCGGATTGGGTTGGGTGGCGGTGACCCGGCGCTCGATCGCGGCTGACATCGTCGCTCTGCGGCAGGAGCTGGAATCGCTCCACAAGTCGACGCGACTGGAAAAGGCGCGTCGCGATCAATTCAGCAACGACGTCGACTTGATCGCCAACGTCTTTGATCACTGTCGCACCGCCGAAGATCTTCCGCGGTTAGGCGGCCACCGGATCATCTCCAATTCCGACAACGGCGAATCGGTCGCGTTTTATGTTCCCGAAGGTGGCCATCAACTGGGCGTTCGGTGCGTCTGGAAACCAACCGCGGACAAGACCAACTCAGCGACTTCGACGGAACCCGACACGGCAACGGCTGAATCGCTTGCCGGGGAATCAACATGGTCCATTCCCTTGGTCGCCGAGCGCAGCTACCTGTTCGATCGGGTCGGTTCTTGGAACGATGCCCAACCGATCGGCTGGAAACTTGCGTGTGAGGACGAGTCGTCCTTTCCGGTACGCACCGAAATGCTTCCGCTGCCGCCCTTGCGAGCCAACGGCGGTTCTTGGAGCACCTATCGCCGGGCCGTGTTTCCCAATCAGGTCAATTTTAAGGTGCTCGGCAATGCAACCGGGCGCGGCTTCATGCCGTCCCCGCTGCGACTGGCGGAATGGAGTCGGTTCGGTCGCATCGACAACGTCGGCTTGAAGATCACATTTGAATTGACACTCACGTCGGACAATCCGCCGGTCGTTTCGGCAACCGACGCCGAGGTGTTTCTGATTCTGAGCAAAGGGGATCGGCTGGGCGACTCGCTCGGGGGCGGTCGATACGCCGTCCGGACGCATTGAGGGTGCGTGCTGAATTCGCACGTTGGTGCCCTGTTGCTGTGCACTATCGCGCGCCGCGAGCGATCGATACGATTGGGAAACCGCTGACGGTCCGCAGACATTCCGCTGCAGCCGCGTTACCGCGTCAGATCGGATCGCAAATGAAATTTGGCGCGCGGTGTGCCGTAGCAATGGAGAGCGACGCGGAGGGTTGTGCGAACGGCCTCCGGAATGATCCCGTTTCCCCGCCCATTGTTTCTCAGGAACCGTTCTTCTTAGGAACCAAGTGCAGTAGCAGAAAAATGTTTGATCTATCTCAATATCAAATCGATGTTAAAAATGTGTTCCGAAACGCTTCTCCCGCGACGCTCTACGAGGAGGCCCTGCGGTACGAGAAACAGGCAACGCTGTCGGACACCGGTGCACTGATTGCTTACTCGGGTGACAAAACCGGCCGCTCGCCCAAGGACAAACGGATCGTCGAGCATCCCGAGTCGACCGATGACGTTTGGTGGGGCAGCGTCAACATCGGTCTGCACGAGAACGCCTTTTGCGTCAACCGAGAACGCGCGATCGACTATCTCAACACGCGCCAGCGGCTCTACGTGCTCGATGCCTTTGCCGGCTGGGATCCCAAGTATCGCATCAAAGTCCGCGTGATCTGTGCGCGGCCGTACCACGCGTTGTTCATGCACAACATGCTGATCCGGCCGACGCGTGAAGAGCTTGCCGATTTCGGCGATCCCGATTGCGTGATCATCAATGCCGGTGCCTTTCCGGCCAACCGCTACACCACCGGCATGACCTCCAAAACCAGCGTGGACCTGAGCCTGGAACGGCGTGAAGTCGTGATCCTTGGCACCCAGTACGCCGGCGAGATGAAGAAAGCCGTGTTCACGCTGATGAATTACTTGATGCCGCGGAGCAACGTGCTGCCGATGCACTGCTCGGCAACGTCCGATACCCAGACCGGAACGTCCTCGGTCCTGTTCGGGCTCTCGGGCACCGGAAAGACGACGCTGTCGGCGGACCCCAAACGGGAGCTGATCGGCGACGACGAACACTGCTGGACCGATGACGGCGTGTTCAACATCGAAGGCGGCTGTTATGCCAAGGCGATTTATCTGACCCGCGACGCCGAACCCCAGATCTTCGATGCACTGCGGTACGGTGCCGTGCTGGAAAACGTGGTCTACGACCAGGCCGATCACCATGTCGATTTCGACAACGCCAGCATCACCGAAAACACGCGTGGGGCCTATCCGATCGAGTACATCCCCAACGCGAAAATCCCTTGCACCGCGGAGCATCCGACCGATGTGATTTTCCTGACCTGCGACGCCTTCGGCGTCCTGCCGCCGGTCAGCAAGTTGACCCCGGAACAGGCCGAGTACCATTTCATCAGCGGTTACACCGCCAAGGTGGCCGGGACCGAAGTCGGCGTCACCGAACCCGAAGCGACGTTTTCACCCTGCTTCGGAGGCCCGTTCCTGGTCTGGCATCCGGGCAAGTACGCGGAATTGCTGTCCAAACGCATCACGCAACACAAGGCCAACGTGTGGCTGATCAATACCGGTTGGAGCGGTGGTGCGTACGGCGAAGGCAGCCGAATGAAGCTGTCTTACACCCGCGCGATCTTGGACGCGATTCATTCCGGCGGTCTTAAAACGGCTGCGACAGAGAAAGAGCCCTGCTTCGGATTGGAGGTTGTGACGAAGTGCCCGGGCGTGCCCGATGAAATGCTGCTGCCACGCAACACGTGGAGCGATCCGGCCGCCTACGACGCAACCGCGGCAAAGCTGGCCGAGCTGTTCCACAAAAATTTCGTGACCTACGCCGATGGCGTCAGCCCCGCCGTTCGCGCCGCCGGTCCGTTGCTCCACCAAACGGCCGTCGGCTGAGCGCCAGCGTCCGATCGCCTTTCCAGGTACGACGGCCCTTCCGGGCCGTCGGGAAGTCTACCTGCGACGACCTGGAAAGGACGTCGTACCGCGATGGATCGATCTCCGAGCCACGGAATTCGATCCACACGATTGACATATCGCGATCTTGCGATATATGATGAGGTCTTCCGCCCAGGAGGCTTCATGGCCAGCAAAGCAACTGAGAAAAAAACGTCCAAACCTGTCGGCAGTGTCAAAGCGTTCGGTGATGCCGCCGAATGTCTCAAGACGCTCGCCCATCCGGTCCGCTTGCGAATCGTCCAACTGTTGCTGCACGGTCGCTACAACGTCGGCGAGTTGGCCGAAGACTGCGAGATTCCCGATAACGTGGCGTCGGAGCACTTGCGGCTGCTGCAACGCTGTGGGTTTCTCTCCAGCGAGCGCGAAGGGCGGCGGGTGTTTTACCAGATCGCCGAACCCCATCTCGAACAATTGATGGCCTGTGTCGAAGGGCGGTTTCTGCAACCGCCCGCGAAACGACGTTAGCGGGCGGGAACGAGCTGCCGGATTGTGGACAATGGGATCGGCCTCCGGCCCGTCATTTCCGCATCGACGCTGCCTGCCAGACTCTGCCACTTGGTTGCCCCTCAACGCCTCGCCATCTCCCGAGATCTCGCTCTTTAGCCTCCTCGACGACGAAGGATTCCCAACCATGAAGATTGTGATCATCGGCGGTGTCGCCGGAGGCGCCTCGGCGGCCGCTCGCGCGCGACGGCTATGCGATCAGGCCCAGATCATCGTGCTCGAGCGCGGGCGGCATCCCTCGTTCGCCAATTGCGGCATGCCCTACTACGTCGGCGGCGAAATCAAGTCGCGTGACAAGTTGTTGGTCGCGCCGATCGACATGCTGCGGCAACGCCATCGATTGGATGTTCGCACGCGATCCGAAGTCGTCGCGTTGGAGCTGGCCGACAAACGCGTGCGGGTCCAGGATCTCGAATCGGGCGACGAGTACACCGAGAGTTACGACAAGCTGATCCTGGCGACCGGCGCGTCCCCGTTTCGACCACCGATCGAAGGCATCGATGGCCCGCGCGTCTTGGAGCTGCGGGATTTGGCGGACGCCGATCGGATGCACGAGCACGCCACCTCGGGTGCGACGCACGCCGTCGTCGTCGGCGCGGGCTTCATCGGAATCGAAGTCGCTGAGAATCTGGTCCGCCGCGGCATCCGGACCACCATCGTGGAACTCGGTGACCAAATCCTGCCGCCTTGGGACAGGGAGATGATGGTTCCGCTGGAAGACCATCTGCGAGATCAGGGCGTCCGGTTGCGGCTCAACGAATCGGCGCAGCGGTTCATCGATTCGCCGCAGGGACTGAAGATCGAGTTGCAATCGGGAGAATCGATTCACGCCGATTTCGCGGCGATCTGTGTCGGCGTTCGCCCCGAGAGCAAGCTCGCCGCCGAAGCGGGGATCGCGTGTGGGATGCGTGGGGGCATCGTCGTCAACGATCACATGCAGACCAACGTTGCCGACGTCTACGCCGTCGGCGATGTCATCGAAGTGACGGATTTTGTGACCAAGAAATCCGCTCAGATTCCGCTTGCCGGTCCGGCGAATCGTCAAGGCCGAATCGCGGCCGATCATCTGTTCGGCCGTCCATCGACGTATCGCGGAACACAGGGCACCGCGGTCGTCGGCGTGTTCGGAAACGTCGCCGCGATGACCGGACAAAGTGAAAAGACGTTGCGACGCGAGGGATTGCGCTTTGAAAAGATCTACATTCACCCGTCGGATCACGCCGGATATTATCCCGGCGCCGAAGCGATGACGTTGAAGCTGTTGTTTGATCCCGACAGCGGTGCCATCTTCGGAGCCCAGTGCGTGGGGGGGCGTGGCGTGGACAAACGCATCGACGTCATCGCCATGGCGATCCAAGCCGGTCTGACGGTGGAAGACCTGGAAGAATCGGAACTCTGTTATGCGCCCCAATTCGGACACGCCAAAGACCCGATCAACATGGCCGGATTTGTCGCCGCCGGCGTGCTCCGCGGCGACCAACCGATCGTCCACGTCGACTCGCTCAGCGACGCGTCCGGCCAGCCTTCGTTCCTGTTGGACGTTCGCAGCGAAGCCGAGTTTCTCGCGGGGCACGTTCCCGGTGCGACCCACATTCCCATCGAACAACTGCGCGAACGCCTGGGCGAAATTCCCCGCGACCAAAAGATCACCGCCTACTGCAAGGTCGGCCAACGCGGCTATCTGGCGACCCGCGTCTTGCTGCAACACGGCTTCGATGCCGCCAACCTGAGCGGCGGATACACGCTGTGGTGTCGCTACCAAGACTGATTCCCCTACCTTTCACCACCTCCCCGTTCCCCGAGTGACCATCATGAAACGAACGACCCTACTGATCTTGACCGTTGCACTCTCGTTGATGATCGCCGAGCCCCTGTTGGCCCAGGGCGGTTCCGGTCAAGGAAAGCTCGTCAACGCGGCGCCAACCTATCCGACGATCAAGGGCCACGGTTCGGTGGTCCGATTGCCTCAAGCGGCACACCAGCCGCGTTCGGGGACCAAGTTGCTCGTCGACGTGACGCGTGGCGGAGATCCGGGCAAATTGAACGCGGCGATTGAAAAGGTGGCCAAGTACGTCAACATTTACGCCGGAGCCGGCGCGGAGCCGGCGGAGGTTCAAATCGCCGTCGTGTTCCATGGTGATGCGACGCTCACCGTACTCAACTCCGATGCCTACGCGACGAACTTCGAGGTGAAGTCGAATCCCAATTTGGATTTACTGCATCGGTTGCACGAATCGGGAGTCGAGCTGTACGTGTGCGGCCAATCGTTGATTTCCAAGGGATCCGATCCCCGGGACGTCGCGGTCTTCGTCGACACGGCCGTCTCCGCCTTGACCGCCGTCGTCAATCTCCAGGCCGACGGTTACGCCTATCTGCCGCTGGGAAACTGAAATTCGCGCGACGCGGCTTTCCTACTTGAATGGCGGCTAGCCGCCCAGTAGGCTGTTGTTACCCAGAGGGGGGCAGTCCACTACGGCAGAGGTAACAGGCGGCATGAGCATTCCAGTCAAAGGCACGGCGACGACGACTTGCGATTTGCTGGTCTCCTCGGACTATCTGGGCGGCCAAACGCGTCAACAAACCGTTGTCGGTGTCGGAAAGTTCTTGACGAAATCGATCGTACGGATCGTCCCCAGGGGCCCGCAGTTGATCGGTGTTCGGGCGAATTCGGCGACGTTTATTTCGAGCGTGGTTGCGACCCCCACCCAGAATCTGTGCAACTTCAACACGCGGATACGGCGTTTTCAAGTCGGCCGCGCCGCCCTGGGCAGCGATCACATTGAGATTGCCGCACTCTCCCGCGGCGCTGTGCGGTCCAGGATCCAAGTGGCGACGACCCTGTTGACGTTGGCAACGACCGAAAAATCAACGGAGGTTCTGCAGCGGTCCGATGCCTTCGAGTGTTTGGTCAATGCTGACGCCGACGTCAATTTGACCTTGCCCCGTGCCAACCGGGCGATGGTCGGGATGGAGTACTACTTTGCCGTCAATCCGACTGTTGCCGGGGGGACGCTGAGGATTTCGTGCGGTGGGCGCGACGCGATCCAGATTCGCGAATCACAGACGCTCAGCCCGGCACAGGTCATCGCACGGCGACCGACCAACGGGATCGTCCGTGACGCCGTCGCCAAGCGGGTCGAATTCATCGAAGCGACGCAAACCAACGACGACAAGAATCGAACCTCGGTCGTCATGGCGTGTCGCGGCCCCGGTCTGTGGGTCGCCGAAAACCCGACCGCCAAACAGCAGGACGACGACGTCGCGGGCCTCGGTATCGATCCACCCCTTCGTTCCCTCTGGTCACTCGGCACGATCATCGAAGACTGATGCGTCACGCCCCGATCGCTTTTGGGACGTGAACGTGAGCTTGTTTTTCACCGCTGAAGTTGGAAACACACCATGAGTCAACCCACAGAACAGCAGTCCGTCGAAGTCGCTCAGCAGCCCAGCGAGCAGCCCGCCAAGCAGCCCGCCAAGCAGCCCAGCGAGCAGCCATGCGAGCAGCCCGCCGATTCGATGGACGGGATCACCAAGACGGTGGACGGGACGCTCGATGCCCAATCGGCCAACGCCAAGGGGTTGATCGCCAACCTCGGCCCGCCGCCGGGGATCCACTACGGGTACGGACCCTAGATGCGTCCCAAGACGGTTTTACTGGTCGCCGGTTCGGCCGGATTCTCCACACGTGACGTCTGGGAAGGCTATCGGGAAGGCCTGGCCCAGTGCGGCGTTCAGGTGATCCCCTATGCGACCTTTTCGATGCTTCGCGTGCTCAGCCCCGAAGCGGTCGGCAACGACATCGTGGGCAAGGCTCATGATGTCCGCAACGGAGTCGACGCGGTGGTGTTTGTCGACGGGATGCATTTCTGTGGCGAGCGATCCTGGGTTCCGTTGACCCTGCGCAGGTCGAACCTCTTGACCGCGGTGATCAAGACCGACGATCCCTATTGTCCGATCCGCGACGCCCATCAACTGTATGATCTGGTTTGCACGAACGAGCGAAGCCAAAAGCCGGACGAGGAAGCCTACTTGCCGACGGCCACACTCGATCCGCCGGAACGGTCCGGATTGATCGGCAAGGAGACCGAATCCGATCTCGTCTTCGTCGGAACGTTGTTCGAAGATCGTGTCCCGATGATGCTCCGGCTCGCCGAACACTGCGCCCGCCGCGGATTGACGTTTCGCATGGCCGGCAACGTGCCCGTCGATGCGTCGAAGTTCAAACGTCTGTCGTCGGTCGATTTCTCTTCCGGCACGGTTCGGCCCGATGCGAAATGGAGGTTGTACGCCGCAAGCAAATTGGTGGTGAACCTGTTTCGCGCCGCCGACCACGCGATCTCGCCCAGCCCACGTGTGTTTGAAGTCACCGCGCTGGGCGGGCCGGCGTTGTTGACCGGACCGCGTCGCGACGAAGTGACCGATATTTTTGGCGACTCGGTTTACCACTTTGACGATGCCGACGAAATGTGCGACCAGGTCGATGCGGCCATCAACGACAGCGTGGAACGCAAGCGGCGTGTCGCCGAGGCGAAGACGATCACCGACGCGATGCACTTGTACCGCCACCGGAGCGAAGATCTGTTGAGGCTGTTGGGGCGGGCGGCGGCCCAAAAGACACGTCTTCGCGTGACCGCCGACGCAACCGTCGATGCGGACGCGGCGGCCGAAGAGCGTTTGGCCTGGGTGATCGGATGCGGCAGGACCGGGTCGACGTGGCTTTGCGAGATGCTAGACGCGTTGCCCCGGATCCGAGGTTGGCATGAACCGTACTTCGGGCGTTTGGTTCAGCATCTGGCACAGCGGCCGTCCGAAAGAAAACGCCCCGGCGCGTTCTTTTTTGACGGCAACGGGAAAGCGGGATTGCAGGCCGTCCGTGGCGCGTTCTATCAGGTCGCCCGCGACCGGTATCCTGGTTTCGGCAAAGAGACCTTGGTGGTCAAGGAAGTCAACACGCCTGAATTGTTCGCGATGATTGAAGAGCTGTTTCCGCTCAGCCGTCTGATTTTTCTGGTGCGCGATCCGTTTGATATTCTGGATTCTTATCTCGACATGCGGCAACCCGACAGCTGGAACCGCTCTTCGGGCGAACGCATGCCCAGTGATCCCCGGCAACTGGCCCTGCATGTTGCCAGTGCGTTAAGGAACGCGGGCGAGGCGTTTGACGGATTTGAGAACAGCCAGAAATTGCTCGTTCGGTATGAATCCATGGTTCGCGACACGACGGCGGAACTGAGCAGGGTCTGTTCGTTTTTGAATGCGGATCAGCCGACCGAGCAGCTCGATCGAGTGGTCGACCGATTTCGATTTGACCGGCACACGGACACCGGTCCCGGCGCATTTCGACGCCACGGTCGGCCGGGGATCTGGCGTCAGTCACCCCATTTTACGGACCCGATTCGCGCAATCGCAGACTCCGTCTTGGGCCAGTGGCGGCAACGATTCGGATACACTGAATCGGAATCAAGCTGATGTTCCACTTGACCTAAGCCGTGATGTCTGACGAGCGAAATCCAGACGACGCAGAGGACGACGCGAGCGACGATCGTCAATCGACTTTCAAGCAAGAGAGTGATTTGACTTCGTTGAGTGATGGCGTGTTGGAATCCGCGCGGCGGACCCGCCTCAAGGTCGGCGACGGCCAGGACACGTTGAGCTACGACAACGACTCGCTGTTGGGCGAGACGGTCACGCTGAGTGTCGACGGGAACCACGTGATCGGCAACTTTCGAATCGTCAGCAAGCTGGGGGCCGGCGGTTTCGGGACGGTCTACAAGGCAGAGGACTTGAGGCTGGAGCGTTTCGTTGCGATCAAAGCCGCGCTGCCGCGATCGAGCGACAGCGGCGGCGATCATTACAATCGCGTCATTCACGAAGGCCGCGCCGCGGCGGCACTCGATCATCCGAACATCGTGTCGATCTACGACGTGGCCGAATTGGACGGCAAGCCCTACATCATCTCACAGCTGATCGACGGCATCACGCTGAAAGAGCGGATCGCCGAGGAACCGATCCGTCAGAAGCGGATCATGGAATTGATGCTGCTGGTGGCTCGCGCCGTTGACTACGCCCACGGAAAAGGAATCGTTCATCGCGATCTGAAACCGGGCAACATCCTGTTGGACCATGACGAAGTTCCCTATGTGAATGATTTCGGAATCGCCAAACATTCCGAGAGCGACGAGACGATTTCCAACGAAAGCTCGATCATCGGGACGCCCGCCTACATGTCTCCCGAACAGGCCGCCGGGCATTCGCGCGACGCCGACCGCCGCAGCGATGTCTATTCTCTGGGAGTGATCCTGTACGAAATGGCGACGGGCGAAAAGCCGTTTCGCGGCAGCTCACGCATGCTGATTCACCACGTCATTCACACCGAACCGCAACCGCCGCGGATGCTCAACCAATCCGTCCCCTCGGATCTGGAAACGGTTTGCCTGAAGTGTCTGGAAAAAGACCCCGATCGTCGCTACCAATCGGGGGCGGAACTGGCCGACGATCTGCAACGGATTCTCAATGGAGAACCGATCCGGGCGCGTCCCGTGTCGAGTCTTGAGCATTTCTTTCGGCGTTGCCGCCGCTACCCGGTGACGACGGCCAGTCTGGCGGGTTTGATCTTTGCGATCGCGACCGGATTGGCAGGAATGACATGGCAATGGCGTCGGGCCGAGTCCAGCCGACGACAGGAAGTTCTGGCCAGATGGCAGGTCGAGCGGTCGCGCAAGCGACTCCAGGAGGAAATTAAATACTCCAGACAAATGTTGCATGATGCCGAATCAAAACTGGCATTCAAGTCGATGGCCAGTGGCAATCATCGCCAAGCCACGCGATCGCTCAAAGAGTTGCAGCCGCTCGGTGACATCGAGTTTTGTCTGTTGAGGAACATCGAGAGTCGTTACGACGAATTCCTTCGTCACGCCGAACGCATCACCGACATTGCGATTTCCGATGACCAACGGCTGATTGCCGCGACGGGACTTCGGACGCTGTTGGTTTGGGACACGCAAACCAAACGCATCGTTCACCGCTTTCGTGAAAAAGGGAAACCGCTTCGCGGTGTGGATTTCGCCCGCGACAGCCATCGTTTGGCGTGGGGTGGCGAACGCGGCAACGTCTATTTAAAAACGATCGGTGACGCGGCAACCCCGATGCGAACGCTGGACCATGGGGCTCCCATCGAAGTCATTCGGTTCTCTGCCGAGGGCTCAAAACTGATGTCCGCCGGCGAGGGTGGAAGCGTCGTCGTTTGGACGGTTGCAGACGGAGCCAAGGACCAATCACTCTCGGTCTCAAGGTCCACGATTCATGCTGCCGATTTTCTTGGACCCGACGCGATCATGACGGGCGATGAAGCGGGGCGAGTGACCCGCTGCGAACTTGAGTCGGGCCGCTGTGAAACCGTCGTCCAAAACCCGTCCCCCATCCTCTCGGTCGACGTCAACACCGACGCCACGCAATTTGCCGCCGGCACGCAGGGTAGCCGGTTGCTGGTCGGCCGAATCGATGACGCCGAATCCGTCCGCAGCATTTGGACCGAGTATGGGCCGGTGGTGGATGTCGAGTTCTGGGATGCAAAGCAGGCGATCGTCACGACGAACTTGTATGGGCGGTTGAACATCTGGCGACTGCCCGATTTGACCGTCCGTGAATCACACCCGTACTTCCAAGGCGTCGGGCATTTTGCCATCGCCGCCGATTCGGATCGGCTCTTGATCGGTGCGGGTGACGGAGGCGTCGTCTCACTGAGCGTCGACAACATTCGTCCCGATGTCCTGCAGACCTCCCAGGGCGCGATCGCGGATTTGGCGTTCGTCGATCAATCGATCGTGGTCTGTCATGCCGAGGGGCCGGCCAGCGTGTTGCACCGTGATTCCGGCCGGGTGTTGCGGACGATCCCGGGCGAAACGGATGTCCCGCCGGGCGGCCAGGTGATGCCAGAGACCCTGACGTGCGTCGCCCCTTCACCCGAGCACCAACGAATCGCCTTCGGCACATCCGACGGACGCATCTTGGTCTGGGAATCGGACACCGCACAGATCCGCTTGTACGGGACGGCGACGAACAAAGCCATCTCACAAATCCAGCTTTCCGCCGACGCCTTGTCCGCTTGGACCGGGGGATCCAATGGCGGCGTTCGGTATTGGGATTTAACCCGAGCCGATTCCAGTCGCGGGATCGTCGCCCTCGGCGGCGTCGTTCGTGGCATGCAATTGTCAAGCGATCAGCAACACCTCGCCGCCGTTTCTGCCAACGGGATCGCGGTCGTGATCGATGTCGACGGGCAACAAGAATTCAAACGTGTCGACGTCGGCAAATCCTTGCAATGTGTGGTGTGGTCCGCGGATTCAACACGCATCGCGATCGGAGACGCACGAGGCACCGTCCATCTGTATCCGCGTGATCTGTCGGGGACGGCGGAGTACATTGAGGTGCACGCCGGACCGATCACGGCGGTCGCGTTTTCACCGACCAACCGCCGGATCGTGACGGTCGGCAATGACCATCAGATCGCGTTCTCCAATCTGGTGACGGGCCGATCCGGAGCGATTCTGGAGAACGGTCATCCGGTAAGTATTCGTGATCTCGCGATCAGTGACGACGCCCAGTGGTTGGCCACCGGAGACGTCGGCGGCAACATCCGTATCTGGAACGTGGCCGAGTGAGTTGCACTTTCAGTGCGACTTCGATTCCTTCAAAACAATCAACTCCTTCGGATCGACCGAAGCGGTATTCATCGTCAGCGGCGCAAACGACGGCGGTTCGACACCGACCAGCATCATCTGTCGTGAATAGTCCGGGGCAGATTTGGATACGGTCAGTTCGTACGACCCTCGCAGCGGCGGTAATTGAAAGTAGCCATCGGCATCCGTTTTCACTGCCGAACCGATCACGGCGACGTAACCAAACATTTCACGATGCTCGGTGTCGCGAAACCCGACGACGGTCCCGGCGACGCCGTTTCCGGATCGATCCAGCACGCGGCCTTTGAGTGTGACACCGGCATCCATCACGATGTTTCCCTGATCCGCGACCGGGCCGACTTCGATAAATCGAGGTGCATAGCCGACCGGGTAGACGACTCCGACGGCCTTTCCATCAACCGGAATCGAGACCGCGAATTTGCCGTCTTTGTCGACCGCCAGTGGGCCTGAATCCCAGGTGTCCGAGATCGTTTCTGAATTGTGCTGAAAGCGGACGACGGCTTTCGTGATCGCCTTTCCAGTGTCGTCGACCAATTGCCCAACGATCATTCGGCCCGGCGTCAACGTCAGGTGGGGGAATGAACCATTCAGTAATTTCTTTTCGTGGTCGTAGGCCGAGAGCTCGGCAAAACCCTCGGCGATCACCCTGATCCGCACTTCGTCGGTCCGGCGGATCGGGCCCGATGGCTGAACGGAGTACTGGCCCTGATCATCCGTCGTTGCCTTCCATGGACCGGGGCCAGAATTTTCGCCTTGAGCGCCGAAGCGTCGAATCCGCACCGTCACATCGGCACCGGCGATCGGTTTGCCGTCGTGATCGACCACCAATCCGCTAATCTCGTGGGGCAATGCCGTCGGTTCGTCGTCCCACGACTCTCGTTCAGATTGCGGCGGCTCGGCAACCATGTGCTTGAGCGGTTGTTGCCTGTCGGCCTGATCCGCATCGTTCGTGTTCGGCATCGTCACCCACAAACTGGCTGCGAAGACGACGATCGTCGCGAGCGCACCGATCCATGAAGGCCAGCTCCAATCGAAAGGACGTGGCAATTCCGTTGGCGTGGAAGTTTTGGGCAGACGTGACATCACCTCCTCGAGCACCGAGTCGCCCGGCCAGTTGTCGGCCAACCGTTCCAATTGCGATTCTGTCTTGTCAGTGGGCATGGTACGACCTTGATGGATGAAGTGAAATTTTTGTGACGGGAGTTTCCGCTTGGAGACTCCTCTTGAGCCGGTTGATGGCCCTGGAAAGTTGCTTCGTCACGGTCCCCACCGGGCGTCCGGTGATCTCCGCGATCTCGGCAACCGAATGGCCGTCAAAAAAACGAAGGACCGTGACGACACGCTCGTGCTCGGGTAGCTTCGCGACCGCATCGAGGAGCGTTTTGTCCGCCAGATCCACCGATTTGGCAGACTGATCATCGACCGGATTCAGCTCTTCGATCGGACGGGTGATCGGCGTCCGCTTGCGTGTTCGCTGTGCCTCGCGACGTGCGATCTTGGAAAGCCAGAAGCCGACGGCATCCGGATCTCGCAACTCCCTCAGTCGTCGGTGGGCGATCAAGAATGTCTCTTGAGTGACATCTTGCGTGGCGTGGTAATCGTGGAGTTCTCCCCAGGCCACGGTCCACACCAGCCGCTCATACCGCACAACAATCTGCGCGAATGCCTCCTGGTCATTACGGCCCGTCACAGCCTGAATCAGATCAAAATTGCTTTGCACACCCGAACCTCAACGCGTCCGATCTTGTTTCCCAAAAACTAGAGGCGGCGACGGACACTTTTGCGACCCAAAAATTGAAAAAACATCAGATCAATCGCTCACGAAACACTTTTCGCAGGATTCCTGCAACACAGGGTAAGATGGTGTCACGCCTGCGAGTCTGGAAATCGAAGCACCACCCTCAGCGAGTTCTCATGGATCGTCAATTCCTCAGTGATGTCACCGTTGTTCGTGCCGCGCTGTTGATCGCGCTGGCCCTGACACCAGGCCTGCGGTCACGTGCCGATGACACCCTGGGGAGTTTGCTGCAGCGGCATTGCCATCAGTGCCATGGCGCTGACGACCCGGAGGCCAATCTTCGTCTGGATGATTTGGATCTCACGGTCTCTGCCTCACGTCCCAACGCCGGCAGGTTGTTGGAAAAGGTCTACGATGCGGTCGACGGCGGGCAGATGCCGCCCGAGGATGCGGAACCGCTGACGACTTCGATGCGTCGTCAACTTCTCCGTCTGCTCCGGTTCCGACTCCTGGACGTCGCGAAACATTCACCGGAGCGAACTCCGCATCGGCGTCTGACGATTGAAGAATATAACTTCACCCTCAAGGCGCTCTTCGAAGTCGACGCCGAGTCCTGCGTGCGGCCGGGTATACGATCGCGCTTCCGGTGTTTGCATCCTTGCGTGACGTCCCGTTCGTTCACGAGGTGCGGGGATCGGAACCGGAACACGATCAGTCCGAAGCCCTGCGTCAGGGGCCGAAACGGTTTTGTTGCATCTTCTTCCCCAATGGAGTCAGTCTGCCGCCGGCGGGGCATCCGGCCCACGACGATTGGCACTGGTTTCCCCACAGCGTTGGCCGCGATTATGTCCTGACTCGCCCGCTTGAGCCCCTGGGAAAACTTCGTGACGAGCTGACGATTTTGTCAGGACTTTCCCATCCCGCGATGCGAACGTCGATCGCTCACATCACCGCCGATAGTTTTTTGACCGGGGCAGATTCGTCGCGCGAGTACACCAACAGTCTTTCGTTGGACCAGTTGATCGCCAATCACCTGGGGTCGCAAACCCGTTTTCCTTCGTTGACATTGTCGAGTGACGGAGGCGTGGGGACGCCCGGCCGCACGCAAACGCTTTCATTTTCGGCATCGGGACGTCCCATCCCAAGTCTTTCAAAGCCCCGCGCCATCTTCAATCGATTGTTTGGCGTTGAGAATCAGACGCTCGTCGAACAACGCCGACAGTTTGGCCGAAATCAAAGCATTCTCGACAACGTCTTGGAGGAGACCGCAGCGCTCGGTCAAGGGTTGTCCGCCGCCGACCGCCAACGCCTTGATGAGTACACCACGTCGGTTCGGGAAATCGAAAAGCGACTGGCAAGCGCCGACCGGTGGCTGGACGTCCAGCGGCCGAGCGTCGATCCGGCTGGTTTTGAGCTCTCCGCCACACCGCGCGACGACGTCGAAGCGTACATCCGTGTGATCTACGATCTGATGTACGTCGCGTTTCTCACCGACTCCACTCGATCGATCACCTACCAGATCACGAGCGAAGACGCGAAAGGCATCGGCGACCGTTTTCCCGGTGCGATCGGGTTGCCAGGACATCACTCGCTCAGCCATGGGACCGCTAAGGAAAACGGTTACGAGAATTGGGCACGGTACGATCAATTTCTAACGACCCAGTTCGCCTACTTCCTCGAACGCCTTCGCTCGACCTCCGATCCGTTCCAGCAAGGATCGTTGCTTGATCACACCAGTGTGCTGTACGGGTGTAGCACCAGCCGCACCCATCAAGCCGTCAACTATCCGCTGATCCTTGCCGGTGGCAGAGCGATGGGGTTTGCTCACGGATCGCACAAACGTTTCGACG
Organism: Stieleria neptunia; assembly: GCF_007754155.1. NCBI lineage: Bacteria > Pseudomonadati > Planctomycetota > Planctomycetia > Pirellulales > Pirellulaceae > Stieleria > Stieleria neptunia. The sequence continues at coordinate 10,638,555 of NZ_CP037423.1, read as the reverse complement.
AGTCACGCCACCGCCTCTCGGATCTTTACGTCACCCTGCTTCAGCAGTTTGGAATCGAAGTCGACCGGTTTGCCGACAGCACCACGTCGCTGCGCGAGGTTCTGGACGCTTGACCGTTCGGGCCTAAAGCCTTCGCGACACTCCCTTGCCGCCGAGCGCCAGTGCCAGAACCAAGACCAGGATGCCGCCGATCAACAACCCGCCACCGACACCGAGGGCTTCTGCGGCAGAGGCGATGTACAGCTGATGCCAATCGAGCGGCCGTAGTTCTTCGCCGCTGATCAGGGCCGAACTTGCCCAAATCAAACAACCGGCTCCGGCGGTGAACAGGACCACCGAGATCACGCATGCCAGGATCCGCCCCACCCGGGGAACCGCCAGCGCGACGCCGACCAGTGCGCCGACCAGCCCGCCCACGATCAAGCTGGTGATGTCAAATTGCATGTCAATCGTCCCGGTTGTGGCGTTCTAGAAGTCAGGTGCGGATTCTCGTTCCGCCACCCCATGATACTCTGCGACCGAACACACCTTCAGGAAAGTGATCCGGATCGACCCAGGGCCGAATTTCAGGTTTTGTCTGCGTCGTCCCACGTACCGATACGCCGGTCGCGATTTTCGGTTGCCCGATGTTAACGGACGCGGCGCCGACGAGATCCCTGCGTAGGGCGGCGTCTGACCTGACGCGCAACGCGATTACCGAGATTGAACCGGATTCGATTCGGACGCTGTGGCGGGTGTCAACATGCCGCTTGGCAACAGTCGCAACACCTGCTCGACCTGACGCAGATTCTGTTGCGTTTCGGGCCTGGAAAGCAATTCCAGGATCTCAGCCGTCTGCTCCAGCATCTGCGGCAGTTTCGTCACCATTTGCAAGAACTCCGTTGCAACCTCCGCACCGTCGTCGAGACGCTCGCTCGATTCGGCGCCGAGTCGTTCCGCGGTCGCCCGATCCAGTTCCATCGTGATGTTGCCGTCGCCCCGGATCACGTTGCCCGAGCCGAGGTTCAGTTCAAAGGAACCGTTCAGCTGCAAGCGGATGGGAGCATCGTCCGCAGACGGGTTCGGGGGTTTGGCACGGTCGGGCTTTCGTTCGCGCGATACCCGCTTGTTTCGCCGACCCGTGCGTTTCTTCGGCCGGTCTGTGGCGGCGCTGTCGGTGACCCGCTGGTCGTCGGCGTCTTTTGGCTGCGGACGCTGATCGGCAAATGTTGGTTGTTGCATCACAAGGATCACAAGGGACAGTATGGCGACGCGGAAGACGGCCAGGCCATCGCAAAGGCCGCGGCAAGGACGCCAGGGGTTGTGTCGATCGAAATTCATCGCGTTCCGCCTCTGCGTGTCACATCTTGTTCCTGCAAAACGGCTATCGTAGTCGAAGCTCTCGGTCCGCGCGGTTGATCGAAGTGCGATGCCTGGGACGATGTGGACAATCTTCATACTTCCCAAATCGTCTCCGCCGCCCTGCCTTTGGTAATGGAACAAACCATGCATTTTGTCAGACACGCCCTCCTGCTCGTTGTCTTCGCCATTGGATGCCCGGCCCGAGCCGATCGTGCGGATTGGGTCGAGGGCTCGTCAACTCAAACTGACGGGGCGAATCGCGAACACTACAACCGAGCCGCGATTTTGCCCTGGCAGCATTTCATGGGGGATTGGCGGGATGCGGACGATATCGCACAAGGTGATGTGGCGTATGCCGTGACCGCAGTGATCGACGACGACACACGCAAATCGGTGCGTTGGGATGTCACGACGCTCGTGAAAGAGTGGTCCGCACAGAAGTATCCGAACCAAGGCCTATTTCTGCGCGTCACCGACGGCCGGGGACGGATCGTCTTCGCCAGCCGCGAAGGCCCCGACACGTCGCTGCAGCCGGCGCTGCAGATCCGCGGCGCTGGCGGAACGATCAAGCTCGCTGCCGCCGCCGATACCTACCTGACCGCGTCGACCTATCGCAGCCAAGGCCGGGCGGAGCAGTTGCGTGTCTCGGCCGCACCGGAACACGTGTTGATCCGGTTTGACGTGGACGAACTCGATCAACTTGGCGCGATCGATGAAGCGACGTTGGTTCTTCAGTCGACCCACCAGTATGGATCGGCGCACATCGGTGTGTTCCGTTGCCGTCAGGGACACGACGAGCCGGCCACGCAACCGGTCTTGGGGCTTGCGGCCAAGTACAAAGACGATCAGGGCATTGCGGCCGATGCAGATGTGATCTTCGCCACCGGTTTTGAACGTGACGACTGGCAAGACGGATGGACGGTCGCCGAGCCGGTGGACAAGATCGATACGATCGCTGCCGACACGAACTTTCACCGCTTTGAAGCCCTGCAAGGCCGCGCGTTGCGATCACGCATCGCCAAGGGAGCGCTGACCGCGCTCAATACGACGTACAAGTTCGGCCGGGAAACCGGTGCCGAGCCGGAAGAGATCTACTTTCGTTACTACCTGCGTTTGGGTGATGATTGGAACCAAACCCTGCAAGGCGGCAAGATGCCCGGGATCAGCGGCACCTACGGCCGCGGGGGCTGGGGCGGGCGCAAGAGTGACGGGGTCAACGGATGGTCGGCGCGGGGCCTGTTTCGGATGACCGTTCCCCGCGGCAATCCGCTCGGTGGAACCACGCCGGTCGGCTTTTATTGTTACCACGCCGACATGGAAGGTTCTTACGGCACCAATTGGATTTGGAACAAGGACTACCGCGGCTACCTGGAAAACAATCGCTGGTACGCGATCGAGCAATACTGTCGTCTCAACACGCCCGGCGAAAAAGATGGCGTCTTAAAGGCCTGGGTCGATGGGCGATTGGCGTTCGAGAAAACCGACATCCGATTTCGGATGACCGACGAGCTGAAGATCGAGCAAATCTGGATGAACGTCTATCACGGCGGCAAACTCGCTTCGCCCCATGACCAGCACCTGTTCATCGACAACGTGGTGATCGCCAAGGACTACATCGGCCCGATGGTTACCTCCAGTAACCGTTGACGTCCTGGAAGAACTTGTAGTTGGGTGGCGGATTGCCGATGGCGCCGGGCCAGTCATGCGAACCCTTGATACGTGGGCCGTTGGCGGCAGGTTGCCACTGGCGAGTCGATCCCGAAGTTGTTCGTCGGGGCGAGGCGGATTGCCTGGGCGAATAAGTCCGCGGGGCAAACAGGGCGCGGCCGCGAAACAGGCGAAACCCGCGGCCGGCGGTGGCCGTTTCGGCGTCGCCCAGGTTGAGGGTGCCTACGGCGACAGCGACGGCGAAAAACCACTTGGCGTAACGACTCATTGAGCTGTTCCTCGATTTCAGACGGACAGGGTTCGGTGGACGGCTCTCGGTGAATGGACGCGACCGAGGCTCCAGTCTAACAAGCGGATAAGACGCGTTGATGTGACAGCCTACCCGAAAAATAAGTTGTGGCAGACGACGAGTTGGCGGTCGGGTCGTTGTCGAAGTCACCCTCCCAGAAAAGGGTTTTCGTCACTCTTCCACAGGGCATCGGTATCTACACAAGTCAGCCCTCATTCTCTCCTGGCTCCCCTCTCCCCCAATCAAGCCGTGCTTGCCAATTCAACACGGTCGACATGCCAGTTATCGATGCGATGCATCAAACTCTCAATCTCTAAGACGGCTTGATTGGGGGAGAGGGGCTGGGGGTGAGGGGGAACCGCAGTGACAAAACGGCGGACCAGGAATCGAAATCCTGAAGCAATTGAGTTAGCGCGCAATCAACGCGCAATAGCAAATGAGTTCGCGAATGATGTTTGGCAGTTTGTTCGAGATCGTCGTTGTTGTGATGAGAAGTTCCGACGCGTGTACGTGATTGAACCTTATCTCGTTGACTGTTGCTGCACTGGCTTGAAATCGAATCGTGACAGCGATTATTGAGACTCGCGGCTCATGAGGCCCCCTCACCCCCAGCCCCTCTCCCCCGAAAACTGACTCGCTTAGGCTCGTCAGTTTTCGGGGGAGAGGGGAGCCAGAGGAAAGCAAGTGATCAGCGACTTGTGTAGCTACCGATGGCCAGAGGGAGAGTGGCGATTTTTAAGGCGTTCAGAACCGAACGACCGCGCCGTGCGAGGGGAGCCCGTGGGCACAAACGCAATTTAGCCCAATGACACAATCTTCTCGCTGTTCTACGATAGGGCTCTTCAAATTCTTCCCGCACAACGAAGAACCCCTCTCCGATGAGCATCGCGTCCACCAAGCCCTCATTGAGCGAAATGCAAACCAATGGCTCTGCCGCCACCCGTATCCTGAACTTTGCGGATGGATTTTCCAAACGGCACATCGGTCCGTCCCAAGCGGACCTGGAAACCATGCTCGCAACGGTCGGATTTGAGTCGCTCGAGGGGCTCTCCGATGCGACGGTTCCGGCCGACATTCGGCTCGAAGGCGAACTGGATATCCCCGAACCGCGTGGTGAACGGGAATTTCTTTCGGCACTGAAAACGATCGCCGGAAAAAATAAAGTTCATCGATCCTGTATCGGTATGGGCTACACCGACACCGTGACCCCGCCGGTGATCTTGCGCAACGTGCTGGAGAACCCGGGCTGGTACACCCAGTACACCCCTTACCAGGCGGAGATCGCACAGGGGCGGTTGGAGGCGTTGTTGAATTTCCAAACGATGATCGCCGACCTGACCGGTTTGCCGCTTGCGGGCGCGAGCCTGTTGGACGAGGCGACCGCGGCGGCCGAAGCGATGACGATGTGCTACTCCATCGCGTCGCACAAGAAAAGCGGATTCTGGGCCAGTGAGGATTGCCATCCCCAAACGCTGGCGCTGCTGAAAACGCGTGCCGAGGGTCTGGGGATCGACCTGAAAATCGGCCCGATCGACGCGATCGATTTCGACTACGGCGATGGCGGGCTGTGTGGCTTGTTGGTCCAGTATCCGACGACGGAGGGGCGCATCGAGGATTATCGTGACGTGGCCGCCAACGCCAAGCAGTCGGGCTGCATGACCGTCGCGGCGGCCGACATCCTGGGTTTGACACTGCTGACGCCGCCGGGTGAGTGGGGCGCCGACATCTGCGTCGGCAGCGCCCAGCGTTTCGGGGTGCCGATGGGCTTGGGCGGTCCGCACGCGGCCTACATTTCGACGCACGAAAAACACGCCCGCAAGCTGCCCGGACGGATCATCGGAATTTCCAAGGACGTGCACGGCGATCGGGCGCTGCGGATGGCCATCCAAACCCGCGAACAGCACATTCGTCGCGACAAGGCGACCAGCAACATCTGCACCGCGCAAGCCTTGCTGGCGATCATCAGTTCGTTCTACGGCGTCTACCACGGCCCCGAAGGACTCGCCGCGATCGGCCGCCGCACCCAAGCCTACACCGCCGCTTTGGCCAAGGGCTTGGCGCGGCTGGGACACGAGACGCTCGGTGAGGGACCGATCTTTGACACCATCCGGATCCGACTGGGCAAGGGCCGCACCCACGCGGCGCGTCAGGTCGCCGATGCGGCCCGCGAACGTCTGATCAATCTGCGTGAATACGACGACGGAACCCTGGGCGTGACGCTCGATGAAACCGCCGATCGCGGCTTGGTCGCCGACCTGTTGGCCGCCTTCAACTTCGGCCATTACACCGGTTTCGACGTCGATGAATTGGTCAACGAAGCCGCCGAGGATGGAACGCTGGACCTGGGGGCGTTCAGCCGCACGTCGCCCTTCATGACGCACGAAGTGTTTCACAGCTATCGCAGCGAAACCGAATTGCTGCGTTACATCTTCAAACTGATGGGCCGTGACCTGTCGCTGGCCAACAGCATGATTCCGCTGGGGTCGTGCACGATGAAGCTCAATGGGACTAGCGAGATGATTCCGGTGACGTGGCCGGAATTTGCAAACATCCATCCCTTCGCCCCCGACGTCCAGTGGCGCGGCTACACGCACATGTTCCGCGAATTGGAACGCTGGCTGTGCGAAGTCACCGGGTTCGCCGCGGTCAGCTTGCAGCCCAACGCCGGATCGCAGGGTGAATACGCCGGCTTGCTGGTGATTCGAGCCTACCATGAACAGATGGCAAAATCCGAGGGCCGCGAAAATGTGCGCAACGTTTGCTTGATTCCGACGTCGGCCCACGGAACCAACCCGGCTTCGGCCGTGATGGCCGGGATGAAGGTCGTGGCGATCAAGTGTGACGATCGAGGGGACATCGACATGGACGACTTGCGTGCCAAAGCGGAGAAACACGCCGATCAGCTGTCCGCGTTGATGATCACCTATCCGTCCACGCACGGTGTCTTTGAACCGACGATCCGCGAAGTGTGTGACGTGATTCACCAGCACGGCGGCCAGGTCTACATGGACGGTGCGAACATGAACGCACAGGTCGGTTTGACCAGTCCGGGAATTTGCGGCGCCGACGTCTGCCACTTGAATCTGCACAAAACGTTCTGCATCCCGCACGGCGGCGGCGGCCCGGGCATGGGCCCGATCGGCGTCGCCAAACAGTTGGTGCCGTTCTTGCCCGGACACCCGGTCGAACGCCCCGACTCCGCCGGCGAGTTTGCGATCGGTCCGGTCGCCGGAGCCCCCTACGGCAGCCCCAGCATTCTGACGATCAGTTATGTCTACATCGCCTTGATGGGCGCGGCGGGTTTGAAGAAAGCCACGCAAGTCGCGATTCTGAATGCCAACTACATGGCGAAACGACTCGGCGAGCACTTCGATGTTCTCTACACCGACGCAAACGGTTACGTCGCGCATGAATTCATCATCGATTGCCGCAGCTTTGAAAAATCCGCCGGCATCAAGACCGATGACATCGCCAAGCGATTGATGGACTACGGATTCCACGCACCGACGATGTCCTGGCCCGTGGCGGGAACGTTGATGATCGAGCCGACCGAGAGCGAATCCAAGGACGAACTGGACCGTTTCTGTGACGCCTTGATCGCGATTCGCAAAGAGATCCAGGCGATCGAAGACGGCGAGATGGATCGCGAAGACAACCCGCTCCGCAACTCGCCCCACACGATGCAAGAAATCGGCGGTGACGACTGGTCGCACCCCTACTCCCGCGAGCAAGCGGCGTGGCCGACGGCCTGGTTGCGCGATGCCAAGTTCTGGCCGACCGTCGGTCGGATCGACAATACCTACGGCGATCGCAACCTGGTCTGCGCCTGCGTGCCGATGAGCGATTATGAGTGAATAGGCTTGTCGATTTTGTGAGCCGCGACGCGTCAGCGGCCGGGCACTGCGGCGCCCGCCCGAGGCCTGACGGCCAGCGGCTCACCATTGACTCAACCAATCCCATTCCATCGACGGTCAGCCGTCGGATGCGCCGTCAGCCGGCATGGTCACGGCCGACTCGTCGGGGCTGGGCGACGATTCTTCCTCGAGCATCTTTTGCAGCATCGGCATGACGACCGATTGATAGACGCCGCGGGCCATCGGATAACGGTTCATCAATTCGAAGGTGTCGTACAATGGTTCGCCGCCGGCCGCATCGGTGGGCACGCGCATTTCTCGGCCTTGGGCGTCCACCATCACGGTTTCATAACGCCAGTCTCCCGATTCGTCTTGGGTTCGAATCACGTCGGAAAGCTGTGCGGTCTTGGTGTCGAATGTTCCTTCGGCGGGCGGTGTTTTGTCGGCGTATTGATCGACGTCCAGCCCGAGTGACTGGGCGATCGTGGCGGAGACCTGTTGGACCGATTGCTCACTGGCGACCGACTCGAGCCGTTTGAGGTTCTTTTCCAGTTCCGTCAGCTTTCGCTCGTCGGAAAGTGATTCGGTCGCTTGAATTTGTGAATCGATCGAGCGTTCGATCTCTTGGGGGGAAACCTCCGCCGGCGCTTGGGCGACGTTGTCGAGTTCTGCGGGGACCGCGGGCGATGGTTGGTCGGCAGGCTGGCTGGGTGTCGATTCGCCGGGCGGGGACGCATCGGATGCTGTCTCGGAGGTCCCGTCGCCGGCATCGCCGGCGCTGGCGGCACGGGGACCGGATGCGGCTTGCGGTCGGGGCACATACCAAACCAGCAACACGACCAGCAGGATGGCGTGAACGGCGAGTGAGATTCCGATTGCGATTTGTTTGCGAGTCATGATCAGGGGGAAAGCCTTTCGACGATCCACGCGGACGCTTGTTTGCGATAACAGAGTCGATCGTGCAGCCGGCTCTCGCGGCCTTGCCAGAATTCGATGCGGTTGGGGCTGACACCGTATCCGCCCCAGTCGTCCGGGCAAGGGATTTCTTTATCGGCGTATTGTTTCTTCAGCTCATCTAAACGCTTTTCTAACACATCGCGCGAATCAATCACGGACGATTGCTGGCTGACGACGGCGCCCAGTTGGCTGTCGTGGGGCCGCTTTCGAAAGTAGCCGACCGATTGATCCCGTGGGGCCTTGGTCGCGGTGCCTTCGATCCGAACCTGCCGTTGAACGTGTTGCCACAAAAAGCAGAGCGAAACGTTGGGGTTCGATTCGATCTGTTGTGCCTTCTGCGATCGGTAATTGGTGTAGAACCAAAACTTGCCGTCGTCGAGCCCTTTGAGCAGCACGACCCGGCTGGTCACACGGCCGTGGCCATCACTGGTCGACAGCGTCATCGCATTGGCCTCCACCCAGTCCGGCAAATTCCCTTGCATCGCTTCGTTGAGCCAGGTGCGGAACTGAACCATCGGATCGCCGGCGATGTCTTTCTCCAGTAGGCTGCCAAGCTTGTAGCTTTGACGCATTTCGTAAAGGCTCATGGTGGGATTTTCCCTCGGTGTTCGGTTGGCACGCCCGGTGCATTCTAGAAGTCGGCCAAATGGCGAGCTGCCAAAATGGCAGTTTGTTTGTCTTGTTTTAAGGTGAAGTCATGCAGGAATTGAATCCTCCCCAACCATCGGAAACCATGATTGGAAAGTTGCTCGTTGCATCGACGTCTGTTCAGGACCCGGTGTTGAGCCGATCCGTTTCGCTTGTCGTGCATCAAGATAGCGAGAACGTCTTTGCCGTGCTGCTGAACCGACCGATGACGCCACCGCCGGGGCTGATGCAGTTGCTCGGATCGGCGTCGGGGGAGACATCGCAGGCGGGGCGTGGCCAGTCCGATCGGTTGGGCGGCAAGGGGGGCGCAGGCACCTCCCTGTCGGGGTCGGCGTCGTTTCCGACGAATCTGCCGGGGACGGAACCGGGTCTGAGCGCCATGGACGCTGCCGCCAGCGATCCCCAAGCGGGCGGAAACAAGCACGCGTTGGCAGCCCAGGCGGCCGCCGAGGCCTCCAAATCGCTCGGCATGATTCATTTCGGCGGTCCGCTTTCGGGCCCCGTCGTGGCGGTCCACACGTCCAGCGAGCATGCCGAGGCCGAGGCGGGCAAGGGGATTTACGTGGCCGCCCAGCGGGACATGCTGGAGACCCTGGTCAGGCAAAAGCCGGGACCGTATCGCTTGATCGTCGGACACCTGGGTTGGTCGATCGACCAGTTGCGTGCCGAACGGGAGGCGGGGTTTTGGCACATGATGGACGCGACCGATCAGGACGTGTTTGCCGGGGATCACGAGCTGTGGCCGATGGTGATTCGCCGGGCGACGACGCGTTCGGTTGCGGATTGGTTGGGGATCCAGGACACCCCGTTTGCGGCCGAGGTCAATTAGTCGGCGGGGGCGAATCCGCGTTGGCGGATTTCATCTATCGCGGATCCACTTTCTTGTTACCTTTGGATAAGTGTCCCGCACTGTCCCGTCCCGTTCTGTCCCGTCCCGTTCGCGTCCCCTTGCTGTGTCCCACGATAAGCCCCAACCGCCCGAAGACGAACGTCCGAAAAAATTCCGCATCACCCGCAAGCGGCTCGGCACGATCCGTTTCATCGACCCCAACGGTGACTACGGTTTCATCGACGCCGAAGACTTTCGGGACGACGTTTTCTTTCATCACACCGTCTGGCAGTTCGGTGGGGCCTCATCGGGGGCACCGCTTCAATTGCCGCAAAACAACTCCGATCAGCCCCGGAAACTCGATCCCGAAGAATTAGTCACCAAGTTCGTCGAGTTTGAGATCGATGATGAGATGTTTGAAACCGAGCAGCGGCTGCGTGCCAAGCTGGTGCGGCTGACCCGGCGTCCGATGGGAAAGAAACTTTCCGGCCGCGATGCGACATTCAAGATTGTCACGCATCACCCCAAGGCGCGGCGGAAGCGTCCCGACTGGCGGGGTTGAATCGACTGTTGTCGGGCATGCTGTGCATGCCAGCGGTCACGCACAGCGTGACCTACGTGTCGACGCCCTAGGCCTCGCCCTCTTCTTCCGGGTCGTCGGGCAGTTTACCGCCATTGTCTTTGGCGCGCTGCACGTCGGTTTCCAGATCGCGGATGACGGTCGGGTTGATCTGTTTGCCCAGCATCTCTCGCGTCTCTTTGAACATGATGTCGACTTTGCGACGCTGGTTGGGATTGCGTGTCCCGATCTCCTTCAAGAACATCCCCTGCTTCCTTCCCATGTCATCGGCCAACTGTTCGTTGGTGGGTTGATCACGGAGTGCATTGAGCAGTTCTTCGGCTTCGGTCATCTGCCCTTTCTTCAGTCGCATGCGGATCCGTGCGGCGAGCAGTTGACGAATCGCGACGAGGTCGATGATTGCGTTTTGCACGCCGCGAATGTACGCCTCGGCTTGCAGTCGCATGTCATCACCGGTCAGGTCGGCGACTTCTTTGGGCGTCAGCCCCGGCACCATCGGCAAACGGGCGAGCACGGCGCCGCCGTTTTTGACGTACAGCAAACGCAGCGGGTGATCGGATTTTTCGATCGCCAAACGGCCGTTCCAGTCCGTCCGCCCGACGAAGCTCATCGATTTGCTTTTCAGTTCGCGTTCGTAGAGTTCGTAGCCGATCAGGGGCAGATCTTCGCGGCCTTTGACGTGCAGCCGCAGCAGTGTTTCGTCGCGTTGCGGTTTCAGCAGCATGCCCATTTTGAAGGTGCGTTGATTCTTTCGGCCTTGCAGACCGCCGGCCATTCCGGAGTAGTAGTCCATGTTGACGTTGGGACCTTCGCGTTCGGTCGCGATCAGGTAGGCCCATTCGATGCGACCGACGGCGATCGGTTTCCCGTTGCGGTCGTTCTTTCGAATCATCGGCTGCAGGGCGCTGCCCACCGTCACGTTCGCCGGTGACTCGGGGTCCAGGATCAGATTTCCGGCGCGGATCATTCCTGTCGCCGTCTTTTGTCCGGCATCATCGATCCGCACCATCGGTGAAAACGCCTGGGTGACGGTATGGCCGACGACGTTGGGCAGGTCGACGGCCGAGAGGAAGGGCGATTCAACGACGGCGCCGAACGACCGCATCAGTGTTTCCATCTCCGACACCGCGACGGTGGATCCGTTGGCGTCCTGCCGGATTCGGACGACGAAGACTTTGTCGAACTGTTCGACGGTCGAAGCGACCAGCCCGGTCACGGGCAGGGGAATGATCTTGGCGCCGGGTTTGGCAAACGTCGCGGCTTGCCCGCGGGTGACGAGCAGGGCTTCGGTGGACGGGGCGTTCCAGGTTTCCGCCAACGCGATCGCGTCACCGTCGAACGGTTTCAGTTTTGCGGCGGTTCCGGCCATCGACGGATCGCCGTGTTCACTGGCGCGACGCAGGACGTTGGCTTGCATGCCTGGGGTGACCGAGACCGAACTGACGTATTGCGGCAGGCTGCGGACCGACTGGATTCGAATCGCGTCCTCGTGATCGCGTTTGACCGCGATCACCGGATCCGACGCGGCGATTTGATCGTACGTCAGGTCGTCCATGGAACGAAACGACGCGGTGGCGACCGGCGGCGGGGCGTCGGCGATCGTGGTCCGCCACAGCGCATTGAAATCACGATCCAAATACGCCAGTACCGGTTCGCGAAGTGTGTCGGCGGTGAATCGGGGGTCGCGTGAGACGACCCAGATCAGGACCCGATAGGGAGAGTAATCCCAGGGCTCTTCGGCGCGGGGATCCGGCTGGGCGACCGGCGTGTCGTCTTCGGGTTCGCTCGTCGTTGCCTCGTCCGCATCGTTGCTGGCGTCGTTGCTGGTCTGTGCCGACAGCGAAGCGGCCGTCAGCCAGGACAACAGTGCCAGACAGGTGGTGGCGAAAATCAGTCGGGTCGGGGCGGTCGTGAAACGCTTCAAAATTCCAATCTCCAATTCCCGGCGTTCTGATAAAGCGAAACGATGTTGTTGCCCATGCCGATCAGATTGGTCCGGTAGGCAAAGGAATCGACCATCTGCCACAGCGGCAAGACCGGCAATTCGTGATGCGAAATCGAGTGCAAGACCAGCAAACGGTCGCGAACTTCTTTCCAATTACGAGCTTCTTCGAGACGGCGCAAGCCGAGGCCGATCAACTGGTCCTCGCTCCTGGCCAATCCGCGTGGCCCGAGCAAGCGACGCGCGTCGATGATCGGTTCCCAGATCGCGCAGGAAACGTAGACCAGGTCCGCCGTGTCGGGCTCGGGGTAGGTGCGTCCGACGGGAAGTTCGACCAATTCGATGTCCAGCCCGATCAATTCCCATTGGCTGCGAATCGCTTCACAGGCGACCCGTGACAGGTTGTCCGAGGGGAACGCCAGTCGTACGGTGCGGAGTTTCGGTTCGGGTTCGCCCTTCCGCTCGGCCTCGGCCGCTTTCAAGTTCTGGCTCAGCGAGACCAACAACTGGGCCAGGCTGGGCTCGAACCGTCGCGGCAAGATCGAGGTGTCATAGCCATAACCGAGCGGATCGTCTTGGCTGAGTCCGGCCGGAAAGGGGCCCGAGAGGACACGGCAGCCGAGCGATTCATGGTTCTCCAACAATTCGCCTTTCAAGATGTCTTCGCGGTTGATGCCGTAAAGCAGTGCGCGGCGAAAGTTCTTGTCCGCGACGAATTGGTGGTCCGAGCAGGGGACCAGCATGTGGATCGTGGGAAGCGGGTACTCCACGACTTTCACGTCGCGGCGTTCTTTCAGTTTGATCGCGTCGGCGGGGAACAGTTGATCCAGCACATCGATTTCGCCGCTGAGCAATTTGGACACCGAGTCGCTTCCGGTGTCGCATCGGATCTCGACGATTTCGCGTGGCTTGCCGCTATCACCGCTGGCCCGCCGCGCGTCCTCGGTCAGCTTGAACCGGGTTTGGTTGTCTTCGATCACGTCGATGAAATAGTCTCCCGTCGGTCCGTCTTTTTCACCCCCGAACCAACTGGCGTCGACGTTGATTTGAAGCAGGCAGGTGGGCAGCACGTGGGGGCGGCGGAGGACACATTCGATGCGTTGGGGGCCGTCGATGCCGATTCCGGTGACGGAGGCGGCCCAGGGCGAAAAATAGGTTTCCGATTCAGGCATCGCCCGCCGGGCCAGTTGATCGGCCAGGAAATCGACTTCGATGCGATTGAGCGGATTGGGCAGTTTTGCCGTGTCGATGGAGAGCTCCAGGACTTGGCGGTCGGGCGTCGTTTCGGCGGATCCGAAAATGAAATCGTATTCGCCGCCTTCGGGTGCGGCGCCTTGGATTTCGAACATCGTCCGGTACAGCAGTCGGCCGGCGCGTCGCGCGGCCCAGTTGTCCAGGCGCACGGGGTCGTACACCCGCGCCGCTTGCAGCACGCCGACGGAGACCAGCGGATAGGCCTCGTCGATCTTCCGAACCAATTCCCGACCGCCCTCGATGTCGGGTTTGAGATACAGACTTTCCCGCGCCAATTTTCGAGCCGACCGAAAGTCCTTTTGTTTGACCGCTTCGATCGCCTCGGTTTGTTTCTCCTGTGCCATCCGCAGGAATTCGCCTTCCCATTTCGAAATCGCCGGCAGATCAAATCGACCGTAGTCTTCTTCCAACCGAGCGAGCAGTTGTTGCGCGTTGTCCAGATCACCTTCGTCGACCAGCGATTGCATCAGCGTGCCGGTGGTCAAACTGATCGCCTTGAGCACCTGGGCTTGGTTGTATTGGGGATCATAACGAAACAATTCTTCCAGCATCGCCAAGGACTCGGCACGCTGGCTCCCCGAGGCGCGTTGAATCGCGTTCCGCCACAGGAACTCTGAACGCAGGGCTTTGAGACCGGGGCGTCGCGGGTAGTCGCGGATCAAGATCGAGAGGAACGGGTAGGCGCCGACGAAGTCTTCGTTGGCGATCCGTGACGCGGTTTCTCGCTCCAGTCGTTTTTCCCAGAAATCGATGCGTTCGACATCCGTCCACTTGGCGACAAATTCATCGAGTTCGAACCCCAGAATCGAAAACCGCAACGCGCCACGTCGCGTCGTCGGCATATCTCGGAACGGCAACAACTGGCACTTCACCCATCCGCCACCGGATTTCTCGGTGAAGTAGATGATGTCGTGCGGATCTTCTTGCAACAAACCCAGCCCGGAATCTTCCGGCTTTCCGGATTCGGCATAGGTCAGCAGCTGTGCCTGGGCGGGGCGGTTCGGTCCGAACGCGACCAGGCCGAACAGGGTCACCGCGAGGGCGCCCAGGGACCGCGGGAGAACGCGAAAGGTTGCTTGGAATTGGAACTTCATCGGCCACTCACCCCACTGGGAATCTTGACGACGTAGACGACACCCTCTTCGCCCGGCACCAGCAATCGATTTTGCAGGACCAGGGGAGTTGCCGAGAACGGTTCGCCGATCTCGGTCAGTCCGACCGGATCATTGGAGGCCGGATCGATCACGACGATCCAGCCGGAATCGGAAACGATGATCAGGTTGCCCTCGTGGACCACGACGTCTCCGACCGGCAAACCGCGCGGGACGGGGACGGCGAAGGTGGTTTGGCCGTCGGTCGTGATCCCTCGCAGGACTTGATCATCGGTCAACACGACCGCCTGGTCGCCGGCCGTCGCCGGTCCCCAGATCACCCGACCGTCCATCTGGGTCTGGAATTTGTCTTTCAGCGTCACCAGATCTCGACCGATGACCAAATCCGCCGCCGGTCCGCTGGTCGCGGCCATCATCGTCGTGCCGACGCCCGCGATGGTACCCAGCGTCGGCGAGGGCAGTTTGGTTTCGGCCAACGGTGTCGTCCGGGGGCCGACCCGCAATCGGTACAGACCGCTGCGGCTGTCGGCGACGACCACCTGGCCCGGGTCATCGGGAAGCGGCACGGCGTTGGACCAGGCGATCTTTTCGACGGGGTTGGCGATCGGCTGGAAAGGGTTGCCCAGTTGCGATCCCGTCTGGTAATCCATCACGACCGCGCGGCCGTTGTCGAGCGTGAGGAACAATCCTCCGCCGGCGACCAGTCCGCGTCCGGAGGGTTTGCCCGAGAGCACGTTCAAGCTGACCAGCCGCAATTTTTCGGTCTTGCGAGTCGGGTCGTAGACGGCGACTTGCTGGCCGCCTTCGCCGCCGGCCTTGTTCAACAGCACCGCGCGTTTCTCGTCGATCTGCAGCGGATCTTCGAAACGCATGATCACGCCGACGCTGCCGCGGTTCTCGATCGGTGCCCGGGTGGCACCGGTTTCGATCGCCGATCGGTCCAGTTCGAACAGGGCCGCTTGGGTGGTCAAGGCGTGCACGCCCGCGTCGGCACGGCGGAGCATGGCGACGGGGGCGCCGATGTCGTTGCGCCACAGTTCTTCGCCCGTTTTGGGATCGACCGCGGAGACCCGGACGCCGGAGGTCCCACGCAGCTGTCGCGCGTGCACCAGTGCATCGCCGATCGCCAGCGGTTGTCCGACAAACATGTCGCCTTCGTGTTTAAACCAGTCCGGGACGACACGGGCGCGGTTGACCTGCAATTCGTAGCGTCCGATCCGCGAGCCGGTGGTCCACATTTGGCTGCGTCCGACGGCCATTTGTGTCAGCGTCGGTGTTCCGTAGGACGCCAGTTGTTTGGCGACGACGGAGACCTTGTCCGTTTCGCTGGTGACTTCGATGTCGAACACGGAGATTTCGCCCAGGTCGGTCAGTACCACCAGGCGGCGTTGCTGGGCCACGATCGGCGGCACGACGACGTTCCCGCTCATCCGCACCGGGTCCTGGACCTTGGTCACGTTGGCACCGTTTTCGTCCACGCCCAGGATGTGAACCAGGCAATACTCGGGGCCTTTGTTTTCGATCACAAACAGGTGTTCCAACAGCGGCGTGGGCGGCACCGCGATGGTGCCCGCTTTGTGCCCCACGTAATAGCTTTGCAGGCTGTCGCCGTTGTTGCTGTCCAGGACATACAGGTTGCTGTGATCGCCGGGGATGTAAGCGATCGCGGCGCGGTCATCGACCCCCGGTCCGACCTCCAGCGACTGGGGAATCTGTTGTGCCCATTTGGCGTCACCGGTCGTCGCGTCCAGTTCGATCAATCGTCCGGATTTGGTGGAGATGAAAATGTCGTTGTCGCTGACGACCGGTTGGTTGAACGGCTCGCCGATTTTGACCCGCCAATCGGCATCACCGCTGCGCCCGTCGCAGCGTTCCACCGACAGGTCGCTCGAACCGGTCAGCAAGACCGCGGTGCCGCCGTCCAAGCGGATCGGGCTGTGGGCCAGGGAGTTTCCGACGTAGCGCCGCCACAGCAACGTGCCGTCTTCGCCGTTGAAGGCCAGCACGCTGCCTTTGGTTCGAATGAAGATCACTTCGTTACGCAGATCGGGGACGCGATCCCCCGAGCGTGCCGTCAACACGATCGGGTTCAAATCGGTTTGCGTTTCGGCTTCGATCCGCTGGGGCAACGATGCAGTGGTTTCGACCAATTGTTGTTGGATCTCGCTGGCCTTGGCGATCAGCGTGGCCAGCCGTTCGTTGTCGCCGAGTTCGGGAAAGGAGCGGAGCAGTTCGTAGCGAACATCGTACGCCTCTTTGGTTTTCTTTTCGGCCAGCAAGGCGGTCATTTGATCGACCGCGGCATCGAGTTGTTCGTTGCGGTTGATTTCGCGTTCGACGCGGCCCCGCGCCTCCTCGATTTCTTTGAGTCGCCCCGAGAGCGTTGTCCGCATCGCGCCGGTCATGTATTGCGGATTGTTGGTCAACTCGATTTGTTCTTCCAGTTTGTTGAGCAGTTCTCGCTTGGCGGTGGTTTCCGATTTTTCGTTGGCTTCGTTGACGATGTTTTCGGCGATCTTGACCAGCAGCGCGGCCAGGTTGCCACGTTCTTCGTTGAGCCCCTCTTCGTCTTCAACCCCGGGCAGTTTTTGTTGTGCCAATTCCGTCGCATAGGTCGGATCGGTCATGCCTTCGGCCCGATACAATTCGGTCATGATCACGCGGGTCCGCGCCAGGGAACTGTGTTCGTTGGCGTTGCCGAACGAATCGAGAAACTCCAGGTACTTCTCTTGGGCCGGCGTGTAGTTTTGGTTGTCGTAGAGTTCGTTGGCGATCTGGATGCGTTCGTCCGCGTTGCCGCGGGACAGGATCCAATAGAGTCCGCCGCCGGAGAGGAGCAGGAATCCGATGATCCCCAAGAACCCATAGATCTTGAAGGAGTCCCATTGGTTTTCTTTTGGGGCGGGTTTGGCGCGTCGGGCGCGGGGGCGTTCGCGCTGGGGGGCTTCGGACAGCAGGTCGCTGTCGCCGTCGGCGACGGGAACGGCCTCCACGGGGACCGCTTCGGTTGCGGCCGAATCGAATTCGACGAACGGTTCGGGGGTCGCTTCGACCGGAATCGCTTCGACGGCTTGGACCTCGACCGCATCGTCCTCGTCGATCGCGACCAAGTCGTCTTCCACGACTTCCGCCGCGGCCATCGTTGCGTCGTCGGAGTATTCGCCGCTGCGGATTTCGCCGATCAACTTGGTCGCTTGGAAACGCGTCAGTTGTCCGTTGTCGACCAGCAGTTTTGCGACGGCTTCAGGGGTCACCCGTGCGCCGCCCTGGTCCAGTTGTTCGCGCAGCGCTTCGATGATCTCCTGGTCCAGCAGACCGCGTCGTTCCAGTTGATCGATCAGTTCGTTAGCAAGCATCGTGATAAAGAGAGTGGTTACGAGAAGTGGTTGACGAGCGATCCGCCGTACCGCCACGTGTTGTGTCCATGATGACCGAAACAGAGTGAAAGCGGCATTAATCAAATTCCTCGACTTGGGTGACCTGGGTTTCGGTGAACCCGGCGATGGTTCCGGCGTCCATCGCGTCGACCAGGTACTGCAGCTTGCACAGCTCGTGAACTTTGATGACCAACCTCGCCGGGTTGCCGGTTTCGTTGGCGCGTTTGAGGGTCGTGATCAGGTTTTGTTTGCCGGGGGTTTCCTCTTGCCAGTCCGTCGCCAGGACCAGGAAGGATCCGAATTCGTCGACTTGGACTTCGACCATCTCCAAGTCTTCCTCTTCCTCTTCGACGACCGTGGTGCTGGGGGCGTCGGTTTGTTGCCGCGGCATCTCGATCGATTTTTGCAGACTGAACGCCGCGGTCACCATGAAGAAGATCAACAGCAAGAACGTGACGTCGACCATCGGGGTCATGTCCAGCTCTTCTTCTTCCCGCTTGGTTTTTTGGAAGATCGGCTCGTCGTCGTCGTCGTCCAGGCCCGCGAAACTCGCTGCGGTGCCGGTGCCGGGGGACGGCGCCGGTGTTTTGGCTGGTGTTTTGGCTGGCGGCGGTGCGGTTGCCGCCGGAGTCGGAACGGCTTCGGCCGGCGTTACCTCGACCGTTGCGGGTTCAGCCTCCGCCCCAGCGGATGGGCCGGGCAGCGGTGGCGGACCGCCGCTCTCGTCCCATTCGGGGACGTGGACCGCTGTGTCGCACTGGGGGCAGCGGACACGACGACCGGCCAACGAATCGTTGACTTTGTTCGTGGCGCCACACTGGGGACAGGTAACTGGAATCGACATGCGTTGAGACGAGAAGAGGAGCGGTGTGTCTAAATCAATTCGGAAGCGATTTCGGTCAGTTGGAACTGGTGAAATCCGGCGATCGTTGCGGCGTCCATCGCGTCAACCAGGGCTTGCAACCGGGCCGCCGATTCGACTTCGATCAGCAGGTCGGTGATCATCGGTGTGGCGAGTTTCGCGGCGGCCAGTTCGCTCACCAATTCCTGTTTGCCGACCAGTTCCTTTTGCCAATCGGTTGCCATCAACAAAAAACTGCCATGCCGGTCGACGTGCAATCGGATCGGGTCACGGTCCTGGGCAACGGCCGTTCGGCTGGCCAGGTCGTTCTCCGGGTTCGGCGTTTCGATCGCACGTTGCATCGAAAAGGATGCGGTGACCATGAAAAAAATCAGGATCAAAAACGTGACGTCGATCATCGGCGTCAGATCGAGTTCGGATTGGTTGCGGCGCGTCATAGTTCTTTGACCGCGATGTAGGTCGACGAAATGTCCTCGAACGCGTCGCCGATGATTTTCTGCACCCGCGTCACCTCGCCGACCGCGACTTCCCCGTCGCCCATGATCATCACGTGGTTCTTTTCTTCCCCGCGGGTGGTCTTGAGTTCTTCGGAGATGTATTCGACCAATTCGGTCGTTTGGGTTTCTTCGTCGCTGCTGAATTCGGTTCCGTCGATTCGTTTCAGGATGACCTTGTCGTTGCCGGCCGGTTCGATGAACACGACCGCCGATTCTTTGGCGCTGATGGCGATTCCGTTTTGTGCTTCGGGGATCTTTCCCATTTGGGTCGGATCCATTTTGGAGCAGACGACAAAAAAGATCAGCAACAAGAAGGTGATGTCGATCATCGGCGTGATGTCCATTTCGTCATCGTCTCGCTTTTTGCGAGGCATTTCGAAATCGTCATCTTCCTCGATGTCGGGTTCTTCGATCACGCTACTCATGATGCGTTAGCGTCCCCCGCTGCGAGCGAGTCCGGCTTTGAAGGCGTCCATGAAACGGCTCAGCCCGGATCCGACCAGGTCTTCCATCTTGGCGATTCGGATGTTGACGTTGGCGACCAGGATCATCAGCGGGATGGCGATCGCCAATCCGCTGGCGGTCGTCACCAGGGCGACGCGGATATCGCCGGCCAGCTTGCTCGGTTCGACCGACTCGGCGGTGGCCAGGGTTTGGAACGCACCCATCATGCCGAAGACCGTCCCGAACAACCCGATCATCGGAGCGGCCTTGATCACGGTGCTGACCCAGCTGAGTCGGTAATCCAGATCGCTCATGACGTCGCGCTGAAAACGGTCCATCATGAATTTGCGGGCCCGGTTGTATCCCAGGTTGCGATGGCTGACGGCCAATTCGATGATCTGCGGTAACGCCCGGCCGTCGCCTTCGCAGTAGTCGATGGTGCCTTCAAAGTCGCCGGACTCAATCATCTGTTCCACGTCGTCGAGGAACTGGTCTTGTTCGTCCTCGGATTTGAACCGTTTCTGTCCGACGCGATTCCAGACGACGACGATGCAGTACAACCCCCAAAGTGCCACCGCCGCGAGTGCGAGGTAGGTCGCATCGGCGATCATGTTGAAAAGCGAATACGCAAAGATCATTGACATTCGTGTCTTTCCCGTTGATTGATTAGTTGAGAGGTTTCGTTTGCAGGGTGGCCAGCCAACCTGGGTTCGTCCATTCGCCCCCCGGATCGGCGTCCCCGGTCGATCGGCTCAGTAGCCTTTTCGGTATCGCTGGCTGACGATACTGAAGACATAGCCGCTACCGTCGGCGGTGCTTTCGAAGACGGTTTTGGCGATCGAGTGGGGGAATTTTTTTCCTTTTTCTTCGGCGTACTGCTTTTCCATGTTGGCCAACTGGTTCTCCAGGTCCTTGGGGACAAAGCGGATCACGTTGCGGCCGCTGACCTGGATGCCGGCGGCGCCGAGCAACTGGCGGTCAAATTGCAGCAGCGGGTTGGAGAGTTTCCAAGAAAAGTACAGTCGTTCTTCGGTTTTGGGCTGTGTGTTGACCCGCTTGGTCGGCGAGGTGGACAAGTTGCTAGCCATCTCGATGACGTTGGGGCCACCGCCCCCGAAAGCGGCCAGTTCGATTTTGTAAAAATCCAGTTGCTTCGCGTAGTCTTTTTTGCCTTTGGCGTTGAACGTCAGCTCCCAGCGTTCCCAGCGGCCGATGATGTCGTCCCCCTCGCCCTCGGGGCCGGGCGGGCGGCTGTCCCCCTGGCCGGTTCCCTGCGTCGACGCGGTGGCATTGGTGTCGGCGGTCGTCAGCGAAGCGGCCACGCTGCTGACCGCGTCGGTGACCGCTTCGATCGTGTCGGCCAGCGTCGGCTCCATCAAATCCTCGACCTCTTCGGCCCCCGGCGGTTCAAAATCACGCTCGAAACCCTCGGGGTTTTCACCGCGGCCGGGCGGGTTTTCGATGATCGGCGCCAACGCGATCGGTTTGGGTTCCCCGCTGAGTAACCAGACGACGAACATCATGAACACGAACGCACCGAGAAACAGGATCAACGCCAGGAATAGCGAGGTCACCGAATCGAAGCGGCTGAGCTTCAGTTTTTCGCGCTCGAGCTCGCGCTCCAGCCTGGCCGCTTCCAGCTGGTCCGTTTTTTCTTCCTGCTCAACGATGGTTGACATCTTTTTTAACTACCTCCGCCCATCCGCGCGTGGCCGGAATTCATGATTCGTGCTCGACCCGAATGGGACGACCGGCTGCCAGACGACGGGCTGCCGGTGGCGTTAGTGTGATCGGAAAACCCAAATGCCGCGAGTGCCGGCAGGGAATTGGTGTGAAAAGTTAGCGAGCTGGTCACATCGGTGAGGAAATCGCCGTTTGGAGAGATTTTTCGAGCTATCATAAGCTGTCGGACGCATCTGCAAAAAGTCGCCGTCGCAATCGGTGTGGTCTGAATTGAAATTTGTCTTGTAGTGAACCAATTGACGAACCCACGCATCATACCCTAGGATCCCCGCAGATCGAATGAATCTTCCAGCTGGTCAGGTAGCTCAGTTGGTAGAGCACGGCCCTGAAAAGGCCGGTGTCGCCGGTTCGAGCCCGGCCCTGACCACTCTCTTCCACTCGCTGTGAAGGCCTCGATTTTCTCTGGCTTTCGCTAGGCCTTCTCGCAGGTCGCCGCATCTCGCAGGTTGTTGCATTTCGTTGCTCCCGCGCTTCGGCGATGTTGATCGACTTGTCGTCTCTTAGCTGGGCGACGACCGGGCGGTCAGGCGAACAGAATCTTTTTTGAGTTTTCGATTTCTTTGCGTGAGTTTCCGATCGCATCGCCGCGCAGTCGGTGGGGCGTGCAACCGATCAGCGAAGCGGACCTCCGCGATGGAAGGCAAGGCGCGGGTGGATGTCGATTCGTCCACGCTGCGACGGGCGTTGCAGCCCGGATCCGCCGCCGGTCGAGGGCGAGCATTTTTACTTGGCGTCGCCGGCAGGTGGTGTTGTCGGTCCATTCCGACGTCGGGACAGCTTTTCACGTGTCCGGCCGCCCAAAATTCTGCTCTGCCGGGTAAACTGACGTCTCGCCTGTCCGCATGTCCCGATCCAAAGACTGGAAAGACGTGGAAAATTCATCTGAAAACCAGACGGCTTCGCATCACGGCAGCAAAGAACAGTGGGGGACTCGGATCGGCGTGATCTTGGCCGTCGCCGGTTCTGCGGTGGGGCTCGGCAACTTCTTGAGGTTCCCCGGCCAAGCCGCTCAAAACGGCGGCGGCGCGTTCTTGTTGCCCTACTTCATCTCGTTGCTGGTGCTGGGCATCCCGCTGTGCTGGGCCGAGTGGACGATGGGGCGTTATGGCGGGCACCACGGTTTCAATTCCTCACCGGGGATTTTTAGCGTCGTTTGCCGCAATGCCAAGGCACGCTACCTGGCGGTTCCGGCACTGCTGATTCCGCTGGTGATCTACATGTACTACGTCGTCATCGAGGCCTGGTGTCTGGCGTATGCGTTTTCGTACTTAAACGGTTCCCTGATGCTCGGTGACGACCCCGAGGCCTACGGTTCTTTCTTCGGCAGTTTTGTCGGCAGCGGCGAAGGGCAAAACGGCGCGGCGTTTCGCGGCGAGTCGTCGCTGCTGTACTTCGTGGTCATCACCTTTGTGATCAACTTCATCTTTATCTACCGCGGCGTCGCCAAGGGGATCGAGACGTTCTGTCGCTACGCCATTCCGTTGATGGTCGTGTGTGCCCTGTGTGTCCTGGCCAGGGTGCTGACCTTGCCGGCGGACAAAGTGAATGAGGGATTGGGATTCATGTGGAATCCCGATTTTTCGGCCTTGTTGGATTCCAAGACCTGGCTCGCCGCATCCGGCCAGATCTTTTTCTCCCTCTCGGTCGGGTTCGGCGTGATCGTCAACTACGCCAGCTACCTGAAGAAAAAAGACGACGTGGTGCTCAGTGGGTTGACCGCCTGTGGGATGAATGAGTTTTTCGAAGTTTGCTTGGGCGGCTTGATCACGTTGCCGGCCGCGTTCATCTTTCTCGGTGCGGCGGCAGGGGATCAGGGGACGTTTGGCCTGGGGTTCACCGCGCTGCCCAATGTGTTCGCCCAGATGCCGGCCGGACAGTTTTTCGGATTCCTGTGGTTCTTTATGTTGTTCCTGGCCGCAATCACCAGCAGCCTGTCGATGCTGCAGCCGGTGATCGCGTTCTTCGAAGAAGGCTTCGGGATGCAGCGCGGTGCGTCGGTGTCGTTGCTGGGCATCATCTCGCTGTCGGGCAGCGGATTCGTGATGTACTTTTCTGCGGGGCTGAAAGCACTCGACACGTTTGATTTCTGGGTCGGCACGTTTTTGATCTTCGTGCTCGCGATGGTCCAGGCGGTGATTTACGGCTGGGTGTTTGGGATCGAGCAGGGTGCGAAAGAGTCCAGTCAGGGATCGCATCTAAGGATCCCAACCGTGGTGCAATACATGCTGAAGTACGTCGTTCCTGTTTATCTGGGGCTCATCTTCATCGCGTTCGCCTGGGAAAACGTGTTGGACAAAACGGATCCGGAGACGGGCGCGGTCACACAAGGGTATCTGTCCAAGATCGCCGGCGATGAAGTGATCTTGATGTCGTTGTTGTTCATCGGAGGCACGATCGCGTTCCTGACCGTGATGGTTCACGTCGCGGGAATCCGCTGGCGTCAGCAAGGCCGGTTCGACCAGATGGAGTGAAGTTGCAAGTTCGAAGTTTCAGGTTCCAAGTTGTCCTGAAACCTGAAACCTGAAACCTGAAACCTGAAACCTGAAACCTGAAACCTGAAACCTGAAACTCAAATGAACATCTACGGTTGGATCGTGATGGCCTGCTCGGTCGGTTCGGTGATCACATTGCTGACATATTGTCTGTACCGGGTGATGACGCTTCCGCCGGTTCCGGATGACGAACCCGAATGATGAATCGGGTTTGCATTATCAACGTCGTCGGGTTGACCGCGCGGCTGCTCGCCGACGCGCCGGCCATTCGCTCGCTGGCGGGGAATCCGCCCAGCGACAATCTTGCCGGGGGTGGCAAGCAATTCATGCCGTGGACCAGCCCGCTGCCGGCGGTCACCTGCACCTCCCAGGCGACGATGCTAACCGGGTTGGCGCCCCGCGATCACGGCGTGGTCGGCAACGGCTGGTACTACCGCGAGACCCAGGAGATCCGGTTCTGGCAGCAAGCCCGTTCGTTGGTCGAAGGTTCCGCGTTCTATGACGATTTCGAAACCGCCAAAATGTTTTGGTGGTTCAATCAGTCGTCGACGGCGCGCTACAGTTGCACGCCGAAGCCGCATTACGGCTGTGACGGCAGCAAGGTCTTCGACGTGCTCGATCACACCGGGTGCGATCTCACCGGGCGTCACGGCGCGTTCCCCTTTTTCACGTTCTGGGGGCCCGGCGCAGGTCTGCCGTGCAGCCGCTGGATCGCGGAGGCCACCGCAACGGTGCTCCGCGAAAAGCAGCCCCAGATCACGCTCGCCTACTTGCCGCATCTGGATTACGACTTCCAGCGATTTCCCGACCACGACCCGGCGCGGGTGGCCGAAGTCGACCAGTGTGTTCAAACGATCCTAACGGCCGCCGATGAGATCGGGGCGCAGGTGGTGATCGTTTCGGAATACGGCTTGGTTCCCGTCGATCGCCCGGTGCACATCAACCGTGTGTTGCGTCAGGCCGGCTGGTTGTCGGTGCGGAACGGGCCGTTTGGTGAAGTCTTGATGCCGGGGGAATCGAAGGCCTTTGCGGTCGCCGATCATCAATTGGCGCACGTCTACGTCAACGATCCCGGGCTGGTCGCCTCGGTGCGAAAGGAACTTGAATCGGTCCCGGGTATCGGCGGCGTGTTTGATCCCGGTGATCTGGAACTCGACCATCCGCGCAGCGGCGAGCTGATCGCATTGGCCCAGCCCGATGCCTGGTTCACGTATTACTACTGGAACGACGACGCGCTGGCGCCCGACTTTGCCCGCACGGTGGATATCCATCGCAAGCCGGGCTACGACCCTTGCGAATTGTTCATGACCAGCAAAGTCCGGGTGGCGGCGCGGTTGTTGCAAAAGAAGCTCGGCATGCGCTACAAGATGGACGTCATTCCGCTCGACCCGACGCTGGTCCGCGGCAGCCACGGATTGCATCCCGATCCGATCGACGGCCCGATCATCATCGGACCGTCTGGCGAGCACCCGCTGCCGTCCGACATGCGCGGGTTTGCCGGCTACATCCGATCGCTGTTGGGCGCCCGGTAAACAACGATCGGCGAATACGTGGGATAGGCCATTCGCTCGACACGGATCCCTGGCTGTTTTACATCCGTGGGTACGCCTTGCCATCCGTGGGCTCATTCCGATTAGGCTTGGGGAACCGTCCTCGGGCGACCTGGCGGGTATCCGCCGGATTTTGCGGCGCGCGTTGAAAGCCGCTAAGCTAGCGAGCCGGTCTCCCTGCCCGCACTCATTCTCCCCCCCCTCATCACCGGATCGCCAAGCCGCTTTCCCCAAGTCGCTTGGCTGGAGGTTCGCAACATGATGTCTGCGCGACGTAACCGTCCCTTTCCGCGTCCCAATCGTGCCGCCCGGCGACGGCCACGACAGTCTCGACGCCGAATGCTTTACCAGTCCTTGGAGGCACGCCATTTATTGACGGCGTCGGTCGAGGGCTTGGTGTTCGGCGATTCGAACCAAGACGGCATTCAAAACAATGCCGAAACGGGGATCGCGGGCGTCACGGTCTATGCCGACCTGAACAGCAACGGCGCACGAGACGCCGGCGAACCGTTCACGCAAACGACGGCCGATGATTCGGGAACGTCGGGCGTTGACGAACTGGGGCGTTATGTGCTGGGTGGTTTAAGCGAACAGACTCATCAGGTGACGATCGAGTTGCCGGCCAACACCCGGCAGACCGCACCGCTTTTGCCGGCCACCACATCAACGCTGACCCTGTTTGAAAACGCACTGCGGCCGACACAGACCAGCGGATCCGGACCACGGGATATACAAGTCTCACCGGATGGCCAATTCGTCGTCGTCGGTTGGGATCAAGGGAGACGCGTCACCACGTTCGCGCGGCGGGTGCAAGACGGTCAGTTGACGTTCCAGTCGGAACTCGATGGCACGTCGCTGTACGGGCTTCGACGCGGCGTCTTTTCTGCCGACGGGAGTTTCTTGTACGTTCCGGCGGAGTACTCCGACGCGATCAATGTGGTGCAGATGGACGCGTCGGGCGCGTTGTCGGTCGTTCAATCGATCACCCTCAACGATGATGCCAACCTGGATCGCGTCAACGCTTTGGCGATCGCACCGGACGGGTCACAATTGTTTGCGACGTCGACAACGACGAAGTCCCTGCTGATCTACGCGATCGATTCTGCCGCCGGAACACTCACGCACACCCAAACGTTTACACAGGGCATCGACGGTGTCGTCGGGTTGGACTTTCCCGCACAGCCACGTGTTTCGCCAGATGGAACGCTTGTTGCGGTCGCGACGCAGGGCAGTGGGAATCCATTGACCTTGTTGGACCGTGATCCGGCGACGGGAATCGTCACTGCCAGTGGAACCAGTCTGTCGCTGGGATCGAACCGCGACGTCGTCTTTTCCGACGACGGTCGATTCCTCTACGTCGCCGATTTTAATGGTCGTCTGTGGACGCTGACACGGGATCTGGCCACCGGCGATGTCCAAGTCCAAGGGTCGATTGATTTGGGATCCAAACGATTGGACAAACTGGTGATGCGTCCCGACCAAGCCGGGATCTATGCGACGTCCAGTTACACCGATTCACTGCTGACGTTTGATCGGGACCCGAGCAGCGGCGTCGTGACGTTGAACCAAACGTTCGACTCAATCGACGTGCCAGGCATGGCCAATGCCGAAGGCATCGCGATCAGCCCCGACGGGCAGCACCTCTACCTGGCGTCCCAGGGCAGCAATCGAATTCAGACGTTCTGGACCAACCCCACCGGGCGTTCCCCGATTGCTTCGCTGGTCACGACCGTGGAGGGGCAGTCGATCACACAGGTCAACTTTGCAGTCGGCGATGCATCGCCAAGTGTGGTCTCGTTTTCAACGGCATCGGTCAGTCCCGTATCCGCCGACCAGGTTGATTTTACGCTTGTCTTTGACGAAGCGGTCTCAGGCGTGAACGTCGATGACTTTCAGTTGTTTGCCAGCGGGCTGGATCATTCTGCCATCACATCGGTCACCGGGGGCCCGACTGAATTCACCGTCAGCGTCTCGACGCCGGATTACGCCGGCAATTTGCAACTGCAGTTGATCGATGATGACACGATCGTGGACGTCGATTCGATCCCGATCGGTGGTGTCGGAACAGGTGCGGTGGTCAGCCGCACGGATGCTTTGCACGTGGATTCCCTTCCTCCGCAGGTCGTCGCCATTGCGGCGGCCCCCGGAGTCGCCCCGCTGGCCCGCCAGCTTGATTTTTTTGTGACGTTTGACGAGCCGGTCAGCGGCGTCGATGTCTCCGACTTTCTAACCGTCGACGTCGGAGGGGCAGTCGGAAGCGTGGATGCCGTCGTCGCAACAGGCGATGCCCGTGTCTATCGCGTCGAAGTCGGTGTCAGCGGCACGGCCGGCAGCGTGTCGCTGGCGCTCGTTGACGATGACACGATCGTTGACGTGGCGGCCAATGCACTCGGTGACGTCGGCACGGCCGGCGGCGGTGCCGGTGACGGATCGTTCCAATCTTCCGCCGTTGTGATCGACGCTGCGACGATCCGTGGCCGTCTGTGGATCGATACCAATGCGGACGGTCTTTACGATCGCGACGAATCGGGCGCGGGCGGCATTATCGTCTACGCGGACACCAACGCAAACGGTTCCCGAGACGCCGGCGAACCCGTGGTGACCACGCAAGACGATGATCCGGTGACGAGCGAGATTGACGAAGCCGGGACCTATGAATTAAACGGTCTGGCGGACGCGACGACGTATGCCGTGCGAATCGATTCGCCACAGCATCGACAGACCGCGCCGGTTTCTTACGCCCAAGACGACGGGCAGTTGACCGTCGCGGACTCCCTTTTCGCCGGAGTCAATTCGTCCGACACGCTGTACAGCGTTGACGGAATCTCGCTCACCGCCGACGGCAAACATCTTTATGCGTTGTCACCGTACGGATCCAAGCTGGCGCTTTATTCACGCGTTTCGGTCAACGACCCGTTCGCATTGCAGGCGACTTGGTCGGACGCCAGCCCGGGGTTTGCGGGTCTGGGAAGTCCGTCGCACTTGATCTTCGATTCCGACGAGCGGTTTGGGTATTTAATCGCAATCAACACCATTTTTGTCGTCCGTCGCGACGCAGCGACCGGCGAACTGACCGTCGTGGATTCGGTCGAGGGCGCGGTCAGTGACAATCGTTCGTTCGATCGAATCCGTTCTGTGGCGATCAGCCCCGACGGTGAGTTTCTGTTTACGGCGGGCATGTATAGCGACACGGTTTCCGTTTATCGGATCGACGATTCAACGGGGCTGTTGCAACCGATCCAAGAGCTGCGCCAGGGATTCGATGGGGTCGATGGGTTGGACTATCCCGATCTCGTTCAGGTCTCCCCCGACGGCACTCAGCTCTTCGTGCATTCGTATTTTCAGTCCAGGCTGACCGTTTACGACATCACCCCGGGAAGCGGTCGTTTGGTCGAGTCGCAGTCGTTCCCGGGAATCGGATCGTCGACCGATATCGAGTTTTCGCCGGACGGAGAATTCGTTTATTGCTCCAGTGCGACCAGTGGATCGCACAAAGTCCATATTTTCCAGTTGATCGCCGGACAGTGGACGCAGCAACCCACCGCGAGCGTCGGGCTGCTCACGCCGCGGGACTTGGAGATCAGCGCCGACGGACGATTTGTTTATGTCGCCGACAATGGCATCAGCAAGATCGTTGTTCTCTCGCGTGATTTACAAACCGGTGAGCTGACATCGCAACAAGTCCTGGAAGATGTTTCGCCACACGACTCGCTTGGTGGAGTGGAGTTTGTCAAGCTATCGCCCGACGGACGAGAGTTGTTCGCGGCGGCGGCAAGCGATCACAGTCTGACCCGGTTTACACGACTGAGCGGCGACGTCACGGCCCAGCCGATCACGGTCACGACGACGCGACGTGAGACGACCGGTGTCGATTTTGGAATCCGTAACCTGTCTCCATCGGTCACGGATCTCAGTCCCGCCGTCGCCGGTCCCATCACCGACCCGACCGTCTCTTTTATCGCGACCTTCGACGAACCGGTGACCGGAGTCGATTCGACGGACTTCGTGATCGAGTCGACGGGCCTCACCGGCGCGACGATCGTTGAGGTCACCGGAGGCCCCACGCAATTCAACGTCTTGGTCAACACCGGCAGCGGCGACGGCACGTTGCAATTGCGGTTGCTCGATGACGACTCCATCGTCAACGCGGCGCTCAATCCGCTCGGTGGAGTCGGTGTGGATAACGGGGGAATGCTTTCCGAATCGTTGACGGTCTTGAAATCAGGATCGATCAGCGGACGGATGGTGTTGGATGCCGACGAAGACGGCTACGCGGACCTGGGAGAAGTCGGGATCGCCGGAGCGACCGTGTTCGTCGACCTGGACGCCGATGGAACACTGGATCCGGGCGAACCGTTTGCAATTTCCATGGGCGACGATCCGGCCACGACCGACCAGGACGAAGCGGGCACGTATCTGGTTCAAGGCATCGCTGATGGCGAACATACCGTCGTCGTCTTGCCACCGCCGGGGTTTGAATTGACGAACCCGGCGACACGCGCGGCTCCGATCGGCAGCACCTCTTTCGTCAGAGCGATCAAGGATGGGACGTCCGGCGCCAACTACTTGGACGAAGCCGCCGGGGTGACGACCAGTCCCGACGGCAACTTCCTTTACGTCGCCTCGTACAACGACGATTCGGTCACGGTGTTCTCACGCAATGCCGCGACCGGACAACTGACTGTCGTCCAGCAAGTCGTCGACAACGTCGGCGGCGTGTCCGGACTGTGGGGCGCCCAGTCGATCGCGATCACCCAGGACGGTGAAAACCTGTACGTGGCTTCGGCACTCGACGACGCACTGGTGATGTTTGATCGCGATCCGCTGACCGGGCAGTTGTCATTCCTGGGAAAACTGACCGACGGAATCGGCGGCGTGGACGGTTTGAACGAAGCCGTGGGCGTCCAGGTCAGCGACGACGGAAAGCACCTGTACGTCGCGGCGCTCACCGATGGCTCGGTCACCCTGTTTACACGCGACCCGTCCACGGGGCTGGTTTCCTACACGCAGAAATACGTCGGCAATACGAGCGGCGCCTTTGCCGCCGAATTCAGTCCTGACCAGCGGCATGTGTACGTCTCCGGGGCCAGCAGTTCGGCGATCACCGTTTATGACCGTGACCTTTCCAGCGGATTGTTGACCCTGAAACAAACCATCCGTCAATCGGATCCATCCGTCGATGGGCTGTCCGGAGTATCCGGTCTGTCGGTCAGCACCGATGGAAAGAACCTGTACGCGGCCGGCTATTTCAGCGATAAGATTGCGGTATTCGACCGAGACACAACGACAGGTTTGTTGACGTTTCATCAGACGACCGCCGACCCCAATGGGACGTCGTCCGCCCGGCCCATATCGGTGCTGGCCAGCCCGGACGGTCACCACGTCGTGGCGATGTACGAAGCGTACGATGCCATCGAGATCTTTCGACGTGACGCATCGACCGGCCAGCTGACTTCGTTGCTGCGATACCGCGACGGATTTGGTGGTGTGGACGGGCTCAACGGTGCCTGGGATGCCGAGTTCTCCAATGACGGTCGGTTTTTGTATGTGGTCGGCGCCTACGACGACGCGGTCGTGATTTTCAATCGCAATGCGGGCGAGTGGACCGCGACGACGACCCAGGCGACCGTCGCGACGGGTTCAACAACCGTTCTGCCAGGCTTTGCCGCTCTCAACGTGGCGCCGCAGGGTGTCTCGATCGACTACGTCGGAAGCGTTCCTGCGACGACAAACACGATCGATGTTGAGGTGACATTCAGCGAACCCGTGGTCGGACTTGATCTCGACGATGTTCAACTCGGCGGTTCACTGACTTCGGCGACGGTGACCGGGTTGGTCGGATCCGGCGACAGCTACACCGCAACGATCTCATTGGGCGCCGAGCAGGGAACGCTGACCGTCACGGTGGTCGATGACGGTTCCATCGACGATTTGTATGGTCTTGACCTGGGCGGCCCGGCGATCGGCGACGGCACGTTTTCCTCGTCAGCGATCGACATCGATTTGCTCGCCCCGACGGTCCAGTCGATCGAAAACGTCTATACCGATTCGACCTCCACCCGTCGACTTGAATTTGTGGTGACATTCAGCGAGCCTGTAAGCGGTGTCGACGTCGGCGACTTTCAGGTCAATGCCACAGGTTTGACAGACGTCACGATTGAATCCGTCAACGGTGCCGACGATCGCTACACCGTTGTTGTCACCAACACTTCCGGTACGGGAACGATCTCGCTGAACCTGGTCGACGACGACAGCATCATTGACGTCGTTAATTTGCCTTTGGCAGGGGCCGGTCTGGGCAACGGCGACTTTGCCGGCGCCGTTGAAACGGTCCAGCCGGCGGTCGTGACCGGACGGATTTTCCATGACGAGGACGACGACGCGTATCAAGATGCTTCCGAACCGGGGATCGGCGGCATCCTGGTCTACCTGGACGAAAACGGCAATGCCGTCCGCGACGCGGGCGAACCCTTCGCCGTCACCAGCGATGATGATCCGGGGACCATCGACACCGATGAATCGGGACTCTATGCGATCTCAACGGACCAGACCGGACCCGCGACGATCGCGATTGAAGTCTCCGGCACGCAATACCTGCAGACCGCGCCACGTCAGTTCACCGGCGGCAGCGGATTTCTGAGCCATCAACAAACCATCACGACCGATCCCTTGCTGGTGACCGTGTTCGGCAACTATGGCGTCGAAGTCTCACCGGACGGGGATTTCGTCGTGCTGCAGGTCAGCGACGGTGGCGGCGGCATCGCCGTCTTTCGACAGCATCCCGGCGGAACGCTGGAGTCGTTGCACTGGTATCCGGCGGGCAGCTTGACCGATTTTGGCGATCCTCAATCACCGACGTTCTCCCCCGACGGCAAGTTTCTGTTTCTCTACTCAAAGCAGAGCAAGCAACTGCAAACCTATGGATTTGACTTGAACGACGGTTCGCTCACACAGGTCCAAAGTCTGGATCTGTCAGCGGCGGGGATCAGCAGTACCGCTTCCCAGGATCTGCAGATCAGCCCCGATGGGAAGAACTTGTACGCGACGTCTTATACCGATAGCACACTACGAGTGTTTGGCGTCGAACCGGCAACAGGCGTTGTCACGCTGCTGCAAACCTTCCATGACTGGGCCGAGACGCCGAGGCTGCAAAACGCGTCCGGACTGACCATTTCGCCAGACGGACGGCATGTTTATGCAGGCAGTTTTGCCGAGTATTACATCAACGCCTTTGATCGCGACCCGACCGATGGGACGCTCACCAAGATCCAAGAATTACCCGATGTGCGCCGTCCTACCCGGTTGCTCAGTTCATCCGACGGCGAATTTATCATCGTCAGCGGTTGGGACACGTTCAACAATCAGGACTTGACCACGCTGCGACGTGATCCCGCGACGGGATTGCTGAGTGTTCATTCCCGGCGGGTGATGCCGGCAACACCGGCCGGTGCTTCGCTTTCGCCCGATGGAACGTCGCTGCACTATGCGGACGACGACTACGCAAATTTGAACACGCTGACTCGCGATCCGGTCACCGGGGCGTTTACGGCGTTGGATGTCTTGACCGACGACGTCGATGTGCCGGGGATGCGCGGGGTGGACGACACCGCCGTCAGCCCGGACGGCAAGTACGTCTATGCCGTCAACGGATTCGAACGCAACTTACACCTGTTCACGCGGGACCAGGGGACTCGCAGCGAAACAAATCATCTGACGTCATTGAGTTTTGGAGCACAGAACGACAGGTTCGATTTCGGCTTATTCAATCCATCGCCTGTTCTGGTTTCAGCGACATCCGACCGCCCCGACCCGACCAGCGAAACCTCGGCAACGATCACCATCGAATTTAGCGAACCGGTCAGCGGGTTCGATGAGGCCGACCTCGTGTTGAGCGCCGAAACGCTGACGGCATTTCCGGCCGCGACGATCGGAACAGTCGCCGACGGACCGACGATCTACACCGTGACGATCAGCGGATTGTCGGGCGACGGAACCGTTTCCCTGATGCTCGACGACGATGACTCGATCGTCGACACGCTGGGGGAACCCTTCGGCGGAACGGGGACGGAGACCGTCGCGTTGATCTCCTTTGACGTGGACAATGTGGCCCCGTTGGTCAGCGGTTGGTTGCCCGCTGCCGGGACGGTGACGGCCGAATCGACAATCACCTTCACCGTCAACTTTGACGAACCCGTGCAAAACGTCGACATCAGCGATTTCCAATTGGACGCGGTCGGCATCACGGGCGCATCGATTCTTGGGGTATCCGGTTCGAGTGACATCTACACCATCGATGTCGACACCGGCAACGGTGACGGGACGCTGACGTTGCGGTTGGTGGATGATGATTCGATCACGGACGGCTTGACGCAACCGCTGGGCGGTCCGGGTGCGGGCAACGGAGATTCGAATTCCCATCCGGTGACGATCACCAAGACCGGAACGATTGAAGGAACGCTGTGGCATGACTTCAACGAGAATGGCGTGCAAGACCCAACCGAAGGCGGCGTTGCCGGGGTCACTCTCTACCTGGATTTGAACGACAACGGCCAGTTCGATGCCGCGAGCGAACCGAGCACGATCACCGCTGACGACGACCCCGCGACGGTGCAAGACGATGAATCCGGGTGGTATCAGTTCGTTTCCATTGACCCGGGCGAGTATGCACTTCGCGTCGATTCAGGCGTCTGGAACGCGCTGGAACACAACGATTGGGACAACGTGACGGCCAGCACGTATTCCGATCTGGTGAACTTCAACGCCGACAATAAGACGCTGCGACTGAGTCCCGATGGACGACACCTGTACGTTTTTGATCACTTGTCCGACGCGATCGTTGTCCTGGCGATGCCCCAAACCGCGGCCGAATCCTTGACGCAGGTTCAAGTCCTGGCCGATCAATTTGTCGACGCCACCAACGCTGCCGGTGACATCGCGTTCACGCCCGACGGCGCGTTCATGTATGTCTCCGAAGACCAGACCGAACGCGTCGCGGTGTACGCACGAAATACCGCCGACGGCACGTTGGTGCGAAAACAACTGATCTATGTCCCCGACATTGGTCCCTATGCACTGGAAGTCTCACCCGACGGAAAGCACCTGTACGTCGGTGGCGGTTACATCGCACCGCACGCGATTGATCCGGTGGAAGGGACGTTGACCACGCTTGCCAGTACCGGCGTACCGGCGCGGGTGCAGGACCTTGTGTTCAACAGCGACGGCACCAAACTCTATGCCGTTGATTATGGCAACGTCCTGATGCGAGTCTATACGCGGGATCCCTTGACCGGCGACATCACGCAAATCCAAGCGACGGATTCCCAGAGTAGTCCGAGTCTCTACAGCAATTGGTCCGCCGAAATCGCCGACAACGACCGCGACGTTTATGTGGCGGCACCGCTGAACGATCTGGTCTGGCATTTTCATACGCTCTCCGACGGGCAACTCTCCTACTTCAGCAAATTGGATCTCGATACCGACGGCGTTCGCGATCTGCCGATGGATCTGCAATTGAGCCCCGATGGCGAGATCGTGTTCGTCGCCTTGGGTTTGGACAATGCGATTCAGTTGCTTCACCGCGCGGCCGACGGCAGTCTGACGCAGGGGCCGATCTACGGGACGAAAGACGCGACGATCAGCAACATCTATCAAAACACATCTTCCTTGATGGCGGTCTCTTCCGCAGGAGACGTCGTCGTCCGTGTCAACAATCGAGATCAATCCATCGAGCTTTACCGCGCCGAACGATCTGACGCCCTGCGGGTCACGGTGGCGTCCACGACGGTGACGGGCGCCGACCTGGCGGTCACGACACCGGTGCCGGAGCTGGTTTCGATCACGACGTCGGCGACGAGTCCCTGGACGGGGGAATCGCTGCAATACGAAGTCACGTTCAACGAAAGTGTCAGCGGAGTGGACGCCGGCGACTTTCGCATCGCCACGTCCGAAATCAGCGGCGCGGTGATCGATACGGTGGCCGGAAACGGGACGACGTACACGGTCACCCTCGATTTGTCCGCCGCGTACGGTCGTGGTGATTTGTCGGTGGAACTCGTCGACGATGATTCGATCCGGAACGATCGCGACGTTCCTTTGACAGGCTTCGGTGCCGGCACGGTGGTCGGCGTCTCACCGACGATCGACGTTCAATTGCCAGCCCCCACGATTGCCTCCATGGTCATCGCCGGCGGAACGGCAGAACAGCTTCAGTTCACGGTCACATTTGACCAAAGTGTGTCGGGCGTCGACGCGAGTGATTTTGGACTGGAAATCGTGTCGGGCTCACTCACAGGGCTCTCCATTGCCTCGGTGACCGATGGGCCGGTCAGTTACACCGTGACCGTTGATTTGACCGCGGCCGGCGGTCAAGGCGAATTCGCTCTATTCTTGACCGACGACGATTCGATCATCAACACGCGATCGATCCCTTATGACGGGGTTGGCGTTTCAACCGCGACACCGACGTCGGATCCCGTTGTGCTCGATTTCGTGAATCCGTCCGTGGTGTCCATCACGGCCAGTCCATCGCCGTTGCTTGATTTCGCCGACCTCTTGTTTGACGTGACGTTTTCCGAGCCGGTGTTCAACGTCGACGCCGGTGACTTTTCGGTTTCCCAGTCCGGCGTTTCCGGAGCTTCCATCCTCTCCATCACCGGACTCCCAGACGGAAAAACGTTTCAGGTGCTCGTCGATTCGGGTTCCTCCGATGGCTCGATTCAGTTGTTGCTGGGCGACGATGACTCGATCGTCGACGCAACCGACAGTCCATTGGGCGGGGTCGGAGTCGGCAATGGAAACCACGCCAGCGAGATCGTCACCGTCGAACGATTCCCTCGACGTAGTCTGTCCGGACACATTTACTTTGATGCCGACGGAGACGGTGTCCGCGACCCGGGGGAACGGGGTGTGGATGCCGCGGGTGTTTACCTGGATTTAGACAACGACGGGCACCGTGACGCCAACGAACCGGTCGGCACCGCGGCCAGCGATGATCCGCTGACCACGGACGTCGACGAGGGGGGATTCTATCGCTTCGGCAGCCTGGAACTGGGAGATTACATCTTACGGGTCCGTCCGGATTTGCGTTGGATCGACGACATCAATGATTTCACCACCGTCACGCTCGAATTGTCGACGACCGAAGCCGTTGCCGACTTGGGAGTCACTGAAAACAAGGCAACCCTCAGCGGGATGGTCTTTGATGACACCGATCGTGACGGCGTGTTGGAGACGGGCGAACCCGGGCTGGCCGGCTGGACCGTTTATCTGGACGCCAACGGGAACGACCAATTCGACTCCGGGGAACGCACGACGGTGACCTCGGACGACGATCCGGCCACCGGGGAAGATGAAACGGGATGGTACTCGTTTTCGCCGCTCGAATTTCAATCGCACCGCGCTGGTCTGGTCAGTCGACCCGGTTTCTTTTCAACATCGCCGGTGTTCGTGGACCGGACGATCGTTGACGCCACGTCGATGGAAGTCGCCAATTTCGGGACCACACCCAATCTGACGCGAATCAGTGGCGCCGTTTACGGGGACACCAATGCCGATGGTGTTCGCTCGGCCGGCGAAACGGGGTTGGTCGATTGGACGGTGTTCCTGGATGAAAACCAGAACGGCCAATGGGACAGCGGCGAGCCGACGATGCAGACGCTGGCGGACGATCCGGCAACGACGTCCATCGATGAAGCCGGGATGTTTGAATTCACGACGCTGGAACTCGGCACGCACGTTGTCTACGCCAGTTTGCCGGTCGGGTACTTGAGCACCAGTCCCAATCCGGTGTCCGTCTCCTTCGCCGCCAGCACCGACACGGCGGACGTCAGCTTTGCCCTGACCAGCAACGACACGACGCTCTCCGGATACGTCTTTGACGACGCCGATCGCGATGGCGTTCGGGACGCCGGAGAAGCCGGGGTGTCCGGAGCGACGGTGTATTTGGATCTCAACGATAGCGGCGGTCACGATGTGGATGAACCGTCTCAATTCACGGGCGTGGACGGGTACTATGAATTTCTGCACGTCGTTCCGGGAAACCATGTTGTACGCGCGTCGTTGCCGCGATTGCACGAATCGACCAGCCCGGCACATCAGGTCACGGTGGCGCTGAACCAGGTGATCACGGATTTAAACTTTGGCGCACGCTTTTTCGGCTACGAGATCACCGGTACACAGTATGACGACCTGAACGACAACGGAGTTCAGGACCCCGGCGAGCCTCCGCTGAAGGGCGTCATCGTGTTTGCCGATTCGAACGACAACGGTTTTCCCGATGGCAACGAACCGCAGACCGTTTCAAATTTCAACGGCGAATACGTGCTCACGGGGACGCAATCGGGAATGTTTACCATTCGAGCGCTTTCGCCGGAACACTATCGACCCAGTGATTCCTATCCCTCACGCGATCGACTGTTCGGCATTTCCGACGTGCATTCTCAGGTCGGCCAACGACTGGTGCTCAATGAGTTTGATCCCGTCAGCGGAGCTGTGTTGGGCGAGTACATCGTCAACGGGTCTGAAACGACCGAGACAGAACTCGCATTCGATGGGCAGAACCTTGTCTTGATCAACAGCGATTCGCATGATCTTGTCCAGCTCGCATTCAACGGAACGCCGTACCAGGACTTCAGTTTACCGAGGGCGTTGACGGGCACGCCCTACGGCACGTTCAACGTCTCCTCACCGATCTTTATCGGCGGATTTTTGTTCGTCGTGGCAGGTTCGAGAACCGACAACATGGAACTGTGGCGAACGGATCTGA
Organism: Stieleria neptunia; assembly: GCF_007754155.1. NCBI lineage: Bacteria > Pseudomonadati > Planctomycetota > Planctomycetia > Pirellulales > Pirellulaceae > Stieleria > Stieleria neptunia. The sequence continues at coordinate 10,600,353 of NZ_CP037423.1, read as the reverse complement.
CGCCCAGCGGGCTGGGTCAGATCTATGCCTCGCAAGGAGACTGGGAATACCTCGGTCCGATCACGCTGAACAGCCCTCCTCCGACGCAGGGAGTGACCCTGTCACTTCAGCCTGCCAGCACAACGTCGGCCGACGGTCGGTCCATTTTGGTCGGCGTGAATGCCTCGGCATCCTTTGTGAATACTTGGCTGCAGATCGATCCGTTCACGCAAACGGCCGACTTGGTCAGCGATTTCAATACGGAGGACTATGAACGCGGCATGGCACGCATCGGTGACGAGGTCTTTGTTGCCTACCCGGTTCCCTTTACAACCAATGCGGGCCAAATCCTCGTTTACGACAACACCGGGGCTCGCACCCGAACGCTGGACGGGTTCCTCCCGCAGCACGGCTTGGCCGGCGGTTTGTATCGTGACAATGGCGTCGTCGTCACGTTGGCCGAGCGTGATTCGATCACCGACGTCAACCATTTTCACCACGCCGAACTGGCTTCGATCACCGGCAACGTCGCGAAAGACCTGGACCTGAGCGGCACAATCGATGCCGGCGAACCCGCGTCGGAAGGCGTCACGGTTTACGTCGACTTGAACGAGAACCGACGATTCGATTCGGGTGAACCATCGGCGATCACGGACCAAAACGGTGACTACGCGATCGCCGGACTGATTCCCGATCGATACACCGTTCGGCAAGTTTCCCCGGCGGAGCATGACGGATTTGCCGCCGGGGATCCGATCACCCGACTGTTCACGCAAGCGACCGACGCCGGCGTCTCGACGATCTATGAAATCGATCCCCAGTCCGGAGAGGTGTTGAACCAATTCCCGTCGCCCGGACCCGTTGAAACGCACGCCGGGATGACGATTTACCAAGGCGATCTGTTTCTGGCCAAATCTGATCAGCTCTTCCAAATCGATCCCGACACCGGCGACGTGTTGGAGACGATTCCGATCACACCGGGGCCGAAAGACGCGATCGAAATTCGCGACGGCATCGCCTACATGACTCAATACAACGGCGCCGGAATCGAACAGTTCGATCTGCGACGCCGACGTCTGATCGCACAACTCGATGTGCATGCGATCAACAACATCACCGGATTAGGCTACATCATTTCCACACGCGGCACGGCCGTCGACCGGGAAAGTTTCGTACTCGAGATGCGTTCGGGCACTTACAACGTCGACTTTCGCACGGGACAGATCATTCCGCACACCCCGACTCACGGATTCCCGTGGAACGCATACCTGGCCGCCGCCGGTGGCGAATCGTTTACCTACGCCAGCTACGGCAGTTTACTGAGGACCATCGCAACGACGTCGATGGAGCCTTACAACGTTCCGGGAGCCGTCACGTACCGCTCCTTCACTTCGGTGATTTCCGGAACGGTCAGTGACTACGGCGCCGAAGTCGATCTGCCGTCGGAGCACATCGTTTGGGCGGCGCAAGGCGAACCGACCACGGGCATCGACTTCGGAAACCAACCCGGTGTCGGGACGATCAGCGGCGTCCAATTCGAAGACTTAAACGGGAACGGCGTTCAAGATCCCGGTGAATCACCATTGGCCGGCGTGACGGTGTTCGTCGATGAGAACGCCAACGGCGTTGCCGATGCCGGCGAACCTCAAACGGTCAGCGCCGCCGACGGAACGTATTTGATCGTCGACGTCCCGCGTGGAGAGCACCTCGTCCAAGCGATTTCGCCACCGCATTTTCAGCCGACCATCATCGACAGTGTGGCGGACCGTCTGTTCGGCGTCGCAAGGATCACGAACGCGGAAAGTGCGACGGGCTATTATCTGCAGATTCGCGAACTCAATCCCCTGACGGGAGACCGCTTGAGTACCCTCGACACGACAATCCCGGTTGACTTGCCGTACACCGCGGCATTCGATGGGACGCGATTGATCGTGATCGACAACAATCTGGATCTGTTGTTCGAAATCGGACTCGACGGCAGGCTGATCGATCAGGTTCCGCTGCCGGGGCAGGGAGGTTCAACGGTCTTTTCGCAAGGACCCGTCGTCATCGACGACACGATCTATCTGATGACCGTGGGCGGATCGATGCCGATGCAGTTGATTCGGTACGATGCCGATGCCAATGCGTTTTACGGTGCGATGCCGATCTCTCGCTACATTGACCCGGCCGCTGAGCTTAACGGATTGCCGCAGCTGTCCCTCTCGCTAAGTGAATCGCCCGACGGGAGGTCCATTCTCGCGTTTTCCAACGTCGATTCACGTGTCTTCGTGATCGATCCGTTGACGGCGCGGATGACATCGGTGCTGGATCTGCCTCGGACCGATGATGGCGTTTATAGCGCCGCAGCCGTCGGCGGTGAGTTGTTCGTCCGTGCCGCGGGCAGTCAAGGCAACCTGGACGTGTATGACAGCCAATACAATTTGCTTCGGACGCTCGGCAACACTGCGACCCCGGGAATGGGCGGTGGCAAGTTCATCGAGTCGGGGATCGTCGCGACCGTCTCGACGACCAGCGGAGCAACCGGAATTAATTTTGGCCACCGCAGCGTTGCAACCACGCTGTCCGGGACCGTGCTGGATGATCCCAACCACAATCGCGCCGCCGACAGTGGCGAAGCCTCTTCGGCCGGTGTGCGCGTTTATTTGGATACCAATCGCAACGGTCGTTTTGACAGTGGCGAACCGGAAACGTTGACCGATGCCGACGGGGCGTATTCGTTCACAGGCCTTACACCGGGCGACTACACGGTGCGCGTCGATCAGCCGGTCAGTTTAAAAGTATTGACCGACACCGACGCCGTCGAACTGTTTTCGCTGGAAGTCGATCAGGGCGTTTCGACGATTCGCAAGTACGATCCGATCACCGGCCAGCTGCTTCGTGAATTTCCCGCCCCCGGTGCGAGCGCGACCGATGCCGGATTGGCGCTCGACGATTCAGGTTTGTTCTATTCCGCCAATTCGACGCTTTGGAAACTGGATCCGGATGACGGAAGCGTCGTTGATTCGATTGCGCTTCCCACGGGAGAGTATGGCGGGCTGGCGGCAATCGACGAGACGGTTTACGCGATCGATGCGTCGACAAACACGTTTTACAAAATCGACGTGTTCACGATGCAGGTGATCGAATCGATCGACGTGAATGCAGTGAACCCGCCGGGCCCGAGTGGCGTCGACTTCCAAGACAACTTGGGCGAGACGCCGGACGTGACCCGTTTGATGACACGTCTGCATTCCGGTGGTGGTACCATCGTCTTGGATCCGGCGACGGGAATCTATGAACCACGCATCCCGACCAACCTGGGGACGACGGGGATCTCCGGCGCGGAGGGAGAAATTTACCGGGAGATCGGGGGAAAGATTCGTGTCGAGTCGTTCCTGGAAGGATTGATTCGCGAGGTGGTGCCGCTGCAAGCTCCCTATGGGATCGGTGCCGCTCTGGTCCCTTCGAGCGAGTACACCGTCCGCGCGGCGCCGGGGGTCGACCATCCGGGGTTGGACTTCTTTCAGCAGGTTGCCGAAGCATCGATCGAAGGCGTTCTCTGGGATGATCTCGATGCCGACGGAGCGATGGATTCCGGTGAAAGCTTGCTCGCCGGCCGGACCGTGTTTTTGGATGAAAACCAAAACGGGCAACTTGACGCCGGCGAGCCCTTTGTCGTGACCGCGACGGACGATCCTGGCACGACCGGAATCGACGAAACGGGCTCGTACCTGTTCAGCGACGTTGCGCCGGGAACGTACGATGTCGCCCAGGTCTTGCCGACGAGTTGGCGGCAGACCTATCCCTACGCCGACGCAGTTGAGGTGCGGCACGTGGCGGACAACGGCTATGTCGCGGGGCAGAGCAATGGCACCAACCCGTACTACGATTCCTCCGTCAGTGATGGTGGTGCCTTCATCGCGTTTTCGACCTACAACGCGTTGCTGGCCGAAGACACCAATGGCCAGGCGGATGTTTATGTCATTGAGACGGCAACCGGACAGCTGGAATTGATCTCGGTATCCAGCGACGAAACACTCAGCAACGGCCGCAGCTTACATCCGGTCATCAGTGCCGATGGTCGTTACGTCGTCTTTTGGTCTTATTCCACCAACTTTGTCACCGACGACAATAATAACACGTTAGACATCTTTGTCCGTGATCGGCAACTCGGTACGACGACCTTGATCAGTGCGGCCGACCCGAACCTGTCGACAGGAAGCTCGTCCGCAAACAGTTTCAGTTACAGCCCCGGATTTAGCGACGACGGACGTTATGCGACGTTCTGGTCTGACGCGACGGACATCGTTCCCGGTGACACCAACGGCATCTTCGATTTGTTTCTCCGTGATCTTCAACTGGGGACGACCGAGCGGATTAACCTCGCCCCTGATGGCAGCCAGGCCAGCGGGGGACGTACGCACGACAGCCACCTCAGCGCCGACGGTCGTTTTGTCGCCTATTGGAGCTGGGCCGATAACTTGGTCGCCGGCGATACCAACGGCGTTTCCGACGCGTTTGTGCTGGACCGTGACACGGGCATCACCGAACGCGTCAGCGTCACGGCCGGCGGTGTTCAAAGTGACGCCAACGTGCATAACGTCAGCATTTCCGATGACGGGCGCTACGTCGTCTTCCAGTCCAGTGCGACGACGCTGGACAATGTCCCCGGCGCCATTGGCACGCAGGTCTATTTGAAAGACCGAACGACGGGCGAATTGAGGATGATCGGACGCGACCGAGACGGATTCGGGCCCAATCAATCCTCGATTATTCCGACGATTAGCGGCGACGGGCGATGGGTGGTGTTCAGCTCTTGGGCCAGCAATCTGACCGACGACGATTCCGATGGCGGCAGCGATGCATTTCTATATGACGTCGCCAACGACAGGGTGACGTTGCTCAGTCAATCGATTTCCGGCGGCTCCGGCAACGGACGCAGTGACTGGGTTCGGATTTCCAACGACGGTTCGACCGTGACGTTCAATTCTGCGGCGGACAACCTGACCTCACCCGCGACGTCGGGCGGGAACCTCTATTCGGTCAGCCTCGATCAACTCACCGCTGATACGGTCTCCCATTCGGTCACTGTCGCATCCGGCCAGACCCTCGACGAAATCAACTTCGGCAGTGTTTACGATCCGATCGCGCCGAGCGATATCGTGCTTTCGGTCACCGAAATCGCGGAAAATCTGGATACCACCGCTTCCGACACGCTCATCGCACAATTATCGACGGTCGATTCCGACACGCCTGCCGGACATTCCTATGCCTTGGTTTCGGGCGTCGATGACGCGGACAATTCCAAGTTCTCCATCGTCGGCAATCAGTTGTTCCTCAAACAAGGCGAAGTCGTCGACTATGAGACTCAGGGCGAGTACCGCGTCCGCTTGAGTGTGACCGATACGACCGGATTGATGTTTGAAAAAGCCGTGCGGCTGGATGTGGCGGATGTGTTGGAGATGGCCCCGATTGAGATGGGCGGCGGATCATCACAGCATTCCTCCATGAGGTCGCTGACGATCGCGTTTGACACGCAGGTTGACGTCGATCCGGGGGCGTTTTCCGTTCGCCATCGGGACAGCGACGGCGCGGTGGACGTCGTCGTCGCACTGGACCACAGCGGCGGAAAGACGACGGTGACGTTGACGTTTACCGGGACCTACACGGAACTCAGCGGGTCGCTGGTCGACGGCAATTACCAATTGACGATCGACGGCGACAAAGTCCGCTCGACGGTCGGCGGCACGACCTTCGACGCCGATGGAGACGGCGCCGGTGGCGGGCTGTATCAATTCGGCGAAGAAGCCGCCGACGGGTTCTTCCGCTTGTTCGGCGATAGCGACGGCGACCGAGACGTCGACGGCCAGGACTACGGACAATTCGGATTGACGTTCTTGAAAAACGAAGGCCAGACCGGATTCAACGACGCATTCGACTCAGACGGAGACGGAGACGTCGACGGCCACGACTACGGACGCTTCGGCCAACGGTTCCTGCGAACCCTTGGGTTTGATTGAGCGGGGTGCGGACGGCGGATCGTTGTGCGACGTCCTTTCTAGGTCGTCGCGCAGAGCCCCACGGGCGACGGCCCGGAAGGGCCATCGTACATCAGAAAAGTGATCGCCTTAAGCTGGGCGGTCTCTTTAGCCGCTTCGCGTCGCTGCTCCGCAGCGAGCGGGGCATCGCCGAAAGGCTAGACACTAACAATGCATCGAGCGAGTGAAGGTTCAATCGCGGGCTTCCCCACCGCTGTTCTTCAAGAAGTTGAGGTTTCCTTTGTGCGGGGCTTGGCGATGGTCTTTGTTGGTCAATTGGCGGTCGTAGATTTCGCCTGGTTGGACCGGATGGTGCGCCTCGTCCGCCGTTGCCACAAGCTGCTTCAGGACGTCTGGATGGTCGTCGGCGACATTCTGTTTTTCTTCGATGTCCTGAGAGAGGTCATAAAGTTCCCACGTCCCGCTCCTGCCTCGATAGGCCTTCCATTGATTCATCCGCACCGCCGTCTGGCCCTGGTATTCCCAGTACAGATAGGGATGCGTGGGTTGATCGCCTTGCCCGAGCAAGCTGGGGGCGAAGGACAGGCCATCGGTCGTCGGACATGCCGCGCCGGCGATCTCCGCAAGCGTCGGCATGATATCCGGGTAGTAGAGTAGATGATCCGAGACCGAAGCCCCCTTGATCCGACCCGGCCAACGCACCAGATAGGGCACCTTGAGGCCGCCTTCATAGAGCGAGCCTTTCCCGGCACGGAAACGTTCGCCGGTCTCGGGGTTCAGGTTGGGGCCGAAGAAACCGTGCGGCCGCTCGGGCGTCGCGAAATAGTCCTGCCCACCGTTGTCGCCACAGAGAAAGATCACGGTGTTGTCGTCGATCGCTAACTCTTTCAGCAGGCTGATGATCTGTCCCAGTTGGCGGTCGATCAGATGCATGAATGCGGCGTAGACCTTGGCATCGTTTTCCGTCTGCTGGCCCGCGGTCCACGGTTTGTCTTTGAAAAGCTGCCAGGAGGGATCGTCTTCATCAATGCCCCACAAACCATGGGGCGGCGTCCAGGGAAGGTAGCAGAAGAAGTGCTGGTCTTGGTTCTTGCGGATGAACTTCAACGACTCCTGAAAGATGGCGAGTTGGGCATGTGTCTCGCCTTCGTAGAAGCTCAAGCCGGGATTGCCTGGCAGCGGCACTTCCACACTATTGCGAATCAGGTAGCGCGGATAAAACGTGTGGGCGTGGACTTGGTCGTAGTAGCCGAAGAACAAATCGAAGCCGTGCTTTTCGGGGATCCCGGAAGTGCCTCGTCCGCCGATGCCCCACTTGCCGAACCCACCCGTGGCGTAGCCCTGTTGCTTGAGCATGCTGCCCAGGGTGGGTTCCTCGGCGCGAATCGGCGAAAACCCGTCGTTCTTTCGCATCGACATGTGTCCGGCATGCAGTCCGGTCAGCAGCGAACAGCGGGTCGGGCCGCAGACGGGAGCGCCCGCATAGGCATTGGTCAAACGCATGCCCTCGCGAGCGAAACGGTCGATGTTCGGGGTCAGCAGATCGGAGTTCCCCATGTGCCCCGATTCAAAGTAGCCCCACTCGTCGAGCATGATGTAGATGATGTTGGGCCGCTCGGGCTCGGCGGATTGGGCCATGGATCGCGAAGGGGCCATGGCCATGCCGGCGAGCACGATCCATGTGGTTGCCAACACCAGTGCAGGATATCTTTTCATTGGATACATCTTCTCGATTGCCATCTTCAAAAACGACCGGCACTCGTGAGTCGAGTTCCGGTTCATGATTTCGCAAAACACCCGAAACGTTGTTACTCGATCGGCCAGTCATCGGTGCGGAATGATGACGCGGGAAGTCCATCTTGATTGGACAAATTGGGCATGTCGCCGCTTCCCCAGGCAAACCGTACGGCCACAGGATTCGTGACCTGATCGCTGCGAACAACGATCGTGTCGCCGTCGATGACCGCGCTGGCATCGACAAACGTTTTGTCGGCACCGGCGATGGTGAAGTGGGTCAGCGGTTGGCCGTCGCGACTGGCCAGACCGCTTCCCAGTTCTGCAAAGCGAAGTCGAATGGCGTCTTGTTCGACGGTGTGCCCGCGATAGATCGGCCCGGAGGCGACCAGATCCGTTTGCCCGTAGTCGTGCTTCAGGGCAAGCAGTGCGAGTCGCTCGCCGACGGGCTTCTTCTGTTTGGGGTGAATGTTGGTTGGATCTCCGATGTCCATCGTGACCACCATCGCCGTGTTGGGTTGTGAAAGCGACATCAGTTGTGCTTCGCGCAAGAACGCCGCGCTGACAGGTTCTTGTTTGTAGGCAAATGGAGCGATCTGGACGAAGTAAAACGGGAAATTGCCCCGCCCCCAGCGAGTTCGCCAATCGGTGATCATCGCGGGGAATAACCGTCGATACTGTTCCGGGTGCTTCACGTTGGACTCTCCCTGGTACCAGATGACGCCACGGAACGCGAACGGAATGAGCGGGCGGATCATGGCGTTGTAAAGCACGCTGGGGCTGCGTTGGTTCAGACCTTTCGGCGGTTTCCGGCCGCGACTGAACAGGACACCGGTTTGTTCCGCGATCTCGTCGTAGGTCGCAGATTGCTCATTGAATTCGGGGAAGTCGCGTTTGAGAACTTCGGGGCTGACCCATGCCTCTGCCGAAGATCCGCCCCAGTTGGTCGAGATCAATCCGATCGGCACATCGAGTTCTTGGTGCAATCGAGAACCAAAGAAATACGCCACTGCGCTGAAGTTCAACGCCGACTCGGGGCTGCAGACTGTCCAACGGGCATTCACATCGTCCTGGCCTTCGAGCGCCAAAGCCTGTGGAACATCGCAGAACCGAATTCGAGGAAACGTTGCTTTTTCGACGTCTTCTTTGAAGTGGTCAACGCCGAAGCCGCGCAGCTTCCATTGCATGTTGGATTGGCCGGAGCAGATCCAGACTTCGCCGACCAGCACGTCGGAGAGTTGCTCCCTTTCCGAACCGCTGTTCACGTCGATCTGGAAGGGGCCCCCTGCCGCAGGCGTCTCGATCGACGTGCGCCACTTGCCGCTCTCGTCGGCGATGGCTGTGGACGTTTCTTGCGACCAGGAAGGCGCGACCGCGACGGTGGCCCCAGGTTTTGCCGTCCCCCAGATCGCCGCGTCGGATTCGCGTTGAAAGACCATGTGGTCCTTGAACATGCCCGCCAGCTTCAGGGAATCGGCTGTTTGTGTTGCGGCGGCGGATGGTTGGGGCGATGCAACTTGCTGCGCCGACGCTGGCGGGCAAGCGATCGCCATCAACAATGCGAACAGGAATGAAATGCGTGACATGATCGTCGGCCAGTTGTATGTGCTTAGTTGCGGAACGGCTTGCGGCCGATGGGAGCGCTGCGGCCCGAGGTCTTCAATTTTTCCAACAGGGCTTGCAGCTCTTTGCGTTTGGCTTCTTCCTTGAAATACAGATTCGTTGTCTCGCCGGGATCCGTTTTCAAGTTGTAGAGCTGCCCGGGCGCATCCGGTTCTTGTTCCGGCAGCGCGTACAGCGCCATGCTGCCCTGTTCATATCCGTTGCCGCCGGATCCTTGGTGATCGAGGTATTTCCAGTGTCCTTGGCGAATCTGGAACTCGCCACGAAAGCTCTGCGTCAGTAGATGAGGTCGAATCGGATCGGTTTCCGGCTGTTGTCCCAGCATCACCGGCAGCATATCGAAGCTGTCCGTTGCCGCGTCGTCGGGCAGTGCAACGCCCACGACCGAAGCGACCGTGGCGAAGATGTCGGTGGTGTTTGTCATCTGGTCGGTCACCTGGCCGGGCGGGATGTGTCCCGGCCATCGCGCGATGAAAGGAACCCGGTGACCGCCTTCCCAACCGTCTCGCTTCATGCCCCGCCAGCCGCCTGACGGATCATGCTGGTGGTCTTGTCGCATCCAATGGACGTGCAGCGTTTCGGCGCCGTTGTCGGAATTGAACAGCACCAATGTGTCGTCATCGATGTCCAGTTCGTTCAACAAATCAATCACACGTCCAACGATCGCGTCGAGTTCCCACACAAAGTCGGCTCGCGGCCCGGCGTCCGTGACGCCGTTGAATTCCTTGGCCGGCAAGACCGGGGCGTGAGCGATCTGGGTCGACAGCACGGCGAAGAATGGTTTGTCGGGCGTTTGCCGGACGTGATCGGTGATGAAGGCTTTGGTCTTTTCATAGAACAGCAGGTCGGCATTGACAAAGTCATAGCCCGGCGACTTCCAGCCTTCGTCATTGTCCCACCGCCACTTGCCACCGGGGTTCGGCAGCGTGTCGCGCTGATGCCGTACACTGGCCGGAGTCGGGACCATGCCGTTTTCGATGTAGACGTAGAGCGGATCGGTGTTCGGGCAATTGGGAGTGACGAACGATTCGTCAAAGCCTCTGGCGTTGGGGCCATCGATCAGCGGCGTACTCTTTTCGTAATCGATCAGCAGCGAGTTTTCGAAGCCACCGCCGAGACGCTTGCCGTCTTTGTCGAACCAGCTGAGCCCCACATGCCACTTGCCAAAGACACCTGTGCGATAGCCCTGCTGTTTCAGCATGTCCGCAATCGTTAGCGTACCGGGCTTTAGATAGCTGGGGCCGCTTGGTCCTTCGAACGCTCCACCGCCCCGGCCGGTCGATCGATAAATCTGCTGTCCGGAAAAGAGACCGTATCGCGATGGCGAACAAATCGTGGACGGGCTGTGGGCATCGGTGAAACGAATGCCTTCGGCGGCCATCTGATCCAATCGAGGCGTCTTGTATGGCGCGTCATCGTTGTAGCACGACAAGTCGCCGAAGCCGAGATCGTCGGCATAGATCACGACGATGTTGGGGAGGTCATCAGCGGCCCGAGCGGGGTGGGACGACGCCAACACGAGGAGCCAGGCGGCACAGCAGCCGAGAAGCGTAGCATTCTTCAAAACGTTGTATTCTCCAAATCGAATCGAAAGGACAGGGACCGCAAATGGTTTCCGTGGCCAACAACGTCAAGGATTGTAGCCGAAAGAACGTCTATGCCGGACGCTTCGGCTGATCCGACACGGCAACGGTCTGAAAGTTGACATCATGCCGCGTCAGTGGATCCGAGTGGAGGGTTGGTCCGCCGTGGAGGACTGGTCAAACACAGGAAATGAATCGTTCACGGCGTAGCCCTTTGCCTGGGAAACCTTGACGACCGGTCAACGAACTAGCACAATCATCCCCTGCAGGGCAGTCTCTTTACCGGGATCCAAGCGGCCATTATCTGGCGGTTTGTGGTGCGTTCTCCAGGCGAGGCAACTTTTCACACGATGAGAACGCTCAAGAAACAGGACTGGTTTCACGAGGACGGATTTCCCATCGTCGTGGAGCGACGTGATCCCCAGGAACCGTTCGGCTTGCACCGCCACGAGTTTTCAGAAATCGTCATCATCACCGGCGGATCGGGGGTCCATATCACCGGTGAAGACAGCTACGAACTGACGACGGGAGACACCTTCGTGATCGGTGGAGACCGTCCCCATGACTATTTGAACATGGATCGATTGAGTTTGATCAATATCCTGTTCGTTCCTAGCGAGCTGCCGTTGTTCCTGGGCGATCTGCAATCTCTCTCGGGATACCATGCCCTGTTCACGTTGGAGCCTGCCTGGCGGAGCCACCATAACTTTACAAGTCGTCTGCAGTTGACCCCGGCGGAACTTGCCGAGACGCTACGGCTGGTGAAGAAGCTCGACGATGAACTCAAGCTGCGGCGATCGGGATTCCGAGTGATGGCGATCGCGGCCATGCTCGAACTGGTGACGTTCTTGTCTCGCAGCTACAGCGAGACGCGAAACCCAACGAGCCAGACACTGGTTCGGATTGGGGAAACGATTTCGTACATGCGACGCAACATCGATCGTCCGATCACGCTGAACGAGCTTGTCACGATGTCCGGCATGTCGCGGACCAACTTCTTGCGGATTTTTGAGGCCGCCATGGGAACGTCGCCGATCAACTACCTGATTCAGCTTCGGATCGACGAAGCGAGCAACCTGCTGAGAAACACCGATCGCAGCATCACCGACATCGCCTTCACCGTTGGCTTTTCAGACAGTAACTACTTCAGCCGCCAGTTCCGCAAAGTACACGACCGGTCGCCGCGCGACTACCGTAAACGCCATCAATGAAATGGGTGGGGCGGGTGAGTCGATTCTGTCGCGCGGGGAGCCAGTCGTGCGAGTCCTTGGGTGGGGGCTGACCCTCCCTTTGAGTCGCTGTTTGCTTTGTGCCCGTGATCGGAGACAATTGACATCAGCGTTCAGCCGACGGTTTGATGGTTCGCAAGATGCAGGCCGCTGCCACGCTCAAGACCTGCGAGCAACTTGCCATGCCGATTCGCAATCTAGACATGATCTTCGCGCCCCGTAGCGTGGCCGTGATCGGTGCGAGCGAACGTCGATCCAGCGCCGGGCGCATCATTGTCGACAATCTTGTCGCGGGCGGATTCGTCGGGCCGGTGTACCGGGTCAATCCCAAGTACACCAGTGTCGGCGGTATGCCGTGTTATCGCTCGATTGCCGACTTGCCCGAGGCCGTGGACTTGGCGGTGATCTGCAGTCCGGCCGAGACGGTGCCGCGATACGTTGGCGAGTGTGGTCGGGCGGGCATTCGAGGATTGGTCATTCTGACCTCCGGATTTCGCGAAGCGGCACCCGGCGGGAAAGTCCTCAAAGAGGCGGTGCTGCAATCCGCTGCGCCGTTCGAGGGGCTGCGGATCGTGGGGCCAAACAGTCTGGGCATCATGGCGCCCCACCTTTCACTCAACGCCAGCTTTGTCAGCGACATACCACCCAAGGGGAATATCGCCTTCATTTCACAATCCGCGGCGCTTTGCACCGCCGTGCTCGACTGGGCGCTCCAAGAGAACGTCGGCTTTTCGCATTTCGTGTCCGTCGGCAACATGATGGACGTCGGCATCGCCGATCTGATTGATTATTTCGCAATCGACCGATGGACTCGGTCGATCATCTTGTACGTCGGGTCGATCACCGAGCCACGCAAGTTCATGTCGGCGGCCCGGGCGTTCACGCGAACCAAGCCGATCATCGCTTACAAGGCGGGCCGATTCACCGGGTCCGCCAAGGCCGCGGCCACGCACACGGGAACAATGGCCGGCGTCGACAGTGTCTATGAAGCGGCGATGAAGCGGGCGGGTGTGTTTCGGGTCTACAGCGTGGAACAGTTGTTCGACTGCGCAAAACTTCTGTCGCAACAAAAGACGCCTTCCGGACCACGATTGGCGATCATCACCAATGCCGGTGGGCCGGGCGTGATGGCGACCGATGAGCTACTCGGTCAGCAGGGTTCGCTGGCAACGTTGTCCGATGACACGATTGAAAAGCTGAACCAACAACTGCCGCCGGTTTGGTCGCATGGTAATCCGGTCGATGTGCTCAGGGACGCCACGCCAGAACGATTTCAGTCCTCGGTGGAACTCGTGTTGGCCGACCGGGGCGTCGATGGCGTGTTGGTGGTGCTGTCGCCCTACGCGACGACCAACCCGACCGGCACCGCCGCGGCGGTGGTGCAGGCTGCAAAACATGCGTCGAAACCCGTCCTGGCGGCGTGGATGGGAGGTGGCAGGGTTCGCGAAGGCACCGAGTTGCTCAACGCGGCAGGCATTCCGACGTATTCGTCACCGGAAAAAGGCGTTCGAGCGTTCATGAACCTGGTGGCCTATGGACGGAACCGCGAAACGCTCTACGAAACGCCGCGTGAAGTCCCGATCGAGTTTCCTCTTTATCGTGCAAAGCAGCGTTCCCTCGTCACGACGTTTTTGAGCGAGGGTCACGACGTGCTGACGGAAACCACGTCCAAGGCATTCCTGCAGGCGCATGACATTCCGGTCATCCCCACCCATGTCGCCTGTTCGTTGGCGTATGCGACCGAGTGCGCCGCGCGCGTCGGATACCCCGTCGCGCTCAAAGTGTTTTCACCGGACATCACACACAAGACACACGTCGGCGGCGTCGAACTGAATCTCGCCAATCGCAACGATGTCGCACTGGCGTACGATCGGATTCTGAAACGGGCAGAGGAACTCTGTCCCGAAGCCAGAATCGATGGGGTCACGGTCCAACGGATGTTGGTCGAACCGAATAGCCGCGAGCTGATCGTGGGTGCCAAACGTGATCCGGTCTTCGGAACCGTCTTGATGGTCGGTGCCGGAGGGACGACGACCGAGTTGTTGCGAGACCTGGCGCTCGAGTTGCCGCCGCTGAACGAGCGTCTTGCCAGGCGAATGGTCCAGTCGCTCAAGTCATGGCCCTTGCTGGAGGGTGAACCTGGGCGTCCCGGCATCAATCTGAACCGGCTTGTCGAGGTCTTGATGCGGCTTTCCTATCTCGTTGCGGACTATCCCGAAATCACAGAACTGGATGTCAACCCGCTGTTGGTGACCAGCCATGACGTGATCGCCCTGGACGCCCGGATCGTGGTCGATCATGACACCGTGCTGCATCCCGTGCGGCCCTATTCGCATCTGGCGATTCGGCCCTATCCGGACGAATACACCAAGCGGATCATCCTGAAGGATTCGACGGCCATTCTGCTACGTCCGATCAAACCCGAAGACGAACCGATGTGGCACAGCCTGTTGGCTTGTTGCTCACCCGAATCGCTTCACATGCGATACCGCTACATGTTCAAAGCGTCGACCCACGAGATGGCCACGCGGTTTTGTTATATCGACTACGACCGAGAGATCGCCATCGTCGCCGAAGCCGAGGAAGACGGTCAGCGGAAACTGCTCGGGGTCTGCCACTTGGTCGCCGATGCCGACCACCACGAAGCGGAGTTCGCGATTCTGGTCGGCGATCCTTGGCAAGGCGTCGGGCTCGGTTCGGTCCTGATGGACTATTGCCTGGAGATCTGTGCGGACTGGGGGATTCGATCGGTCGTCGCCGAAATGGCTCCCAGGAATGCACGCATGATCCGCATGTTCACCAACCGTGGATTTGTGATGGACCGCAGCCAATCCGACGATGTGGTGATCGCCAGAAAGCGTCTCTCGCCTCTCATCCTGATGTGAATCATTCAGGCCTGTTTAGAACGGCAACTGTTTCAGCATACGCTGGCCGAAACGGCCGTAGTCGATTGCATCGACGTCCCCGTCGTTGTCGCTGTCGAGGGCGGGATTGAATCCCGTTTCTCCGACACCTTTCAGGAACGAGAGGCCGAAACGACCATAATCCTGGCCATCGACATTGCGGTCGCCGTCGCTGTCGCCGAACAAGCGGAAGAAGGCGTCGGCCGCTTCGTCGCCGATCACCACATCGCCACCGGCGGTGCCATCCTGGTCTCCATCGAGTACCAGGCCGCCCGCGCCGACGATCTCACCGCCCAGCAGCGTCAGCATGTAGTTGCCATCCGACAAAGACGCTCCCGCCACGTCCAAGTGCGATCCCGTGAACGTCAGCGTCGCTTCGCTGTGTCCGGCGACGTCTTCTACCGAAACGCTGAAGTCGACCGCGGCGGCGATCGGATCGGAGATGCCGCGTTTGATGACCTCAAACGCCGTCCCGCTGGGCGTGACGGTCTGATCAAACACCAGCGTGACGCTGGAGAGCCTTGATCGCTGGTGGTTACCGGCTTGGTTTTGGTCGTACCGCATTTCCACCAGCTCGGGCAGATTCAGCACCTCGACGGTCAGTGGACGCTCCAGTCTGGCCCCGACGGCATCGATCGCCGCGACGCGAACTTGGTAACTGGATTGTTGTTCATAATCCAACGACTCGTTTTGCTTCAAATACAACGAATCGCCGACGACCAGGAACCGGCCGTTGTCGATGTCCCCGTCACCGGCGACCAGTTCGTAGCTGTGCGAATCCGGAACATCGGGGTCGACGACCGTGAAGGCGGACACCAACACGTCGCCCGCGGAGGTGTTCGTGTTTTCGATCAGCAGGTTGTCGACCAAATCCACGTCGCGGGGCGCGTCGTTGACCGGCGTGATGCTGATGGTCACCCCGGCCGGGGTGCTCGTGTCGACGCCACCGTTGGCGGTGCTGCCGTCGTCTTGCACATAAAAATCAAAGCCTTCGGGTGCGACGGAATCCATCGCGGGTGTGAAGTAGAGCTGCCCATCGGTTTGGATCGGCAGATCCGACGCTTGCAGCGGCGTTCCACCCGGCGAAGTGGCCAGCGTCCCGTTGGCCGGCAATTGGGTCAGCCAATAGCTGAGCCCTTGGACGATCGCCGGATCACCATCGTCGCCGGTCAGCGTGATCGGCAATTCGACGTCTTCGGTCGCGGTCACCGATTGCGGGTCGGCGGTCGGTTGCTGGTTGATCGCGACGGTGAAAAAGCGTTCGAAATCGCCGCCTTCGTTTCCGTCGCCGTCCCCGTCCAGTCGCAGTCCGGCGGTGTCGTGAACGCTGCGGCTGAGTCCACTGGGGACCCGCAAACGGTAATCGCCCGGCGGCAAAATGCCTTCGGCGATGTCCAAGGTGACGAAGTCGTCGCCGAGATTAAACGCCGGCACCACGGTGAACACGACGTCATCACCGTCGCCGAACAATCCGTTCGTGCCGCTGGCACGCAGGTCATAGGCGGCCAACGCGGCGGCATCGATGTTGTTGACTTCTTCGCTGAAGACGATGCCGATGCTGTCGATGCCCAGCGTCGTGATCGTTTCGTTTTCGACGGCCGACGGGGTGGACTGAATGACCGTCGGCGGCGTCACGTCGGAACTCTCGCCGCGGAACTCGTAGGCGCCGATGTCGACGAAGCCGGGGACGAGTTCGAACCGCAGCGAATGAGTGTCCGTCAGTGTGGCCGAGTCGTTCAGGCTGGCGATGGTCTGTTGTCGGCCGGGCACGCCGGAAATACCGATCGTCGGTGTCAGGTTGGTGTTTCCCGGGCCGTAATGGAATTCGACTTCGTGATCGTCGTACAAGGTGACCGAAAAATTGACCGGCGATTGGTCGGCTTCATTCGTCGCCGCCCAGCGGATCGTGACTTGTCCGCCGATCGATTCGTCGATGTAGATGTCATCGCCGGTGCGGTAGGTGGACAGGTTGTCCCACAGCCCCGCGATCCGCGGGTAATCGTCCAGTTTGTCGATCGAGTTGTTCAGGTCGCCCGCATTCGAAGTGGTGCCGAACTGCAGCAGGCCATTGCTGCCGACGTTGACCTGCGTGAACGTTTGATTCGCCAGCTCGAACGGGAACGGCAGATCGTAAGTCCAGCGGGCGCCGTAGCTGCGCCAGTTTTGGGCGACGCCGACTTCTGCGAAGCCATTCGATCCCAGGTCGACTTCCCTGTATTGGAGTCGTCCGGCATCGACCGTGTCGGGATCGTCCAATCGTGGCGAACCTTGCAAGTCCGTCAGCGTGGCGACGACGCCATCGCCGCGGTCGATGGTCGGCGAGTTCTTGCGGACGATAAAGTTGTCATCGCGACCGCCGTCGTAGCCGTTCCCGGAGTTGGCCAACGGATCGAATCCGATCACATTGTCGGCACCGTCCAGGTCGATGAACAGCGGGTCGGCTTCGACGCTGAACGCGTCCTGGCCGCTGACGGTGCGCCAGTCGGCGATCAGATCCGCATCCACGCCGGCCCAGTGCCCGACAAACGCATTGGGATCGGTGCCTTGCAGGAAGACGTTGCGATCGATGTCCAGTCCGGTGGTCGCACCGGGCTGGGCAAAGATGCCGTGTCCGCTATCGATCCGTAGCACGTTGTTGCGAATCGTGGCGTCACGGCTCGTGCCCGTCAATCGAATCGCTTCGCCGACCGGTTGGTAGATCGTGTTGCCAATGATTTCGGCACCAGCGGCGGAGTAGTTGAGCTGAATGCCCTGATTGGTGTTGACGTAGATCAAGTTATTGAAAATGTCGCCTTTGAACGTTGAATACGACAATCCGGCCGCGGCAATCCCGACGCTGTTGGAATAGACCGCGTTTGCTTCGACCAGGCTGGTCGGATAGGCGAGGATCCCGGACGCCGCATTGTCAAACACGCGATTTCCGATCGCCACGCCGCCGCCGTACGTGCTGCCCAACTGGATGCCGGTGCCGCCGCCGTGAACCACGTTGCCGCGTGCGACCGACGCCGTGGTTTCGACCAGGATGCCGACGTTCGAATTGGCAAAGACGCGGTTGTTTTCCACGTCGACCGATCCGGTCACACGAATCCCGTAGTCGCTGTTGGATTCCACCACATTGCCGCTGACCAATCCGCGGCTATCGTTGTTGCTATAGTAATTCTGATAGATCCCTGTTTCGTTGGAATAGACATGGTTTCCGACGACGCGCTGCGAGGGCAACGTGTAATCGGTGTTGTTCATGTAAATCCCCCAACGCGTGTTGTCGTAGACCTCGTTGTCGGCGATCACGTTTCCACCGCCGCTGGGTTGGTAAATCCCATCGCGGTGTCCGAAGACTTCATTCCGCAGAATCACATTCTCTCGACTGCGAAGATCGATTCCGGCATAGGTCGGATTGTTATCAAAGATGCGTGAATCGAGAATGGAGATCAGATCGTTGCTTTCAAAGATTTCAATTTGAACCTGCAGGTTGTTGAACACCGTCAGGTCCGAAAGGATCAGTGAGTCACTGTCGCTCTGACTGGCCGCAACGATTCCATTTTCACCGCCGGTGATCGAAAGCGACTCGAGTGTGACACCATCGGCCCCGACAAACTCGATCGTGTGGGCCAACGCCGATTCATTGTCGCGGTCCAGCAGTGCGACCGCAGCGCCACTGGGGCCGACGATCCGGACACCCGAATCGGACTGATCGAGGAACAGATTTCGGAGCAATTCGTAATCGCCGGTGTCCACGTAAACGGTGTCGCCGGGATCCAAGTCATAGGCTTGGACGAGCGCCCGCAAATCGGCCATCGGAGTCGCCGCCGATTGGCCGTCGTTGTGATTGTCGCCGGTGGCCGTCGTGTATTGATCGCCGCTGGTTGCGGCGTCGTTGATATAGAAGACATTGCCGGCGGGAACGATCTGGAACGAATCGGTGGAGATTGCCGACGCGGCGGAGGGCTCGTTGGAGAGGATGCGGATTTGATAATCGCGTGAGACCGGGATGTCGGTCGGCACGGTCCAGGCGTAGCTGCCTTGCGCGACCACATCGTTGGCGATCACCGTGGTCGCACCGCTGGCCGAATCGACCAGTTCCAGGTCCACGCTGCTGAGCGGGGCAAGGTTTGACAAGTCGCGGATTTCGCTTTGCGTCAGGACACGCGGGTACATCGCCACTTCATCGATCGAATCTTTCCAGGTGTACGAAGGATGAGCGAAACGCCCGATTTCCAGCGGAGCCGTGTTGGTGCGGAGCGGGTCGGCGATGGTCTGTTCACCCACCAATTCACCGTCGGCGTACAGTCGTGCGGTGCTGCCGTCATAGGTCCCGACGACGTGGACCCAGCGATCGTCTGCCAGCGCAAAACTCGGGTTCTGACCGGCACCCGTTCCCCATTGATTGACGAAGAAATACAACCGTCCGTTGACGTGATAGATTCCAAATCCGTCGTTCCAGCTGGTGTTGGTCGTTTTGGAGATCAGACCGTCATAGTTTGACAAGAGGTCGGAACCCAACACCCAGGCTTTGACCGTGAACTGTGGTGTCAACAGCGAATCGTTGTGCGGCACGCGGACGTAGGTGTCATCCCCTGTGATCGTGATCGCCGCGTCGTCTTGGGAGCCGAACACACCGTCGGCCATCAATTGGACGTTGCCGATCACGGTGCCGGCTAGCGAGTTGGGACCGCTGTCGAGAATCGGAGACCCGTCGACGGTTGCCCCGGCGGCGTCGTTCAATCGCCAGTAGGCCGATGGCCCGGCCGCCAACCGCGTGTCGGCAGCGATCTGCGCATCGGCGGTTCTCACCGCGCTGCCGCCGGCGTTCCAGTGGATGTCGATGGTTTCGCCGAGTTTGATCTTGTCGAAGTCGCCCGGTGAGAGGATTTGCAGGGATGCCGGTGGGCTGGTCGTCGCGGTGGCCGTGCCGCCGAAGGCGCCGGCGTTGAGGCGGCTACCGTTGGGTGTCGGTTCCGCCGCATAGACATCTGCCAAGCGGCCATCATACGGCCGACCGGCGTCGATCGCGGGAGATCCCGATGCGACGTGGAAATCGTCATCGGCACCGACGTCGCCGACGATGCGTTGCAACCGGATGGCGTCGGCGGCGGTGTCGTAATACAAATCGTTGGCGATCAGCCGGACGGTCAAGGTGTCGCCGCTGACCACGACGGTCGCCAATTCTTCCCAGGACGCACCGTCGTCATTGAAGTCATTTGGCGGAGTGTTGTAGGTGTAGAGCACTCTGTGTTTTAGCGTTCCAAGTGCATCTTCGACCAGATAGTCGGCGGTGCTGGAGAACAACCCGCCCGGCCACGTGGCGGCGACTTGGTAGGTTCCTCCATCGACCAGTCCGGTGAATGTCCAGGACGCTTCCGGCGACACACCACCGCTGGGTCTGGCCAGCAAGAAGTCGCCACCGAAGCCGCCGGTGGTGTAATCATTCCACGGCGCGGTCACCGCGAAATCCGGATCGCCGTCATCGATGATGACGGCCGAGCCGATCGGATCGGTGAGATACCCACGCGCATTGTCGATGCCGTCGGGATCGGCGAATTGTGGATCCGAGAACGCGTCTTCGCCGAAGACGCTGTGTTGGTCCAATCCCAGTCGATGATACCACTGGGAACGATCGTCAAAGGGCTGATCACCCCACAACCCCAGCGTGCCCGCGCCGGGGGCATGGATGAGATTGTAGTCCGACGTGAAACCGTGTTGGCTGTTGTCGTGGACGCTGATGGCCGGACCGGCGGCAACTTCGATGATGTTGTTGCGGAGTTCGAAATCCCGGGAGTTGGCGGTCACTTCGACACCCAGGCCGACCGGCTGAAGAATCGTGTTGTTGACCAGTTGCCCGCCCGACCCGCCGCTGACGACGACGACGCCGGCATCGCTGTTGTCGTACAGCACGTTGCCCTTGGCCAGCACGCGATTGCCGGACGAGGACGCTTCCATCCGCATGCCAATCGCGTTGGCATAGGAGACGTTGTTTTCGACCAACGAACTGTTGTAGACCACCAAGCCGCTGGCGGCATTGGCGTAAACCCGATTGTTTCGCACGATCGATGCGTTGTAATAATCACCGCCCACGATCCCGTTGTTGCTGTGCGAGACGGTGTTGCCATCGGCAATCGCGTTCTGGCTGACCTTGATTCCGTTTCCGTTTCCGTACGCCACCGAATTGGCCGTCACGAGAACGTTGCCATAGGCGTCGATGCCCGAATCGTCGAACGATCGGACCACGTTGGATTCCACCAAACTTGGGACCGCACTGTAGGTCGATGCGATCGAGATTCCGCGATCGACATCGGCAAAGTGGTTGTTGCGAATCGTGGTCGCGTCGCCAATCGCGTTGGTTTGGTAGAGCGAGATGTCTCGCAAGCGGAGGAAGGTGTTGTCTTCCAGGAGATTTCCGGCCCCGTAAAGCTCGACGCCGCGGTAGCCGTCGGCGAAACGGTTGTTTCGCAACGTGTTGGCCTGGCCGTCCAGCAGGACCAGGGGGACATTGGCCACCGACGTCCCATCGAAGGAACTGCCTTGAACGGTCAACGCATCGTTGCCTGCAGCGAAATCGATCAAATGACGATCGCTGCCGGCAAAGATCGAATCTTGAATGACGACGTTGTCGCTGTCGCCGTTGTCGGCTGCAAAGATCCCCACGTATCCGCCGGTCAAGTGAACCGAATCGATCGTCACGTCGTCGGCGTCGACCAGTTCGAACACGTAGCTTCCCGCCGAGTGATTGGCGCGATCGAAGACGGTCGGCGTCGGGTCGGGGACGGCCACCGTCGGTTTGGCGCCGATGATGCTGATGCCCGCATCGGCTGCTGTGATCAGGATGTTTTTCGTCAACGTGTGCGTGCCGCCGTCGACGAAGACGCGGTCTCCCGGTTCCAGGTCATACGCGGCCAGCAAGGCCGGCAGGCTGGCCATCGGGCTGTCGGGTGACTTGCCGCTGGCCGTGTTGTCACCGATCGCGGTCGTGTAGACGTCGC
Source organism: Stieleria neptunia (assembly GCF_007754155.1). Classification (NCBI taxonomy): domain Bacteria; kingdom Pseudomonadati; phylum Planctomycetota; class Planctomycetia; order Pirellulales; family Pirellulaceae; genus Stieleria; species Stieleria neptunia. The sequence goes on along the minus strand of NZ_CP037423.1, from coordinate 10,578,344 downwards.
CGGTTAAGTCATCGTCGTTGACGTAGTAGTCCGCGCCGTCGTTGACGATTTGGAACGTCGCATAAGATTCATCGCTGACCGCGCCGTTGACGCTGGACGTGATCCGCATTCGGTACTCACGATCCGCCGGCACGTCGCTCGGCACCGTCCAACGGTAAGAACCCGACGCGACCAGATCTCCGGCGATCGGTGTCACCGCACCACTGACTTCATCCACCAGATCCAGATTGACGACGACTGGTGGCAACGTGTTGGCGAGTTCGCTGATCGTGGTCGGTGTCAGGACATCGGTGAAGAACACCACTTCGTCGATGCCACCGTTCCAAAGGTAGGAATTGTGTCGTGCACGGCCGATTTCAAGCGTCGCGCTCGTCGGATCGGCCGTGATTCCCGAACGTTGGCCGACGAGTTCGCCGTCCAGATAGAGCCGCGCGGTGTCGCCGTCAAAGGTCGCCGCGACGTGGGTCCAGCGATTGAGCTGAATCGGGCCCTGGGCATCCGCGCTCAGGCTGTATTGATCGACGAAGAAATTGAGATCGCCGGAGTAGTAATAGATTCCGAATCCGTCATTCAAGCTGGTGCTGGTGGTCTTGGAGAGCACGCTGTCGAACGAGCTGATTCCGGTTTCGGGATAGACCCAGGCCGAGATCGAAAAGACGGCGTTGTTGAATGTGGGGTCGTCGGCGACTTCCACGTAGCCGTCGGCACCGTCAAAGGCCATCGCTGGATCGCGATCGCTGCGGAAAATCCCTTCGCGGCCCTGTTCCGGGGCATCGATTAGCGTGCCGTCGCGTCCGGCCAGGGCGTCGGCGGCAACGCTGCCATCGGTTTCACCGAGCGACCAATGCGAGACGGCGCCCGCCGAAGCAAGTGCTTGATGGTAGGCGGTATCCTCGTCCGGATTGACGAGGGTTCCGGCGGCGTGCCAGCGAACGTCGATGGTTTCGCCGATTGCGATTTTTTCAAGACCACGCGGCGCGAGGACTTGCAGGACGTCGGCGGGGCTTGACGGCGTGGCGGGCGTCCCTCCGGAATGCCCCGCGTTGATGCGTCGGCCGGAATGATCCGGTTCGGCGGCGAAATCGTCTTGCAAGGATCCGGCATCGATCGCCGCCGAATCGGAGACCAGATGAAAATCATCGTCGCCCGATCGGTCACCGACGATCTCCCGCAGTCGAACCGCGTCGGCCACGAGGGCTGCGTTGGTGGGTACGTCCAATCGAACCGTCAGCGATTCGCCGCCGGCGACGAGGTTGGAGATTGGCAACCACAGCGGCTCCGTCGTACCCAAATTGCGATAGGACTGGCTGATGGTTGCCGAAGTCACGATCCCGTTGGTGTCGTAGGCTCGAAAGCTGGCGGCGCCGGAGTAACCGCCATTGGGGAAGGTCACGGCAATCTCGTAGGTTGCATTGGGCGTCAAGCCGCTGAAGTCCCACGTCGCCGAGCCCGGGGTGGCGTAGGGGATCGACAAGGCGTCGCCGGCGTATCCGGATGTCAATGCGTCCCAGTCGCCGCTGCTGGCGAAACCGACGTCGCCGTTGTCGATGATGAACTCGGGGCCGACGGATTGTGACGAGGATCCTCGTACACCGTCGCCACCGGCGGGCAGCACGAAGCCGGGGGCATCCGCCGCGGACTTGCCGAAGCGGCTGTTGCGATCCAATCCGATTTCGTAAACCCAATCCGCCAGGCTATCGAATTCGGTCGTGCCCCACAGGGCCAGCTGCGCGGTGCCCGGGGCATGGATCAAATTAAAATCGCCCGACAAACCGACCTGGCTGGTCGCGTCGACTTCGTAGGCAAACCCCGATTCGACTTGAATGATGTTGTTTCGCCAGGCCACGTCACGCGACGATTCCTGGAACCGCATCGCCGACCCGGTCGGCTGTGCGATCGTGTTGTTCAAGACTTCGGCGCCGACCCGCGTTTGTCGCAGACGGATCCCGAGTTCGTGGTTGTCGTAGATCAGGTTGTTCTGGGTGCGGGTGCGGGCCGTGCTGGAGGGCTCATGGCTGATGCCGATGCGGTTGTTGAACACCGTGTTGGCATCGATCAACGAGTCGTGATAACCCGTCAGACCGATGTCGTTGTTGAAGACTCGATTGTCCCGGGCAACCGCGGGCGTGTAGTACGAACCGACCTGGATGCCGACGTTGTTGTCGCGAGCGACGTTCTGCTCGGCCACCGCGCCGCTGTTCACGGTGATGCCGGTGCCCCGGTTCCCCCAAACTTCGTTGTCGCTGACGATGACGTTGTAGTCGGCCTGGATCCCCGCCGTACTGGTGTCGAAGACATCGTTGCCACTGACCGTGGAATCCGCTGTCGACTGGTAGCCTGAGACAACGATGCCCGTCGGCATGGTGTAGACGATATTGTTGCGTACGAGGGCCGACGCATTGGAATTGGAATCGACTCGAATCCCGTACTGTCCGCTGTCGTAAATCTCATTGTCCTCGACCAACGTGCCGAGACCATTGATCTGCAGACCACGCGCATGTCCGCCGATCTCATTGCCGCGAATCACGCTGTCGGCGGACTGGATGTAGACGCCCGAGTAGCGTTTGGAAAGCGAGCGGACGACGGAGTTTTCGATCGTGAATCCGTCGTTGGACGCTTCGACGAGGATTTGTTCGTTGTTGTTTTGGAAGACGTCGGACCCCCGCACCGTGATGCCGTCGCTGTCGGCACCATTGGTTCCGAAGATGCCGCGCGCCCCGCCGGTGATTCCGAGCGATTCCAAGACAATGTCGTCGCCGCCGGCGAGTTGGAACACGTAGCTGCCGCTGGCGGTGTTGCCACGATCGAGGATGGTTTGCAGCGTTCCGTCGGCGGCCGTGGTTCCCCGGATGACGACACCGCTGTCTTGCGGTTGCAGCAAGATATTGCTGTCGACCGAATAGGTTCCCGGGCCGACGATCACGGTGTCGCCGGGTTCCAAGTCATAGGCTTGCAGAATCCCGGAGATCGACGCTTTCGGTTCGGCCGGCGAGAGACCGCTGTTGGCATCGTCGCCGTCGATCGCGACGTAGTAGGCGCTGATCGGCTCGCTGATCGTAAACGTCGCACCCGACTGATCGACCAGGCTTGGATTGTCATTGCGAACGACCTGGATCCGGTAATCGGTTGCCGCGGCGACCGCGGTGGTGATCGGCCAGGTGAACGTGCCGGTGTTGGGAACGTCGTCGCCGATGACCAGGGAGAAACCCGCATCGCTGTCGCGCAGCAGCGTGACGTCGACCGTGGTGGCCGGCCCGAGAACGTCGCTGCGCCAGGTGACGTCGAACGATTGATTCTGCAACCAGACCTCGCCGCCGTCGGGGGCAACGACCAACACATATTCCAACGGGCTCTTGGAAGCTTGCTCGCTGTTGCCATACGCACCCAAGTTGACGAATCCGCCGTTGGGATCCGGTTCCGCCGCAAAATCGAACGCGGCGTCTCCGCGATCGATCGCCGGCGATTGTGCAACGTCGACCAGTTCGACCGACGGCAGGCTGACGACGCGACCGGTCGCGGGATGGAAGACCGGGGTCAGCGATCCGGTAAAACGCCCGACCGCGCTTTGCAGATGGAAATCATCGTCGCGGCCGTCTTGTGTCACATTGACGTACCCGATCACGCCATCGGCCCCGGCCCGATCGACGAACAACGGGTCTTGGTTCAGGCTGCTGGCGTCGGTGAACGCCGCGTTCCGCCATGACGTCAGGGTCGGCCGCGGGGTGGCCTGCCAAATGGCCACGTTGCCGGTGCCGCTGGCGCGCAACAGGTTGAAGTCGGAATCGAGACCGATTTGGCTGTCGCTTTCGATCGACAGCGCCGTCGCGTCCTCGGCGACGATGATGTTGTTGCGGATCGAAACGTTCTGCGACGTCTCTTGTAGCCGCACCCCCACGCCACCGGTCGCATGAAGGGTGTTGCCGATGATCTGCGAACCGTTTCCGCCACGCACCAAGATCGATGTTTGATCGGAGTCATAAACCAGATTCCGATCGATCGCGCCGCTAAAGCCGCCGGCGGAGAGGTTTGCCCGGATACCGGTCGGGTTGGAATAGACCGTGTTCTGACGAACGACGACGTCGCGGACCGCGTCGATGCCGAGCACCGAATTGGCGTAGACGCGGTTGCGGGTCACGGTGGTGCCGGTGTCGTAATACGTTCCCGCGACGATCCCGGTCTGATTGGCGAACGACACGTTTTGATCGATCACGACGCCGGATCGTGCGAAGATGCCTGTGGCGGCATTGTCATGGACGGCGTTCAACCGCACGGTGGTGCCGTTCGTCACTTCCAATCCGTTGGTCAGCGAACCGGAGATCTCGTTGTTTTCCACGAGTGTTTGACCGCCCGTCGCATTGACGACGTACACGCCACGTTCGTTGTCGGCGATCACGTTGTCGGTGATCTGCAAATCGACTTGGCCGTCGGCGTGAATGCCGTCTTCGGAGTTGGAAGAAAACTGTCCGCCGGTGATCGAGTCGATCGGCGAATCCAAGTGAACCCCGTGACGCCCGTTGTCGGTCGCAACGACGCCGGTCAAGCTTGTGAATTCCGCGTTGTCTTCGATGTAAATCCCATCGAGCGAATGGCCGACCAGAGTCAACGCTTCGGCCGTCAGTGCGGTGCTGCCGGCGCGCTGGTGAAGACCAAAGCGACTGTCACGCAGGGTCAGGTAACGCATCGTCACCGCATCGGCATCATCGAGCAAAACGACGGCTTCGTCCGTCGCGGGGTGCGCCGGCCAGTTCTCGGCGATGCCGAACGCCGCTCCGCCGTCGGGGCCCGTCCAGGTGAAACCTTCATCGTCGCCGACGCCGACGATGTTGCTGACGACGGTGGGTTGGAACGCCGGATAGGTGCCCGCGTCTTGGAACAGTGTCTGGTTGGCTAGCAGCGAGTAGATTCTCAGCACATTGTTCGGATAGGGTTTCGGCGACCCGGGCAATTTGCCGGTGTTGCGGTTGTCGCCGATCGCCGTCGTGAATTGATCACCGACCAGCGATGGGTCGTTGACGTAAAACGTGTCATTGTTCTCGGGAACCGAAAACGTTTCGGTGCTGCGATCGACCGTGATCGGATCACCGACCAGCGAGACTTGGATTCTCCAGCCCGTGGTTCCGTATCCGATCAGATCATCGGCGGGTGTCCAGGCATAGCGGCCGTCATCGTCGGTCACGGCAACGATGGTGGTTTCAAAGACGGGGCCCTCGGGCGTGTCGCGAAGCAGATCGATTTTTACCGGCAGATCATCGGCATTGCCGAACGTTTCCCACTCGATCGTGCCCGGTGTATCGCGTCGGAAATCCACATACAGGTCGGGGCTGTGCAGTGCGATCTCGGGCCGGTTCAAGACGCGAGCCAAGTTCTGATCGCCATCGGCGCCTTGCGCCACGGCCGCGTCTTCGGACAGGACATACACGAACGCGTCGTCCAGATAGCTGTCCGTCGTTGTGCCGCTGGCGCGGGTGCCGGAGAATCGATAGACCACTTCGCGTGTGCCCGCCGGGATGGCCAGCCGATCGCCGACCAATTCCCAGCGGTCGCCGCGGTTGGTCGCCAGGGCCGTGCGATCGGAGAGCGTCGCGCCGCCGCCGTCACGGAAGGTCAGCGTGATTTGTCCCCGGTCGTTGACGGCTTCGGACGCCGATCGGATCCGTCCGCCGAACGCGATCGTCAAATCTCGCGCATCAATTTGCGCCGCGCTGTAACCGGCGGCAATCAGGTCGATCGTTTGTTCCGCGAACGACGTCGCGTCGACGCCGCCGGTGAAATAGCTTGCGTCCGAATAGGCAGCCGGGGAACTTGACCTGATGGCAGCGGTCAAGTTCGTCGCCCAGCCGGTTAGTCCGGATTCGAAACCGGGATTCGTGATCCGATTCGTTGCCGCGCGGTCCCAATCCATGACCGAAAGCGGGTCGCCGGCATTGATCGTCGGGCTGGTAAACCGAAGCCCGGCGGCCAGCGGATCCACGTCGTAGTCGCCCCACGCCAATCCGGCGAATTGGGGTTTCGCCCAAGTCGGATGGACGACGGTGGTGCCGATCGAATTCAGATCGTGGACATGGACGTCTTCCTGCCAATCCAAGATGTCGGCAAAGTCCAACGTCATCCCGCCGTCGGCCTGGATCCAGTGAACCAGCCGGCCGGAACCGGAGGAGTACAGGGTGTTGTAATCACTGAAGAATCCAGACTGGCTGGCGTTGTCGACGAAAATGTCGTAGCCCGATTCGACCCACAAGATGTTGTTGCGGATTTCCACTTCACGTGATCCGCCGACCACGCGAATGTGATCACCGGTCGCCGCGTGCATGGTGTTGCCGGTGATTCGCACGTGGACCGCGCCGGCGGTGTTGATGCCGGCGATCACGTTGTGCACAAAGACGTTGTGAAAGACCGTCTGGTCATTGGCAGCGACCACGCCGACTTCGTTTTCAATCAGCCGGTTGTACTGAATCGTGCCGACAAAATTGCTGACTCCCGTCGTGTTGGCTTCGATCACGTTGGGGAAAATGTCGTTTTCGCCGCCGAGGATTCCCGATCCCGTGAATCCGACCGTATTGCCATGCACGTGTTGGCCGCGGACACGGCCGCTGGCGTGGATGCCGGTGTTGTTGGCATAGATTTGGTTGGATTGTTGCGCGCCGACGTAGCCCAGTCCCTCGGTCAGCGAATTCACGGTCGTCGCGATCCCCGTGGTGTTGTCGTGGATCGAGTTTCCGATCAGTTCCGCCGCGGCGTCATACTGGACTCCCGTCGTCGCATCAGAAATCTGGTTGGACCGGATCGCTCCCGTCCATGACGCGTCGATCGAGAGCCCCGTCGCGAGCGCGGAAATCGCGTTCTGTGAAATCTGTCCCGAACCGGACACTTCGATCGACAGACCCGTCACCGACCCGGCCAGACGATTGTGCATCAGTTGTACGTTGGAAACCGAACCGGCGATCACGGCCGTCGGGTCACCCAGTGCGATTCCGATTTGTCCGCCGTTGATCGCGTTTCCACGGACCGTCACGTCGGCCGCGGCGCCTGCGATCACCAGCCCCGTCTGCCCGCCGGTCGGGGTGATCGAGTTGTGCGTCACTTGGTTTCGATTGCCGCCGTTGATCAACACGCTGCCGGTGACCTGACTTTCACGCAGCGCCGAGTCGTTGGTCGCGGTCAACGTGACGTCGCCGGTGATGTTCAATCGCTGCAGGACGACGGAGTTGCCGGTGACCGTGACGTTGCCGACCCATTCCGATCCGGGGGCACCCAGAATCGCCACGCCGGCATCGGCGGCGCTGACCGTGGCGTCGCCGGTGACGACTCCGTTGACGACGATCGCATCGCCGGCGGAGAGCGTTTGATTGTCCAGGATTTGTTGGACCGTCAAGCCGCCGGAACTTGCTTGATAGATCGTTCCGCCGAGTGCCAGCGAGTCGCGACGCACGTGAATTTCCGGCACACCGTCGATCGTTTCGACGTAGGCGACCGAGACCTGGCCCGTCGCGTCCACGGCGGTGACCAGCGATTCGGCGGCAACCGACGTCGCGCTGATCCCGATCGTCTGGGCATCACCGGGAATCCGTTCGACAAACTCCGTCCCGTCGTGGCGCATGGAATACAGTGAAACGGGTGCGTCGGCCAACGGCTGATGCAGCCAGGTCAGCGAAAGTGCGCCGCCGGCGGCATCCAGGTTCGGTGACCCCATCCGTCCGACGTCGCTGATGGTTTGTCGCAAAATCGGTTGGCTCGCCGAACCGTCATACTCGGCCAGTGCCAACACCGTGGCTTGATCGCTGCTGCCGACCCAACCGGCCCACAGCGATCCGCCGCTGTAGGCGAGTGTCGGCGCGGCGTTCCGCGTGACTTGGGCGGGCACCGAGCCGACCAGACTGGCGCTGACGCCGCTGCCGCCCTCGGACCCGTTGATGCCATTCCATCCCGATCCGTCGTACTCGCGCAAGTAAATTTGACGGACACCGGCGGAATCGAGCGCCGTCCAGGCGACGGCAATCAGCCCGGTCGTTTGAGTGACCGTCACGTCCCCGAGTTCTGCGCCCGCGGCGACGTTTGAAATCCCGCCCGCGCTCGCGCTGCCGCCGAGTGCTTGCCAAGTGCCGGCGCTGAACACCCGCGCGTAAACTTGATTCTGTCCCCCGCCGGTTTCTTCCCAAACGACCAGCGTCCCGAAACTCGTTTGTGTCACCAGCGGATTGGCGGCGTTGCCACTGGCCGAGATCCCGCCCGCTCCGAGTGATCCGCCGAGCGACTGCCACGCATCGGCGTCGGCGTCATAGCGGGCAAGGTAGATGTCCGTTCCTCCGCCATCCATTTGCGTCCAAGCGACCACGGGGGCGCCGGTGTCGTCGATCGCGATGGATGGATCGTACGATGCGAGTTCGTTGTTGCTGACGCCACCCAGACCCGCGCTGCCGGCCAGTTCGACCCATCCGCCGACGGGATCATGACGCGACACATAGATCTGTTGAATTCCGCTGCGTGAATCGCCCCAGGCCACCAGGGTTTGATTTCCGCTGGTCGCGATCGATGGTGTGCGTGACGTTGCCGGATCGCCCGAAAGCCCGCTGCCGGTTGCGGATCCGGCGAGTTCCGCCCAGCGTCCGATGTCATCGGCGCCGGTCGGCAGCGTCGCGGCGCCGAGGACCAACCCGGGCGGTGCCGGATCGACCGGCGGTGCCGGTGTCGCCGTGGGTGAAACAAACAGCGTCACATCGGTCGCTTCGCCGCTGCCGTAATGGATCGTGTCGAGCACGGTGGCCGGATCGGGGACGCCGGGAATCGCCAGGTCCTGGTCGATCAGGTCGTCGCCGCCTTCGCCGAACAGCAAATCGATCCCGTTGTCACCGAAGATTTGGTCCGCTCCCGATCCCGCTTCGTTGTTGTCGGTTCCGAAGTCGCCATAGACGTAATCGACGGCGCCGTCGGCACCGGTGTTGGTGCTGTTGAGTGCGTACAGTGTGTCGTGATCGGCACCACCTAAGATGACATCCATGCCGGCATCACCGCTGATTGTGTCATCACCGGCTTCGCCATGCAGAATGTCATCACCGGGACCACCGTTAATCAGATCGTTTCCGCCGCCACCGTAGGCGCGGTCTCGGCCGTCGCCGCCGAAGATCAGGTCGGCGCCGTCGTTGCTGCCGCGCAACAGGTCGTCACCGCCTTCGCCGCGAAGCTGATCACCGACTCCGCCACCGCCCAGGATTTCGTCGTCGCCATCGCCGCCGCGCAAATCATCGGCGTCGGCACCGCCGTCGATGAAGTCTGGTCCGCCGCCGCCGTCGATGGTGTCGGATCCGGCTTGTCCGTGAATCTGGTCGCTTCCGAGTCCTCCGTTTAGGACATCATTGCCGTTGTTGGATCCCCAGATCTGGTCGTCGCCGTCGTTGCCGTCGATGGTATGGGCCAGCCCGACGCCGGCGTAGACGATGTCATTTCCTGTCCCGGCGTCGACCGAATCGGATCCGGCACCGGCATCGATCGTGTCATTGCCGGGCCCGCCGAGGATCAAGTCGGCGCCGCCGAGGGCGAAGATTTGGTCATCGCCGTCGCCGCCTTCGATCCGGTCGCCGAAGCGAATCGCATCGGCATGGTCGGGATCGGATTCGCTGCCCTCATCGGATCCGAACAGGATGTCATTTCCGATGCCGCCGATCAGCACGTCTCCCACACCACGGCCGGCGATCAGTGTGTCATGGCCGGCGTTGCCCCGCAGGACATCGACGCCGGATCCGCCATCGACAACGTCGTCGTTTTGGCCGCCATCGACATCGTCATTGCCGCCGCGTGTTTTGATGTGGGTCGGAACGGTGACGCCAGAAAGACTGACAAAATCTTCGTCGTCGCCCGTTTCGATCCACGCCGTTCCGCCGACCAGGGCACCGGTGATATTGATGTTCGAACCCAGTGTGTCGACGTTCTGGTAGTCACCGGTGATGTAGGTTCGCGGGGAGGTGACCGGACCGGCGATGGTGATGTTGTCCCCGACTTGCAACCACAGCGCGCCGTCGGTGACCTGAATCGAACCGCTGCCGGGAACGATCAAGTCCTCGCCCGTGCCCGCTGATTCCAGAACCGTCAAACGGACGTGACCGAGCGTGTTGGAGTGGGCCGTCGCGACGGTCAGCGACTGGTCGATTTCGGTCACGTTGATGTCCAAGCGGGCGGCGGCCGACAGCATGCCGGCGATGGCGGTGTCGATTTCCAGATCATTGAGCAACTGGCCGATCCGATCGTGATTGGATGTCAACGAAACATTGATCGCGTTGATGTCGCTGGCGGCGTCGGCGTCGCGATCCAAAACGGAATCGTCGGCGATGATCGTGGTGTCGCCTGAAAGGGTGTTGATCACGCCCACGTCGGCCTGGCCCATGACACGGATCGTGACATCGCCCGCGGTCGATGTGACATCTTCGACATCCAGATCGATCGCACTGTAAAGAAACTGGTCGCCGACGGAGGATGTGGTCAGTGACCCGATCCGCAAACTGAGATCGAGGAAGTTCGTGGAGCTGCCGATTTGCCCACCCGCAGCAAGCAAAACATCGCCGGTCGGTGGGCTGATCGCATTGTCGGTCGTGACGTTGATGACTTCGACACCGGTGTCATCAAAGGCGTCCCAGATGTCGTCTTGGGCGGTCAGGTCGATGCCCGACGACGACAGCACGCGACCGACGAACATGTCGCCTTGGGCGACGGTCACGTCCACGTCCATGGCCGATTCGGCACGCGAAACGAATAGATCGTTGACCGGCATGGCGGAGCCGTTGATCGTCGTGTCGGCAGCGACTTGAATCAAATCAATCCCGGCGACCGCATCGGCCCGCAACAATCCGGCGTTTCCGATTTGCGTTCGCATCCATGTGCTGCCAGTGCTGCCGCTGATTTGGCTGCCGGCCCGCATCTCCAGGCTTGACGGTGTCGCGATCGCCGCCGCGCCGACGCCCAGGTCGACGATGTTGGTGGTCGCCGACAATCGGATCGGGCCCCCGGCTTCGATCCGTTCGATCCGCATGGCCGTCGGCGCGCCGATGGCGAGCCGATCATGCGCCGTGGCGACCAACGCCTGGCGGGCATCGACGATCACGCGGTCGTACAAACGCAGGGTCAACGAGTCGACTTGATGTTTGTCGGCGACCAGTTGCCCGGTCGTCACCATCGGCGATCCGTCGTCGGATTCGTGATCGGCGCTGACACGCTGCCATCGACTTGCGGCGTTGTAGTTTTCGGTCAACAGATCGAACGTCGCGGTCGGCCCGAGGTATTGGTACAGGCCATAGAAGTCGAGATCAAATTCAACCAACACGGTTTGGCCGGTGGTCACCGTGCGGCTTAGACTGGTGGTCCCGCTGCGATGGTTCACCACCACGCTCTGCCAGCGTGTGGCATCGGAGTAGTCTTCGTTTGCCAAGTCGACGTTGGCTTCGTCCGCGGCGATGAACTGGTAAAGCTGGTATTGGACGCCGACGACATCGGCTGCGTTGGCGACCGACAACATTTCTTTTTGGTCCGTCGTCAATCCGCTCGGGTTGGTCGGGTTGCGGATCGCCGCCACGTCGCGCAATTCGCCCACATCGGTCCCGGTGTGCGGCGTGGAAATCGTGACGCGGTCGCCTTGAATGTTATTGAATTCGACCGCAAACGACGGCGGCGTGCTGCCCAGGGTCGACGCGTGCGGATACAGAAAACGGATCAAGCCGGGTGAAACGGTAAAGTTGACGGATTCCAGATTCCACAAACCCTGGCTGGCTCCGGATTGCAGGAACTGGAGCTGGTCGGTGGGCAGGCTGCCGACGTTCAACGTCTCCGATGGTCGGAACAATTCATCGATGCCGTCCAACAGCGATCCGTGACTGACCGTGATCGAGACGTCGCCGTTTTCGCTAAACACCGATGCCGGGGGGCTGGTGCGTGTGGCCCGGGTTAACACCAGGTCGCCGGCGATCTCGCGGACCCGAATGCTGTTCTTTGCGTTGGCGGAAAGTCCGCCGTGCGACATGCCGCCCAAGTTTTCGCCGTCCGGTGTGGCCCCGTCGGACCGGCTGGTGTCGATCGGCAAGGCGAAGTCCAGATTGCCGATGCCGCCTGCCGTCGCGGTCAGTTCGATCTGTTCACCCTTGACCAGCGATGCCGACGACGCGGCGTCGATTCCGTGGGCGGCGTTCAGGAAAACATCGCCGCGGGCGGACTGAATCACACCGACGTCCAGAGAACTGGAAAGGTTGTCCAGGGAGATCGCCAGGATGTCGATGTCGTCACCCGCGGTGACGTTCAACGGGCCTTGATTGCCTTCGATCTGCAGCAACACTTCATCGTTTGCGATCACGGCCGGCGAGGGACCGAACAGCGCGATCGATGCGACCGAGGTCACGCTGCCGTCGGTCGACTCGATCGAGACGCTTCCGCCGCTGGGGGTTCGCACGTTGGACTGGAACAGAATGTCGCCGCCGGAGCGGATCGTCAGCGATGGAGTCGCCACGCCTTGGGCGAATTCGATGTCGATCGGATGATCGGCTTTCAACGTGTGCGTGTAAAAATCTTTGATGCCCGTCGTGATGTCGATTTTCGTCGTGCAGGTCTTTTTCCGCAGCCATCCGCCGCCGGTGCATTTTGGACCATCGACGACTTTGATGTAGTTGATGTACGTGCTGTCAAAGCGATTGGCGTCCACATCTTGGGTGAACGTCGCGGGGTCTTGGTAAGCGGCATCGCCCGGATCGAGCGCACTCAGGTTGGTCCACTTGGATGTGTCGGTGTAATCGGCTTCGGCCAAAATCAAATCGGCCGCGCCGGCCGCGTCGTAGCGATACACGCTGCCGCTTGCGCTGGCCGGATGGCGAACGAGCGAAACGCCGGGGATCAACTCGACCGAAGTGTCACGGCGCTGTTGATAGGCGATCGAATAGGCCGAACCGTTGGCATAGGTCGGCACCAGGGCTTCGCCGCTCGGTGCCGTGGTTCCTTCCAGTTCTTTGGTTTCCGATTCCAGCAGCGGTTCGTCGTCCAGGTTGATGACTTCGCGGTGTTTCCAACTGCTGTCGGCCACCAATGCGTCGGCCAGGAAATCACCGAACAGATTGAACGACTTCTTTTCGTAAATCCGCTTGTCCAGTTGCAGCTTTTCCTGGCCTTCGGTCCACACGTAGTGCAATCCGGTCGGCAGCGCATACTGGATCGATGCGCCGAAGGCGTGGAACGTCGCCGGGCCGGAGGCGGTGTATTGGATCGTCGGGATCGCTCCGTCATCGGTGTCCCCATCGCCGTCGTCGTCGATTCCGTTGACGGGATCCCCGGGCGTCAGCACCCCGTTGAAGTGTTCTTCGCGGATCTGCGACGCTTCGACCTTGTACTCCGCTTTGGTCAGCAGCCCGCTGTCGATGATCGTGATTTTGCCTTGGCGGTCGGTCGTCGTGTCGATCGCGCCCAAGATCAAGTCGTAGGGCGTCCGGTTGTCGATGTCGACGCTGGTCAATCCGTTGGCGACCTTCAATCGGCCGTTGCCCGTGCTCAACAGCTGCCCGGCGATCGTGATCTGACCGCCGTCGGGTTCGATGTCGTCCAGCACGAACGCTTGACGCACCGCATCCCAGTAGCCATCGATCGGAACGCCGTCGCTGCCGAAGCTGATACCGGTCAGCGGATTGCCCTGCTCGTCGCTGAAGTTTTGCGTCGATGCGGGGGCGACAAAGGACGGGGCGACGTCAAACTCGATCACGTCGACGCCGCTTTGGATCAGCCCGTCGACATTCAAGTAGCGTGCCGTGATCGTGATCCGGCCCTGGGCCAGGATCTTGGCCTCGTCGCGGGCGATCGCCGCATCCAACGTCGACGTCGTGCCGTCGAGTAACTTGCCGCTGAAGCTGCCGGTGGGTTCGACGTGGGTCTGCAGCGGCATCGGCAAGTCCGAATCTCGGAACACCTTGCCTTGGTTAAACAGTTGGGTTCGGAACTGGTCCCAATCCAGATATTGCCTGGGGTCTTGATTGGTATGGAACCAATTTTCGCTGTTGAGCGTAAAGTCGCGTGCGGCGAGGATGGTGACGCTTTCACCGCGAACCTCGCCGGTGACGTAGATACTGCCTTCGCGATTATCGATCGTCACGTCGCCGGCTTCGTTGATCACATCACCGGTGATGTACAGGTCTTGGTCGATGTCCAAGTTGGTGTTGGGCAGTCCGGTCAAGTCATAGGTGTTGATCGGACCTTCGGCGTCCTGCAGGATATCGATCGTGCGATCGGAGTTGTCGGTCACGCTGGTCAGCGGCGCGTTGTTCAGATAGACGTTGCCGCCTTCCAGGATCAACGCGTTGCCGCCGGCGTCGGTGGTGACCCGTCGGTTGTCGCGGACCAGGATGTCGTCGACGTCCATCGCAAAAGGTGATTCATTGACGATATCGACGCGGGCGCCGGGACGCGCCTTGAGCTGCGTGCCGACGAGGCCGTTGAAGGTGCCCACGCTCGGCGATTTGGCTTCGATGAAGATCGATCCCGGCGCCGCGGTGATCTCCGGCAGGTCCAGGATCAGAATGTCCAAGTTGCGCAGGTATTGTGTTCCGCCGTTGACACTCTCGGTCAGTCCGAGATCGGCGAGTTGTTGGTTGATCTCGTCCAGTTGGACCTGGTAACGCGCGACCGCTTCGGCATTGCCGCCGTGATTGCTGATCCATTCGATCAACAGTTCACGTTGTTCGTACAGCCGGTTGCCGATGTTGGTGTAGGAAAGTCCGACATCGGGCAATTCGGCCGGTTTGATGACGTAGAACTTGTCTTCCAGTCCGGCAGCCAACTGCAACGTGATGTCGCTGGGGTAGGTCGGATTTCCGTTGTCTTCGAGCGTCGTGATTTCACCGGCGGTCAAGACCCCCAGGTCGGTCCACATGGAGGTGTCGGCGTAATTGACCGTGTGCGGAATGATCCCGATTGAATCGAACGAGTTCACGTTTTTTAACTGGTAATAATTGCCGACGACGCCGCCCGCGTTGGCGCCCGAGACGACTTGAATGACATGCCCGTTGGCGACATCCAATTGGATGTTGCCCAGATCCAATTCGGCGTATTGGTAGTCGATGTCGACGGGAATCCCCAGGGCTGTTTTTTCCGGCCCCGTCAGCGCTGTGCCGAGTCGGTTGACGGGAAGCCGCTGGGATCCGCCGTAGAACATCGGCTGGATCGAAACCAACGCGGTGCTGTGAATCCCGGCTTCGACCAGCGCTTGGCTGCCGACGTTGACTTGACGCGTGGAGCTGAACGATTCGTTTCCGCCGACGCCGATTCCGTAGGGCAGCAACGACAACGAAAACGCTCCGCCGTCGATGCCCACGCTACCCTCGGGCAATGATGTGTCATCGGTGATGATGTTGGCATCTTCAAACGCCAAGATCTTTGACGTGCCTTGAATGTCGACGACGTTCGATTCGGTGATGGTGGAGTTCGCGGTCGGATCGTTGATGCTCGGCAGCATCGAGAACGACAGGATATTGCTGGCCGCGCGGCTGAAGTGGTTGTTCGGCAGCGCGGGCAATCCACGTCCGGCCCAGACATCCACGTCGCGGCCCTTGAGTGTCGCATTGTCGATGTCGACCCGCTGCGTGCCGTTGATGACGGCGTCGGCTTTTGCAAACGCCACGCCGGTCAGCCCCGAGGCGACGTTCAAATTGGCATCGGCCGACGCGTTGCCCTTGCCGCGCGTGGCCAACGCCAGATCCCCAGACAGATTTTCCAAGGTCGCGCCGTCGACATGGATCGACGATCGAGTCCGGGTGTTGATCTGGCTCAGCCCGGCGGTGCCACCGGCGAGCGCCGACACGCCGTCCGCCTTGACGCTGTCGACCAAATTAAAATCGGTCAACGTCGAAATCGTGAACACCGCGCCGCTGGTCCCTTTGACGACCATCTGAACGCCCGATCCGATCGAGACCGAGGACTCGAAGGGGTTGGTCGCGGTGCCCAGATCCGTGGAACTGCCCAGCCCCGTGACGGAGATGGCGGCCACGGTCGCCGCCTTCAGGGCGCGGTTGAACTTTTGTTTTTCGGCGAAGTTGCGGGCGAACAGCGTCGCGTTTTCGGCGTTGATCGTCGTCGCACCCGGTTGAATGTCGATCACGGACTTGCTGGTGATTTCATGTTC
This sequence comes from Stieleria neptunia, assembly GCF_007754155.1. Taxonomy (NCBI): domain Bacteria; kingdom Pseudomonadati; phylum Planctomycetota; class Planctomycetia; order Pirellulales; family Pirellulaceae; genus Stieleria; species Stieleria neptunia. The sequence goes on along the minus strand of NZ_CP037423.1, from coordinate 10,562,215 downwards.
GACGGCCGCTCCCGTTCCGGCGGCCAGCCCCAAGGTCACGCTGTCGGCATTGGCGTCGACATCTTGGTCATGGTCGGGCGTGATGATCAGTGTTTTGACGTCGATGTCCGCGCCGCCGGCGATCCGCGCGACGACGGCCAGATCGGTGTTGATGGTCGAAACCGATCCCGTTCCGGCCACCACGCCGCCCGCGCCGGCGGTGGTTTCGGCGACCAGATCGTCGTCGCTCTTTGGAACCAAACGCAACGTTTTTGCGGAGATCCGCGCGTTGGATCCGATCAGTGCGACGATTTCATCGAGACTGTTTCCGCGGCCGGCGCTGACGTCAGCCAGCGTTGCGCCGGCGGCCACCACGCCGACGTTGGTGCCCGTCGCTTCGGCATCACCGTCCAAGTTCAAAAACGGCGTCAATTCCACATCGCCGGCCACCGTGATCGACGCGCCGGTTCCGATGTTGGCTTCGACCTGCGGTGCGACGTCGACGAAGGCAAAGTTGGCGGAGAACGCGCCGATGCCGGCCGACAAACCGAACGTATCCGCGGTGGCGCTCAGATTGGACGTCGGTTGCACAAAGACATCGTTGACAAGGCCGCCAAACCCGATCCGCGCGTTGTTGCCGATCGCCGCGAGGGTCTCGGTGGCCGACGCGTTCTCGACGTTGATGCGGACAAAGGAAGCGCCGACGGCCACGGCGCCGACGGTCACCTGTCCGGTGTCGGCGTCGAAGGTTTGGTTGTTGGTGACGCGGATGATGACATCGTCGGCCGACACGATCGTCGCCGAGTTGGCCAGCAGTGCCTGAACGACTGTGGTGTCATTGACGACGTAAACCGCCGCACCGATTCCGACGAACCCTCCCGCACCGACGAACGCGGTGCCGTTGACGTCTTCATCCAGGCGGGCGCGGATCGTGATGTCATCGCCGGCGGTCAACGTGCCGCCGGCCGATGCGGTTGTGTTGGCCGCGATCGACGTCACCGCCACGCCGGCACCGACACCGACCAATCCACCCGCCACGCCGCCGGTCAGAATGTCGATCTCGACATCTTCGTTGGCATCGACCGTGATATCGCCGCCGACGGTCACCGTCGATCCACCGGCGATGATGGCGGTCGTCCCCGAGACCGGTGCCGAGGCGGCGATCTTGGCCGCCAGCTGGGCCGACGAGGGCGCGTCGCTGCTGATGCGTGACGAGGCGCTGCCGGTGATCCCGCCGACCTGCTTGGTGCTGCTGTTGTGCGGATTGCCGCTGTCGTCGTCGAAGTTGGCCAGCTTGTTCGCCGTTTCGCTGTGGCTGGACTGGGCTTGTCCGGTCGCGTCGTCGGTCGCCGAGGCGCCGCCCTGACCCTCCACGGCGTCGCCCGAGTTGCCGTCGTTGTCGCTGTAGTTGGAATCGATCGTTTCACCGACCGACCAGACCGACACCGCCGCGGCGAGCGCGACCGCGCCCCCGGCACCGCTGAACGTGAATCCGGACATGTCCTTGATGCCCAGCGCGTTGACTTCCGCATCCCGGACGGCGACGACATCGGCGCCGGTGCCGATTTCCGCCAGCGTGTCATTTTTGATCGAACCGACGTCGACGGCGCCCGCCACGCCGACGAATCCGCCGGCCAGGGCACCGGCAAAACTGAAGCCGCGGACTTCGTTGGCCGCGTTGACGTAAACGCTTTGATTCGGATCCGCACCCGCGTTCCCGCCGCTGCGATTGACCTGTGCCCCGGGCGAGATCCGTGCGGTCGTGTCCGAATCGATCAGCGTCACGGTGACCGCGCCGGAAACGCCGACGAACCCGACGCCGGCGGCGATCGCCAGGTGTTTGAAATCTTCACTGCTGTCCGCTTGCACGACCAAGCCATCGACGTTGGTGGTGCCGAACGACGCGCCGTCGCTGAGCTGTTCGCCGTTGAACACGCCCGAAGTCGCGCCGCCGAGTCCCTTGGCATCGATGACCGCGTTGTCTTCGACGATCGCTTGCGTCAGCTTGTCCACGGTGACGACCCCGACCGACGCGCCAACGCCGACAAACCCGCCGCCGACCGCGCCGGAAATGACGTCCAGATCGGTGTTGTCGACCGCTCGGACCAAGACGTCTCCGTCGGCCGCAACCGTCGCGGAACCGATGACCGCGCGGGTCGTGTTGTCGATGCTTAATACGTCGACGCTGCCGCCGATGCCGACCAGTCCGGCGGCGAGCCCCAAACCGACCAACAGGATGTCTTCGCTGGCACCGGCTTTGACGCTGATGTCATCGCGGGCGTTGACCGTCGCCCCGTCGCGGATTTCTGCGACCGTCGAATTTTCCAGCACCGTTACGCCGACGGCCGGGGCCAGCCCTACGACGCCGCCGGCGAGCGTTCCGGCAAAGGCGAAGTGATAGAAATCGTTTCCCGAACCGACCAACACGTCTTGACCGGCGTTGGCACCGGTGGTGGATGGATTGATCGTCGCGGCGGCACCGATGTAACTGGTGGTGTTCGTGTCGATCACGTTCACGCCGGCACTGATCGCGACGCCCGCGATGCCACCGGCCAAACTGATGGTGTAGGTTTCGATGTCGTCGCGGTTGGTGGCGGTGACGGCCAAACCGTAGAACGTCGTTGTCGGCGTACTGGCGATGCGTTGTGACGTCAGCGATGCGTCGTTGGCGTCGTTGCCGCCCTGCTGGTCGACGTTCATGCTGTCCAGGTTGGCCAAACCGACTTCGCCTTGGGCGGACAGCGTGCCCGTGTCGGAATCGAGTGAAACGTCGCCGTTGGCTTCGATGCCCGGCGTGGCGGCGGTGGTGCCGGCGTAGCCGATGTTGATCTCGCCGGTCTTCACCGTCAGCGGCGTCAAACCTTGTGCGGTCACGGCGGCGCCGGCGCCGATGAAGGCTTCGGTCGTCTTGTCGACGGTGGAGACGCCGGCGGCGGCACCGATCCCGGCGTAGGCGGCGACGGCCAGCACGCCGACGACCTTGTCGATTTCGGTGCGGTCATCGGCGGCGACGTTGACGCTGCCGCGGACGTCGACGTTGCCCGGCCCGGCCGACGGCGTTGCGTCGCTGGGGTCGTCGCCGATGAAGGCCCGCGTGGTGAGGTCCAAGACGTGCACGCCGGCATCGAGCGCGACGCTGACGCCTGCCGAAGCGGACAGGCCGGCGGCGACGGACGTGATGTCTTCACTCGCATCGGCCAACACTTGGACGTTGCCTTCGACGTCCGCCGTGACGCCGGATTCGATGAACGCTTCGGTCGTCTTGGTGATCGTTGCCACGTCGGCACCAAATCCGACCGCGGCGGTGCCCGATGCGGCCAGCGAACCGGCAACGGAAACGATGGTCGTGTCGTCGTCGGCGGTGATCGCCAGATTGGGGCGTCCGCTGGCGACACCGTTGTCGGCATCGATCGTGACGCTGCGTCCGACCGAGGCGCGGGTGGTTTCGTTCAACACCAGGACGCCGGCCGATCCCGCCACCGCCGCGGTGCTCGCGCCGGCTCCGGCGGCGGCGGTCGAGATGATCGATTCGCTGCCGTCGGCATCCACCGTCAATCCGACCGCGCCGTGCGTGGTGACGTCCGCACCGTCGGCGATCGATGCGATCTCGTCATCGGTGTGCAACACGGTGACGTTGGCCGCGCCGATGCCGGCGGTGGATCCGAACGCCAAACTGCCTGCGATGGCGACCATGTCCATGTCACCATCGGCGGTCAGCGAGATGTTTCCGCCGGCATCCAGGGTCGCGTTGCCGACGGTCGCATCGGTGGCGTTGTGGATCACATAGACGGCGGCCGAACCGGCCACGCCGACGGTGTTGCCGACACCCGCGTTGGTCGACAAACCCGTGTAGTCTTCATCCAGGTCGGCCGTGACGCTGATGTGGTCGTCCGCGTCGACCAGCGCGGCGGCGCCGATCCGCGCGTGGGTGTCCAGGTTGTAGATGCCCAAATCCAATCCCGCGCCCACGCCGACGGCTCCCAGCGACACGCCCAGCGATCCGGCCAGACTGGTCGTTTCCAGGTCCGTCTTGGCCGAGACGACGACCGATTGGGTTGCCGCGGGCAGGATCGTGACGTCTTGGTTGATCGAGGAACCGGCCGCGATTTCGGCGACGGTGTCGACATCGTAAATGGAGATGGAAACCGCGCCGGCCACGCCGGCGTCGCCTGATGTCAATCCACCGGCGATCGCCACCGACGTTGCGACCGGGTCGTCACTGCTGCTCAACAAGGGCAGATCAAACGTCGTCGGCCGCACCGTGGCCGAGGCATCGATCGTCATCACGCCGGAGGCATCGGCGTCACCGCCGACGATGGCGTTGGTGATCAAGTCCATCGTCGTGACCGCGACGCTGCCGCCGACCGCGGTGCTGGTCGAAACCCCGACGGCACCAGCGAGCGTTTGCGGATTGACGTCGGATTCGGCGATTGTGTCCATCGCGGCGGTCGACCGGATCGTCGATCCCGACTGCAACAGCGCTTCGGTGGTGACGTCGATCACGTTGACACCGACGCTGCCGGCGACGCCCAGATCGCCCGTTCCGCCGGCGGCCGAGGCCCCCCAGGCGGCCATGTCATGGGTTTCGGTTCCCGTCGTGATCGCGGCGACGCGGACGCCGCCGCCATGAACCGTCGCGCCGCTGCCGACGGCGGCGCGGTTGATCACGTTGCCGCGATTGACGCCGACCGCCGCGGCGATCTTGTTGGAATCGCTCAGCGTGACGGCGGTGCCGGTGGCTTTGGCCGACGAGTCGACTTCGGCGGACGATTCGATCGTGGCCAGACCGGTGGCGAGCAAGCTGACGCTGGCAGCGACGGTCGCTTCGCTTTTGGCGGTGACAAAGTTGACGGCGATTGCGGCGGCGACCCCGACGCCGCTGGACCCGGTGCTCGACTCGCTGGTGGCTTGCGAGTCGGCGCTGGACGTTTCGCTCGACGCGCTCGGCAAAGTCTTCGCCGTGCCGCTGTTGGGGTTGTTGTTGGTGCGGTTGTCGGCTTCGGTGTCGGCGTCGTCACCGGTCGAATCGTTTCCGCCGGCGGTCGCTTTGGCGTTGGCCTGACTGTCGACATCCATGGTGGCGATCACCGACGCCGTGCCGCCGACGGTCACGTTGCGCGCCAGCTCGGCGATCGAGTCGTCTTCGACCACGCCGACGGCGACCGATGCGCCCACGCCGACGCTGGATCCGGCCGCATCGCCGCTGGCGTTGACGTTTGAGGTGTGCTGGTGCGTCGCTTGGATTTGCAGGTTGCCGGTGGTCGTGATCGCAGCGCCGCTGCCCAGCCGCGCCGAAACGTTGTTGTCGGGCAACGCGATCGCGACGCCCGCGCCGACCGCGACATCACCGGCGGCGCCGTTCTCGGCTTCGGTGGTCGTCGTGTATTCCGCGTCGGAGGTGATCACAAGATCGGCCAGGGTGCCGCCGATGATCGCCGCGTCTTGGATTTCGGCGGTGGCCTGGTTGTCGACGCGGTTGAGTGCCATCGAGGCGCCGACGCCGACCTCGGTGCCCGCGCCGCCCGCGTCTTCCGGTTTCGCCGTGCTGACCGATTCCACGTTGCCTTCGGCATCCAGGGTCAGGTTGCCGCCCGACAGGTTGACCGTCGCGCCGCCGGCGATGGTCGCCCGGGTCGTGGTGTCGACCAGGTTGATCGAGACCGATGCGGCGACACCGACGTCGCCATCACCGGCGCCCGAGACGGCATCGGCGGCCAGCCGATGTTTGCGATCCGAGGAAACGGTTTTCATCGTCGCTTGCATCGCCAAACCCGCGGCGGCCAAGGTCGCACCGGTGGGGATGGAAACCTGGTTGGTGATGTCGACGTGGTTGATCGCGACGGCGGCCCCGACGCCGACGCTGCCGGAGTTGGTCGCCGCGCCGCTGGCCTGGGACGCCGCGTCGCTGTTGGACGCCGTCGTCATCGATGCGTTTCCCGTTGCGTTGACGGTGATGCCGCCGACCAGGGATGCCTGCGTAGCGACGTCGACCACGTTGATCGCAACCGCTGCGGCGACCGTGACGGCGCCTTCATCGGTGCTGGCGTCGGGGGTGGACGAGGTATCGCTGCTGGTGCGTGCGCCCTTGTCGGTCGCGGTCGCGTCGGTGGCGCTGCGTTGGTTGCCGGTTTTGTTGTTGACGTTGGTGCTGTCGCCGCTTTCGCCGCTGCTGCCTTGGGCGGTGGCGGTGGCATCGGCATCGTTTTTGCCTTCTTCGGTCGCGCTGAGCGTCAACACGCCGCCGACGGACACGTTGCGGGCGATGGTCGCCTCGGTGCGTTGATTGACGATCGACAAGGCGATCGCGACACCGACCGCGGCGTTGCCCGCCCCTTCGGCATCGCCCTCGGCCTTGGTCGTGACGTCGCCCTGGTGGTCGGCCGTCAGCGACAGGTTTCCGCCGACGGTCAGCAGCGAACCGGTTCCGATCTGGACCAGCGTGTCTTCGTGGGCGACCAGGTTGCTGACCACCGCGGCGATGGCGGTGCCGCCGGCGGCCGCGCTGGTCGCTTCGGTGGTCAAGTCATAATCGGAGGTCGCCGACAGGGTTAAATCATCGACGTTTGTCAGCGTCGCGCCGTTTTCGATTGCGGCGCGGCTGATTTGATCGGGGACGTGAACGGCCACGCTGGCGCCGACGCCCAGGCTTTCACCGGTCGGTGTTTCCAGCGGTTTGGCTTTGACGGTGTTGTCCGTCGTCGCGTCGGCCGACAGCGAAAGATTGTCGCCGGACGCGTTGATGTTGGCGGTCGGGCCGATGATCGCTTGGACATCGGTGATGGCCACGTGGATCGCCAGCGCGCCGGCCACGCCGACGTCGGCACCGGAGGCATCGCCCGAGGGGCCGGATTGGGCTTCGGTGTCAAACGTGCTGGCGGTCATCTCGGCGTCGACGTCGATACCGGTCGAAGCGTTCAGCGTGGCGGTTCCGTTTAAACGCGACTTGCTGTCGACATTGACGACGGTGATCGCGGCGCCGATGCCGACGCCGGTTCCGGACGAGCCGGCCGCGGTCGTGGCGTCCGCTTCGGTGTCGACGATTTCGGTGGCGTGGCTGCCGATGCTGACGCCCCCGCCGGTCGAGCTGAGGGTGCCGCCGTCGATCGTCGTCAACACATCGCCGCCGACGGTTGCGACGGAAACCGCGGCGGCCAAATCCAAGTCGCCGTCGGAGGTGGAAGCGTCGTTGTCCGAGAGTGCTTGTTGGCCTTCGGTGTTGGTCCCCGCGTTGCCGTCTTCGGTGGCGCCGTCGCTGGTCGCGACACTGCGGGTGTTGACGGTTCGGTTGCGGGTGGCATCGAGCGACAGGTTTCCGCCGGCGGTCAGGACCGGTGAACCTTCGATGGTGACCGTGGTGTCGCCGAGAACGATGGCGGTGGCCAACGTGCCGCCGGCCGACGACGAACCCAATTGTCCGTCGGCGGTTGTGTTGACCACCACGGTTTGGCTGCTGTCGGCATCGATCGCGGCGGTGGCATCGAGGGTGGCGGTGCCGGCGATGCGGATGTCGGCGTCGCTGGTGACCGTCGACACCGAAATCGCGGCGTCTTCCTGTTTGTCGTCGTCGCTCGTGTCGCCGTCATCTTCGGTCCCACGGATGATCGCCGCAGTGACGTTGCTGGTCGCGTCCAAATCGATCGTTCCGGTCGCATCGATGTCCGCGGTGCCACTGATGTCGATCGATGCGTTAGAAACCACGACGAGTCCGCCGACGTTCAAGGCGCCATCCAAAACGTCAGCCGAGCTGACGGTCAGGTTGGTGGTGGCGATGGCCGACAACGTGACGTTGCCGGCCGACAGCGATCCGCCGACCATCGAAACCGATGCCGTCGGCAGCGCGATGATCTTCGTCAAATCGGTCGCGTCGGGCGTTCCCGTCGTCGTGGGCGTGCTCTGCAGCGTGATGTTGGTGGCAGAGATCGAGCCGGATTGCACGGCCACGGCTTGTTCGGAATCGACGTCGAAGTCACCGGCGAGCGTCACCGTATCGGTTGCGATGTCGACTTGATCGCTGGAGGTCAGGTTCAGCCCATAGCCCAGCGAGATCGCACCGGAACCTTCGACGATCACCGCGTCGTCGGAGACCAATGGAACATCGTCACCGCCAATGAAGTTGACGTTCAACGTGCCACCGTTGGCTCCGACAAACGTGTCCAGCAGCCCGAAGGTCGACAGATCGATCCGCAGCGTGTCGCCGATCAGATCCGCCGTCAACGTCCGCGTCAGATTGACATCGATGTCGCCGGCGGAGCTCAGTTGGACCTGCCCAATCTGATTCGGTGTGCCCGACAAGCTCGCCGTTTCATACAGCCGCAAGAAAGGCATCGCGCCGCCGACTTCGGCCTGCAGCGTCATGTCGGTCACGCCCACGTCGGAGTAACCGAGATCCGCGGACAACAGATGCCGATCTTCGAGCAATTCGATTAACGCGCGGCGGCGACGATGTGCCTCGGGCGACAGACGGCGGGTGAAACAGGTGGCTCCGCGGCGCGAGGTGCGGAATTGATCGTGCATGGCGCCGTGTGCGCTCCGCGCAGCCGACGGCCGGTGATTTAGACTCACAGCATTGACTCCAGTCGAATAACGCTCCGTGCGAACTAGCTGGGACCCACCCTGGAGCGTGCAGCATTAGTTATAGCGAAATGCGGGACGAGAACGTGTTCCGGAACAAAGAATTGGGGCGTCCCCCGAGCGTGCAATCGTTGTGCCCAGTCCGCGTCGGACGCGGATCGAATTCGATCGTCAGGCTTGGGAAACAGCGAATCAGAGATTCAGATGGAATGAAGATGGGACACGTGGTTTAGCAAGCATCGAGCTGTCCGTGCGTGGATGAACCACTGCGTGTGCGTGTTGACGCGCGTCTTGCATTCATCAAGCGGGTGACGCCTGTTCGCCGGGAAAATGTGTTGTTTGTCGGTCAGGGGCTGAAAATTTAACACGCAACGACGGTTGTCATTGCCGTATGTTTAGGGATACCCAATTCGGACCGGGTGGGCGAGCTCGAGACGCAAGTCACGTGGTTCAGCCGCCGAGCGGTTTCTTTTTCATCTCATCCCAAGGGTTGTCGGCAACATGCGTTCGTCATCGATTTTTCATGTCTTGCTCATTCTTTTGTTCATCTCATTCGCGGTGCCGATGTCTGGCTGTGGCAAGGACATGACGGAGTCCGAGGGCCCGGAGCTGGGGGCTGTTGAAGCGTACCTTCAAGAGCATCCCGAGGAGCGTGAAGACAATCCGGATGAAGCCGGGTCCGAAGAGGACGAGAACGAGGCGGCAAGCTGAAACACCGGTTGAGGCGATCGCTCGTTTTCTTTTTGAATTGATTCTGGTTGCGTTCCAATCCCCCGCGATCGCTGCGTGCGCGGACGGGGACAACGATTCGTATTGTTTTTTTGATTCGTACTTTGAGGTATTTCCCATGGACATCCGTTCCAGACGCGGTGGCTTCACGTTGGTGGAGTTGCTGGTCGTGATCGCGATCATTGGTATCTTGGTCGGGCTGCTCTTGCCGGCCGTCCAAGCGGCGCGCGAAGCAGCACGTCGAATGAGCTGCAGTAACAACTTCAAGCAAATCGGCTTGGGGATTCACAACTATCATTCCGCCTACAAGCGGCTGCCCACCATCCGTGGCGGGACATCTCGCGTTCACGGAACCAACAATCCCCAGTCACGTGAACCCCGAACGATCGGAGGCAGTTTCGGCGGGAACAATTTGAACAACCTGAGTTCCTTGGTTCAGCTGGCACCGTTCGTCGAACAACAAGGGCTGTGGGATCAAATCAGCAATCCGTTCCGTGTCAAAGAACCCGCATCGGCGGCGGGGCAATACGAGTTCAGCGAGATGGGCCCCAACGCGGACATCAGCTTGGCCCAACACGGTCGCTATCAGTATGACCCCTGGCTGACGACGGTCCCGATGCTGCGCTGCCCCAGTGACCCCGGCAACGGTTTGCCGGCCCAAGGCCGCACCAACTACGGCGTCTGTGTCGGCGATGCGCTCCAGTATCAAAACACCGGAGGGATCAATCAAAATGGCCAGCCGAACCGGAACGCAGCTCCGCGTGCCAAGGCGACCTGTCGTGGCATGTTCTTCCCTCGCGTGAACATGCGATTCCGCGACACGCTGGACGGATTGTCCAATACGATCATGGCGGGCGAGATGGCGACTCATCTGGGTGACCGGGCCGTGTTCACGCAGGCCGCCCGGATGACCAACCTGGCGTCGCTTCAAAGTGACCCTTCGATCTGTGCCGCCGAAGTCGACCCGGAACGTCCGAAATTCTGGGATCCCGCTGCTTCACTGACCGGGGGCACCCAGGGGCAACGTGGGTTCAAGTGGTCCAGCGGCTATTGCGTCCATACCGGTGTGACCACCATCCTGCCGCCCAACAGCCCCATCTGCAGCAGCGGTGGCGGAACCTGGCGTCCGGGGATCTATAGCCCCAGCAGTCGGCACCAGGGTGGGGCGCACGTCTTGATGGGTGACGGTGCGGTCATCTTCATCACCGATTCGATCGAAGCCGGTAGCAAGCAGAGCCCGATGGTGATCTGGAACGGAACCGGCGCCCGCGCGCCGGGTTCGCAAAGCCCCTACGGTCTGTGGGGAGCACTCGGCACGCGCGCCAACAACGAGACGATCCAAGAGCAACTCAACCAGTAGTTGCCTTACCAGACTTGATTCAGGTCGACGTCGACATCGTTCAAGTACGTGACGGGAATTCGCTTTCCCGTCACGGCTTGTTCGACGTAGCGGCCGTTTTCTAAAACCAATCGGGTCACGGTCTGTTCGAATGGATCGACGATCCAGTATTCACCGACGCCCGTCCGCTCATAGAGCGCCCGTTTGAGCGTCTTGTCGTTCGATTCGGTCGACGGGGAAAGAATCTCGATCAAATGATCCGGAGCGCCTTTCACCTTGGATGGCGTGATGATCCGATTTTTCTTCAGCACCACCACGAGATCCGGCTGGACGATATCGCTGTCGGTCAACTGCACATCCACCGGCGCGTCGATGACGCTGCCCCGTTCGGCAAGTTCGATCTTTGAGTACAACTGAAATTGCAATCGCCGTGAGACGTATTGGTGATAGGTGCTCGGTGCAGGATTCATGTAATGATCTCCTCCGATGATTTCATGCCGCTTTCCGTCATCCGGGAAACAGACATAGTCCTGGTAGGTCAGCTTGCGAATCTCTGTGCTCATCGTGTCGTGTCGGGTGTCTGGCGGGGCCTGTCCTTCCTCTCGTGACGCTTGTCGATCCTCTCGGTCTGACCCGTTACAGTGTAGCTTTTTCAGCTGGAACGCACCACGTTGAACAGGAAACGTCGTGGATGGTCGATCAGGGCGACGGCTCGTAATAGATCGTGAAAAACTCGTTGCCGGCGGAGTCGCGACCGGCGGCGAGATGCCCCAGCGGTCGCTTCGCCACGATCGCTGCGAGTCGATCGATCGGTTCGGCGGGCACGCCCAGCCGGACGCACGCCGCGCGGCAAAGCCCCATCACCGCACCGACTTGCAGACCGGTCGCGTAAAGATTGAGATCAAACGATCGCCTGCCGCCTTCGACGACTTCTAGATACCTCAATGAATCTCCGGCGACGTCCCGCGTGGCATGCTGGATGAGTTCACGTAATTCGCTCTCGATCGACATGCCGCCGATGACCGAATCGATGTGCTGCCCGATTTCGCTGAGACGACATCCCTTCATCCAGACGTAATCGCTGGCGCGGGGTTTCGGCACACCGCCGACGTTCCACTTCACGCCGCGATGCAACCGCAACGACGGCCCGGCAGAATGTTCCGCCACGACGATCGGTTGGTCATCGAATTCCAGGTACAGCTTGAACACGCATCCCGGCTCGGAATCTTCGAATCCGATCAACAGCAGGTTCGCGTCCGGGTACAGGCTCCAAAAGATCTGGTCGTCGAGTTCCGGCATCCCCAATCGTCGAGCGATTTCACGGGCACGCTCGTGGGTCAGCGTCGCGGTCGGAATCCCGATCAAATATCGGTTCGCCAAGACGCGGCCCTGCACCACTTTAAAAGAGCGTTCGTAGCCGACTTCCAATTGCCAGGCTTGACAGATCGCGAACGGCAACAGTGAATACTCTTTGGCGTGGTCGGTCATCGGTCGAGCGTTCCGCCGTGTTTTTCGGATGTCGAAATTTTCCGCGGTGGTTTATAGTAGTGGGATGCCCGTTTCACCGCATCAGAATTCCAGCCCTTGGAAGACTTCGTTTTCATGAGCACCGCACTTCGGCTGACCGCGTCTGAATACGATCGCATGATCCAGCGGGGCGCGTTCGTCGGCATGGACCGCAAGATTGAACTGATCCGAGGAGAGTTGCGACAGATGAGTCCAGCCGGTCCTGTCCACGAAGACTACATCGATTACCTGACCCGTTGGTCGACCAGCGTCACCGATCCGGAGGACTGTGTGGTGCGTGTCCAGTCGAGCATTGACCTGGGCGACAGTCGCCCGGAGCCTGACGTCACGTGGCTGCGACCGGGGCGATATGCGGCACGTCGCCCCAAGGCGTCCGATGTATTGCTGCTGATCGAAGTCGCTGAGTCCAGTTTGGCTGGCGACACTGGCGAAAAGGCCGACCTGTATGCCGAGTCCGGAGTCGCCGAATATTGGGTCGTCGACTGTGTCGCCAAAGCGATCCACGTCTTCACCGATTCTCGAGAGAATCGCTTTCATTCCAAACGGATCGTCTCGGTTCCCGGCACACTGACTCCGACTTGCAAGCCCGATGCCGTGCTGGCATTGGACGAGCTTTTTCTTTAATCACAAAGGGTCAGTGACGTCGTCTGGTATCTCCTTCTGATCGTTGCCGGGTTTCTGGCCGGCGTCGTGAACACGATTGCCGGCGGAGGGTCGTTCATGACCTTGCCGGCGTTGATGCTGTTCGGACTGGATCCGAAAATAGCCAACGGCACCAATCGCGTCGCCGTGCTGTTCTCCAGCGGGGCCGCCGTCGCGACGTTTCACAAGCACGGGCATCTGGATCACAAGCTCGCCAACCGTTTGACGCTGCCGACGATGCTGGGTGTGCCGGTCGGGGCTTGGCTGGCGGTCTATTTGCCGCCGGATGCCTTTGAGCCCGTGTTCGGTGCGATTTTTTTGGTGATGGCGGTCGTGCTGATGCTCAACCCGAAACGAATCGCCGCGGCGAACGTGGGTTCGGTAAATTCCAGGCGGTGGATCAAGCCGGTCTTTTTCGCCATCGGCATCTACGTCGGATTTATCCAAGCCGGGATGGGGATCTTGGTCTTGTTGGCGATGAGTCTGACCAACAGTGGCGATCTGGTCGCGTCCAACGCGGTCAAAAACTGGATCGGGTTTTTGGTCACGCTGGCGGCGACGGTGATGTTCGCGATTTATGGCTTGATCGACTGGCTGCCCGGATTGGTGATGGCGGTCGGCAACGTGACCGGCGGCGTCGTGGGGGCAAAGCTGGCGATCCGCAAAGGCAACCGCCTGATCTTCGGGTTCCTGATCGTGGTGATGATCGCGACCGGTTTGAAGCTGATCGTGACCAGCATTTTCCAATGGTTGGGATGAAGAGAGGTTAGACTGCGGCACCGGGGCCGCACGACGCGGCCTCGCGATGAACCACCATTGTTTTTTGACGACCTGCTTTCGCTATGTCCAGCCCTCGCATCATGATCACTTCAGCGGATGTCATCGACCTCCGCGTTCCCACCTCCGACCAATTGCTCGGGTCCGACCCGTTTCACAAGCAACCCGACTATTCGTCAGCCGTCTTGCACCTGGAAACCGACGCCGGATTGCGGGGCGTTTCGGTGGTCTTCACCGTGGGCGCGGGGACGGATTGGGTCTGTCACGGGATCCGGGATCTGTGCCAGTTGATCATCGGATCCGATCTCCAGGACTTTGCCGCGGCCCCGATCGATCTGTATCGACGTTTGATCGATCACCATCAATTGCGATGGCTGCACGACGGCGTGTTCCGAATGGCGGCCGGCGCAGTGTTAAATGCGATGTGGGACCTGTGGGCCAAGTCGCTCGACAAACCCCTCTGGAAATTGTTGGTCGATCTGGAACCGGAGTTCGTCGCCGACTGCATCGATTGGCGAAACATTCGTGACGCGCTCAGCCGCGACGAAGCGGTGGCGATGCTGCGAGCGCGTCGATCCGATGTGGCGCGGCGTGAATCCGAAATGAATCCGCGCGGGCCGAAGGCCTACTGCACCGCCGGCTGGTTGGGGCTCAGCGACGATCAGATTCTCGCCACGATTCGCAAACTGCAAACGCAAGGTTTCGATTCGTTCAAGCTGAAGGTCGGACAGGATTCGGATCGGGACGTGCAGCGGATTCGTTTCATGCGCGACGCGATCGGGCCGTCATGCAATCTGATGGTTGACGCCAATCAGTACTGGGGACTCGGCGAGGCGAAGCGTCACATCGAACGCTATCGTCCGTACGGGTTGAAGTGGATCGAAGAGCCGATCGCTCGCGATGACGTGCTCGGTTACGTCGAACTTGCCGAGACCTTTGCGGATGCGGATTTCGGTTTTGCCTGCGGTGAACAAGCCGCCTCGCCCGTCATTTTTAAACAGTTGCTCAAGAGTGGCGCGATCAAGTATTGCCAGATCGATGCCGTCCGCGTCGCCGGGGTCAACGACGTGATGGCGATCATTTTGATGGCGGCGAAGTTTGGCGTTCCCGTGTGTCCCCACGGCGGCGGCATCGCGTTGTGCAACATGATCCAGCACTATGGGATGTGGGACCAGATCGCCGTTGCCGGACACTCCGACACACAATTGGTCGAATACATCGATTTCTTGCAGGAAGCCGTCGAGCATCCCGTCATGACGCGCGACGGTTGTTACGTCACCCCGACCGCAGCGGGCTGGGGACTGGAATTCCTGCCGACGTTTATCGACCAGCACCGTTTTCCCGACGGCGAGGTTTGGAAAACAAGAGATCCAACCAGAAAGGGCGTGGCGTTCGAGGCTGTGGTTGCACCGAAGTGAGCGGATTATTCGTCCTCAACGTCTTCCTCGTCGTCGTAGTACTGTTCTTGCCACCGGTACTGAAACGGCGGCTCGCCCACGCATTGGGTGACTTTGGGTTTCTTGCGTTTTGAAGGTTGATCACTGATGCTCTCGATCGTGATCGAGAAACGTGTCGTGTCGCCGAAGTCGTAATCAAACGCAATCGACTCGCCGGATTCCAACGGCAAGTCCCCCAGTCGCGTCTCGTCGGCGAACATTTCTCCGTCCTCCAGCCGGCCATCGAGGATCCTGCGGTTGATGCCGGTGCGGTCGCGATACTCGTAGAGGAACAAGTGTTCGTCGTCGAAATTGAACGCTGTCAAAATCTCGTAGGCAAAGGAGTCGAGGTCGGTTTCGGCAGGGGCGACGAAGACTCGCGAGCAATCGCCGACAGAGACGTTCAGTGTATATTCGCCCGGTTGAAATTCCGCGGCCGCAGCGGTCAAGCGCTCTTTCAGATCCGGAAACAGCGCTCGGCACGTGTCGTAGAAGTCGTCTTCGTCGTCAGACCATTTCAACACGTTGAACAAGGCAACGAAGGCAGCGTCACCGAGCGGCAACCGTGTGACTTCCTCGATCTCGGCGGATTTCCCCTCTTTGACGTTGGATTCCATTTCCAGTTTGACGAATCCGAACCCATGCAGCATCGCCAAGTCCATTTTGTTCTCCCATGAATCAAGCATCAAGCCTGATTCACCCGGATGACTCGTTTGCACGTCGCTCAGCATTGAGTAGGTACTCGCCATGTGTTGTCTCCGTCCTGTACAACGCGCGTCGTAGCCGATCGATGCGGCGGAGGCTTGGAACAGACAGGCGGCAAGCAGGGCGATGTATTGTTCCGTCGGATTCAATCCCTTCCAACGCTCGTGCAGTCCGGTGTCCACAAAAATAGCCCGTTTGGGCTTGGTCTGGGTCGTGATCAAGCCCATCGATCGCAGCGGAAGATAGAGCCCGACCAGCGTGGGGAAAGATCGGAGCTGGGGCCGGGCCATTCGGTTCTCGAGCGGTTCGGCCATCCGTTGATTCGCCTCCTTTAGCAGCTTCATCGGCAGCACGAAGTGCTGATTGCTGGTCGGGGTCGGCGGCCCGACAAGGAAATCGAGCAAGGCATTGGCGTCACGCACGATGGTTCCGGGCTTGTCGTCTGTGATTGACAACGAGCGGAGGAACTTTTCGGCGGGCGCTACGTCCCGTGAATACAGGCTGCGGACATCCTTGGCAATTTTCATGTGACGGCTGTCTTCCTCGGATTCAATTCAAACTTGGCGGTGTGGTGCGGTGGCGTGACGACGATCATTATAGGCATCGAGTCGAAAAATTGTCTGTCGCTCGAAGGCCGTGCCGCTGGAGTTGACGCATTCGAAGTTGGATCGGTGATTCATCGTTCGACCCTCCCCTCGCTTCGCTCGACCCTCCCTGCCAGGGAGGGTGACATCAAGGATGTGTCGACATCCATGCTTGCTAGGAAGAGTGACTTTCGAGATGTGCGCCCGGCCGCATTGGTACAATCGGTTACGCAAGATGTTCCCTGGCCGGTCGAATCACCGAATATGCTGATCGATCACCCCTCTCCCTTGCCATCCAGGATTCGCCCGATGACCTTCCCAGCATTGTCGCCCGCCCGGCGTTCGCACGGGGCTCTTGCCGCGTTTGCGTTTTCGGTCTTCTTGGCAAGTCCCTCAATCGGCCAAGATACGAACCAGGGCGACCGGCGTACCGCGGCCGAATTACTGCCCGCTAGCGTCGTCGCCTATGCGGAAGTTGCACGACTGGGGGACGTGATCGAACTGGTCACCGAACATCCGCTGCGTCAGCAGATCCAGGACATGCCCGCGGTTCGAGCGATCGGCGGCTCGGATCAAGTGCGACCGTTGCGCGACGGGATCGCGGCGTTCGAGGGCGGCATGGGGCGTCCCTGGGATGAAGCCCTCAGCGTGCTGACCGACGGCGGGATTCACTTGGCCTTTGACGCGCCGACTCAAGGTGCGGCGCTGCTGATCAAGTCCTCCAGCCGTGAACAGCTGGAACGTTTTCGCGGCGTCGTGCTGGCGATCGCCCAGCTCGGCCAAGGGGAGTTTGGCATCGCCCGGCAAGCCGATTATCGAGGTTTCACCGCCTACTCGCTCAACGACAACATCAAGTTGGCGCTCGTCGACCAGTGGTTCTTGATGACCAACAAACCCGAACTGGGCAAATCCATCATCGATCGCTACGTCGATGGTGACAAACATTCGCTCGCCGCGTCGGATTCCTTTACGACGGCGATGGCACGTGCCGGTGACGCGTCGCTGAAAGCCTACGTCGACGTCGAAACGATTCGCAGCGCCGGGGTCGCACCCAAGTTGTACGCCGGCAAAACCGAAAACGTCGCTGCCGAAGCGTTGTTCGGCGGGATCGTCGCCAACCTGGCCCACACACCTTCGGCCGTCGCGACGCTGCAGATCCATCGGTCCGGTGTCCGACTGGCCCTGGCAACTGCCCACCAGAGCGAATGGGAGTCCGGTCGTGAATACTTCTTCGGCGAAGACTCGGGCGCCTCGGCACCGCCGCTGCTCCAAGTCCCCGACCGACTTCTGGCGATCAGCACCCACCGTGACCTCTCGCAAATGTGGTTGCATGCACCGGATCTGATGACCGACAAGGCGAACGAGGACCTCGCCCAGGCGGACACCAACCTGACCACATTCTTCTCCGGACGCGATTTCGGTGAGGATATCTTGGGATCGTTGTTGCCCGGCATCCAGGTGGTCGTGCAGCGGCAAACATTCGATGCCGCGTCGCCGCAACCGGCGATCAAGTTGCCGGCCTTTGCGATGCAGTTCCAGATGCGGACCCCGGAAGAAACCACGCGGGAGTTTCGCAGAGTCTTCCAAAACGTGGTCGGATTCATCAACGTGGTCGGCGCGATGCAGGGGCAACCGCAATTGGATCTGGATTTCGAGCAAGCCGATTCGGCAACCCTGGTCACCGCCACCTACGTCCCGCCGCGCGACGAAGATGAATTGGCCGCCGTGCCGATCAATTACAACTTTTCCCCGACCATCGCCTTTGCCGGCGAGCGAATGATCGTCTCCAGCAGCACGCCCCTGGCACGCACGCTCACCGGGTTATCCGCTCCATCGGAATCGAAGGTGAAGCATCCCAACACGGTTGCGGTGCTGCATGCCGACGCGTTGGCCGATACCTTGCGTGACAACAAACAGCAACTCGTCGCGCAGAACATGCTCGAAAAAGGGCACGGTCCGGACCAAGCCAACGCCGAAATCGATGTCTTGTTCGGTCTCCTGGCCTTGTTCAAGGAGGTGACGGTGGAGCTGGACGTGGACGAGGGGCAATTGAAACTGACGACGGACGTACAACTGCAATCGAAGTAGCCAAAATCTTCCCACCCTCCCAATCACCACCAACATTCCATGGCTGTCGAGACCAAAATCGATCCCATTTGGGCGTGGCAACCCTTCACGCCGAGTGATTCCCAACCCTGGGATCGATCACTCGCGGCGCACCTGTATCGTCGCGCCGGTTTTGGCGCCGACCTGCAGCTGTTGGACGAAGCGGTCGCCCAAAGTCCCCACGACGTCGTCGACGAACTGATCGCGCTGAATCTGGAAACGTCGGACTTTCGCGCCGTCGCCGATTCGCTCGCCCAAACCCTGTTGGCCGGCGGCGATCCGATGAAGCTGTCGGCGGCGTGGGTCTATCGGTTGCTGTTCACGCCGGCGCAGCTGCTGGAAAAAACAACCCTGTTCTGGCACGGCCATTTCGCCACCGGCGCCGACAAGGTCAAAGATTCGGCGATGATGTGGCGGCAAAACCAGTTGCTGCGTCGACATGCCCTCGGCGACTTTCAAGCGTTGGCGCAAGCGATTGCCAAGGACCCGGCGATGTTGATCTATTTGGATTCAACGTCGAATCGAAAGTCGCATCCGAATGAGAACTTCGCCCGCGAGCTGATGGAATTGTTTTGTCTCGGTGAAGGGCATTACAGCGAAACCGACGTCGTCGAACTGGCACGTTGCTTCACCGGTTGGGAAATCCGTCGCGATCGATTTCGCAAAAACCGTTATCAACACGACGAAGGCGAAAAGTCGATCCTGGGAAAACGCGGCGCGTTTGATGGCGAGCAGGCCGTTGAAATCGTGGTCGGACGCGATGACATGCCGCGTTTCATCTGCCGGAAACTGGCGCGGTACTTCATCGCCGACGAGCTGGAGTTGACCGACGATCTGATCGAGATCCCGGCGGCGACGATGCGCGAGAATAACTTGCAGATCGCTCCGGTGCTCAAACTGATGCTTTCGAGCAATCTGTTCTTTTCAGCACATGCCCGGGCCAGAAAAATCAAGTCGCCGGTCGAACTCGTGATCGGGATGTTGCGTGGTTTAAATGGAACGACCAACAGCCAACTGGTTGCACGTGGGTTACGCGACATCGGCCAAGGCTTGTTCTACCCGCCGAATGTCAAGGGCTGGGACGGAGGCCGGGCCTGGATCAATTCTTCGACCGTACTCGGGCGGGCCAACCTGTTCGAAAAACTCTTGTCCGACGAAGACACAAAATTTGACGGCCGATCGTTGACGCAATCGTTGGCCGACCATGACATCCACGACGCCGATCACGCGATCGACCATTTTGAACATTGTCTGATGGCGGTGCCGATCAACCCGGCGACGCGTCGGCAACTGAATGTGCAATTCGGTTCGCTCGGCAAGGATCCTGAGAAAAACTATCGCCGACTGCTTCACGCCGTTTGCTCGCTCCCCGAATTTCAACTCGCCTGAAAACAGTGGCAGAGGCTTCCAGGTCTGTCGGTCTGTCAGCGTTGGAATTTGACAGGCTGGAAGCCTATCCCACTTGGAAAACCTCCTTATTGACGGACATTCTTATGTTTTCTGAACGGACAAATCGACGTCGTTTTCTTTACACGTCAGGGGGCGGTGGGCTGGCGATCGGGATCGGTTCCTCGCTGCCGAGCTGCTTTTTGCACGCCGCCGAGTCGGCCACCGGTGACGAAGATCGGATTCTGGTCGTCGTTCAGCTTTCCGGCGGCAACGACGGGCTGAACACGGTGATCCCTTACGCCGACGACGCCTATCGCGCCGCCCGAGCGACGTTGGCCGTGCCCCGATCCGAGGTGCTGGCCATCGATGATGATCTCGGGTTTCACCCGTCATTGCGTGGGATCAAGGACTTGCTCGACGACGGACAGGTCGCCGTGGTTCAAGGGGTCGGCTATGAGAACCCCAACCGGTCGCACTTTGAATCGATGGACATCTGGCACAGCTGTGTGCGTAAGGATCAGTCTCGCACCGACGGCTGGATCGGACGCGCCCTGGAACAATTCACCGCCGCCGACGGCGGCGATGTGCCCGCCTTGCACCTCGGTGAACAGCAGCAACCGTTCGCGCTCGCCTCGGAGACGATCCGTGTGCCGACCGTCAAACAACTCGAAGCCTTCCAGCTTCGCGGTGCCGACTCGCCGGCGCTGCGTCGGCTGCTTAACGGGCCGCCGACACCCGCGGCCGACCAAGCCGGCGGCGACTTGCTCGGTTTTTTGCAGTCGAGCACCCAGGGCGCGATCTCTGCCAGCCAACGCGTCACCGCGGCGGCGGAGGGGTATCAGACCGACATCAAATACCCCCAGTCCCGTTTGGCAGATCAGTTGCGTTTGGTGGCTCAATTGATCAGCGCGGAGATGACGACGCGGGTCTATTACTTGCAGCTGGACGGCTTCGACACGCACGCCCAGCAAGGCGACACGCATGCGATCTTGCTGCGTCAGTGGAGCGACGCGGTGGCGGCGTTTCTCCGTGACATGAAGGCCCACGGGCACACCGATCGCGTCTGCGTGATGACCTTCAGCGAATTCGGTCGACGGGTGGCCGAGAACGCCAGCGCGGGAACCGATCATGGCGCGGCCGGTCCGATGTTCCTGTGTGGCGGCGGCTTGAACGCAGGCCTGATCGGCACCGCACCGCGTCTGGACGATCTGCAACAAGGCGACTTGAAACACAGCGTCGATTTCCGCAGCGTCTACGCATCGGTGCTGAAAGACTGGCTGGGGACCGACCCCGATCGAGTGCTCCGCGGTCACTATGAAACGCTGCCGTTATTTGCAGGGGCGTAGTGCTTTGGCAGCTTTTGGCAACCCATTTAGATTCTCTCCCTCTGGGAGAGACGGCGTTTGCGCAGCAAGCAAACGCCAGAGAGGGCTGGCGGCTCGCGAAAGTCTTGACGACTTCCGCTACGATCAACTCCGCCACTTATACAATTGATGTCCCCCGGGATGCTGCCACCGGACGGCTCGCGGGCTATCGTTTTAATCGGGATCTGCCGAGTCAATGGTGAGCCGCTGGCCGTAAGGCCTCGGGCAGCGTCGCAGTGCCCGGCCGCTTACGCGTCGCGGCTCACTCAGTCGACAGCCCGCTCGCGCCGTTCCGCCAACACCTTCAGCGAACGCGCAACAAATCCAGTCCCCGATGTGGCACAATATCCCCCGGCGGCTCTACGTCAGACAAATTGGGCGGGATTTGGAAACAGCGGAGGGGAAGGAGATGGCGTCAACGGTCAAGCAGGAGAACGCTTGGGTCGATGCCGAGCGGGATTACAAGTTGGGGCTTCGGGCGGGCAGGTTGGTCTGTCAAAACCCCAAAGGCAAATCGCTCGCGTCGGTTCCAAAGTGGCTTAAGGAAAACGAAACGGCCGAGTCGTTGCTCGCCCTGGCCGACTGGTTGGCCGAACATGAACTGGAATGTCTGCACACGGTCGAGCGATGGATGTTGCGATCACTGTCGATCCCACGCGCCGTGCTGACGGAGATCTGGGCGGATTCGGCTTGGCGTGACTGCATCGAAAACATGGTGGTCGTGCCCGTCGCTGGCGGAACATTCGATCTGGAAAACGCCGGCTTGCTGAAAGACGTCGACGCAAAACGTGGACTGGGCGTGATCGATCTGGACGGCGAAACCCAGTGGATCAAAACCGATTCGTTCGGCGTGCCGCACCCGATCCTGATCGGTGACCTGGAAGAGTTGCGTGAGTTGGCCGGGGACCTGGGGATCCGACAAACCATCGACCAGCTTTATCGCCCGATCCATCAACCGACCCAAGAGCAGATGGACCTGACGTCCATCAACGACTTTTCCGGCGGCCACTTCGAACAATTGAACTTTGCCACCTCGCACTGTCGCCGCTTGGGTTATCCCGTCCGCGGCGGCTACGCGACGTGCCGAGTCTGGGAAAACAACGCCCTGATCGAGGCTCGTTATTTCATCGGGGACGAATACCCCGAATCACCGACTTGGACGGGCGGATTGGTGTTCGTCGACGAGAGTCAGCAGCCGCAGAAAATCAATTCGATCGGTCCGGTCACGTTCAGCGAAGGCGTTCGCATGGCCTCGGAAATCTACGCCAAACGCAAAGTCGACGCCACGGAGGATGACCAATGAGTGTCGCCACGAAAAAAACCGGCAAATCAAAAAAAGCCCTCGAGGCTCAGTTGGTCGCCGGCGGCATGGTGCCGATCAAAGCCAAGGTCGACCCCAAGGCCACCGAAAAGGTCGTCGCACGAACCTACACGGGCCAGGTTCTCGGCGACCGCAAAATCGTGCGTCTGGGCGCCGAACGTTTGGGACCGGCAGAAGACTTGGCAATGGAGTTTCTGGGGCTGCAACCGGACGGGGAAAGCAAGCCGCTGGCGCTTCAAGGCCGACGCGCGCTGGGGTTCGCCAGTTGGGCGTTGATCACGCATCCGGAAAATGCCAAGGACGCGCTGGTGTTGGTCAAACGGATCAAAGCGGCGGCCCGCAAGGCGAAATCGAAACCCGGCCACGCCTGGGACGCGTTCTCCGAAATGGCCGAGGAATTGAATCGATCGGTCCGACATTTTCTGCCGCCGTTCTGGGAGGAGGCCGCCAGGATCTTCAAAGAGCTGGGCAACCACACCTACGCCGGACGCGGACTCGGCAAGGCACTCGAAGCCGAACGGGTCCACGCGCTCGACGTCGACCGGGAACGACGACGCGATGCCGTGCTTGAATTTGCACTCAGCGGTTGCTTGTCCGGCAAAGCACTCGGCGAATACACCAAGGACTTGGAAAACCAATTCGAACCCGACGAGGCCTTTGAAACGTTTCGCGATTTGCTCGTGCGGCGGACGCTCGGTGGCATGCCGCCGATGGCCGGTGCGGCGAAAGATTTGGTTCGGCTGGCAAAGCTGGCGGGCAAAGATCCCGATGCGGAAATCGATCGGTTGTTGAAGGAGATCATTTCCGCGCCGTCGATGTCGCGCGCCCCCCAACAATTCTGGTCTTCGGTCGGCAAGCGGATCGCACACCTGGTCAAGCAATCCGATTCCTTCGGCGTTTGGTTGCTGGTCCATACCAATTGCGAATCGAATTATTACTCCGAGTCCACGGCTTGGAAATGGATCGATCAACTTGAAAAATGGAAGGTGCTGCGGTTGCTCGCGTTGCCGGCCGACAAGTTCCCAGACGACGTCGAAATTCCCGGCGGCCGAGCGGGCTGGTTCAGCCGACTTTCGATGGCCAGCACACCTCCGCCGAAACGTTTCTTCGACTTGCTCGAATCGGCCGCCGAAGCGCTTCGTGAAGAGGCGATCCCGTTGCAATTGGGGAAATCACAAGGCTGGGCGTCCCAACCGGCCGACGTAGATGTCATCGAAGCCTGTTTGCAGTTGCAAATCCCGCTGGCGGACATTTCGCAAGGTGCCGGGATCGGGTTCGGCGGCTGGATGCAGTCCGAAGTCGACCATCCGCGTCGCAATTCATCGCTCGTTCACGTCTTGGACGATGAACGGTTTGCGTCGCGGGTACGCAACATGATTCCAAACCTGATCTGCCGCGACCAATCCACGCGTCGGCATGGTGACCAATACGGACACGGTGGGCGTCGATTCGACCAAGCCGCCGCCGGGCACGAGGCGCTCAAAGACATCTGGTGGGAGTTTTTGGATCACAAATTGTCGA
Source organism: Stieleria neptunia (assembly GCF_007754155.1). NCBI lineage: Bacteria > Pseudomonadati > Planctomycetota > Planctomycetia > Pirellulales > Pirellulaceae > Stieleria > Stieleria neptunia. Next base: position 10,538,225 of record NZ_CP037423.1, on the reverse strand, counting down.
TTCTGGAAACCGGCGGGCTGGCAGATTTCGAAGTCACGTTGAATCAAATTCGTTCGGCCATCGGACGCAGTACGATCGCGCAGTTTCCCGACGTGCTGAAACGACTGAGAAAGTTGGACCTGGTCGGCACGCTCCGGCGTACGTTGGTCGGCGGGATTTTGGATGAATACGGTTGGCAGCCACTCGATGATGCCGATGACCAGAATCGGTTGCCGGTGATCAAGAGTCGGCGAAGGAACGATTCTTTCTATGAATCGTTTCCCACGCTGATTTTCGCCCGTGACGGAAAGATCGACGAATTCGGACCTGCCGGCCACACGGTTCGCGCCGAATTTTCATTCACCAAGTCCACCGAGCCCCAGGCGGTTTTGCCGGTCGGAGACGACACCGCGGTCGTGTTCCGAGATACCTCCAACTACGAAGGCAAGATCTGTTGGCTCAGCGACCCCGGTGACGTCAAGAAACTCGACGGCGGCTACTGGTACTCCCCGCCGGGATTCTGGATGCCGTTTCAAGACGGGGTGTTCTTTGGCAGCCGTATGCTGAAACCGGGTGATACGAGATTGCCGACCTGGGCGCATTGGTTGAGCGATGGTGGGCGTTGCTGGATCCAGAAAACCGATCCGACGCAGTACCACTATCACGCAGATTCCGGAGAGATGATCGGCACGACGTCGCTGGTCGAACTGGATCCGATCAGCGGAAAAATCATCCGCGAGAGCGTTCCGGGCTGGTTCGAACAAGACCTTGCCGCAAGCAACACCGTTGATTGGCAACACTGTTTTCTGATGCCGACGCCGGACGGCATGGACGCGTCTCCGTTGGGGATCGCCGACGGCATGCTCGGTTGGAGCGTTCGGACCACGCGCGACGGCCGCACGATCGGACGCGGAATCGACGGCCGGACCTGCACGCTGGAGCCGGATCCATACGGTTTCGAAAAAGCCAAGACGCCGATTGCGATCATGGACAAACCGGAATCGAAGCACCACTGGATCATCACCGCCGAAGGGACCGTCATCGACAGCGAAACGGGGATCGGCATCGCGTTGCTGCAAGAGAAATCAAATCGGTATCGCATCGGCCAGCCGATGCATCTGTCGCACCGGTTCTTTCACTTCTACACCGTCCGATCCAAGCAAGCGTCGGCCAAACTGCGCAAAGTCTCGGTCAAGCAATGCAAGTTGTTTCTCGAAGCCGGGAACGCTCAACACCAAGCGCTGCGCAAGAAAAAGGAAGAAGCCGAAACGGATCCCCACCGCAATGCCGTTGCCGAAGCGGTCGCGAAATGGTTGCCCGACACCCCGCCGAGGTTGCAGAAGGGACTCGGGAAAATCATCAGCATCATGGCCGCCGAACAAGCCTCGTTGGGAGGCTTTTTAGATCGGATCACGGAACCACCCAAAGAGAAGGAAACGCAGGCGGAGTCGAAAGAAAAACCGGAGTTCGCGCCCTCGGCAGCCGGCGTCGCCGATCTGATCTACACGTGGCCCGGCTCGGACCGTCCCGGGATCTATCGCTATGGGGCGTCTACCGCATCCAAAGCTCACATCGAGGTCGTCACAAACTTTTTAGAAACCGGCAACCAACAAAAGCTCCCCGGCGGCAATCCCGACTGGATCTCCGCGATCGACGATCCCTGTTCGGCGGCCTGGAAATGGTTTTGGACGCAGTCCACGGTGGGGGCCGATACCGAAGCGACGGAGAACGCGCCGGCCAAGTCTCGATTCGAAGACAGCTTGGGGCTCAAGGGACTCGTCTACTTGGCTAAGCGCGGCATCCTGGATTGGAAAGGCAAGTTCGTCTACTACATCGCCAAAGGGTTTTCTGAAGCCGACGCCAAGCTGGACAAGAACAAACCGTACGCGCCGGCGCGTGACAAAGCCGTCGCGTTTACCGATGGAAAACATCGCTACATCGCGTATTCGTACGGAGGCTACGGCAACGAAGAGATTCACGTGCTGGAATACATCGAATCCGGCAAGCCGAAGCCGCCCAAGGCGTACTCGATTCTGGAGACCATCGAGGTCAAACGCACCTGGGGATCGAAGCAAGTCAACGCGTTCGTCGATGCGGTCCGCAAGCTCGAAACGCTGCCGCTGGTGGATGCAGAGTTGCTCGCCGACGCCGCCCGGGAACTCGGCGCGTCACCGGTTCAAGTCGGCTTGGCGTGGATGGCGGATCTGCGGACCAGTCGTTACGGCCAAGAAAAGCTGACCAAGGAACTGCGATCGCACTACGGTTGGAAACTCAACGAAATTAAAGCCGCCATCTCGGGCCTCGACGGCGAGGCGTTGCCGATGTCGTTGATGTCCACCGGTCTGTTGGACGATCCAGCGGGGGCGATCGGCGAACGCAAAAATGAAGCATTTGCCCGCATGGTTGCCGCATGGAAAAAGCGTCGTGAATCGACGGTGACGCTTTCCCCCGAAGCCGCCGCACCGTTGGAACACGTCGGATTCGGCTATCCACGGCTCGACCGAAAAGCGTTCTTAGGATTGCTGTCCGAACCCGAAGGGTCAGATATTCTGGAGCCGCGCAAGACGACGTTCCAGTACTCGTCGCAATCGAAGCGGCATCAGCAACACATCCTCGATGCAACCTACACCCCCGAACCTCCACTGGACTTGCAAAAGGTCCTGCCCCAGTTGTTGGATGCCGTGGGCTGGGTCAATTATGCGACGCCGTGCGGCGATCCCGCACGACGCAAGATCCCCGCGTTGATCCAAGCGACGCGAGCCTGGTTGGATGACCCATCGACCACGTTGACGTTCGGTGCGACCTACACGACAAAAGATTGGTACGGCGACAAAAAAGTGGATGTCGAAGCGACGGTCGACCAGTTTTCAAAACTGATTGCACCCTGCCAACGAAAGAAGGACGGGCACTACGAGTTCGACAGTGGGTTGATCGTTGGCGCCGTCTTTCCACCCGTTTGTCGGCTGCATTTCCGCACGTCGAAACTGCGAACGACGGATGATTTCGCGATGCTCGCCGCGGCGGGGAAGATGACGTTTCATTACGAAGGCGATGGATCGGGGATGTTGGAGTTTGCCAGGTTTGTGTTGGAAATGCGGTCCGACGTCGCGGGCGAACTGATCGACGCCAACCTCGGCGACGATTTTCCTGACGGTGCGTGGGAACAGGACCCGCGCGTCTGCGTGCCCGACTTGGTTGCCCAAGTCGCCAAGGAGCACACGATCAATGAAAACGCCGCCACGTTGTATCTGCAAATCCTGGCGTTGCCGGATCCGACGGCCAAAAACATTCAAGCCTGGAACGGTTGGAAGACCGCGGAATACAAGAAGGCTGCGGCCGAACTGGTCGACAAAGCGTTGGTGGTCAGCGCCAAACGCAGCCGCGCGGGTCGGGACATCTTTTTGCCCGGCGGATGGGAACCGCTCAAACTGCCCAATCTGCCGGTGGAAACCTGGAAACTTTCGATGTACGGCCACGACGGAACCGATCGGATGCGCGGCGGCAACGCGGCGTTGTTGGTTTGCAAACGCCCCGTCGCGTCACAGTTTCGATTCGCCTACCAACGCGTCACCAAGGGTGATGCGCCGCGTTATGAAGAAACGTTGGGAGGGTGAGGCGTGCAGTTCCAACCGTGGCCGCTCCGCCGAATCATTCGCCGGCGTAACAGGGCACTATCATGTCATACGGCTCCCCTCTCCCTCGGATTCCACGCGAGCTCCACTCGCGTGGAATCCGAGGGAGAGGGGAGCCCGAGTAAATGAGCATTGTCCTCCCCACCGACACATCTGCCCATGGCAAAAAAGAAAACTCCCGCCTCCACTTCCCCACCGACGCGAAAGATCCAAGCCCCTCCGGCGGAGATCCGGTATGCGGAGGAGTTGGCGGTGATGCGCGACGCGGATTCGAATCCTCGCCCCGAGGGTTGGCTGCTCTCGCCGGCTTCGATCGTCGATTTCATCTGTGGCACCGACGGCCAAAAGGTCGGCACGAAAAAGTCGACGGCGCTGGCGATCAGCGAAAAATTTGTCGGTCCCCGCGACATCATCCAGCGCTGCGTCGTCACGCTGGCCGGTGAACGTGGGCTGATGCTGGTCGGTGAACCCGGCACCGCCAAGTCGATGCTGGGCGAGTTGTTGGCTGTGGCGATCAGCGGCACCGGCGCGTTGGCCGTTCAAGGCACCGCGGGCACGACCGAAGACCAGATCCGTTATGGCTGGAATTATGCGATGTTGCTCGACCGCGGCCCGACCCCCGAGGCGCTGGTGCCGTCGCCGGTCATGCAAGCGATGCGGCAAGGAAAGATTGTCCGCTTCGAAGAAGTCACCCGCTGTCTGCCCGAAGTCCAAGACGCATTGATCTCGATTTTGAGCGAACGGCGCATGATGGTGCCCGAACTCGGCGACGAGGATTCCAGCGTTTTTGCCGCGCCGGGGTTCTCTCTGATCGCGACGGCCAACCTACGTGATCGCGGCGTCTCGGAAATGTCGGCGGCCTTGAAGCGGCGATTCAATTTTGAAACCATCGCGCCGATTTCTGACGCCGGGCGTGAATGTCAATTGGTGTCCTCCCGCGCCGCCGCGCTGCTGCAGGAATCCGGCAGCGACAAGCCGATCGACCAGTCGTTGATCGAGCTGCTGGTCACGGTGTTTCGAGACCTTCGCAGCGGTCGCACCGACGAAGGCTGGCAGGTCAATCGGCCGAGTACGGTGATGAGTACCGCCGAAGCGGTCGCGGTCGCCACCGCCATCATGCGCGAAAGTGCCTTCTTTCCTTCCGGATTCGATCCCGTCTCGCGGATGCCCGGACACCTGCTGGGCGTCGTGCTCAAGGACGACGCGAAGGACCGCGAACGATTGCTCGGATACTGGGACGGCCCCGTCCAACGCCGCGCTAAAAACGGCGAACCGCTGTGGACGAAGCTGAGCGAAATGCGCGGCGTTCTGGATGATACGATGTAGCTCGTTTTTCTCGCGTCACCCTCCCGTGTGGAGTTCGTGCTTTTTTGAAAGTCACCCTCCTGGCAGGAGGGTCGAGCGCAGCGAGGGGAGGTCGAACGGTGAATCGTGAGTTTTACTTCACCTGCCAGAGTCGTGTGCCAAGCAGCAAACAGAACCCTCTCCTCGCTTCGCTCGACTCTGCCAGCGGGAGAGTGACTTCACCTCCATAACGAACCGACGGCTGAACTTGATGCCCATCGATCCCATCGCCGCTTGCACCGCGCTGCACCAATGCACCGATCCGTTGCTGATCGGGGTGCGTCATCATTCGGCGATGCTGGCCCGTGCGATGCCCGCGCTGTTGGAACGTTTTGCGCCCGATGTCATCCTGATCGAGCTGCCGTCGGATCTATCCGATTGGATGCCGCACATCGCTGACCCGCAAACGCAAGCCCCGATCGCGATCTCCGCGGTCGATCCCGACGGCGGCATGATGTTTTATCCGCTGGCTGATTTTTCACCGGAGTTTGCCGCGGTTCGCTGGGCGTCTGCCAACGGCGTTTCCGTCCGCGCCTGTGACCTTTCGGTTTCCGCCAAATCGAAGTCCGCCGAATCCCCACCCTCCGATCGGGAACTCAACGCGACACGATCGAGTCAACTTGCCGATTCGGTCGACGTTCTGTCGCAATTAAAACGGCGCGTCGGTGCCAGCGATGTCGGTGATCTGTGGCAGCGATTGGTGGAGTCGCCCGGTTGCGATGCGGACCCGGAAACGATTCGCCGCGCAGCGCTGACGTTCGGCTGGGCGGTTCGGCTGGATGATCATGAACCCTCGCCGCGCGATCTGCTGCGCGAAGCTGCGATGCGTCAGGCGATTCGTGACAGCGCGGGGAAAACAGTTGCCATCGTCGGCGCCTTTCACGCACCGGTCTTGCTGAGCGACGTTGTCGACGCGTCACACGACCGCGATCAAGCCGCCCTCGCCGCGATCGAATCCGACACGTCTTCGGTCGGCGTTTCCCTGATCCCGTATTCGTTCGAACAACTCGACGAGCGCAGCGGCTACCCGGCCGGCGTGTTGGATCCGGTTTGGCATCAGCAGATGGTGCAAGCGAAATCGAACGCGGAAATGGAAGACGCCGCCGCGGAGCTTGCGACGGGAGTCTGTCGCCGTTTGCGTCAATTCGGCCACGTCGCGGGAACACCCGACGCTGCCGAAACGCTGCGGATGATGCGTGACTTGGCGCGGCTGCGTGGGTTGGCGGTTCCCGGTCGAGGCGAGTTTGTGGAATCCTTGCAAACCTGTTTGGTTCACGGCGACGTGATGGGGCGTGGTCGAGCCGTCTCGGCAGCCGCCGGTGATGTCTTGATCGGCGACCGGCGGGGCGTCGTCACGCCGAACGCGCCACGCTGCGGTCTGTCCGTGTCGATCGATCAACTGCTTGGGCAACTGGGGTTGCCGGGGCGAGAGACAGCCGCCAACGCGAAACCGCAACGGCAGCGCGGACGTTTTCAATCGACGCGATCGGAAAATGAAAAAGAACTTCGCTTGGACGTCTTGCGCAGCCCCAAAGATCGCGCCCGCGCCGTGGTGCTTCGGCGGATGGTGGCGGCGGGAATCCCCTATGCCCAGCGAGTCGACACGGTGGCCCAGGGGAACCGCGAAAACTTGACCGAGCGTTGGCGAATCGAGTGGCAGCAGACGACGGCGGCCACGATCGAAAGCGTCGCCCGATTCGGCGTCACCTTGACGCAGGTTGCCGAAGAAATCGTCCGCAGGGCCGGTCGCCGTGTCGGTCCCGATGACGCCAATGAATCGTCGCCAAGAATGATCCTGGATCAATTGGGGATCGCCAGCGAGTGCGGGCTGCAGACGTTGACGACCCAGGCGTTGCGTGGGTTGGACGAGACGTTTTGCCAAACCGCCGGAATCTCTGAACTGGTCGAAGCCGTCACGTTGATGGTGCGGATCGCCGCGTCGCACCTGCCCGGATTGCCGCTCGACCCGGCCGATGCGGCGCCGCCGATCGTGCCGGTGTTTCGCATGCCCGATGCAAGGGTTTCAACCGACCAATTGTTACGCGCCTGCATGCAGCGTCTGCAGGGGCTGCGCGGCAGTTCGTCGATCGATGACGTGGTTTGTCTGGCGGATTTGATCCAGTGGTTCAGCGGGGATCTGCATGCGTTGATTCAAAAGCCGGATTCGCAACAAGCAGACGCCGCTGGGCACTGGCGGCAATTGGTGACCTGGTGCCGACAAACGCTTCGTGATGGCAGCGACCGCATGCGCGGCGCCGCGGCTGCCAGCTTGTCCGCACTCGATGCGATGGATGCGGGCGCGCTCGGCCAGTTGTTGATCGGCTGGTTGGACACCGCCGGTGATCGCGACGGACGGGCACGCTTGCGCGACGGACTGTCCGGTGCCGTGCAGATCTTGCTGTCGCCGATGCAGAACGATCCGCTGTGGCTGGATCCGCTCCAGTCCGGTTTGCATCAATTATCAGACGCGGATTTTCTGTCACGCTTGCCGGCCCTCCGCGGTGCCTTTGATCCGTTTTCGCCGGCCGATCGACAACGTTTGCTGGACTTGCGATTGCAGGGATTGGAGCAACGCGGGTCGGCGATCGATCACCAGCAATGGGCCGAGGAAAGCGATGGCGATGCGATCACCCGACACGTCGCCCGATTGCGACACGCCGACTTGGCTGCCGCAACGGCCATTGCCGACGCGTTTCCCAACGTCGATCGATACATTCGCCAAGCAAACCGGCACGCGACCGCTCGAAACGATGCCGATGCGGTTGACGGTCCATCGAGTTCCGATTCAAAGCCGGACAGCGCGAACAGCGAAATCACGCTGGCCGATCGGTGGCGATTGATCTTCGGTTTGCCGCCGGAAAGCCCGTCACGAACGGTTTCGATTGCCGCCCAGTCGTTGGACCAGCTGTTTGGGAAAGGACGCGGTGAAGGGTCGCGTGGTGATTTTCAGCAACGACGTGGCAGCGGCGGACAGGAAGCACCGCAACCGACGACCGCCCAGTGGGCCGATGACTTGGAGGCGTTGTTCGGCGGCGACGTTTGCCAGGAGGTACTCGGGCAAGCCGCGGCGGCAGGCAACGCGACTGCGGTCGGACACCTGGACGTCGATTCGGTGACGCCGTCGATTGATTTACTGCAACAGGTGCTTTCGCTGGCCGGCGCGGTGCCGGAATCACGGATGGCCAAACTGCGACAGCTTGCCCAGAAGATCACCGATGACCTTGCCCGGCAGTTGGCCGTTCGTCTGCAAACCGCACTGAGTGGACTTTCCACGCCAAGACCGACTCGCCGTCGATCGCGTCGATTGAATCTTTCACGCACGATTCGCGCCAACCTGGCCAACGGACGGCGTCGATCCGATGGCCGTCCCACAATCGTCGCCGATCAATTGATCTTCAATGCCCCCGCGCGGCGGGAATTGGACTGGCACGTGACGTTTGTGGTCGACGTTTCGGCATCGATGTCCGCGTCGGTGGTTTACAGCGCGCTGGTCGCCGCGATTTTTGACGCCTTGCCCGCGTTGTCCGTGCGGTTTCTGGCGTTTAGCACCGAACTGATCGATTTGAGCGAGCAAGTCGACGACCCGTTGGCGTTGTTGTTGGAAGTCGACGTCGGCGGCGGAACCGACATCGGACTCGGGCTGCGTGGGGCTCGCGCGGGCATCAAGGTGCCGTCGCGTTCGATCGTCGTGCTGGTCACCGACTTTGAAGAAGGGGTCTCGATTCCCGGGATGTTGGGCGAAGTGCGGGCGCTGGTCGATTCGGGCGTCCGTTGCATCGGGCTGGCGTCGCTGGATGATTCCGGCCAAGCCCGGTTCCACCAGGGGCTGGCACAATTGATGGCGTCGGCGGGGATGTCGGTCGCCGCCGTCAGTCCGGAAAAACTGGCGCAGTGGGTGGGCGATCAAATCCGTGGCAACGTCGCCGGAGGTTCGATCGATGGGTGAGTCGGACCGCCCCGGCATCTGCGGGCAACTGAGCGTTCGCGCCGAATTACTGGCCAGCTTGATCGACCAGGCGCCGTCGCGCGTGCGCAAACGTTTGGACAAAGATCCGGCGATCGCGCACGCTTGGACTTGGACTGCCGAAGCGACGTGCGTGACGATCAGCACCGGCGACGAAACCGTGCGATTGGAGGTGCAGACCGAATCGAAACGCGTGACGCAGATCGACCAGGTATCTTGTTCCTGTCTGCTGTCACCGAAGTGTTTTCATCTGCTGGCTTGTGTCAGCTGTTTGCCGATCGAGACCGATGCGGCAGATTCGGACAACGAGGTTTTGCAGACGCAAGCCTCCCAATCGGAGGATGTCGACGAACCATCGGTCATCGAAATCACTGATGCGATGCGTGACGCCGCCGGTCGCTGCATCGATGCGATCGAATGGATGTTGCGCAGCGGCGCGCGGCGCTGTGGCGTCGTCTTGCAGTCCTCGCTGTTGCGTGCGGCACATCAATGCCGCGCCGCGGGGCTGGTCCATTTATCGTCTGCCGTTTTGAGCGTCGTCGAAGGCGTCGTGCGGCTGCGGGCGCAATCGGGCAACACGGATGTCGCGCAGTTGCAAAGTGATCTTGCCCGCGCGGTCGTCCTCGCACGTTGTGTTCTCCGGCAACCGTCGGCCGACCTTGAAACGATCGGCCAGGTCCGCCGATCGTTTGAACCGGTCGACGTTTCGCGGCTGGTCAGTCTGTTGGCCGAGCCGATCGTGACACGGTCTGGCTACGCGGGAGTGTGCGTCTATTTGATGGCGGACGACGGAGGCGTTTATCAAGTCAGCGAAGTGCGTCCGGGGGAAGCGGAGTTGGCGTCGCAAGCCTATCGCGGAGGGTTTGAATTGGGCGGCACGACGATTTCTGCGTTCCAGCTGTGCCGGTCGGATGTGGATGTCCAGAACATGACGGCATCCCCGGATCGGCGACTGGGACGCGGATCCAAAACACGTTGGGCGGTGCGGAAGCAAACCGCCGGGCCGATCGATGCATCACCCACATGGAAAAAACGTTTCGGGCGATCCCTGGCCGACCAAGTCGACCAGCTCTTTGCGGTTCAAAAATCGGTCGGACCAACGGCTGCGGCGGACAACGATTTCGTCGCGTTTGGTTGTCAGGTGCTCGGGCGCCACGAAGATGCGGTGTTGGTCAAGGCGGATGATGTTTCGCGTCCGTTGAGGTTGCGGATCGCGTTGGACACCGATCAGGTGCCGTATCGTGAAAACCTGGAATTGCTGGCTCGCAGCCCGGGACTGGAGTTGTTCGTCATCGGGCGTGTCCGTCGTCACCAAGCCGGATCGATCGATGCGTTGGCGATTCGCGTTGAAGCCCGCCGTGAGGAATCCGATGACGATCCGAGATTGGAGCTACCCGATTCGTGGCGGAACGTCTGCCAATTGGGGCTGGATCGATTGGAACGCCATTTCTTTTCGCGGACCGATCCGGAAGCCGATGCACCCTCGCTCGCGGCCGCTGAGGATGCTCGCGGTCAGACCGAGCCCAGCGTCGATGGCGTTGCGGGGCTCGCGAGACAGCAGCTGGCGCTGGTCCTGGGCGGTCGCGGCAGTGTGGCGTCACCGGCCTCGGCCGGGCATCGCCGGATGATCCGAACGTTGACGCGCCAAATGTTACCGACGGCCGCGAAGCTCGCCGATGCCGTGGCGGCGGCGGCGGTGGCGCCCGAATCGAAAGTTTCAGATCCTGGGGCCGAAGATGATCTGCCCGGCTTGTGCGATCTGTTGGCGGCTAGCGATCGTTATCAAAACATGTTTCGTGCCGACTACCATCGACAGGCTTGGAATGATTGGTTGTCGTGAGTCGTATTCGGGAGGGAGGGCGGAACGATGGGGCAGAACGATGGGGGCAAAACGATGGGGGCAAAACGATGGGGGCAAAACGATGGGGGCAAAACGATGGGGGCAGAACGATGGGGGCAGAATGATGGGGCGGATTTGACGTCGGGTTGCGATCGGCCTATAAGCTTGCGTGCGGAATCCAAGATGAAACCCGTTCGGTGTGGGACTGCTGGCGTTCCCCCGGAAACCGAGTCGAGTGGGACGTCCCGTGAGCTTTTTTAAGATCGAGCAATACGCGCAGTCCGCCGAAGGGATTGTTTTCGACTACTCCAACGCGCCGTTCAGTCTGCTGTTCATCGGCGGTTTGTTGGTGTTGTACGTCGTGATGGCGGTCCACCGCACGCGTCGGGGCCAATGGTCCAGGGACCAGTGGGAGAAGATCGCGATTGAATTCGGGGTTCCAACGGTTTGTGTTGCGATCGTGGTGGCGATGTCTTACGAGCGGCAAACGCTTGTCGGACGATTTGATGCAGCCGACGTCGTCCGCAGCGATCGTTCGGTGTTCCACTTCTTGGCCCCCGAGGTTTCTCGGATGCCCGTCGCGGACGTGCGGGCGATTCGCATCGACAGTGTGGATTGGCAGAACACCCGCAACGGCAGCCCCGACGGTCCTGTGCGAACCACCTATTTCATTCGATTGGACGTCGCCGGAGAACGCGAGGTTCTGTTGGTGGGCTGCTCACGCGATCGAAAGCATACCGAAGCGGTCGCGGACCAGTTGGTCCGGTTTCTTCGCGCCCATCCGGATCACCAGCCGCGCGGGTTCTACGTGCGGTTGTAGGGGGCGGCTCGAAAGCGTTGGGGCCTTCGTATCAGGGGTGGCGATCACTCTGTGATCGCTGGCCTACCCCGACGGGGTCAAAGCCAGTAGCCGGAGGTGAGCGTCGCGACACCTCCGGACACCCGGCCCTCGCACGACGCGACCCCGGAGGGTGTCGAAGCAAATCGCGTCGGAACCCTCGGATCCGGCCGGCCGCCCGAGTGGACGAGCATCCCGATCAGCTCTTGTTGAAACGCGGACTGCGGCGCCGCCGGCGGATTGATTCGCTGCGACCCGGTCCGGGGTCGATGGGGATTTTGAGACGTGCATCCTAGAGGTGGCGCTGCGCTGACCTCCGGCTACTCGCTGCCATCCCTCCGGGATACTGGAATCGCTGGCGCGAGCCCGTGACAGCAAACGGAGTGCTTTTTGTTAGCGTCACGGCTGATCAATTCAATCGACGTCCCCGCCTTTGGTCGATCTGGCGACTTGCCGTCCGTGGCCGAGCGTGCCGGTGAACTGGCCGTCGCGAACGGAGACTTTGCCGCGGCAGGTGACGACGGCGGGGCGGCCGACGATTTCAAAGCCTTCGAATCCGTCGTAGTCCGTGTCCATCGTGTGCGTGGCCGCCGAGATCGTGCCCCGGTAGTCCGGATCCCAAATCACCAGATCGGCGTCGCAGCCCGGTTGAATGCTTCCCTTGCGTGGGAACATGCCGAACTGCTTCGCCGCCGCCGTCGACAGCACTTCGACGAAGCGGTGCAAGTCGATGCGGCCGGTGGCAACGCCGTGCGTGTACAGCAGCGTGGGGCGATGTTCGACCGACGGGATGCCGTTGGGGATCTTGGTGAAATCGGACTCGGGCGGCTTGCCCATTTCTTTTTGGCCGACAAAGTCGAAGGGGGCGTGATCGGTGGCAACGGTCGAGATGACGCCCGACCGCAGCGCGTTCCAAAGGTAGGTTTGATGCACCAGATCGCGGATCGGGGGACTCATCACATACTTGGCGCCTTCAAAGTTCGGACGTTCCGCGTAGGTCTTGTCGAGCACCAGGTACGGGATCACGGTCTCGAGTTTCACGTCGACGCCCTGGGTTTGAAACTTCAGTGCCGCTTCGACCGCGTCCCGGCAAGACGTGTGGACGACGTAGCCCGCCGCACCGGTCAGCTTCAAGAACGTGCAGAAATGGTGCACCCCTTCGGCTTCCACGGCGACCGGACGCGACGGTTCGTGAAATTCCGGCCCGGTCTTGCCCGCGGCGACCAGCGACGCCTGGAGCTGGGCGACCAGGTCGGCGTTTTCGCAGTGCGCCGTGACGACCACGCCCAATTCTTTCGCCAAGCGACAGGTTCGATAGAGTTCCTCGTCGCTCACACCGAACGCGCCTTTGTAGGCCAGGAAAACCTTGAACGATGTGACGCCATCGGCAACGATGCGTCGCAACAGTGGTTCGGTCGTCTCATCGAACCGAGTGACGCCCATGTGAAACGAGTAATCGCACGCCGACAGGCCTTCCGCTTTGCGCTTCCACAATTGATAGGCGTCCCAGGGATCGTCTTCGCGTGCCGGACAGCACATTTCGATCAGCGTCGTCGTGCCTCCGACCAGTGCGGCACGGCTGCCGGAATCGTACGTGTCCTTCGCGTAGGTGCCCATGAACGGCAAGTAGATGTGGACATGGGGGTCGATGAAACCCGGAAACACGTACTTGTCCGTCGCGTCGAGGATCTCCACATCGCCGACGTCCGCGGTGTCGATCACGGGGGCGATCCGATAAATCGATTCGCCTTTGATCAAGATGTCAGCGACGTAACGCTGATCGGGCGTGATGATCGTGCCGTTTTGGATCAATAGTGACATCGTGCTTTGTCAGCTATAAGTTTGCGGGTTGCGTTTGCCGAGCGGAAAAGGGGTCAGGTACGGACGGCACGGGCATAAGTAACAAGGGATTCAGCAACCGTTGGTGTTTAGTCTTTAGGCGATTCCCGGTCGCTGCGACGCAGCGAGAATGGGCGGCTAAAGCCTGCACACCAACACTCTTGTCCCTGCCATTCGGGTCACGCACGCTAAATCTAACAGCTGACGAAGCACTAGCGCTCGGCCGGCAACTCTTCGTCGATCGAATCCGCTTCGGCTTCCTCGGCCGATTGCTGGTCCGCCAGCGCCAAACGGCGTCGGGCATCTCTGGCCAGCACGTAGCCTTCTTGTCCGAACACGCCGGCGAGTACCAGGAACGCGCCGACCAATCCGAATTTGATCGTCCCCGACCAGGTGACAAAAATAAACGCGGCGATCCCCATGGTGGCAAATCCGAGCGCCAAGCCGCCTTTGAGTGCGGCTTTCATCTGGGTGTCGCGTGCCTGGATCCGAATGCTCCGCGAGACGGCATTGCGTGCGGACTGGTTGGCCAGTTCACGCATCGCCGAAAGGTTTCTCGACAACTCGGGCGCTTGGGAACGCGGGACCAACGGCACGCTGTCCTTGATCGACGGTTCGACCGGCACCGAGTCTTCCACGTCCTCTTCGGCCGATTCGTTCATCGTTTCAACCGAATCGTCTGGTTCGGTTTCAGCGACCGGTTCGCTGGGCGGCGACGGCGGAGCAGGCGGCGTCGGTTGATCGTCACCCTGAACACGCTGCAACAAGCGGCTCATGTAGGCTTCGATCGAATCGTCTTCCGGCGCGTCGTCCGCGGCGACCACGGTGTCATGTTCGGACACCAGGGCCGTCTGCGAAGTGTATTCTGCTTCGGCGACGTCGCGGTCGAATTCGTCTTGCGCCTGATCGAGGGAGTCCGCCAGATCGGTCGCGTCGCCGGCCAGTGGTTCGCCCTGGTCAGGCGACTCCAGGCTCCACGCTTCGGACTCGCCATCGCTATCGTCGCTGGAGAACTCGACCCCGCTGTCCATCACGAAGGTCGCATGATGGCCTTCGTCGACGGCGTCCTCGGATTCGGCGGAGAGTTCGTCGGCAGACGCGTTGTCTTCGTACGCGTTGTCTTCGTACGCGTCTTCTTCGCCGTGATCGTGTTGTGATTCGTCGTCGCCGGCCAAGTCTCGGATCAACATGGCCGCCAGACTTCCGGCCGCTGGTTCAGCGTCCTCCTCGGATGACGCTTCCCCGACGGCTTCGTCTTCTTCGCCGTGAAGCAGTGCGTCGAGTCCGGATGAATCGCCGTCGGACACCTCCTCGGTGACACCGTCCCACTGCTGCGTCGCTTCATAGTCGTTGGCTTCGCCGGATTCCTCCGCATCGGCCTCCCAGGAGGACCGGTCCCATGGGTTCGCTTCCAGTCCCGCTTGTTCGGACTGCGTCTGCTCGGCTTCCTGCTCGAACACCTGCTCGGGTTCTTGCTCGAGCACCTGCTCGGGTTCCTGGTCAAGCACCTGCTCGGGTTCCTGCTCAAGCACCTGTTCCGCTTCCTGCTCGGGCACCTGTTCGGGCGACTGTGCGTCTTCGTCGGTGGGCAGGTAGGCCGACCAATCCAGTGGGGGCTCCTGTTCGGCTTCCGATTGCGTCGCGAAGTCATGTGCGATGTCGATCTCCGCCATTTCGCCGGCCGGGTGGTCTGTGTCGCCATCGGTTGGGGCATCGGGCCGGATCGATTCCGCATGCGGTGCTTCGTAGTCCGAGATGGCTTGCTCGACGTTGTGTTCGATTTCATCGATCGCGCCATCGATGACCTGCTCGGGCGCTTCGTCGTGCCAGGAGACGCCGGGATCGATTCCCGCTTCACCGTCGGACGGACCTGTCGCGCTGGGGGCACAGTCCTCTTCGTCTCCGGTTGCCGCATCGGTGGCACCGGAAAGCGAATCGGTTTGCGACCAATTGACGGGCTCTGATTCGACGCCGTCGGTGTAGGCGTCGTCGGAATACTCTTCGTCGTATCCCCGTTCCTCGTACAGATGGCTGCTCTGTTCGACCGACTGCTCGGACTCCAACCGCCAGCGGTTCTCACCCGACTCGACGAATTGTTCCGTCGCGGGTGCGGGGTGGTCGGCCGGTTCCAAGTCCGCTGCCTGGGCGATTTCCTGAATCCGTGCTTCGGCGGTTTGTTGGGCCGAGGTGATTTCATCGCGCAGTTGTTCGATCTCTTGACGCAGCGCCGACTCGCTTTCTTGTCGCTCGGTTTCCAGACGCGAGACGGTTTCGGCGTGTGTTTCTCGTAGACGCTCGATTTCCTGGCGGGCCGAATCGAGTTCCTGTTCCAGGATTCGGAACTGTTCCGAATCGATCGCCTCCTGCGTGGACGTTTCGTTGTCGTCTTCATCCGAGGAGGATCGCGCCAGCTCGTAGGAGAGCGCTTCGTTGGCCGATTGAAGCTGGCCGAGTTCGACGTTGGCCGCGGCCAATTGGATCGACAGGTCTTCGATCGTCTGCCGCAGCTGGTCACATTCTTGGGTCCAGGAGTCTTGCTGCGCCGATTGATTGTTTTTCGTTTGGTCGACCAGCAATTCGAGCTGTCGGATGGAGGCGTTGGCGCCTTCTTGGTCGATCCGCAACTGAGACGCTTCTTGCGTCGCTTCGGTGACATTTTCCTGCAATTGGCGAATGTTTTCGCGCAAGTCTTCGGCGACCGCTTCGGCGTCGGTGCGGGCCGCTTCGGCGGTTTGGCGAGCGGTTTCGGCTTTGGCGCGGGCTTCGTCCGCTTCGGCCCGGGCCTCTTCGGCGGACGCATGCCTGCGATGCAGTTCGGCGATTTCCTCGTCCGTCGCCCGCTCGCTCTCTTCTCGATTCTCCTGAATGTTGGCGAGTCGTTCTTCGAGTTCGGCGATCCGTTTTTGGTTGGACGCTTGCTCTTGTTCGGCCGCGCGACGCGATTGTTCGGCGTCTTGGCGTGACGCTTGAAGCTCTTGGCCGGTCGCACGAAGCTTCTCGCTCAACTCATGCTGGCACTGTTTACTTTCCTCGCGGATGCGGGCCAGTTCGTCGCGTGTGGATTGTAGATCGGCCGAGACCCGATCCAGTTCTCCTTCGGTCGCCTGGCGTTTGGCTTCGCTCTCGGCAACGCTGTCGATCGCCTGGTCACGCGCCGCTTCCAATTCACCGCGGAGCCGTTCGTGCTCTTGTTGTTCACGCTTCTCGCGGGCCTGCAACTCACTGTGTCGTTCCCGCAGCTCCGTCAGCTGTTCGCTGAGGGTGGAAAACTCATCGCGCATCCGACCCACGGCGTCGCTGGCCGATTGCGCCTGTTGCTGCGTTTGTTCCAGCTTTCGCTGCGCTTCGGCGGCGTGCTCGGCATACTGCTCTTCACGCTGTTGCCATTCGGCCTGGCGACGCTCGAGTTCCGCTTGCCGCTCGCGCAGCAAGTCGCTCTTGTGCTGCAACTCGGCTTCTTTTTCTTGCAGCGCCTCGCTGGTCTCGATCTCGCGCATCCGCAGCGATTTCAGTTCTTCCTGGGTCGCCGTATAGGTCTCTTGGATCTCGCGGACGGCTGCTTCTTGGGCCAGCAGATGGCTTTCGCGATGCTGCAAGGATTCCGCACGGCTCCACAGTTCCGTTTCGCGGCCGTGCAATTCAGACTCGCGTTGATCGCAACGGCTCTCGCGGACTTCACATTCGGCGTGCCGCGCATGCCACTGCTGGCTCAACTGAGTCAGCCGGTCGTGCAACACCGACTCGCGGGTTTCCAACGAGGCGTGTCGTGGTGCGGACGACTCCGGTGCGGCGAGTAGTTCGAATCGATAGTGTCCCATGCGGATGATGTCGCCAAGCCGAAGCACCGATTCGGTGACCCGGTTGCCGTTGCATTCCAGCGGCACCGAATAGGCGCGCATCAGAATCCGGTGTGCGTCACGCAGCAAGACCGCGTGCATGGGGCGCAGCGATTCATCGTCCAGTCGGATCGAGCAGCCTTCGCCGCTACCGAAGGTGTAGCGGTTGCCGGTCAGTCGCAGCCTGCGGACCGGGGCACCGGGGCGGATCACACGGAACTCCAATGCCGTCTGGGCCGTCGGCGGAATCGACCGCGATGCCTCCAACGACGCCCGGCCGCTGCTCTGGCCACTGTTCTGGCTGCTGCTCAGGCCACTGCTCAGGCCACCGAGCCGCGGCAGCGTCTGGTTCAACGCATCCGGGATGATCGCGATCCGGGAGGAGTCGTCGTCGCGCAGCTGTCCCGCCGATGCCACGAATTTGACGTCGTGGCTGGATTGATGCAGATCGGTGGGGCTCGAGGGGCCGTCGTTTTGGTCGTTCATCACGACACGTTCCTTGCGTCTTTGCTTGCAAAATTGCCTGGATGGGGTCGTTGCCGACAGACAAGACCGTTTTCAGAGTTTCGGACAGACCGCTCGCTGGGGTGAACCAAAATGACCTGATCTGGACGGTTTCGGCTCTCACGGGGCATACAGGCGGCTCTGTAGGGTGGTTGTCCGCCCCCGATTCAAACTGTCTCGTCTCAAACGCGGATTTGGTGCGATCGAAACTTGACGAATATCGCAAAAAAGGTTGTTCCTGCGCCCTTGGCGCCACATAAGGGAAAATTCGCTGTCTTTCAAGGGTGACTTTACGCGCCGTGCCTCTACTATTTCACAGCTGTGGTTGGCAAGTTCAGTTCGATGGGTGGTCGAATTGCGGAACTAAAGGCTGGCAGGGCTCGTAAGACCGACAGGCATACATAGAGAATCAGGTGATCCGATGGCAAGAAAAGACTCCATTCAGAAATTGCGAGCGAACCTTCTGAAACGGCGCGACGCACTGATTCGGTCGGCGATCGGCGACCTCAGTCTATTGCAGGGCAAACCGTCCAAGACCGGAGACGTGCTCGATGCGGTCGCCGACACGGTGCAGGCCGAATTGAACAGCCAGCTGTTGGAGGTCGAGGGTCGCGAACTGGCGGCGATCGATGCCGCGATTGAGCGGTTGGACGAAGGCAAGTACGGAAACTGCGAGAGTTGTAAGAAGCCGATCCCGCTGACCCGGCTGCGCGCGGTGCCGTACGCACGGGAATGTATCGCCTGTCATCGGCTTGCCGAAAAACGCAAGTCGCACCCCGCGGCGATGATGAGCCGGGTCTTTGATTCCTACCAGGCCGACACGGCTTGACCGTATCGGTTGTGACCATTGTGTCTTGCTTTGACGGCCGAGATGCTTCGATGGAAGTCGAATCATTCGGCCGTTTTTTGATGCGCGGGCGATGACGATTCTGACTTCTCGCCGGACGAGGGATAGCGAACCAGACTGACGAAAAGTTCCTTGCCGCAAAACGACGATGCGTACAATGCGACGCCTCCCCGTCGAACCTCCCTCTCTTTGTTGAAGCTTTTCCGATGGTCGACCTCTCCCAACCCAGCGGACGCACACGATGTCGTGTGCGCAATCCTCGACGTCTTGCGATCACGCTCACCGGCGCGGCACTCGCCTGGATGTGTGCAACGCATTGGATCCCCACGTCGGCGTCCGCCCAAGACGTTTATGGCGGGGGCAACCGATACGCTCCCGCACGAGCCGCACAGCCGAACGCGACACCGCCGCGTCCTTCGACGACCGCGTCGATCGAAAGCATGGCGAATCCCCGTCCTGCGGGGGCGACGCAAATTCGTTCCTTACGTCCTTCGCTTGATCCTTCATCCGGCGCGATCCCAACCGCTCAATCCATCCAGGCGCGGCGCGAAGCGTTGTTTCGCGAATTGGCCGATGAGTTCAATGCGTTTGATCGGTTGGGCAACCTCGTTCGGAAAGTGTCTCAGCTTGTCAAACCAAGTGTCATTCATATCGAAGCCCACAAGACGGAGACCAACGGCGGGCAGTATGAGTCCTACGATGAAGCCGGCAGTGGTGTCGTGATCGACACGGCCGACGGGGTCTGGGTGCTGACCAATCGGCACGTCATTCTGGGATCGCAACCCGAAGAAATCTTGCTCCGCAGCGCCGACGGGCGCCAGTACCATCCGTCCCGCATCCTCTCCGATGAAAGCACCGATGTGGCCGTCATGAAGGTTCCCGATCTGCGGCTTCCAGCGGCCCGTACCGGCGACAGCAATCAGGTCAACATCGGAGACTTCACGATCGCGATCGGCAGCCCCTTCGGACTCAGTCATTCGGTCACGTTCGGCATCCTCAGCGCCAAGGGACGGCGTGACCTGTCGTTGGGCGATCAAAAGATCGACCTGCAAGACTTCTTTCAAACCGACGCCGCCATCAACCCCGGCAACAGCGGCGGCCCCTTGCTAAACCTGCGCGGCGAAGTGATCGGGCTGAACACGGCGATCGCCAGCAGCAGCGGCGGCAGCGAAGGCATTGGTTTTGCCATCCCGATCAACATGGCCGTGCAAGTGGCCGACGAACTGATCCGCCACGGACGATTGCGTCGCGGCTATCTGGGCGTGACCTTGGAACCCGACTTCACGGTCTCCGACCTCGGCCCCTTGCAGGCGGTCGCCAATGGCGGCGCCAAGGTCAAAGGAGTGCGACATGGTTCGCCCGCCGCCAAAGCGAACTTGCAACGCGGTGACATCATCGTCGAGTTCAACGGCAGCCAAGTCGACAACGACGATCATTTGGTCGCCCAAGTCGGACTGACCCCGATCGGTTCGGTGGTCCCGATGATCATCTACCGCGACGGCAAACGCTATCGCACCGAAGTCCAATTGACCGACGTCAACTAGTTTCAATTTCGGTCACCCTCCTGGCAGGCATTGCCCCCAAGTCACCCTCCCTGACAGGGAGGGTCGAGCGCAGCGAGGGGAGGGTCGAACGGCGAATCGCACCTTCTACTTCACCGCTGATCCACGCGGTTGATCACCGCCCGCCAGGCGTTGGCCGCACGTGTCCGCGCCGATGCCGAGGCATTCAAGTCGAATCGCGGACCGGTGCCGTAGAACGACCGAAGTAAATAATTTGCCGTCACCCGCGCCGCCGGTTCGGGGGCTTGCAGCATCCGCAGCAACTGTTCGCGTTTGGTCGCGTTCGGTCGTCGGCCGGACCACAGGTCGACGAAGAACGATCGCACGGTCGCGAACGTGCGGGCATTTTTGCCGCCCGCTTGCAGGCGGCGCCACAAGAGCCGATGCCGTGGGTCGTTCGGGCTGACCGTTCGCAGATGTTGCAGGGCGGCTTCGCGCAGCAATGGATCGGGGGAGCCGATCAGCCGCAGCAGTTGGTCGCCGCTGGCCGCCACCAGCCAGGCACGCACTGTTGCGGCGGCGTCACCCCGCACCGCGCCCGATGCCAGGGCTTGCATCAAGGTGGCTCGAACGTCTTCGCTTTCGCTCAATTGGGCCAGCACGTTGCGCCCGACTTCGATCCGGTCCACGCGCTCTCGTGTCCAACGCGGCAGCCGCTCGGGCGCTTCTTCCACCGGCTCCACGGCAAGCAAGGGGCCCTCAAGTTTCAAACGCGAATCGGCGACCGATTGTTCGTTGACCTTCACCGGTTTTCCCGTCACATCGACTTCCATTCCCGTGACCGTTTTTCGCACCACCACATCGCCGCCACCTTGACCGTCCGACGCAACGCCCTGCAACGACACGCTGTTGGCGATGCTCCGGCCCAGCCGGACGACACTGTTTTCATTCAGCCCCAGCAATGCGATCGAACCGTGCAGCAGATGGATCGTGCCGCCGGGTGTCAATTCCAGTTCGGTGTCTGCGGCGATGACCAGTTCGCCGCCGCCGGCCAGCGTGGCCGTTGCGCGACACAGCGGAAGGGTTTGTAGTTTCATCACCCGGCCGGGACCCTCGGCGGCCAAGTCAAACGCGCTGCCGACCATCACACTTGCCGGCGTGGACTCGTCCGATGACGAATCGGCCGCCGCCACCGACGATTCACGGCGAAGCAACAAGTCGCTGCGAAGCAACAAGCCGTCGATCTGGCTCCACCGGGCGACCAGCTTTTGCGGCAACCGGGGCACCATGGGGCGCGTTTCGCGGTTCGGTGTTCCCGGCGTTGGCGTGTCGTCGGGCGTGCCATCGGGTGTGGATTCCACCGCCACCCTCGGCGCGTCGGCTGGGACATCCGGCGCGACGGCGATGTCCGAGGGGGCAGCCGGCTTGCGATCCGCAGGCGGCTCGATCGCAGGCATCGGAGCAACGTCAGGCTGTTGGGACGATTCGGATTCCGGATGCTCGGCCAGCATTGGAGCTTGCCTGTCCAACTGGCCGGTCGATGGATCGGCGTCGTCGTTTGGGTCGGGAACGACCGGTCCGGGTGATTCGATCCGCTGGCCGTCTTCGGCGATCGGATCGTTTGTCGGTTTCATTCCCGAACCGACCCACCAACCGATCGCCAGCAACACCGCGGCGGCGGTTGCGAACCACACGATCGCGGCGCCGTTGACGCGCGTCGCGTCGGCAGCGGCGGGCTTGGTCGTCCGCACCAACGGCGGCGTCGAGGGACGATCCGATGGCGGCCGCTCCGTTGCGACCGTCGCGGTGTCCGCGGACGGCGTCTTTGTTTGTTGCAACGCGATCAGACGGGAACGCAGGTCTGGCGCCAGCCCCACCGTTTTCGCTTCGCCGCGACTGCGGATCGCCGCGACAATTTCCATCATCAATCCCGGATCGGATCTTGCCGCTTCCGTGATCGCCGTCGTTTTTTCCGGATCGTCCAACGTGCCGTCGACGTAGGCCGCGATGTCATGCAGGGGGACGGGGAGGGCGCTGCCGGTTTCGTCTGCCCGGTGCGGCGTGTCGGGGGACAACTCCTGCATCAGTTGACGAACGACGCGACCGAGGACGTCGCCGTCGCGATCTTCGATTCGGACATCGGCGGAACCGGCTCCGACCGCGGAGACACGATCCAGTCGTCGCCGAACAAGCTGCAAGAGCGTCTTTCGGTTGAGGGAATTATTCGGTTTCATCGTCGATCCATTGCCGGAGTCTTTCTTCGGCGCGTCGAAGCGTCGTGCCGATGGAACCGATCGGAATGTCGAATCGGTGACTGATCTCTGCGTACGTCTGTTGCTCCCGGTAAAACGCGACCACCAAGTCTTTTTGACGCTGCGGCAGGCGATCGACCAACGTCAGCAGCCGGTCCCGTTCTTCCCTGTCGATTAGCAGCGATTCCGGATCGACCGCCGAAGGCCCACCGTCCAAACCGTCCAGCGAGTCCGTTTGTCCATGCGAATGACGCACCAGTTTTGCGATCATGCGGCGTGCCACGCGGGTGGCGATCACGGCCAAGTAGGTCGCCAGGCTACTTTGGTTGCGAAAGGCCCGCAGGGCGGCGGCATCGCGAGCCAACAAGGTCGCAAACACTTCCGCCGTCACATCGTCGATCGTCGACCAATCACGCCGTCGCTGAAACGCGGCCGCGACGTCCGCCACACGGCTTCGGACCAACGCCCCATAGCGATCAATCAGCATTTCCCAGGCGTCGCCGCTGCCGCCCAACAGGTCGTCGATCAGGTCTGCATCAACGACCGAAAGCTCCGACGACTTGCCGTCGCCGGAGCCGATGCCGGTGCGCGTTGGGAGGCGTTGCTGCTCGATCGTCTCGGGTGTCCCGGGGAAAGGGGTGACGCCGGTTTTCCTAGTGGGGTAGGCTTCCAGCCGGTCCTCTCGGCCATGCCAGCCTGGACGCTCACCCACGAATTTCCCGCCCGTCGCTAGCCCGCCATTCTAGACGCTCGCCGCCAGTGCATCACCCGCTTCCGTGGAATCTCCGTCCCCGCGGCGGACGATGCGATCGATGTCGTCGACGAACAATTCATCCAGTCGATCGGCAAAGATGACGTCCACTTCTCCATCGCGGGCGCGGATCACGTCCGCCCCCAAGCCGCCGCGAAGATCATCGTTGCCTTCGCCGCCGATCAGTTCGTCATCACCACGCTCGCCGCGGATGCGATCATTCCCGCCGCCACCGTGCAAGAAGTCGTTGCCGACGCCTCCGCGAATCCGGTCATTGCCGTGCCCGGCAAACACCATGTCGTTGCCGCGGCCCCCATGGATGATGTCGTCACCACGATTCACATCCATCGTCCGTCTGGCGTATTCCAGCGGATCGGTCTCGCCTTCGGGCAGCGAATTGGTCGCGTCCCCGAAGATCCAATCGTCGCCGCCGCCGCCCCGCAAGATGTCATTGCCCGCGCCGCCGATCAGGTAGTCGGTCGACGCCCCGCCGACGATGCGGTCGTTGCCGGCGCCACCGAACAGCACGTTGACCCCCTTGCCGCCGCGGATTCGGTCGCGACCGTCGCCGCCTTCGATCAAGGTCGGCCCGCTGCCGGCGGCGAGCCGGTCGTTGCCCTCGCCGCCGAAGATCTGGGTGGGGATTTCGACGCGCCGCGAAACACGGACGGCGTCATTGCCTGGGCCGGCAAAGATTTTCATCAGGCTGATGTTGGCCGCCGGGAAATCTTTGCTGCGGCCATCGATCGTGACCCGCAGCCGTTCGCCGCTGCGGCTTTGCGCGACCCAGATGCGGTTGTTGTCGGC
This sequence comes from Stieleria neptunia, assembly GCF_007754155.1. Lineage (NCBI taxonomy): Bacteria > Pseudomonadati > Planctomycetota > Planctomycetia > Pirellulales > Pirellulaceae > Stieleria > Stieleria neptunia. The sequence continues at coordinate 10,514,290 of NZ_CP037423.1, read as the reverse complement.
GTCGCCTTCGACGACCAGCAAGCCATCCGGAGACAGGTCGACGGCGGCGGCCATCACGCGGCGGGTTTCAAGGGTTTCGCCCCGCAGACGGCGCGGGGTCATAGAACGACGAGTTGAAGTATTTCGAGAAGTCACAGCAGCGTCCCTAACGAACCGGAAACGAAAAGCAACAAGCCGACACGTTCGGCTTCGGTGCCCCGTTAGTGACAACCCGGCGGCCCGCGCTTACGAAAATTTTTAGATTTATTGATGGTGCCACGTTCACGGCTCGGCCCGTCGGTCCCGCATCAAACGGCTGGTCCTGAATCGACATCCCGGAGGGATACCGTGATGCCCGGAGGGCAGAGACAGTGTCTGCCGGCGGCGTGAGCCTGCTTCGATTAGGCTGTTGGTTTCGTCACCGTTGTTTCTGCGATCCGTGTATTCGAGTGTCCGATGAATTGTTGCCGTTTTGAGAGGTTTGCGTCCGGCTTGGTTGTCGCGATGGTCTTGAGCGCGGCCGCCTCCTCCGCGGTTCCGGTGGAAGCGGAGGAGGCGGGGCGTCCGAACATCGTCGTGATTCTCGCCGACGACATGGGGTACGGCGACATGGGGTGCATGGGCAGCGAGACGCTGCGCACACCAAACTTGGATCGATTGGCCGATTCGGGCGTGCTGTGCACTCAGGCGTACGTCGCCAGTTCGGTGTGTTCGCCTTCGCGGGCGGGCTTGATGACCGGCCGTGATCCGCGTCGGTTTGGCTATGAAGGCAACTTGAACGCGGCGGCGTCCAACTACGCGACTCGGCCGGAATTGTTGGGATTGCCGCCGAGCGAGAAAACGCTGGGGGATCACCTGCGTGCCGCCGGCTATGCGACCGCACTGATCGGCAAGTGGCATCTGGGGATGGGCAATGGGTTCCATCCCAACGTGCGAGGCTTCGATCACTTTTGTGGCATGCTGACGGGAAGCCACCATTATTTTCCTGCGACGATGAAGCATGTGATCGAGCGCAACGGGACGCGGGTTGAATCGTTTTCCAGCGACTACCTGACGGATTTTTTTACCGACGAGGGGCTGCGGTTTATCCAGCAGCAAGACCGCGCCGATCCGGAGAAACCTTGGTTCGTGTTTTTCTCGTACAACGCGCCGCACACCCCGATGCATGCGACGGCGGAGGATCTGGAGCGGTTCGAGCATCTGCCGGACAAGAAGCGGCAGACCTATGCCGCGATGATGTTCGCACTCGATCGCGGTGTCGGCCGGATTCGTGCGCATTTGGAACAGAGCGGTCAGTGGGACAACACGCTGTTGGTGTTCTTTTCTGACAACGGGGGCGCGACCAACAACGGCAGCTGGAACGGTCCGCTGCGGGGTGTCAAAGGTTGTCTCCGCGAGGGCGGCATCCGCGTGCCGATGATTTGGACGTGGCCGGCCAGGATTGCGGCCGGGCGGCGTTGTGACGCGGTGGTCAGCGCGTTGGACTTGTTGCCCACGTTCATGGCTGCGGCGGGTTCGCAGACGCTGCCGCTGGCCAAACCGATGTCACATGAAGACGCGCGAAATCGAAAACGCATGATCGATCTGGCGGGGGCGCACGACGGGATCGACGTGTTGCCGCAATTGATCGATGGCGGTGGTGGTCCGCCGCGACGATTGTACTGGCGGTTGCAGGGCCAGGCGGCTGTGTTGGACGGTGCGGACAAGCTCGTCCGCCCCTCGCATCGCCCCGCGGAACTGTTTCGTGTTGCGAGCGATGCCGGGGAGTCGGACGATTTGTCGCATCGAGAAACCGAGCGACGGATGCAGTTGTTTGGGCTGCTGGGCAAATGGGAGGCGTCGCTGCCGACCGTTCCGCTGTGGGGGTCATCGCCGTATTGGTCCGGCAACACGGCGGACCACTACGATGCCTGGCCCCCGCGGGAGGAGCCGTTTCGCTGAGACGCCCCTCCTCGAAACGGGAGGGTGGCAGGGGACCGTGCGACTCGGGGCGCCAACGCTTTCGGTCGGCTGGAATCACCGTGCTCGCGTGAGCGCAGGGTTCTCGAGAGAAGTGCTCTGGAGAACAAGCCGGCGGATCACTCCGCGGTGGCTTCTTCTTCGGTAGCTTCTTCGGCGGCTTCGGCGGTTTCTTCAACCGCTTCTTCGGTGGCTTCAGCCGCTTCTTCGGTTTCTTCGACGACGACTTCGACCGCTTCTTCGGCGGACGTGTCGGTGGTGTCGGCGGGTTTTTCGCAACCGATCATCGAAACGGTCAATGCACAAGCGAAAGCGGCGGTGGTGAACTTGCGTAGCATCTGGGCACCCTGTGGGATTTTTGGTGGTTTGAACGTTCAGTGTTCGTCAGGATCGGTGACAACTTGGCACCGAGCGAACACCGATTTTCACGAGTTCTTCACGGACTCGCAGGATCTAAGCGTGTCGCAATTCGGTCGGTTCCGCAAGGTGGGTAGAAAACCCGACTGGCGGCAGAGTCGCAATTCCCGGTGGGAAGATGACGAATGTCTCGGTCGTGGCGAAAACTCAGCGGCGACCGTGGCCGGTGTTCCAGGGTTACAATGAGAAGTCGGGGGGACGTGAAAGTCAGGGGACGCCCTTGTCCGGCAAACATGTCCGGCAAACTTGTCCGGCAAACACACCGCATTGGATTTTCGGTTCGACTTGAAACGCAACGATCGCCTACTGTGGCGCCCAAACCGACCAAGATTCTGCTCGGATTGTTCAGGAAAGTGGTGGTGGCAGGCCGCGGGAGTGGGCTGCCAGACCGCTGTCGCGGCTGAGACATTCGCGGCGATCGGCCGTGGCGTGGTGTAAAATCCGATTTCAATCCGTTTCAAGGGGACCGAGATGCCGGGCAGCGGCTTCAACGAAGAGCTCGTCGAGCGTTTGCAGTCCGGCGAAGAGCATGCCTTTGTGGAGCTGTTTTCGATTCACCGAGAGCGTTTAAAACGGATGCTTGAGTTTAGAATGGACCGTCGTTTGCGAGGCCGCGAAGATGCGTCGGACATTTTGCAAGAGGTTTATATCGATGCCCATCAACGGATGCGGCATTACTTGCGGCGTCCGCAGTTGTCGTTTTATGTCTGGCTCCGCCAATTGACGACCCAGCGGCTGATCGACGTCCATCGCCGTCATTTGAAGGCGGAGATGCGAGATATCAAGCAAGAGGTCGGGATCAACCGGCAGTTGTTGGCGGCGACGTCGGCGTCGATGGCGTTGCAATTGGCGTCCGCCTTGGCTTCGCCGAGCCAGTTGGCGATGCATGCCGAGTTGGTTCTGCAGATCGAAATGGCTCTCGAGGGGATGGACGAAATCGACCGCGAGGTGATTGCCCTGCGGCACTTCGAAGAACTGCGCAACAGCGAAGTGGCCGAGGTGCTGGGGCTGAAGGAAGCGGCCGCCAGTAACCGTTACATGCGGGCGCTCACCCGGCTCCGCGAAGTGCTTCAAGAAATCCCCGGGTTCCTCGATGAATCATGACTCGACGCACGTCCGTGACGATGATCAGGCGGAGATTCGTGATCCGGTCGAGGCACTCGGCGAAGAATTGCTGGAACGCCGGCGCCGCGGGGAACAGGTGACGACGGACCAATACGCCCGCGCCCATCCGGAATTGGCCGATCAGATTCGTCTGCAATTTCCGGTCATGATCGCGTTGGAAAAGTTCAAAGAGAACACGTTGTCTTCGACCGCCGATCCCTATGACATTGAAATCGACACGCCGCAGGAGCTGGGCGACTATCACATCATTCGCGAGATCGGCCGCGGTGCGATGGGGGTGGTCTATGAAGCCGAGCAGCAAAGTCTTCAGCGGCGTGTGGCGGTCAAGGTTTTTCCCCGGCAAATGCTCCGAGAGGCCCGCAAGCTGGAGCGGTTTTCGCGCGAATCCAAGACGGCGGCGCGGTTGCACCACAACAACATCGTGCCCGTGTTTGGCGTCGGCCATCATGCCGGACTGCACTACTTTGTGATGCAGCGAATCGATGGGATCGGGCTGGACGAAATCATCGAGCAGGCCAAGATTCGGCCGCGTCGCGACCTTTCCGCCGATGAGACGCATGCCTGGCGTCTGGGGGCCGGCAGCACGGCGGACTCCGGCAGCGACCGCTCGATCCGGCGCGGCCGATGGTTCGGCCATCGCGAAGGCGAGCTTCCCCACATCGCCGCGGAGCCGGAGCCGGATTCGGCGGCGGGGGAGCCGGGATTGGGCGCGGCGATCACCTCCAGTTTTCGACGCGCGGCGAATATCGGGGTCCAGGTCGCCGACGCGATTCACTACGCACACAGCCAAGGCGTGCTGCACCGAGACATCAAGCCGAGCAATTTGATGATCGACCCGAACGGGACGGTTTGGGTGACCGATTTCGGGCTCGCGACGGCACTCCAGCAAGCCCCGTCGGTGGACCGAAACGACATCGCCGGGACGCTGCGGTTTATGGCGCCCGAGCAGCTCGGCGGCAAACACGACACGCGTAGCGATCTCTATAGCCTGGGGGTGACGCTGTACGAACTGATCACCCTGCAACCGGCGTTCGTCGCCGGCAGCAAGGCCGGGGTGGTGGACCGGATTCTGCGCGGTGAGTTTCAAAAGCCGCGTGAAGTGCGACCACGCATTCCCAGGGATCTGGAAGCGATCGTCCTCAAAGCGATGGCGTTGCGGCCGGAGCAACGCTATGCAAACGGACGCGAGTTGGCCGACGATTTGACGCGGTTCATCAAGAGGCGTCCGGTGCGTGCCAGGCGGATCGGCGGGATCGGGCGGATGGTGCGATGGGCGCGTCGCGATCCCTTGGCCGCTTCGTTGGTCGGCACGTTGGCGGTCGTGATCGGCACGTCGTTCGTTCTGGTCAGTTCGAAGTGGCGTGAAGCGGTGCAAGAGCGGCATCGGGCCGAAACCAATCTGATCGTTGCCTTGGAATCGATGGATCAGATCCTGGGGCGTTTCACATCCAGTTGGATGGCCCGTCCGGCCGATCTGGAACCCGGTCCCGATGATCCCGCACCCGGCGAGCTTCAGTTGTTGGTTTCCGATCACAACGCGTCGCTGATGGAAGACGCGATTCGGTTTTATGATCGATTCGCCGTCGACAACGCGCCCAGCCCTCGGCTGCAACGCGACACGGCGCGTGTCCACAAACGCGCCGGCGACATTTATCAGCGGTTGGGCAAGTACGGAAAAGCAGAACGCGCGTACGTTCGCTGTTTGCAGATTCTGGATCAACAAGATGCCGGTGATGACACGTCGTTGGTGTTGATCAAGGCCAAGGTGCTCAATCAATTGGGGCTGGTTAAACATTCGACCAGCCGGTTCGTTGAAGCGGAGCAGCAGTTCCTGCTGGCGCGGGACGCCCTGATCGCGCAGGCCCAGAAAGACCCGGCGTCCTGTCAAGCCGAATTGGCGCGGACGTTCAGCAACCTCGGCCAATCGCAATGGTTGATGTTTCACCATAACGATGCGAAACGCAGCCATCGCACAGCCGTCTCGATCCTGGAGACGCTGGTCGATCGCGAACCCGATCATTTGAGTTACCAGTTGGCCCTGGCGCGAGCCTATCGGGCCTATTACCCGTTTGCTTCGGATCGCAACAGCGATGAGCGAAACCATGTCAAGTCCGCCGGAATCGCCATCCTGGACGAGTTGGTGCTGGAACATCCACAGGTGCCCGACTATCAGTGCGAGCTGGCGGAAATCTTGACCGCAACGGTTCGGCGTTCGCGCCGGTCGGATGATTCCCAGGAACAGATCGCCCAACTTCAGCGTGGGATCAAGATCGCCCGCAATTTAAGTGACGCGTATCCCGCGATTCCTCGCTACAAGGTGACGCTGGCCGATGCGCTCAAGACGATGGGACAGTTGGTCGATCGTTCCGATTCGGACGCCGCGATTGCGTACTTGAATCAGGCGATCCACATCTATCGCTCGTTGACCAGCAACTTTCCCGACGTCCCCGCGTATCACTTTCTTTGCGCCATGGCGCTCCGCGAGCACGCGCAAGCCCTGTTCCGAATCGGGCGATTGGATCAGTCAAGGGCGAGTGCCGAGCAAGCGGTCGAAGACCTCGAAACCTATGCCCGACTCCGCTCCGACAATCGGATGGCCTGGGGCATGCTCGCCAGGCTCTACGATCAAGTTGCCGAAACCTCGACGGCGATGCAGGAGACCGATGCGGCCGAAGCGGCGCGGGGAGCAGCCCTGCAGATTCGTCAAAAATGGGACGTGCGCCGGGGGCGTTGAGCGGGGGCGAGGGGGAGCCATTTTGGGGTAAGTCGCTTCTTGACTTAGCGGCAGGGCGGCGTGACGGACCGCCTGGACGGCGGGTCACAGCAACCCGGCCGATGCGTTTATGATGGCGGTCGTGCCAAACGCCTCCCAACGCGACCGTTCATTCAACGTGCTGACGCATCATTCACTGACCACCCGCATTCTGACGCCATTGGTGGTGGCCGCAACGCTCGCCGCGATCGGCGTCGCTTGGACATCGTGGACGTTGGGCCGTCGTTGGGCGATGGAGGAAATGACCGAACGCTACCGTTGGATCGAATCGGCGATCGGAACATCCACGTTTCCGCTGACCCCGCCGGTGCTGCACTCGCTCTCGCAATTGACCGGAACGCAATGGATCACCGTCGACCAATCGGGAGCGGTTCTGTCATCGACGTTGCCGCGGGAGACGACCGCCACGGCGGCCCTGCGGTTGGGCGAATCGCTGGGCGAATCGCTGGATGAGTCGCTGGATGAGTCGCTCGATGAGTTGCTGAGCGCATCGCTTGCCGGCGGGACCGCGGGGGCCGCCGCCGGCGGCCCCACGCAGGCTCCGGTGGACGTGGTGCTTGGATCGACCCCGTTTTTTGCGTTTGCGTTTCATCGTCGCGGGGCGGGTGCCGGCAGCGGCCGAGCATCGGCCATTGTCGTCTTATTCGCCAAGCAAAACGTCGATGCGGTCGCCAGGCGGGCGGCCGTGTTGCCGCTGTTGACGGGGCTGTCCACGATTGCCGTGGTCAGCGTGCTGATGTTCTTGCTGACCTCGCGATTGATCGGCCGACTGAAGCGACTGGAAACTCAAGTCGATCGGATCGCCGCCGGTGATTTTGAATCGGAACTTTCCGACGCGGGGCCCGATGAGATCGGACGGCTGGCCAAAGCGATCAGCGCGATGGCGGATCAGCTGACCGCGTTGTGGGAGCAGATCAACCGCCAACAGAGCGCCAAACTGTTGCACCAGATTTCTGGCGGGATGGCTCACCAGCTTCGCAACACACTGACCGGTGCCAAGATGGCGATGGAGCTGCATCAAGGGAAACTGGATCAAATGCCGGACGAGGAAGTCCGCGTGGCGCTTCGACAGTTGGAGATCGCCGAAGAGTACGTCGACCGATTGCTCGCATTCGGTCGTGGGCAAGATTCGAGGGATCGACCACAGCGGGTCGGCGCGTGTTTGGACGATGTGCGTTCGACGCATCAACCGATTGCCGATCATCTTCGCGTGGAATTGGCTTGGTCGATCGATGCGTCGACGCAGACCGTGGTCGTCAAGGACGGGGCGTCGTTTTCGGCCGCGGTGTCCAACTTGGTGCTCAACGCGATGCAGGCCGGGACCAAGATCGCAGTCAGCGCCGGTTTGGATCGGCCGAATCGATGTGTCGTGTCGGTCACCGACAATGGGCCTGGCGTTGACCCATCGGTTTCGCAGACACTGTTTGATCCCTTCGTCACGTCCAAACCCGAAGGCCTGGGGCTGGGGTTGCCGCTGGTGAAACGGACGGCCGAATCGCTGGGCGGGTCGATCCGTTGGCGGCGTGAGTCAGAGACAACGACGTTCGATTTGGCCGTGAACGTCACACAGGAGAGTCAGCCGAATGAGTGATCGTGATCAACCGCAGCGTCCCGAGGAGGAGGCGTCGTCGACGGATCGCGCAACCGTCCTGGTCGTGGATGACGAACCTTCGATTTGCTGGGCGTTTGAGCGTCTGTTGTCCGACCAGGGGCACACCGTCAAGACGGCATCCTCGGCCGAAGAGGGACTTCAGCTTGCCGCGACCGAGCGCCCGGATCTTGTCCTGTTGGATGTGCGGTTGCCGAAGGAGGATGGGATTTCGGCGTTGCCCAAATTCATCGAGGCCAGCGGCGGTTGTCCGGTGATCGTGATGACGGCGTTCGGCGATCTGGAAACCGCGGTCGCGGCCGTTCAGCGCGGGGCCAGTGATTATCTGGTCAAACCGTTTCGGCTGGACGATGCCCGCCGTGTCTGTCAGGTCGCACTGTCAACGTCCAAGTCACGTTCGGCTCCCGCGCCGGTCGTGCGAAAAGATCAGCGAGAAAACCGTTTGGTCGGCAGCTCGCCGGCGATGCAGCAGGCGTTTCGGCAGATCGCCTTGGTCGCCGCCAGCGATCTGTCGGTCTTGATCACGGGGGAAACCGGGACCGGAAAAGAATTGGTCGGCGCGGCCATCCATCGGCACAGCCACCGTGCCAAAGAGGTGTATCTGCCGATCGCGCCGGTGACGTTGAATGAAGACTTGGTCGAAAGCGAGTTATTCGGTCACGTCAAAGGCGCCTTTACCGGCGCCGATGCCGATCGGCCGGGGCTGTTCGATCGCGCCGAAGGAGGCACGGTGTTCTTGGATGAAATCGGTGATCTGCCGATCGGGGTGCAAGTCAAGTTGTTGCGGGTGTTGGATCAAGGTGAATACTTGAGGGTGGGGGACGTTCATCCGCGGCGGTGTAACGTTCGGGTTCTGGCCGCGACCAACCGAGACCTTCACGAAGCGATGCGATTGGGGCAGTTTCGCGAGGACCTTTATTATCGTCTGAGCGGGCTGCACATCCATCTGCCTCCGCTGCGTGAACGATTGGAAGACATCGCGGTGCTGTGCCGCTATTTTTTGTCACGACTGGGCAACGAATCGGCAGCGGAATCTTTGTCCGAGGCATTGATCGAGAAACTTGCCGGACGGCCCTGGTATGGCAATGTTCGCGAATTGAGTAATGCCGTGGAGCACGCCGCCGTCGTGGCGCGTGGCCGTTCACTGACGATCGACGATTTTCCGGACCCACAACTCGGTCGCGAGCCGAGCGAGCCGCAGAGGCCCGAAGCCGCATTGGCCGATGCCGTGGCGGCGTGGTGCAAGGACCGGCTAGACGGGGACGCGGCAGGGGACGCGCTGACAACCCTGCACGCCGACTTGATTGCCGCGGTCGAACCCACGCTGCTTCGTTTGACGCTGCAGTCGACCGCAGGCAGTCGTGCCGCGGCGGCAGACCGGCTGGGCATTCATCGTGGCACGCTGCGGGAAAAGCTACGTCACTATGGGATCAGCGACGTCGATGCGGCCGGTGGGACGTGACCGTGCGGCGCTTATTCGGCGGGCGTCGCGGGGGCTGTCTGCGGCACGACCAGGCGTTGGCGAATCGCTAAAACGTCGCGCAGCGCTTCTTGGCATTGCCGAACATTCCGGCCCTGCGCCGCGTTCATCAGCACGAGTGCGGGTTCGGTGAAGATTGGGAATCCAACGGTGCCGCCGGAACCCTTGAGCCAATGGGCTTCGTTTTCCAGTTCGTCAAAGGATTTGGTTTGGACCATCGATAACATGCCCATCAGCCGCACGTCGAGCTGTTCCAGGAAGTCGACCACGATGGCCAAGTAGTCGTCATCGTCCAGGGGAAGCGTGCACTCGATGGGCGTGTGATCGTCGGCCGCCGAGCTGGGCGGTAGGGGGGCACTCGGCTCTGGGTGTTCGCTGGGCGGAGCGGGGGGGACGATGCGTGATCGGATGGAATGGATCTGTTGCAGGATGTCCAGCGCCGTTTGACTGTCCTGGTCTTTGGCGGCGTGCTCAAGTTCCCTGGCCGGGATCGTGAAATCGCCGAATCCGACGGTTCCCCCGGAGCCTTTCAGCCAGTGGGCTTCGCTGCGCAAGGTTTGGAAGTCGGCGTGATCCAGTGCGTCTTGCATGCCGCTCAGCCGGCCATCGAGGCGATCGACGAAGTTGACAACGATGCAACGCATTTCTTCATCATCGATCGGCAGCGTGGTGTGGATCGGCGGTCCGCTCGGCGGCACTTCGGGCCCGCGGCGTTCGAGGTGGCCGACTCTGAGCGTGTCGTCGCTGGATCGGTAGTCTTTCAGCGTGTCGTCGCTGGATCTGTCGTCGCCGGGTGCAGACACTTCGGGGACGAGCGGCGCAGTGGATCGCGACGCAGTGGATAGCGGAGTGGGGCGTTCGCCGGCACCGTCCGCGTTGCAGGTCGGTGGTTCGCGATCGGCTGCCGGTGGTCCGGCTGCGGGTGTCGGTGAGGGCGGCATGGTTTCCAGCAGCCACGCGTATTGGAGCAGGCTGATCGGGATCAAGAAGGCGAGCAGTCCCCAGACCCCGTAGCGTGACGCGGCGAGTTCGGCTGCGGGGTCGGTGAACGCGAGCTGCAGGTTCCCCCAAGGTTTTCCGAAACGAAAGATCGGGATGGTGAAATTCGAATCACGATCTTGGGGCAGCGGCGACCAGTCGTGCGGGTGCCCGGCGGTTTGAAACGTGGTGTTGCCGTCAGGGTCGATCAATCGGACCGAGCGGAGGCTGCGATTTCGCTCGACCAGCGCGGTGACGACCGATTCGAAGCTTCGTGAATCTCCGTCGGCGACCATCGCGGTGCCGGCGGCGGCCAGCGATTCACAAAACGAAACACGTCCCCGGGCGAGCTGTTTTCGGCTGTCGGGCAACAGCCCGATCCAATCGGCCAGCAGCACCGTGGCTGTCAGCAGACAGACCAGCGTCAGCGGCAGGCGAATTCGGATCGGCAGGCGTGCGTAGAATTTCGGCATCGTGATTCATGATTTTGTTTCATCGAGGCGACTTCACTGATCGAAGAAACTACCACTGGAATCGTTTTGGTAGGTGTCGGCCCTCCACCGAGCGGTGGTGTACCGTTGTTCGATTGACCGGAATTCGTCTCAGCCGTTGACGATTCGTCTCTCCTTTCATCGGATGTTTCGTTTTCGGTCGATAACCCAGTCTTCGCTGAATCACCACCAGATTGACTATTTGTGGTGCGTCAATCTCCGTGTGTGTGTGTGGCAGCAGCGATGGCGGTTGTGCCGATGATGAGGTTGCGGTGGGGATGGATTTGTTCCCGCGTAATTGAATCGCTATCATGAACGTTTGGCCATGGAGGAGACGATTCATCGGTTTTTATCGTGAGGGAAACCATGCCGGTGTTACTTGAAGGCACGGCAGTGGTGATTCGCAACGACGCCTTGGATCGTTGTCTCGACGGCGGCGCGTCGGATTTCCACACGATCGCTCCCAACGCGATGTCGTTCGGCGATGGCGAGTTGACGCAGGCCAGTTTCATGTCGCCGCGCGATGCCGAACTGTTTCGGGACAAGTTGCTGTTGATGGGGCTCTGCGGAGACGAAGACGCGCCGGACATGGTTTTGGTCGATGCGCACCACCAAACCATGCATCCCCCCTGCGACTGGCTGCAGTTGATGGAGTACAAGGGGAATTTGATCGCCAGTCTGGCCGGCAATGAATCCGGTGTGGTGGTCGCTCCGGAGAGCTGGGATCCCGATGCGGGGCCGACACTGCAACACATGTCGGCTGACGAGGTTCGCAACCGGCTCGAGTTTGTCCGGCGTGAAGAGCGAGTCGACGTTTATCGCGACAAGCAGACCGGGCAATTGCTTTACAGTGCCCGGTTGCACGAGACCGCGGAGGAACTGTTCCGGAAATCTGCCGACGTGGTGTTGGGCAACATGCGGCACCCGGGGCAGCCGCCGCCATCGGCGGAGGTGCAACAGTCGATTCGCGAGGCGATCGGACGGCTGCAGCAATTGGTCAGCCAGCGAGACGATGCCTGGCGTGTCTGGTTTCTGCTCGGCAAGGCTTGGCACGCGGTGGACCGAATCCCCCGTGCGATTCTGGCCTTGGAGCGCGCCTTGGAGGTGGTCGATGAGCCCCAGACGATCATTTACAAGGAGCTTGCCGGTGTGCTGTTGGCCGGTGGCGACACCGAGCGGGCGTGTCAGACGGGTGAGAAAGCGGTCGCGTTGGCTCCCGATGACATCGAATTGTTGGGCAATCTTTCCATCGCCTACTTGCTGGACGGTCGAGTGGAGATTGCCCGCAAGACGCTGGAGCACGCCTTGTCGATCCGCACCGACGATACGACGAATCAGTTCGTGATGGAAAAGATCAAGGCCGTGTTGGAGGGGCGTTTGCCGCGGCCGACGACGCTTGCCGAGTTGGAAGGCGGCGGTCCGTCGACCCATCCGGAAGCGACACCGCGTCCCAAGTCGAACTGGATTCGCGGGTTGATCCGTCGATTTTCACCCTCGCGGTGACAGCGGGGTGATGCGATCAAGAGGCCGATGACGATCCGGCGATCAATTGGCGTTGTTGTTCCATCAGCACGATTCCGACGGTGGTCGCCAAATTCAGACTTCGGACGTTGCCGGTGGTCGGCACACGCAGGGCATGGGGGTGATCGGGGCCGACGATTTCGCGCGGCAACCCGCTCGTTTCGCGGCCAAACACAAAGCTGTCCCCATGTTGAAAGGTCTCGTCCCAGATCGACCGCGTGGCGAATCGGGAAAAGAAAAACATCCGCCGGGGCGGTAGCGCGTCGACCAGATCGCTCCATTGGTCGACCGCTTGAAGGTCGAGGTGTTTCCAGTAGTCCAGCCCGGCGCGGCGGACGCGTTTATCGCTGAAATCGAAGCTGGCCGGGCGGACGATCCACAATTTTGCACCGACGGCCACACAAGTCCGCCCGATGTTCCCGGTGTTTTGAGGGATCTCCGGTTGGTACAGCACGACGTGGGCGACCGGGGCGGCGGGGTGGGGAGGGGGAGTCGGCTCGGACATTGGGGCTCCAGCGCCCGTCAAGGAGGTGTGGTGACGATGGACTGTTGGCAAGGCAACCGATGCGGCACCGGCGTCGACCGCGTGCGGGCGGCAGTGCGACATTTGATGCCCGATCGGGGCGGAAGGGTTGCAAAGGGCCTTGTTGGCGTGACAAACTGTCCCTAGATCATGACAGATTACCCGCGTTTTTCAGCCGGGCGTCACGTTTTTTTGTCCCCTCTCCGTTCGGTTCGTCCGTGCCAGTGCAACCGCTGGCAGAGAATTGCATTCATGCCGATCCAAGTTACCTGTCGCCACTGTCTGAAACGATTCCAGGTGAGCGACAAATTCGCCGGCAAAACCGGGCCGTGTCCGAATTGCAAGAAGCCGATCGAAATCCCCAAGGCGGACGAGCAAGTCGTCATCCACGCGCCGACCGATGGGGCACCGAAGGACAGCAAGGGCGTCAGCGTCCTGAAACCGATCCAACGCAAGGAAACAGACGTGACCAAGAGTGGTCTGCTGATTTCCATCGGATCGATCGTTGCAGTGTTCGGCTTTGCGTTGGTGTTTCGATTCACCGGTGAAAATGGTACGGCACCGTTTTGGGCCCAGTTGGCGGGGCTGGTGCTGTTGGCGCCGCCCTTGGTCTGGTCCGGCTACACGTTTTTGTATGACCAAGAACGCGAACCGTACGTCGGTCCGGAGCTGCGAAACCGTGTGCTGATTTGTTCGGCGATCTTTGCGGTGATCTGGGTGGTGTATGCGTTTGTGCCGTCGTATGTCTTTGAATTGAACGCGCCGTCTGAAATGTCATGGACGGTGTTCGGCATCACGCTCTGTGTGATGATCGCCCTGGGCGCCCTGGCGTCGGCGGGGACGTTTGAGTTGGAGTTTTTCAACGGCGTCATTCACGCGGGGCTGTATTTCATCGTGATCGTCTTGCTGGCGTTTACCAGTGGCGTGACGCTCGCCGGCGAGCCCGGTGAAATGGATCGCTATTTGGATCCGGAGGTTTCGCAGTCCGCGTTTGAATCGTCACCGGTGACCGCCACCGACACCACGGTTCCACGCTCGCCCTTGGCAAGCCTGTCGTGAACGATCTACCCGAACTTGATCTGTTGCATCGGGCCGGCGCCGATTCCGGGTCTCTGGTTCGAATCCCGCCATCGGATTCTGTCCCGTTGTCGCGTCGTGTGCGGCGGATACTGGACACCGCCGCGCTGCGTCGATTGGCCGGGATCAGCCAACTGGGAATGGTGTCGCTGGTCTATCCGGGCGCGATGCACACGCGTTTGGAACACACGTTGGGCGTCTACCAAAACGCGTTGCGATTCTTGGCCCGATTCCGCGGCGATCGGCTCGCATCGCGTTGGCTGGACGATCGGCACGGTGACGCGTTTCTCGTCGCGGCGCTGGTGCATGATCTCGGCCATTGGCCGTTTTGCCACCCGATCGAAGACATGCAGTTGGACTCGGTGGCCCGACACGAACATCGGGTCGGTCAATTGATCCGCGAAGGCGAATTGGCCGAATGCATCGACCAGGATTGGAAGTGCGACGCGGCGGATGTGCAGCGGCTGTTGGTCGGCCCGCAGAATGACGTGGCATCCGACCGAGACGGCGATTCCGACCGAGACAGCGATTCCGACCGAGGCAGCGACGACGGGTTCCAATTTTTGGCCAGTTGTTTGAGCGGGCCGATCGACATCGACAAGCTGGATTATTTGCAGCGTGACAGTCTGCATTGCGGGGTGGACTACGGCCGCAACTTCGACGCCGGTCGGCTGATTTCATCCCTGGTGGTTGATCCGTCGACCCGGCGATTGGCGGTCGGCGAAAAAGGCCGTACGGCTGCCGAAATGATGGTCTTTGCGCGCTACATCATGTTCAGCGAAGTGTATTGGCATCACGCCGTGCGATCGGCGACCGCGATGCTGCAGCGGAGCGTGTTTCTGCTTCACAACCGATTGGATCTCAACGCCACGTTCAAGCTGGCCGATGCCGAATGGATCTCGCTGTTGCGTCGGACCGGCCAAGGCAGTTTGGCCGAGCCGATGATCGAGGGGCTGTTTGGTGCCCGCCGTCAATTGTTCAAACGCGTCGCCGAGTTCAGCGTGCTGTCGGGGGAAGTGATTCATCAGCGGTTGGCCCGCCGCCATCATTGGTGGCTGGTCGCGTTGTGTGAGCGTGTGGCGGAACAACTGAGTCGTCAAACGGGGGTGGCGGTGGCGGCGGCGGATGTGCTGATCGATGCACCGCCGGTGAAATTGGAAGTCG
Organism: Stieleria neptunia; assembly: GCF_007754155.1. NCBI lineage: Bacteria > Pseudomonadati > Planctomycetota > Planctomycetia > Pirellulales > Pirellulaceae > Stieleria > Stieleria neptunia. Next base: position 10,499,194 of record NZ_CP037423.1, on the reverse strand, counting down.
ACATCAACACGGCGGTACTGTTCGCCGATGGCCACGCGGCGACCTTGGGCGAGGTTTCGCCGGTCGCGGCGGTGCTCGCCCGCCAGCAGTTTGATAATGTCGTCAAACGGGTCCGCGTGTTCGTGCGGCCCGATCTACGTGAAGCGTTGCGTACGCACTATCCGACGTTAGAACATTGGTCCGAGTTGCTGATCCGGTGCGTCAGCCAAACTGAAAGTGAAGGGGTATGATTCAAACCGTGCAAATCAATGGGATGGAAACGATCGTCAAAGCCGATGCGGAGCAAGCGTCGCGCCTGGTTGCCGATCTGATCGCGGCGCAGGTCCGTGGCAAAGCGGACAGTGTGCTCGGATTGGCGACCGGCGGCACGCCGGTGCAGACGTATCGTCAGTTGATCGAAATGAACCGCAGCGGCCAGGTCGACTTGAGCGGTGTGACGTCCTTCAACTTGGATGAATACATCGGGCTCGACGGCGACCATCCGCAGAGCTTTCGTGCGTTCATGAACGAGCAATTGTTTGATCACGTCAACATCGATCCCGCTCGGACCTTCGTCCCCGACGGATGTGCCGCCGATGTCGCGGCGCACTGCGCCAAATACGAATCAATGATCGAGTCGGCCGGTGGAATCGATCTGCAATTGCTGGGGCTCGGGCACAACGGGCACATCGCCTTCAACGAACCCGGATCGCCGCGCGACAGTCGGACCCGTCAAGTCGACCTGACGCCGGAGACGATCGAAAAGAACGCCCGCTTTTTTGACGCCATCGACGATGTGCCTTGCCACGCGATCACAATGGGAATCGCCACCATTCTCGATGCCCGCCAGATCGTCTTGCTGGCCACCGGGGCGGGAAAGGCTGATGCCGTCGCAGCGATGTTGCAGGGGCCGATCGACGAATCGCATCCCGCATCGCTGTTGCGAAACCACGACCACGTGACCGTTGTGTTGGATCAAGACGCCGCCGGCGGGCTGCGTTTGGATTGATCACGCCGAACGCTTGTCCCACTACAGAACCGAATGAAAAATGTCCAATCCGCAACCCACCGCATCCCCCGACGACGCCCGTTCGACCCGTGTGGCGATCGTGGGTGCCGGACCGATCGGATTGGAACTCGCCGTCGCGCTGCGTCGCTGCGGCATCGAGTTCGAACTGTTTGATGCCGGTTCGATCGGCAACACGATCTCCTGGTGGGCTCCCCAAACACGCTGGTTCAGCAGCAACGAGCGGATCGCGATCGCCGGTGTTCCGCTGCTGACCAGCGACCAGACCAAGGCAACCCGCGAACAGTACCTGACGTACCTGCGCGGCGTGGCGACCCAATTCGAAATTCGGGTTCACACCCATTGCCCGGTGGTGAACATTACCCGCGACGAGCAGAACTCGGGCCAGGGCAGCGGTCGGTTCGCCGTGACGACCAAGCCGGGCGGACGGCCGACCGTCTGGTCGGCCGAGGCGGTGGTCTTGGCCATCGGCGGAACCGATTTTCCGAAAAAGCTGGGGATTCCCGGCGAGGATCTGCCCCACGTCGATGGCTACCTGCGCGAGACCCATCGTTATTTTGGCCGCAACGTGCTGATCATCGGCGGGCGAAACAGCGCGATCGAAGCGGCATTGCGATTGCATCATGCCGGTGCCAACGTGTCGCTCAGCTATCGGGGTTCGGAATTGCCCGAAGACCACATCAAGTATTGGTTGCTGCCCGAGATCAAGGGGCTGTTGGCGGCCGGCCGGATCGCTGATTTTACCGGCACACTGCCCGTTCAGATCTCCAGCGAGTGCGTTCAACTGAAATCGATCGACGACGGTTCCATCGCAGAAGTCAAGGCGGACGACGTGTTGAGTTTGATCGGGTATGAGCAGGACAAGACGTTGATGCGAACGGCCGGCATCGAATTGTCCGAATCGATGCAGCGACCGACTTACGATGAAAACACGATGCAGACGAATGTGCCGGGCATTTACATCGCGGGAACCGCAACGGCGGGAACACAGAGCAGCAAGTACAAGACGTTCTTGGAAAACTGCCACGATCACGTCGACAAGATCGTCGCCCATCTGTCGGGCCGACACATCGATTCGGCACCGCTGCAGTACCGCGATCAAATCATGACGCAACCGGAGAGTTAAACGCGGTCAGTCGTTGGGCGTGTCGGGCATGCTGTGCATGCCAAAGGGCTGAGTATGAGGAGGCTCAAGACTTGTTCCCAGGCTCTGCCTGGGGACACGATGTTTCGGAGGCTCCGCCTCATACGTTCGCCGGCGGAGCCGGCGGGGGTGGCAAGCAGGATGCTTACCCCACTGCGACTGGTTCCCAGGCGGAGCCCGGGAACGTTCATCACAGCACGCCCGACGGTTGCTGCTACAATGAGGCGCCGCGCTCCGATTGCTTCCCGCAAACCTTGATGCCATGCGCCCCAAATTGATGCCGCTGCTGACGTGTCTGTTCGCGATCGTCGCGGGGCAAGTCGCCGACGCAGACGATCCGTTTGTCGATTCGGTCGCCCCCGTTTTGGCGCGCCGTTGCTTGAGTTGTCACAACGATCAAAAGACCGGTGGCGGGTTGTCGATGGTCGATCCACAGCGATTGATCGACGGCGGATACGTCGAGGTTTCTGAGGCGGAATCCAGCCATCTCGTCGAATTGATCTCGCCGAGCGACGGGCGGGCCGAGATGCCGAAGGACTCCGACCCCCTGACTGCCGAAGAGATCACGGCGATTCGAGCCTGGATCGATGCCGGGGCGATCTTGCCGCCCGACTATCAGATCCAGCCGTTGAAAATTGCCGATCGCCAATGGTGGTCGCTCGAGCCGATCGTTGCCGGCGCCGAGGGAACGCTCCGGACGATCGTCGATGAACGGATCGACGCAAACCTGGCCCGGCAGGGCCTGAATCCGCTGCCGCCGGCGGACCCCGTCACCCTGATCCGGCGAGTCACCTATGACTTAAGCGGGTTGCCTCCGACGCCCCAGCAGGTCGATGCATTTGTCGCGCAGTCCCGCATCGATTCGACGAAAGCCTGGCGGGACTTGGTCGATCGCTTGCTCGCGGCGCCCGAGTTTGGCGAGAAATGGGGGCAGCATTGGTTGGACATCGCACGCTACGCCGAAACGCACGGCTATGACAAAGACCAGCCGCGAAACAACGCCTGGCCCTATCGTGATTACGTCATCAAGAGTTTCAATTCGGACAAGCCGTTTGGGCAGTTTGCTCGCGAGCAGATCGCCGGCGACGTGTTGGCCGACGACCCTTCCGAAGGGATCGTGGCCACCGGTTTTTTGTCGGCGGGCCCTTGGGATTTGATTGCCCATGTGGAAGTCGGCGAAGGCAAGTTGGACGGTCGAATCGCCAAGCATCTGGATCGTGACGAGATGGCCGCGGCCGTGTTCAACGTGTTTCAGAGCACGACGATTCAGTGCGCGCAATGTCACAATCACAAGTTCGATCCGATCGAAAGTGAGGACTACTATCGGGTCCATGCCGTGTTCGCCGGGGTCGACCGCGCCAATCGCGTTTACGCCGGGCTCTCGTCCGATCAACAGCGCCAAAAGCAGGCGTTGGAACATCAGCGCGATGCCATCACTCGCGAGCGTGACGAGGCGAAAAAAGCGTTCGAGCAGAAGGTGGCAAAACAAGCCGCCGCGATCGATCCACAGCTGGACGCGTTGACGCAACGGGCGAATCAATTCCCGCCTCCGCCGCAACATGGCTTTCACAGCCAGATCGCCGCACGCGCCGACGTTGTCAAATGGGTCGAAGTGGATTTGGGAACGCCCAAACCGATCGATCGAATCGAGCTGGTCGCTTGCTACGACGACTTCAACAACATCGGTGCCGGGTTTGGATTTCCCGTTCGATTCAAAGTTGACGTGACCGCGGAAGCAACACTGACCGACCAGAACGCCGTCACCCTCTTCGATCACACCGCCGATGACTTTGCGAATCCGGAAGCCTCGCCGGTCAACATCGAAGTCGGCAACCAAGCGGTACGAATCGTCCGTGTGACGGCGACCAAACTTGCCGAGCGACGCAACGATTTTATTTTGGCACTGGGCGAATTGCGCGTGCTTCAAAACGGCGACGGTACCAACGTCGCGGTGGGAGCCGAAGTCAACGCGTCAGACCAGATTCCGCCCAACGCCCGCTGGTCAGCCGGGTTTCTGGTCGATGAAACGTACCATCGGCAGTCGCTTGACGAAGCCGAGGCCAAGCAGTGGAAACAGCTTCGTGAGCAACGCCGTGCGATCGTTGCCGCGGCGACCACGCCCGAATACCAGCAACAAATCGAGCAATGGAAGGAACGTTTGGCTGCGATCGAACAAGAGCTGAAAACCATTCCCGCAGGGCAGTTCGTGTACGCGGTGGCCACCGATTTTCCGAAACAGGGCAAGTTTGTTCCGACCGAGGGGGCGGTGCGGGCGATCCACTTTCTTCATCGCGGTGACTTGCAGGCACCGGGGGCCAGAATGCTTCCGGGGGCGCCGGAATTATGGCCCGGTGGCCCGTCGCGGTTTGTCGATGACGAAAGCTATGATGAAGCGGAGGCGCGGACCGCGTTGGCACACTATGTCACTGGCAACGACAATCCGCTGATCTGGCGTTCGATCGCGAATCGGATTTGGCAATGGACATTCGGCAAGCCGCTGGTCGGCACGCCGAACGATTTCGGCCGGATGGGGATGTTGCCGACGCATCCCGAAATTCTGGATCTGTTGGCGGCGCGGCTGCGTGACGATCCCGACCAATCGATCAAGTCAATCGTCCGCGAACTGGTCGCGACGAAAGCTTACCGTCGCGCTTCCTTTGTCGACGATTTACAGGAGGTCACGCGAACGAATTTGACGATCGATGCGAGCAACGACGGGTTGTGGCGGTTCAATCGACGCCGTCTGACGGCCGAGGAGTTTCGCGATTCGGTGTTGGCCGTCAGCGGCACGCTTCGCACGGGGGATCGCGGCGGTCCAAGCTTCAAGGACTTTGTCATCGAGCGACCCCAGCACTCGCCGCACTATGAATACGATCTCCACGATCCGAACGACCCCGCATCGCACCGGCGCACGATCTATCGGTTCGTGGTGCGGTCGCAACCGCAGCCGATGTTGACGACACTCGATTGCGCCGATCCATCGATCAGCATTGCGCGTCGCGATGAATCGACCACCGCGCTGCAGGCGCTTGCCCAGTGGAACAACCGGCTCGTCGAAGCGATGTCGAAACGATTTTCCAGTCGGTTGTCCGCCGAAACAACGACGGACGACGAAGCCATCCGACTGGCATGTCGGCTCGCCTGGGGCAGGGACGCGAATGAGACGGAACGTGGTCCGTTAACCGAACTGCTGACCGAACACGGTCTGGAAACGCTTTGCCGAGTCGTCCTGAATGCGAGTGCGATGATGTATCTCGATTGATTTGCCATCCGTGGCAATCCTTTCGTCACTTCTGCTTCCTGCCCACAACCAAATTCTCTGTCGCCATGAAATTCCAGACGATCCATCGACGATCGATTCTCCGTCAGGGGCTCGGCGGGTTTGCCGGAATCGCGCTGGCGGACTTGCTGCATCGCGAGGATGCCTCGGCCGATGTGGTGCTGCACCATCCGCCCAAAGCCAAGCGGGTCGTTCAATTGTTCATGGCGGGTGCGGCCAGTCACGTGGACACGTTTGACTACAAACCGGCCTTGGGAAAACGCAACGGCGAGCCGTGGGATCCCGGTGAGACCGTCGAGCTGTTTCAGAGCCAGCCCGGTGATTGCTTTGCCAGTCCTTGGAAATTTAAACCGTACGGACAAAGCGGCAAGCAGCTCAGCGAAATCGTCGCGCCGCTCGGTGAGGTCGTCGACGAGATCGCGTTCATTCACAATCTGGTCGGCAAAACCGGTGTCCACAGCCAGGGCACGCTGCTGCAGACCACGGGATTCAACTTGCCGGGATTCCCCAGCGCGGGCTCGTGGGTGTCCTATGGCTTGGGCAGCGAAAACGAGAATCTACCGACCTTCGTCGTGTTGCCCGATCATCGCGGGTTCGCTTCCAACGGTGCCAAAAATTGGGGCAACGCGTTTTTGTCGGCAAGCCACCAGGGCACGGTGTTGCGGCCCAGCGGCAAGACGCCGATCACGGATCTGTTCCCACCGGAAAGCGATTTCATCACGCCGGAGAGCGACCGTGCGGGGTTGCAGGCACTGAAACAACTCAACACCGCCTATGCGGCGCGCCGACCGAGTGACGATCGGCTTGACGCCCGCGTCCGCTCGTATGAGCTGGCCGCCGCAATGCAGCTCTCGGCCACCGACGCGCTGGACCTGTCCTCCGAGCCGCAGCACATCCGCGATCTGTATGGATTGGTCGATGAGGGTTCGCACGTCGATGACACGGAGATCAACCCGAAAGCCGAAACCGAGTTCTTTGGACGCAAGTGTTTGGTCGCGCGGCGATTGCTCGAACGCGGTGTGCGATTTGTGCAAATCTGGAGCGGCAATGACAACGGGTTTCCACGCCGAAATTGGGACAGCCATGAGAACGTGGCGCGCGATCATGGCCCGTTGGCGTTGGGGATGTCACACGGAGCGGCGGCATTGATCAAAGATCTGGCGCAGCGAGGGATGTTGGACGACACGTTGATCGTGTGGACCACCGAGTTCGGGCGGATGCCGTGTTCTCAGGGCAGCGAAGGCCGTGACCACAATCCCTTCGTGTTCACCAATTGGATGTGCGGCGGCGGCGTCACGCCCGGAACCTTCGGCAGAAGCGACGAGTGGGGGTTCCGTCCCGAAAGCCGTGACCATGCGACGACCGTTTACGACATCAATGCAACGATGCTGCACCTGCTGGGCATCGATCACAAACGGCTGACGGTACGACACAACGGCATTGACCGACGCCTGACCGACGTCCACGGGCAGGTGCTGCGAGGTGTGGTGGGCGGTTGAGATCAGGCCCGAAGAAAGGGCAGCAACCGTTGGTGTACAGCCTCGAGGGACCATCCAGCTTAGGACGCGTGGTCTTTCGAGTACGATGGCCCTTCCGGGCCGTCGTCCGCTGGACTCCCGACGACGACCTGGAAAGGACGTCGTACATCCACACCAACGGATGGTGCCTGCGGCAACCACCCCTATCGTTACTTCGCAGCCTTGTCCTGTTTGTGCTTCTGATTGAGAAACTGGTACATGTTGAAGCGTTCGGGGAAGGCGACGCCGGTTTCCGTGGCCCAGGACTCCCACATCTGGATCATGTCCTTGCGCAGGACCGGCTTTTGTTTTGACAGGTCATTGAGTTCGTTGCGGTCTTTGGAAAAATCATACAGCTCCCACGGTTTTTCGTATTCGCGGACGAGTTTCCATTTGCCCATGCGGACCGCCGCGTTGCCTTCGTGTTCCCAGTACAGCGGGTCGAAGTGGATGTCTTGGCGTGTGCCGGCCAACAACGGGCCCAGCGACTGGCCTTCGCACTTGGGGATTCCCTCGGGGTAGGAACCGCCGGCCAGGTCGATCACGGTGGTCATGAAGTCTTGCAGGTAGGCCCGTCGGTGCATCAACGTTCCGCGCTCCTTCTCCGCGATTCCGGCCGGCCAATGGGCGATCATCGGCGTGCACGCGCCGCCTTCGTGCACGTAGTGTTTGTACTTTCGATAAGGCGTATTGCAGGCACCGGCCCAGTGCAATCCGATGCGAACGCCGGCGGTCGTTTCCAGCGGAGGATCTTTGACCATCGCTTCGTCGCCGACGCCCAGCTTTCCTCCTTCTTGACAGGCGCCGTTGTCACTCAAGAAAAAGATCACGGTGTTGTCCAATTGGTCGATCGCTTTGAGGTGCCCGACCAGTTTGCCGATATTCTGATCGATCGAATCGATGCACCCGGCGTAGGCCGCCATGACGGCATCCAAGCGGTCGCGTTGTTTTTCATCCAAGCTGTCCCATTGGGGGCCGGGATGTTCGGCGGGCGTGGTGTCGTCGCGGAGCAGTCCGAGTTCACGTTGACGCTCGTTTCGCGCCTGCATCATCGCGCGCCAGCCGTCTTTGTACTTGCCGCGGTACTTTTGATAATCTTCCCATTTGGCGTTCAGCGGCCAGTGGGGCGCGTTGTAGGCCAGGTACAGGAAAAACGGTTTGTCGCCGGACTCGGTCGCACCGTCGATGTACTCGATCGCTTTGTCGGTGAAGGTATCGGTGGCGTAGAAATCCTGCGGGACGTCGATCGCTTCGTTGCCTTCGGTCAATCCACGATCGCCGCCGGGTTTGAAGTAATTGATCGCGCCGCTGATGCATCCGTAGTACCGGTCGAATCCTCGTTGCAGCGGCCAGCATTCCTTGCGATCGGCCCCCAGATGCCACTTTCCGGTCATCAGCGTGGTGTAGTCGGCCGATTTCAGCACCTCGGCCAGGGTCGTGCAGTTGTCGTTGAGATAACCCTGGTAGGGACCTTCAATGCCGAGCGGTTGTCCGGGCGGTGCGGTCATGTGACCGATGCCGACCTGGTGCGGTTGCAGCCCCGTGATCAGGCTTGCCCGCGTCGGGCAGCAACGGCCTTGGTTGTAGAACTGGGTGAACCGCAATCCGTCGGCGGCCAGTGCGTCGATGTTGGGGGTATCGATTTCGCCGCCGTAGCAACCGAGGTCGGAATATCCCATGTCGTCGACCAGGACGATGATGATGTTCGGCCGGGTCTTGGTGAGATGGTTTCCGCCGGAGATCAAGCCGGCGTCGACGGCGATTTGTTTCAAGTGTCCCGCGGCGATTTTGATGACGTCGCGATCGTAGGTCATCAATCCATTGATTTCGCCTTCGACGTCGGTCGTTTGCGTGTAGACGGCACCTGCGACGCCGCGTTTTTTCAGGTCGGCCAAGCGACGGATCGATTCCTTGTAGCGTTCGATGTATTCCGGTTTGGTTTTCGGCAGCCCGCCGTAACCCCAATTTCGGTTGCTTTTGCGCCACAGGTGATTGGCCACGGGCCAGCCGTGGCCGCCGAATTCGCCGACGATTTTCACGAAGTCGTCATAGCGATCGTCGTCGACGGGGAAGTTCGGGTGCGGATAGACGTGCTCGTCGGCCATGTCACCGACGGCGAAAAAGTTGCCTCCGCTGGCGATGTTGATGTGCCGCGTCGGATCGTAATCGACGATCCACCGGCCGACTTCCATCGTCCGGTGTTGGCCCCATCGCTCGTTGAACGGCACCCAGGTCACGATGGACGGATGGTTGTAAAGGTGATCGACCATTCCTTTCAGTTCGGTCATGAATTGCCGGTGCGCCCCGTCGGGCCACGTCGCATCGAGCGGGTCGCCGGGTTTCCATGATCGGGGCAAGTTCGCTTTTTCGTGTTCGCGATCCAGACGTTGCCACTTCGGCCATTCGCCGGATTCGAATCCCGCGCCGCCTTCGATCTGGTCCTGCCACACGAGCATGCCGGCCCGATCGCAGTGGTAGTAGTACCGCCGCGGTTCGACCTTGATGTGCTTGCGGATCATGTTGAATCCGGCCCGTTGCAAGAAGTCGATTTCGAATCGGATCGCTTCGTCGGATGGGGGCGTCAGCAATCCGCCCGGCCACCAGCCTTGGTCGAGCGGCCCCCAGTGGAAAATCTCTTGCCCGTTGAGCGTCAGACGCAGGTCGCCGTTGGCGTCACGTTGTTTGCCCACGGTTCGCAGACCGACGTAGGATCCGACTGTGTCGACCACTTGTCCCGCGTCGTCGAGCAGATCGATCTGCAAGTCGTACAGAAACGGCGAATCGGGCGACCAGAGCTTGCCGTCGGCAATGGCAAGCTGGACTTCGCCGCTGCCCGACGCGGATTGGGCAACTTGTTGCTGTTTGTCTTTCGCGACGACGCGAATCGATTTGGCGTCACCCTGCGTGTTGGCGTTGACGACCACGTTCCCGCTGGCGTCGCCGGTGACTTTCAAGTCGACGATGTGTGACGTGGCGACCGGTTCGATCCAAACGGTTTGCCAGATGCCCGAAACCGGCGTGTAGAAGATGCCGCGGTTGTCGACCTTTTGCTTGCCGCGCAATTGGTACTTGCCCGTCGCATCGGTTGCGTCCACGACTTTGACAATCAGTTCGTTTTGCGCGTCTCGAAGCCCGTCTTCGACCAGGAACGAGAACGGCAGGTTTCCGCCGACGTGTTCGCCCAACGACCGACCGTTCAGCCAGACGTTGCAACGATAGTCGACGGCTTCGAAATGAATCCGAATCGGAGTGGCTTGTTCGCCGGGGAAGACATCGGATCGGTCAAAGGTGGTGCGGTACCAGAGTGTTTCATCGGCGGCCAGCCGCCGACCCACACCGGACAAGGGGGATTCGATCGCGAACGGGACGAGGATCTTTCCCGTCCACTGATTCGGCTGTTCGGCGTCGCTGTTGCTGACGGCGTAGTCCCACAACCCGTTCAGGTTCGTCCACTCCGAACGCGTCATTTGCGGACGCGGGTACTGGGCCCAAACGTTGTCCGGCGTGATCTGTTTTGCCCAGCGACTGACCATCGCGTCTTTGACCGGTGACCATGCGGGGGATGGATCGTCGGTTTGGGCTTTCAAACACGGGGAGCAAACAAGCATGACCGCGAGCGCGGCGAGTGCCGACGACACAGATTTCAAACAAGAGGGCACGAGGAATTCTCCGGGGGAAGGTGTTTAGCTAAACCAGCGGGAAGCGTTAGCGAGCGGCGTGTGATGCATTGGCAGTCAACACGCGCCACTGGCTGAGGGACTGTCGATTTAGTCGCGATCTGCTGAGTCAATAGTGAGCCGCTGGCCGTAAGGCCTCGGGCAGGCCCGCAAAGCCCGGCCGCCTACGCGTCACGGCTCACAAAGTCAACAAGCCGCTTACGCCACGTGCTGGGACTGATCCGTTTTCTTGCCCACCGCGCGGCGCACTCTGGAGGCAGTTGTCTGTCAATTCTGCTTTTTCTTTTTCTTGGGGCCCGGCTTGGGCATCGCTCCCACTTCGTTGGCCCATTTGCGCCACCGGGTGGCCAGTGTTTTGACTTCGGCGGGGGATTCCGCGGCCAGGTCGGTTTGCTCGGTGCGATCCGTCTTCAGATCAAATAATTCCCAGGAGCCGCGAATGCTGGCGCGGACGAGTTTACGATCACCGACACGAATCGCCGCGTTGCCTTCGTGTTCCCAGTACAACGTCCGTTTGGTGAACACGCCGTCACCGGTCAGCAAGGGCTTGAGGCTCTGTCCGCGCATCGGTTTGATCGCCTGTCCGTTGAATTCTGGCGGGTAGGTGGCTTCGCCCAGATCCACACACGTCGCCATGATGTCGATCAGATGCGTCGGCGTGTTCATCCAGCCGTCCGCGCCCGGTTGGGGATCGATCTGCGCGGGCCAATGGGCGATCAGCGGCGACGCCGTCCCGCCTTCGTGGTTGTAGTGTTTGTACTTGCGGAACGGTGTGTTGTTTAGGTGTGCCCAGCACTTGCCGATGAAGACGTCCGAATGCGGGTCACCGGGATGATCACCCTTGTACTTGCCCTTGATGCCGGCTTCGGCGTTACCGCCGTTGTCGGACAAAAACAGGATCAACGTGTTGTCCAACTGCGACCGTTCGCGGAGCGCATCGACGAGCTTGCCGATGTTCTTGTCGACGTCTTCGATCATGGCGGCGTAGATCGCCATCATGTCGTCGTAACGTTTTTGTTCAGCAGGTGTCAGTGAGTCCCAGGCTGGGATTTCTTCGGGGCGGGGTTCCAGTTCCCACTGATCGTCGATCAGCCCGGATTCAATTTGGCGGGCGTATCGCTGCTCACGAAGCTTGTCCCAGCCCTGCATGTACTTGCCCCGATACTTGGCGATCGTGTCCTCCGGGGCCATGCAGGGGAAGTGCGGCGCGACGTGGGCCAAGTACCAGAAAAACGGTTTCTCCGCCGCAATCGCTTCGTCAACGAATCGGATTCCCTGCTCGGTCCACAGGTCGCTGCCATACCAGGGCGGATCGAACTGCGGATCATCGCGGGCAACCTCTTCACCATTGAGAAACATCTTGGTGCGGCCCTTGGAACCGGTCTGGTTTGAAAAATGCAATCCGCCGGCGGGCAGGTTCAAACTGCGATCGAATCCACGTCCCCAGGGTGTGACGCCGTGGTTGAATCCGACGTGCCACTTGCCGGTCATCGCGGTGAAGTAGCCGGCATCACGCAGGACCTCGGCGATCGTGACGCATTGATTGTTCAATCGGCCCCGGTAGCCGGGCGTTCCCTGGTCGGTGGTCATCCAGCCGACGCCGGTTTCGTGCGCGTACAGGCCGGTCAGCAACGTCGCACGTGTGGGGCAACAACGACCGGTGTTGTAAAACTGCGAAAACCGAACACCGCCGGCGGCCAGCGCGTCCAAGTGCGGTGTCGGAATTTCACTGCCGTAAGGTCCAATATCCGAAAACCCCATGTCATCGACCATGATGACCACGATATTCGGTCGCTCCGCCTGTGTCGCCGATGCGAAGCAGAGCAGCGTGAGCGCGAACAGGTGCGTCACGCGGCGACGGTAACGACTTCGTGGCATGGTTCGGGCGTTGGGGGGGAAGGGATGGAGACCACGGATGGCAAGATCATCGACGCTCCATGTTAAACCAGTCGGGAACTCCGGTGGCGGTGAATTCCACGCGGTTGGAACATCGCGAAAGAGATTGACGCAGGATCGTAAGAGCGGGAGAGGCTTGCAGCCGGTCGCGTCAGCTTGTTTTGGCGGCAGGGCGCGAGCGGGCTGTCGATTGAGTCGGGATCTGCTGAGTCAATGGTGAGCCGCTGGCCGTAAGGCCTCGGGCTTTCGTCGCAGTGCCCGGCCGCTTACGCGTCACGGCTCACAAAACCGACAGCCCGCGAGCCCTCCGGTTCACCATCCATACCAAAGCACCGGAGGGCTCGCGCCCTGCCGCTACCAATCGTCGGATTGCGGTTTTCCCGAGCAGTATGAATCAGGCATGCGGCACTATTTCGTTGGCTCCGCCGCACCGTGGTGATGGTGGTGATCGATGTGGCCGGGCAATTGGTAGCCGCCGGACTGGACGTAGGCGTGCATATCGAGAATTTCGTCTCGGGTCAACACGTCCAACAGTCCCACGGGCATCGGCGACAGCTTGGACGCCGAACGGATTTCCACGTCGCGTTTGCGGACTTCGGTCAACGAATTCGGCGTCAGTAGATTGGTGGCCACGCGGAACGATTGCTTGTCTTCTTCGACGACCACCCCGGTAACGATGCGTCCGTCGGTCAGCAGGAACCGTGACGTTTGATAGTCCTCATGGATCTTGGACGAGGGCTCGATGATTTGTCGCAGCAATTCGACGCCCTTGAGTTTCTTCACGGACTCTTCCAGTTTGGGGCCCAGGTCGACGCCGTGGCCCGCGACGACGTGGCATTGATTGCAGTTGGCTTTGACGAACGCCATCATCCCGCGCGTTCGGGCTTGGGGATCGGCCAGGCGCGCCGAATTGTCGAAGTCGGCAAAGTCATCCATCGTCCAGTTGTTGATGATCTTGGGTTTGCTGCCGGCCAACAGACGCTCGGCACTGGCGGCGTCCTCGGCGACGACCAGCACCCCGTTCATCACCACCCAGTGACCCGGAAAGGTGCAAACATAGGGATAGATTCCGGGTTCCGTCGGTGCGTTGAATCGCAACACATGGACCAGCGAGGAACGGGTCGGTCCGATCATCGGCGTGGCGTGCAAAATCAGCTCGCTTTTCTCGCGCGGGATGAAGTCCGATTTGGCGTTGCGGGGGTCTTTGGCCATTTCATTGGCCGCCATCCCGACTTCCGCGAGCGCCCCCGGTTTGACGATCACCAGGTTGTGGTCCGTCGCGTCGGGGTTGGTGAACACAATCTTGACGGGCTGTCCCGGGGTGGCCGTGATGCTGGTCACGGAGAACAACATCTTTTCGGGGATCGCGGAGATGCGGACGACGTTGACGTTCTTCTGGGAATCAAACTGCGCCTCGGAGGCGCCCGGCGTGGGCTCTTTGATCGTGCTGTCCTTGGCGGCTTGCTTGAGACGTCGCGTGATCCCCCAACGATCGTCGTTTTCCCAGTGTGGACGGAGTGTTCTGGAACCCAGGGCGCACGTGATCGCGTATTGCAGGTGCCCGTCGCGGGGGTAGGTGAACACATCCAAGATCGCTTCCAAGGCCGCTTCCGATCCGACATAGGTGGCCGCGATCACGGCTTGCATGCGGACGATGCCGTTGGGGTCGTTGGCACTGCGGTTGAGCCACTCGATGGCGTCGTCCATGTAGGGATGCCAATACCGCAGTTGTTTTGTCGCCGCGGCGCGGGCATGGGGATCGTCGCACGACATCAGTTGCCGCAGCGTGGTGGTGGCCAGGGCAAGGCTGGACCGGTCGCCGGTGAGATCTCGGGAACTCGTTTGACCCTGTGACCGGCGCGATGACGCAATGTTTCCGATCGGCGGGTTGATGCTGACGGGCAAGTCGACCAGGCCGATCGTTCGATAGGCCCAGATCGCTTCGATCTGGTGATGCCGGAAGCGTGGATCGGATGAATCAAGGTTCACCAGAAAGTTGTCGAGTTTGCGCAGCACTTCGTCACGGTCGCGTTCACGCAGCTCACGTTTAGCCCAATCGCGGATGCGGTACTCGGGACGTTTGAGCAGTTGCAGCAGCTCGCCGACCGATGCGTCCGCGATTTTGGGAGGTTCTTGCAGCGGAATCCCCTTGGCGGTGATCCTCCAGATCCGTCCGGAATCTCGGTCGCGGCGTGGATCGCGGAGCGAATACTGCGCGTGGCCTTTGATCGGGTTGTACCAGTCGCAAACGTACAGCGCGCCACGCGGTCCCCATTGCAGGTCGACGGGGATGAAGCTCAGGTTCTTACTGAACAATAGATCTCCGACGTATTCCTCGTTGTATCCGAATGGGCCTTCGACCCATTTGTGGATCTCGACGCGGTTGGTCGGCTTGTAACGGACCTTGATGAAACCGCCTTGCAATTCGGCAGGGAACGTCGGGAAGTCGACCAGGTGGTGACCGCAAACACCCGAGTAGGCTTGCAGTCCCGTCGGTTTGGGATGTTGCCCTGGGTAGGGCGGGTCGAGTGAATGAAAGGCTTCGGCGTAGACGGGGTGACTGGCCATGTGTTGGCCCCAGTCGTCGAAGGTCACGCCCCAGGGGTTGGTGCTGTGGTAGCTTCCGAAACCGACCAATCGCTGCGTGCGGGGCTGGAATCGAAACCAGCCGCTGTTCTGTTGACGCACCGGTCCGTAAGGCGTTTCGACTTGGGAATGATGGAAAATCGATTCCCGAAAGATCAGGTCTCCGTCGGGCGTCCAGGTGAAATCGTGCAGCGAATGGTGCGAGTCTTCGGTTCCAAAACCCGTCAACACGACTTCGTGCACGTCGGCTCGGTCATCGCCATCGGTATCCTTCAGGAAACTCAGACTGGGTTGTTCGGACACATAGACTCCGCCGTCGCCGAACTCGAACGACAGCGGCACGTGCAGGTCATCGGCGAAGACGGTTGACTTGTCGGCCCGGCCGTCCCCGTCGCTGTCTTCCAAAATCACCAGTTTGTCGTTGGGTTCTTTGCCGGGATAAACATGCGGGTAGGTGGTCGAACAACTGACCCACAGGCGGCCGCGGGAATCCCAACGCATTTGAATCGGATTGGCGATCTCGGGGAATTGTTCTTCACCGGCGAACAAGTTGACTTCGAATCGCGGGTCAACCTGAAACGCTTGCTGTTCATCCGCGGCGGTCATCCAGACATTCGCCCCACGGCTTTGTTTGGTCTCCGGCATCGGGGGCAAGTTGCTGTCATCGATTTCAGTGGACTGTGTCGTTCCGGCGGCGAGTTCCCAGATCCGCGCGTCACGGTTGGCGGTCATCAAATCAAAATTTCGCATCGCCGGCAAAAAGTCCAGATAGCCGTACGTCTTGCTGCGGCCGCCGGTGTAATAAAACGTGTTCAGCGGTCGAAACCGTCGGAAGAATTGTCGGTTCTTGTCTGCGATGACTTCGGTCAACTCGGGTTTGATGTCGGGAGCGTCGCGGCGAAACACTTTTTCAAACAAGGTCTTTGAAAAGAACCGGTCGCCGTCTTGGTTGAGGTGGATGCCGTTGATCGTGTGGTCCGACCCCAGGCTTTCGAACTGCCGGCGTGTCGGGGCAAAGACATCGGCGAACCCGACACCTTGCTCGGCCGCGACGTCGCGCATCACGTCGACGTACTTTCCGATGGTGTCGTTGTTGCGATCCGCGGCCGGAATGTTTGGCAGGTTTTCATTGGCGATCGGTGAAACCAAAACCAGACGCGGTGCGGAGTGACCGTTGAAGGCTTTGGTTTTTAATTCGCTCACGTAGCGGCCGAGCGCAGCGCGGAACCGATCCAGTCCGGCGTCGCCGGCAAACGACTCGTTGAACCCATAGGCGGCGAAGATGACATCCACATTTTCGTGGTTCAGGTGCTGCAGCGTGTCGGCAAAGTTATCGGGTCGCGGTTGCAAGTCGATCTCGTCGGCGGTCCAGGCCAGATGGCGCACGGTCAATTGGTGATTGGGGAACGATTGTTGGATCATCGCTTCCAGATGGCCGAATTGGCCGGACCGTTCCAGCAAGGCGTTGCCGATCAGCGCGATGCGATCCTTCGGTTGCAGCGTCAGGGGCAACGTGGTGACGACCGGATCGGTGGATTCGGCCCGCGGTGCGGTTTTTTCGTAGATGCCGAACCGGGCCAGGGCGGGATCCTGGGGCGGATCCGGCAGTCCGGTGTCGGTGTTTCTGGCGTCCTTGACGGCAGGCTTGCGGGGCGGCTTTTTCGCTTTCCGACTTGGGGCGTCCTCGGCGGGCGCGACACTGAACGCGGCCAAAAAGAACGCGCAGAGCGTGAGGGAGTGAAGCGGACGAAGCAGGAGGGATGATGGATTCATCAGATCAGGGCATCGATGGAGGGGAGCAGGTTGAGCCCCCATCATAACCGATTTAGATTCTCTCCCCCTCTGGGAGAGACGGCGTTTGCGCAGCAAGCAAACGCCAGAGAGGGCCGGCATGCACAGCATGCCCTACTTCGTCCACCGGCGGCTAATTCCAGGTGGCGTCGTCTTTTCCGGCCAGGTGGTGTTGCAGGAAACTGGCGCGGCGGGCGTGGCGTTCGGCGGTGCCGAGGACGCGGCCTTGCAGTTTTTGCAGGTGCGCCGATTGGGTTTGTAAGAACAGTTGATTGATGACTTTGACGTCCGGTTGTTCGATCAGCCCCATGCTGATCCCGAGCCGGATCTTGGACAGGTGGTGCATCGTTTCTTCGCTGCTGATCTTTCTCGCCGTGCTCAGGATGCCCATCGCCCGGCTGACTTCGTCGTGCAAGTCATCGCGGTTGTTTTTCAGCAACGCCTGACGCGCCTTGCGTTCGTATTCGATGATCCGCGGTGCGACCTCGTCACCGACCAAGGCCAACAAGTCGGCTTCGCTGTGGCCGAGCGTGACTTGGTTGCTGACTTGATAGAAGTCACCGGTGTACTGGGAGCCTTCGCCGTAGAGTCCGCGGACGGTGACGTTGATCCGTTGCATGCTGCGAAAGACACGATCCATCTGTTCGGTGATGACCAGTGCCGGCAGATGCAACATCACGCTGACTCGCAATCCCGTGCCGACGTTGGTCGGGCAAGCGGTCAGGTAGCCGTAACGCGGATGGAACGCGTACAAGATGACTTCTTCGAGCATGTTATCGATGCGATTGACTTGCTCCCAGGTGTTTTTGATGTCCAAGCCACTTTTCATGACTTGGATCCGCAAGTGGTCTTCTTCGTTGACCATCACGCTGTATCCTTCGGTCGCATCAAAGGCGACGGCGCGGGAACCGTCGGATTCGGCGATTTCGCGACTGATCAGTTGGCGTTCGACCAGCAGTTGTCGATCGATTTCCGAGAGCGGTTCCAGGTCAACGTAGTGGGCGGATTTCCAATGGTTGTCGGTCAGACTTTCCATGCGGGCACGGACCGTCCGTTCGATGCTCAATCGATCTTCGTCGCTGCAGCGACGAATGAATGGAAAATCGGCCAGGTTCCGGGCCAATCGAATTCGGGTGCTGATCACGATATCCGATTCTGGCCCTTCGCCGCGCATCCATTCGCCGCTGTACCGGGCCAGTTCGTCAAAGTCCGCGTCACGTTTCACGATTGGGTATCCGAGGGGGTCGATGGTGGGGCGATCGGGTCTTCCATCGCTTTGATTTCGTCGCGGATTTCTGAAGCCCGCTCATAGTCTTCGCGTTCAATCGCTTCTTCCATTTCGCGCCGCAGTCCGATCATCTTTGCCAGCGAGTCGGCCGTTCCCGCCGAGCGGGTGGGTTTTTTGCCCACATGTTCGGTCTTGTCGTGGACATTGACCAACAGCGGGCGCAAATCGGATTCGAAGTGGGTGTAATCGTAGGGGCAACCGAGTCGGCCGCTGTTGCGAAATTCAAAAAAGCTGATGCCACAGACGGGACACTCCTTCTGATCCAGCTCTTCGAGCACGTCGCCGGATTGGCCGAGTTGTTTGGCCAGGGCCGATGCGATCGCGGTCATCGGCGGACTGGCTTCCTTGTTCAGAAACCCTTTGGCATGCTCTTCGCACAAGTGCATGACTTGCGGGCCGGCCGGTTCGGTCAGTTCGGTGATGTGGAAGGTGGCCGGTTTTTCACAGAATTGGCACTTCATGATCAATCCGAGTTGTGAGGGGGGAGGACCGGGCCGGAAAAAAGAAGACTTGCGGGGCGTGGCGGCGTGAACGATTGGTTAGCGGCAGGTCTACTTGGTCGATTCTATCGCTCGTGAGAGGCAAAACCAACCCGGTCCCCTACACGACTGGCGTTTCGGTGACGACACTAGCGGCAACCGCTGTCGCCCATTCATGAAATTCGCTGCGTCCATGCATCACCCGACCCCCGACGAATTTGCCGCCCTGGCCATCGAGCACGACTTTGTCCCCGTGTATCGCCGATTATTGAGTGATGCATTGACGCCGGTGACCGCATTCCGGCGACTGGATCGATCCGCCGACGGCACGTCCGCGGCGGCCGGCGGCGCCTGTTTATTTGAAAGCGTCATCGGCGGCGAAAAAGTGGGCCGCTACAGCTTTTTGGCCGCCGCACCGTCGCTGCGTTTCTCGGCCACGCGGAACGAGGTCACCGTGACCGACTTGACCGGTCAGCGGGAAACGGAAACCTTCACCGATCCCGACCCGCTGAACGCCTTTCGCGTGCACTTTCGACAATCCGTCGCCGAGATCGACGAACTGCCGCCGTTTG
Source organism: Stieleria neptunia (assembly GCF_007754155.1). Lineage (NCBI taxonomy): Bacteria > Pseudomonadati > Planctomycetota > Planctomycetia > Pirellulales > Pirellulaceae > Stieleria > Stieleria neptunia. The sequence continues at coordinate 10,479,958 of NZ_CP037423.1, read as the reverse complement.
TCGGTGGGGCGATCGGCTATGCGGGGTACGACGTGGTGCGTTACGTGGAACACCTGCCCGACGCGCCCACGGACGATCGCGGATTGCCCGATTTGGATTTTGCGTTCTACCACACGCTGTGCGTCTTTGATCACGTCGACAAGACGGTCACGGTCGTTTCCTTGGCCGATTGTCGGGACGTCAAAACCAGCGACGACGCAGCCGATGCCTTCGCCAAAGCGGCCACGGAGGTCGACGGGACGATCGAGAAACTGTCCGAGACCACCGGGGGGCGAGAGATTCGCGCCGCGGCCTGGGACGAAACGGTTTGGCGCGAAGCGGCCCAAAATGAGCCGTTGGAAATCAGCTCCAATTTCACCCGCGAATCGTTCGGCAAGGCGGTCCGCGAGTGCGTCGAGTACATTCGCGCCGGTGACATCTTTCAAGTCGTCCCCAGCCAGCGGATGGCCGTGAAAACCGACGTCGATCCGCTGGAGATCTATCGTTCGCTGCGGGTGGTCAACCCCAGCCCGTTCATGTTTTACCTGCGGACCCCCGAGACCGTTCTGGTGGGGTGTTCGCCGGAAATCATGTGCCGCGTCGAAGATTCGATCGTCACCGTGCGGCCGTTGGCGGGCACCCGCAAACGCGGTCAGACCGAAAAGGAAGACAAGGCGCTCGAGCAAGAATTGCTGGCCGATCCCAAGGAACGCGCCGAACACGTCATGTTGGTCGACTTGGGGCGCAACGACGTCGGTCGCGTGGCTCAATTCGGCAGCATCGAATTGACCGAAGTCATGGTCGTCGAACGCTACAGCCACGTGATGCACATCAGCAGCGAAGTCCAAGGAAAGCTGCGCGAAGGGCTGGACGCCTTCGACGCGCTCAAGGCCGCACTGCCGGCCGGCACGGTGTCGGGCGCGCCCAAAGTCCGCGCGATGGAAGTCATCGATTCGATCGAACCGCATCGCCGCGGCCCCTACGGCGGTGCCGTCGGCTGGATCGACTATCGAGGCAACATGGATACCTGCATCGCCCTGCGAACCATGGTCGTCAAAGACGACACGGTGTACGTGCAAGCCGGTTGTGGAGTCGTCGCCGACAGCGACCCGGATGCCGAATACGAGGAAACGATCAACAAGGCGCGGGCGCTGATCACGGCCATCGAATTGACGGTGCAACGCTTGCGGGCGGGGCAGTGACTCCGGCGGGGCAGTGACTCCGGCGGGGCAGTGACTCGCTCCAGGCCGGTGATCCGGGCCGTCGCGTTTGGATCAGCTATGATGGTCGGGAGCTGATTCTCCCGCACCACCCCAACGACGTCGTTTGTCCTTGATCCAGATCGCCTGCCCACACTGTTCTGCGAAGCTGCAGCTGGGGGATCCCAAGCCGGGCCGCTACAAGCCGACGTGCAAGAAGTGTGCGGCGACCTTTCTGATGCAAGTCAGCGACGATGATCCGCCACGGGTCCGGGTCGGCAAACCGAAGCCGTCCACCCCGCCGCGCTCCGGCACGGCGTCGCGGACCCGGGCCGCGGTCGAGCAGACCGTGGACCAGACCTTGGACCAGAACAGCAGCCCCGCGGCGTCGCGACGGGCGTCTTCGCCGCCGCCCAACCTTTCCCCCGGATCAGGTGGCCGCCCCGCAGCGACCGCGTCTCCGGAGCGTGACGTCGTCGAGGACCGTTCAAATGACGATTCTGACGAGGCGGGCGGCGCCGGGCCATCGCGATTGGGCGGCTATCGAATCATTCGAATGCTCGGCCGTGGGGCGATGGGCGCGGTCTATCAAGCCAAACAGGTGTCGCTCGATCGCGACGTCGCCTTGAAGACCATTCGCACGCGGCTGGCCGAAAACCCGGCGTCGCTGGCACGGTTCACCCGCGAAGCCTACGCCGCGGCTCAGCTCTCGCATCACAACGTCGTCCGGATTTATGACTTCGGCGAAGAAGACGGGCAGCTGTTTTTTTCGATGGAGTGGATTCGTGGCGGATCACTCGGCGACTTGGTCCGCGACAAGGGCAGCCTGGATCCGAAGCTGGCGGCGACCTACATCTTGCAGGCCGCGCGGGGATTGCAGTTCGCCCATCGCAGCGGGATGGTGCATCGCGATGTCAAACCCGCCAATCTATTGCTCAGCGAAGACGGTGTCGTCAAGGTTGCCGATCTGGGGCTGGTGAAAGTCCCCGACCAGATCGATCCCGAGTCGACCGATGAAGGGCTCTCCTACAGCGGCCTCTCGCACAGCGGTCTGCAAAGTGGCACGCAAGTGACGATGCAAGGCACCGCGATCGGGACTCCGGCTTACATGGCGCCCGAACAAGGTGCCGATGCGACCGCGGTCGACCATCGCGCCGACATCTACTCGCTCGGCTGCAGCCTGTTTTATCTGTTGGCCGGTCGTTCGCCGTATTCGGGAACCGAGGTTTCCGAAGTGATCGAGCAACACGCCCGTTCTCCGTTGCCCGATCTGGCTGAAATCAACAGCCGCGTTCCCGAACCGCTTTGTCAGATCGTTGCCAAGGCGATGGCCAAGCGACCGGTCGAGCGATACGGATCGTTGGCGGAGATGATTGATGCGTTGCAATCGTTTCTGGGTATCGAGGCGTTGATGGGGTTTTCGCCGTCAAGCGACCAGGCGGATCGCTGGGAAGCCATCGCCGCGGCCTACTCAAAAACACAAGTGGTCCGGCGACTTTCCGGAAAGTTGTTCGTCGCCTGGGCGGCCGTCTCGGTCTTGACCACCCTGGTCTCGCCATTGTTTTCGCTGCAAGCGTTTTTGCTGGGACCGACCATGTTCGTGACCGCCTGCATCGTCGCCATCGTTCTGGCGACCACGACGGGGCACAACGCGATTGCCGATCACACGCGCCGTTGGTTCGACACGTTGTCATGGATCGAGATCGGCATTGCATCATTCGCATTTTTGATCTTGGCCTTGGTCTTAGTCGTGTTGGCTGCCGGTTTGTGGATCGGGGGCGTGGTGGGGCTGATACTCGGGGCTGCGATCGGCGCCGGCTATCACTTCGGCGTGACGGTCACGGCCGCCAAAGCGGGCAAAGCCTCGCTGGAGGACGCCCGTCGGTTCGTCCGCGATCTGCGGATCGAAGGTGCCGACGAAGAGGGCTTGCGTGACTTTCTGGCTCGCTATGCAGGGGCCGGCTGGCAATCGATCTATGAGGCGCTGTTTGGTTACGACGCACTGGTTCAAAAACGTCGGCGGTTGTCCGTCGACGTGTCCTTTGTCGGCCCGACCGGCGATCGGTCGTTGCGTGATCGCTGGTGCGCGGCGTTGGATCGAAAGGCGGACCAGAGACGGCAGGCGGCCGACCGCAAGAAGTTGGCAAATCTGGAACAGCGATCCTTGATCAGCCAAGGCGTCAGCGCCGCCGAAGCCCGCGAGCAAAGCTGGCAGATGGCGTCGGCGATCATGGAGACCGCACATCAGACCGTCCAGCAATCCGGTAAGGATGAAAAAGTGATTGCCGACGTCAAGCGGAAACGGATCAAAGCGATGTTGGCCGACGCGCGCAGCGGTCGCTACAAGCGGCCACGCGATCGATTCGCCGCCCTGAAGTTTGCGTTCTCCGGTGTCTCGCGTCTGCTGGTCGGATGTTTATTGCTGGCGGTGTTTGCCTTTGCCGCGCAAAGTGTCGACCTGTTCGGCGAAGAAGTGCTTCGGAGCGTGCGTCGCGGAGAATTCGATCTGCAGACGGTTGCCGATGATGTCACCACCGACGCCTTGGGGAGTTCCACCAGTTTGTGGTCGGTCGGGATCGCGGGGGCGTTGCTGTGTTTCTCGGCGTTTGTGTCCGGCTGGAGGATGACGCCGTTCGCGGTCGTCGCAACGATCGTGATTCTATTCGGCGCCAACCTGGGATTGCCCGGCATCGGTCCGGCACCGGCCTGGATCGTGGCCGCGGCGGTCGGCTTTGTGATCTATTTGCCGGGAGTGTTGTACGGCGAGTCGAAGTCGTAGGCGGCACGACCGAGTGAATTGAAGTGGCAGAATCATACGGGGCAGAATGATGTTCTGACCGCCCAGATCACTACCCCATCATTCTGCGCTGTGATGCATTTTTTAGCGGTAGGGCGCGAGCGGGCTGTCGATTGAGTCGGGATCTGCTGAGTCAATGGTGAGCCGCTGGCCGTAAGGCCTCGGGCAGCGTCGCAGTGCCCGGCCGCTTACGCGTCGCGGCTCACAAAAACGACAGCCCGCGAGCCCTCCGGTGTTTTGGCAGAGAGGAAGAACCGGAGGGCTCGCGCCCTGCCGCTAAAACCTTAAGAAACCCAGGGGGGAAATGCTTTGCAGCGTTGCCCATCATTCTGCCACTCTCGTTTTCGCCAAGGCCGCCGTCTAGCGACGGCAACGCGATCGCCTGACACCGGAACGAACCGGCTGATGCTCCGCGAAGAATTTCGTTAATCTGATCTGTAGCGCTGACGCGCTCGCGGCCTGTCGATTGAGTCGACGTTCCGAAATACTTTTACCCCGAAGAGATTTGCAGATGGCAGAATTTGAATACCAAGACGTTGCCAAAATGATTGACCATTCGTTGCTCAATCCCACACTTACCACCGACGACTTGGAAGCGGGCATCCAGTTGGCGCTCGCCTATGACGTCGCCAGCGTCTGTATCATGCCGTACTACATGAAGACCTGTGCCCAGCGGCTGGCCGGCAGCACGGTCAAGGCGTCGACGACGATCGGGTTTCCCCACGGCGGACACACGACGGCGATCAAACGGGCCGAAGCGGAACAAGCGATTGCCGACGGCTGCGAAGAACTGGACATGGTCGTCAATCTCTCCAAGGTCCTCAGCGGTGATTGGGATGACGTGCGAAACGAGATTGCACAGATCGTCGAGATCGCCCACAAAGCCGGTCAAAAGGTCAAGGTGATCTTCGAAAACTCCTATCTCAACGACGAGCAAAAAATCCGTCTGTGTGAGATCTGCACCGAGGTGAACGCGGACTGGGTCAAGACCTCCACCGGTTACGGCAGCGGCGGGGCGACGCAAGAAGACTTGAAACTGATGCGCGAACATTCCGGCGACCACGTGCAAGTCAAAGCGGCCGGCGGCGTCCGCGATCTGGACACCTTGTTGGCCGTCCGCGCGATCGGCGTGACCCGATGTGGCGCCAGCCGGACCGCCGAGATCCTCGGCGAAGCCCGCAAACGATTGGGATTGCCCGAGATCGAAGCGACCGCATCGGACAACTCGGGGTATTAGCGGGCGAGGCAGAACACATTCTGCCGCGAGCCGGCTGATAGAATAGGGTCGTCCATCACGCCCGCCACCTTCGACCAGCCCCCGCACTCTTATGTATCGCTTCGTCGCACTGCTTCTCATCGGATCCAGCGTTGCGGCCGCCGTCGAGCCGCCGCGTTTGTTGGACCCCAACTTGCAAATCGAACTGATCGCGTCCGAACCGGAATTGGTGACGCCGACCGGTTGCTGCTTCGACGACGACGGCTCGCTGTTGGTCATCGAGTGTCACACGCACTTTCCGCCGGACGATTACGTCGGCCCCAAAACCGATCGCATCTACCGGTTCGATGACAGTGACGGCGACGGGGTGCTGGATCGGCAAACGCTGTTCTACGAAGGCGGGATCGCGACGATGAACATCGTCAACCTGGGCGACGGATCGTTTGCCGTCGCGACGCGGAGCGATGTCGTGCGGCTGCGTGATACCGACGGGGACAAGGTGGCCGATGAACGCATCGTCTTGTTGTCACACAACACCGCTGCGGTTTATCCCCACAACGGACTGGCGGGATTGACGCTGGGGCCCGACGGTTGGCTGTACGTCGGGCAAGGTGAAAATTTTGGCGAGCCTTATGAGTTGGTCGGAACGGACGGATCAAAACAGATCGGCGGCGGGGAAGGCGGGAACGTGTTTCGTTGCAAAACCGACGGCAGCGACGTGCAGCGTGTGGCAACCGGGTTTTGGAATCCCTTCGGTTTGTGCTTCGATTCCGCCCGGCGGCTATGGGGTGTCGGAAACGATCCCGACGCGATGCCCCCGAATCGCCTGATGCACATCGTCCCGGGCGGTGATTATGGATTTCAATTTCGCTTCGGCCGGGCCGGCGTTCATCCGCTGCAGGCCTGGGACGGAGAATTCCCGGGAACGTTGCCGATGACGGCCGGGACCGGCGAGGCCGCGTGTGCCGTCGCGATGCATGGGCAACACCTGTGGGTGACCAGTTGGGGCGACAATCGCATCGAACGCCACAGCTTGGTCCAGCGCGGGGCGACGTGGGGGACCACGTCCGAAACCGTCGTTCAGGGTGATGCCAATTTTCGTCCGGTCGCGATGGCGGTCGCTGCTGACGGCGCAGTCTACGTGACCGACTGGGTGGATCGCAGCTATCCGGTTCACCGCAAGGGACGGCTGTGGCGGGTGGTCCGTCAAACGGATGATGCGACCGCGACCGGCGACGAAGTGCCTGCGCTGACCGCCGCCGAACAGCAGGCCGCGGTGCTTCGTGACGACGGCACGCTCTCGATCGATGAACGACGGAAGGGGCTCGACAACGCCGATCCGTTTCTCCATCAGGCCGCCACGTTTGGACTGGTGCAAACCGACCAATTGGCGTCGCTGCGGCGCGAATCGGCAACGACCGCCGATCAACGCGTCGCCTTGCTGACCGCGTGGCGTTGGCAGGAACTGGTCGATCCGAGCAGTCTGGCCGCCGAGGAACGTCGCGTCCTGATGGAGTGGGGACTGCGGGACGAGTCCGAAGCCGTGTTGTTGGCGGCGATCCGTTGGGCGACCGAACGTGACTGCAAGGATCAACTTGCGGCAATTCAAGGTTTGCTGCAACGCCCCGAAACGTCGCCACGTCTGTTTTCAGCCGTGATCGCGTCGATCGCGTATTTGGAAACCGGTTCGGCGTCGCGACGAAGCCGTGATCCGGCGATCGAAAAGCTGTTGGTCGACTTCGCCGGCAATTCGAACGCGACGCCCAAGTTGCGCGCGATGGCCATCCGCCGGATCCCCGAAGCCGCCGAGACGCCGACCGACCAACAGCTTGGTCAATGGATCGACGATCAACCCGATCGTGTTTTTGCCAAGGAAGTCGTGCGTCTGTTGGCCGCTCGCAGCGGTAAAACAGCGTTGGATCTACTCGCTTCGATCGCCGCTGACGAACGATTCGACTTGCAGACCCGGGCCGACGCGTTGGCGGGCCTCTCACGCAACGCCGACGTGTATGCCGCGCTGATCAATCGCGCTTCCTTGCCGAAACAGCCGGAGACGTTGCGGGTGGAAGCAAGACGCATGCAGAAACGAAACTGGGGTGGCGATGAATCTCGTCCGGACAAGGACGACTTGGAGGCGTGGATGCCGTTGATCGCCGAAGGGGGCGATGTCGATGCGGGACGCCGCGTCTTTTTTCGCACCACTTGCGTCAACTGTCATCGGCACAGCGGGCGCGGGGCCCGGACCGGACCCGACTTGACCACCTTGTCGGGCAACATGACCAAAAAACGTGTGCTCGATTCGATCCTGCATCCCAGCAAAGAGGTCGGGCCGCTGTATGTGCCTTGGAAAATCCTGACGACTGATGGAAACGTCCTGACCGGGTTGAAACTGGATCGTGCCGGTGCCGGCAACAGCATGCGGTTTCAAGGTGTCGACGGAGAGATTTTTGAAGTCCCGCTGGCCGACGTCCAGCAGCAGGAACCGGTCGACCAATCGATCATGCCGACCGGATTGGAGGGCACGATGAGCATCGGAGAACTCCGCGACCTGATCGCGTTTTTGACGCAAGAGTGATGGGTGGGCGGCGTGGGACTCGACACCAACGGCGGAACGTTGCATCTTGATCCGCTCCACCGCGGGTTGCTCAACGGTTGGTCCGGCCGGGCAACACCAGCAGGTCGATGCCACCGTAATCGCTGGCGAATTCCAGCATCACGCGACGGCTTTCCTTGGCGACTTGCCAGCGGAGCAAGGTGCCGACGGAATGCTTGGGTTCATAGAGCAGGCCGAGTCGTTGACGCGTCGGCAAGTGCCAGACATAAACGCGACCGTCGCGGCGGCCTTCCAGTAGCGTCGTCCCGTCGTCGCTGATGTGCATGCATCGGACGGCATGATACTGTTGCTTGTCAATCAGCACGTTCGCCGTCTGGCGATCCATGACCCGGATGCGATTCTCGGCAACCAGCCCCAGTCGGGTTGCACCGGAATCCAAGCAGATGATGGACACGCGGATATCCGACGCAACCACCGTTTGGCGGCCTGAAGTGACATCGATGGCCAAGACTTGACGTGCGGCGGCATCATCCACGATCAGTGTCTTGCCGCCATCACACAGGACCGGCGACGCGTCATGCTCGATCTCGAATCGATTGACGAGTTCACTGGACGACCAGCCGTCGGTGGATCGCCACACGCACAGTTGCGTCCCCGATCCTGCCACCAGGGTGTCGCCCGGCGCGGACAATGCGACATCACGGTGTCCATCGAGCGGCGAGAGAATTTTGGCGAACGGTTTTTGGTCGGCGGTCCCGATGATCGAGATTGTTTGTCCGCTGGCAACGGCAAACATGCCGTCCACGATCGCCGGAGAGAAAACGGCGTGATGCTCGTCAAACGACTGGTGCTCGTTGCGGTGGACGTGATAGACGCTACCCGTTTGCGGGATCAAATAGCTTGCCAATATCGACCCGGGCCGTCTGCGAAGCTCGCTGGATCGAAGGTCATGTTGGTACCAGCGATGGATGTGGCCGTCCTGACCGGCGGAGACGAACGACGTGTCACCGGGCAGCGATGCCAGCGGCAAACGTTCATCGTATTCCGGTCGGTGGGCGAGGAACTGCGAGTAGATGCGGCCGGTCACCGATTCACCTCCGTTGGACGGAGAAAGCTGGAACGTTTGAATCTTGCCGCTGGAGTAACTCAATCGCAGCCACATGCCGTTGCCGGCGGCACAGATGGAGCGCGGATACGAGGCGCCCAGCGGGATTTGCCCCAACAATTTTCCGCTCTTGAAATCAAGGATGATCAACGACTCTTTGAACCGTTCGCCGGCGACCAGCCAGCGGTCATCCTGGCCGGCAAAGCACAACGTTCGGACGTTTTGAAGCGGCCGGGTGTCGATTTTCCGGATCTCCTTGCCCGACGTCATGTCGCGGACCGAGATGTGTTCCCGTGTCGGAACGATCAGCTTGGTACTGTCGCGCGAAAACAGCAGACTTTCGTGTCGATGATCATTGACGATGCGGAACGATTCCTTGCCTTCGGCATCACAGACCCACACCTCGCTGTACCGGGAACCCACGGCGACATGCCGTCCATCGCCAGACCAGCGGATCGTTTCGATACCGTTTGTCACGGGCGTCAAACGACGGATCAGAGTCCCGTCTTGCAGGTTCCAAAAGCACACCTTCCCGAGCTTGCTGCCGGTGGCGGCGGTGCGGCCGTCGGGGGAAATGGCGACCGCGTGGGCCGGTTCGTTGTGGGTTCCCAGCCGCTGCCCGCTGTCATCGGGTGCGTGAAGGTCCCAGAGTTTGACGTCACCGAGTTCGTCGACACTCAACGCTCGCTTGCCATCTGGCGTCACCGCCAGCCCGTTGACGGGCGCAGCATTCGCCAGCGAGCACCTGGTCGGACGTTCCGCGACGTTCATCAACAGGTTCGCCAAGTCGGGCGGCCGGGAGACGACGTCGGTCAGCGGGTCCGCGCGAAGGTCCGTGGCCAATTCGTGCAGCCGTGCCAAATCGTTGTCGTGCAGCGGTGAAAGCGCACGTTGCAATTTCAGTGCGTGGAGCAATTCGACCGCGTGCCGTTCACGTCTTTCACTCTCGCGCCGCGCTGCATCCACCGCCGCCACCTGCCAGAGCGAAACGCCGGAGATGACGATCAGGGTGGCCATCGCCAGCGCCAACACACTGAGTTCGACGCGATACTGACGCGCCGTTTTGCGGAACCGATACGCCCACGACGGTGGGCACGCTTCCACCGGCTTCCCATCGAGATACCGCCGCAAATCCGCCGCAAAGGCGCTGACCGACAAGTACCTTCGCTCGCGATCCCGATCGATCGCCTTCATCACGATCCAGTCCAATTCTCGCTTCAACAGCTTGGCATCAAAACCGGCACCACGAGTGCTCTTGTCTTGCCCAGCCGATGAACCGGATTGCAGGCCGCTGACGCGCTGACTCGGCCGATCGGGCTCCCGTCGCACAAGCAAACTGTAAAATTCGTCGACGCCGATCCGCTTGAGCGTTTTCTGAGCAATGGGCGTGGTGTCGGTCAGCAGTTCGTACAAGACGACACCGATCGAATAGACATCGACGCGGGTATCGATGTCGTAGTTCGTCCGCTTGGCCTGTTCCGGCGCCATGTACAGCGGGGTTCCGATCAGTTGTGAGCCGTGTGTCACCAATGATCTTCCGGCCAGATCGCCATCGAGCGCTTTGGCGACACCAAAATCGATGACTTTGATGACCGGTTTGCCGTCCTGTTGCGTGACCAGCACATTGGTGGGTTTCAGGTCGCGGTGGATCACGCCACGCTGGTGTGCATGGTGGACGGCCAGGCACAGATCGGCACACAATTCCAGTCGGTCTCGCAGGGTCAGTCCGTGCCGTTTGCAGTACTCAGTGATCGGAACGCCGCGAACGAGTTCCATCACAAAGTACGGACGGCCTCGCTCGGTCGTGCCGCTTTCAAAAACCTTTGCGATGTCGGTGTGATCCATCATCGCCAACGCTTGACGCTCGGCCCGGAATCGCTTGATCACCTCCTCTGAATCCATCCCCGGCTTGATCACCTTCACCGCGACTTCGCGCCGCACCGGCGACAGCTGTTCGGCCAGATAGACCGTTCCCATGCCGCCTTCACCGATCACCCGGACGAGTCGGTAGGAGGGGATCGAGGGCGGGGAGAAGTGGCTTGTGTCGTAAAACTCGGTGGAGGCGTCCGGGTTGGAAGAGCGATCCGAGCCGGCTTTTGTGACGCGATCGAGGCATTCGGTCAGCTTGCCTTCGACATCGTCGCTGTGGGGATCTTTGGCGTCAGCGTCGGCTCGATCCAAATGACTCAGCCGTTCACGCCGAGCCTGCAATAGACTCTCGACGCGTTTCCTTAAATCGGGGTTCTCGCGACACTGTTCGGCCAAAAACGCATCCTGCGCTGCTTCGTCTTCCAGCGCGATCGCTTGCTCGTACAGACGGCGGGCCGGCGGAGGCGTGGGTTGGCGGTTCACGGTTTAATCGCTCTCCAATTCGACGGCGAACCAGGAAAAGGCGTTCTCCCCATGTCGGTCGGCAACGGTTGTGACTTCGGCCATCCTCAACGTGACACCACGTGTGCTCGAGCGGGCCCACTGGTCCGATACAGACTGAAACCCGCGGGCAGTGTTTTCGTCAATGCAGTGTTTTCCCCTTAATGTAGTGCGCTCATTGTAACACACGGACTATTTTTTCACGCCAGAAAACGGCGTCACGATTCGCAGGGGACGGCGTCAGAGCCTCCCCGGCGAACGCCCAGGAAACACTGGCCGAGGGGGGCGTGTCCCAGGGTGGTCACTGCAATCACCCCTTGAGGTTGGTCCTGCGGGTTGCGTTGCGTTAAACTGGTGGCATGAGTCAATCCATTCATCACCGTCGTTTTGTGCTTCAATCGCTTGCCGGATCCCTCGCCCTGCCGGGCTTGTCATCGTTGCGGGCGGAGTCCGTTGGCGGCCATTCTCCTGTCCAGGATTCGCGTGGTGCCGGTGTGGGAGCACGTCGTTTCGTCGCGGTGGGCAACCTGCTCGGCTTTCAACAGAAACAATTTTTCCCCGAGACTCCCGGGCAAGCGTTCGAGGAAACCACGCTGCTCAAGCCGCTGGCCGACAACCGTGACCAGATCACCGTCTATCGCGGGCTCGATCATGGGCTGCGGGGTGGACACTTTGCGGTTCACACGTTTCTCTCCGGCGTGCTGCATCACGAATCCAAACAACGGCCCGACGGCAACGTCACCATCGACCAATTCATCGCCGATGAAATTGGAACGCAGACCCGATTTCCATCGCTCACCGTCGGTTCCGAAGGCGGCATCCATGGCGGTTGCCAGCTTTCTTGGACCAAGTCCGGCGTCCGCGTGCCCCCGATCACCGGCCCGGCCGAACTGTTCGAAAAACTGTTCGTCTCCGAGTCGAAAGCACGTCGGGCGCAGCAGGTCCGGGAAAATTCGCTGCAGGCTTCGATCCTGGATTCGATCGTCGAAGAGGCGGGCTCGCTTTCGGGGCGCGTCAATCGAGAAGACAAGGCCAAGTTGGACGAGTACTTCAGCTCGATCCGCGACGTCGAAAAACGACTGCAATCGCGTCGCCAGTGGGCCGACCAGCCGAAGCCCGAACCGCCTTTCGAAAAACCGGCCGACAAGAATACGGTCGAGGATCTTCCGTTGTTGTACGAATTGATCGCTCTGGCCCTGCAGACCGACTCGACGCGCGTCGCCACCTTGGAAATCGGCGGCAGCTTTCTGCCGCAAAACCTCGGGATCGACAAGTCCTATCACAGCCTTTCGCATCACGGTAACGACGACGAAGCGATCGCGAACCTGATCACGCTGGAAACGTACCAGTTGGAACAGTTCGGCAAATTCTTAAGCCGACTGGCCGCCATCGAGGATGGGGAGCAGACGTTGCTCGATTCGACGGCGGTGCTGTTCGGCAGTGGAATGGGCAACGGAAATTCGCACACCAACACCGATCTACCGATCGTGTTGGCCGGCGGCGGTTACGGTCGCGGCGAATTTAAAAAGGTCGCCAGCGATGGCCCCGCCAAGGTTCCCCTGTGCAACCTGTTCGTCGACATCGCCCAACGGATGGGAGTCCAGACGGAATCGTTCGGAACCAGTACCGGCACCTTCTGTTAATCGCGAGCACATCATGCTTTCCTTGCAGTGCTTCGGCCGGCGATGGATTCGCGCCGCGCGGACCATCGTGGTTGTTCTTGCCGCGGGCATCCCGCTGCGTGCGGCCGAATCGGACCCCGACGCCCAACCTGACACAACGCCCCAGGCGGTCGTCGCCGACTTCCTCGGTCGGTACTGCGCCGAGTGTCACAACGCCGATTCGGCCGAGGGCGACCGCGAATTTGACTCGTTCAAGTTGCCCTTTGCCTCGGCGGAACAACAGATCACCGCTGACGAAATTGTCGATCAAGTGACGCTCAAAGTGATGCCGCCGGAGGATGCAACGCAGCCGACCGATGGTGAGCGACTGGCACTGTTGGGCGCGTTGCGAGACGGCATCGAAGCGTCCCGCGAACAATTTCGAAGCACGGGCGGGAGGACGGTGATCCGCCGGCTTTCCAATCGTGAATACGAAAACACGCTGGCGACGTTGTTTGATCGCCGCGTCGACACGCTGGGACTGACCGCCGATTTTCCCAAGGACAACACCGTCGGCCACATGGACAATCTGGGCGAATCCCTGGTGACGTCCGGCTTTCTGCTCGATCAATACTTTCAAGCCGCCAGCCGGCTGGTGGAGGCCCGTCTTGGCAAACCGGCGATGGAACCCAAGACGTGGCATTTCACCGACAACTTTCGGCAATACGAAGAACTGTCGAACCCGCATCGGCATGCCTTCCAATACGAGTACCTGTGTCTGTACGAACAGCCCAACACCGACACGCGTCAGGGCGGCTACGGACACATCGAAGATTTTCTGGACGGCGTGCCGGTCGCCGGGCTGTATGACATCGACGTCCACGCCCAAGCGATGCACCGCGACACCCACTACGATCCGAAAATCTTCCGTATCGACTTTTCCGAACCCTTTCAACTGGCCGTCGTTCCGGGCGACGTGACGAAGGGACACATTCACTATCCCCAAGCGATCGAACCGATTTTGGGACGCGCGATCGTGCCGGATGACCAGCCGGAATGGTTGACGTTCCGCGTCTGGCTGGAAGCCGGGCAGACGCCGCGATTGATCTTTCCCAACGGTCCCTACGAATCGCGGGCGTCGGTGATCGCAGTCAACAAACGGTACAAGGACGAGTTTGATCCCAAGAAATACAGTGCCGGCGTCAGTCGGACCCACATCCTTCGCGAAGGCGCACTGCCCCACATTCGGATCGGGGAGTTCAAGGTTCACGGCCCGATCGAGGAACCCGATGGCGGGAAGGAGGAGCTTGCGGTCTTTGGTCCGGAAGGGTTCCAGGCCGATCGGGCGCTTGAGCAATTGTTCGCGTTCGGGCGGCGTGCCTACCGACGCCCGTTGAACGACTCCGATCGCGATCGCATCGAGTCGTTTTATCAGCAGCGATTGTCCGACGATGCGGCGCCGCGACAGGCGGCCTTGGACACGTTGAAGATGATGCTTTGTTCGCCGTCGTTTCTGTACCTTAGCGAAATCACTCCGGAAGAAGAAACGTTGCTCGGACCCTACGATCTCGCCTCGCGCTTGTCGTATGCCCTGTGGGCAGCGCCACCGGATGCCGTGCTGTTCGCCGCGGCGGACAACGGCAAGCTGACCGGTCCTGGCGAGTTAAAAAAACAGATCGTCCGAATGCTCGACGACGAGCGTTCCGAGGCATTCGTCAGCGGCTTCACCGACAGCTGGTTGAACCTGCGAGAGATCGGCAACCTGCCGCCGCCGCGCAAAGCCGCCCCGCAGTACTACTCCGAAAACTTGCCGGAGTCGATGAAGCAGGAAGCGAGGCGGTTCTTTCGTCATCTGCTGGACAAGGACGGTCCGGTGAGCGATTTTTTGGACGCGGATTACACCTTTGTCGACAAGAAGCTCGCCAAGTTGTACGGCTTGCCCGAGCAGGACACACTTCGCTTGGCCGACGGCTTTCAGCGGGTCTCTCTGGCCGACAACAAGCAACGTGGCGGCGTACTCGCAATGGCCGGCGTGTTGACCGTCAGCGCCAATGGAGTCGATACGTCGCCGGTGACCCGCGGCGTGTGGGTGATGGAAAACATCCTCGGCACCCCACCGCCCCCGCCGCCGGACGAGGTCCCGTCGATCGACGCCGATGTCAGCGGAGCGACCACGATTCGCGAGAAGTTGTCCAAGCACAGCGAAGACAAAACGTGTTTCGTCTGCCATCGGAACATTGACCCGCTCGGCTTCGCGCTGGAAACCTTTGATCCGATCGGACGCTGGCGTTCGAAGTACCCGAAGCCCAAGGGCAAGGCCCCCGCGGCAACGATCGACGCTTCGGGAAAGTTACCGTCGGGAGAAACGTTTGAGGATTTTGCGAGCTTCAAAGCGGTCTTGCGAGCGAGTCGTCACGAGTTATTCCAACGCAGCCTGATCGAGAAACTACTGACGTACGCGACGGGCAGACAGATGGAACCCGCCGACCGCTTCGCGATCGACGACATCGTCGCACGCGTTCAAGCCGACGATGACGCCGGGCTGCGCACGGTCGTGATCGAAGTCCTGACCAGCGAACTCTTTCGTTCACGCTAACACACAACCGCAACTCCGTTTTCAGCTCAACCCGCACTCCCCCTATCCTGCCTGTTTTCCCAAAAAGGTGTCCGACACCTTTTTGGGCTCCGGCCACGTTGCGTGCTGCGGACTCAACCGGCTACACGCTCTGCGATTGAACGTGACTTGTTTCAGATCGATTCAGCGCGCCCAAAGCTAATCGCTCGCACCGGTTTCCGTGTCGTTCTCAAACAGCTCCGCAGCCTCACCAAGCGCTTTTTGAATCATACACCAGACGATGGGGCGATCCTGATACGGAAGCGGCGGCCCGGCCGGCTCGGCAAGCTGCGGGCGTGAACCAGACCGACGAGCCGAATTCCGAGTGGCGATTCCCAGCGGTCGATGCAACCGACTGCGTCATCGGTTTCGATCGTACGTTGCTTACCGGGATAACAACCGCGCAATGGGACCAATAGGACGTAGGGGCCCATCTGTCCTATTGGTCCTATCGATCGCGGGGCCCTTCGGCGCGGCGGTGGTAGGCACCGAGGCGACGGTCGCCGTTGCGCGCAGTCTGTTTCGGCGCAACGTTCGCACTCGGCAGAAATCGTTCAGCACGCCCCTGCGGCAATGCACGCGCCGCTGGAGTGGAAGCAACCGGTGCGGTTCACGCGGCGGCGGTGAGGGCTTGCGGTTGGGCGAGGGCGACGATGGTGATGCCGTGTTGCTTTGCCAGACGGAACGTTTCTTCACGCTCGACCAGGATCGTCTTGCCGGCTTCGATCACGATCGCGGTGCCGCCGTTTTCGGCCACGCGGGTGACCGTTTGGGGGCCGATCGTGGGAACGTCAAACCGCATGTCCTGATTCGGCTTGCTGACTTTGACCAGTGTCCATCCGCCGCGGCGGCACAGCGTGCCGGTTCGCGCGATGCACTCGTCGGTCCCCTCGACCGCTTCGACGGCCAGCACCGTGCCGTCTTTGATGGTGATCGATTGGCCGATGTCCATGCCGCCCATTTGTTTGGCGACTTGCCAACCGAACTCGGCGTCGCGCGACTGTTTTTTCGTCAGGGGTGTCCCGATCAAATGGCCTTGGTCCACGAGCAGCTCCGGGGCAAAATCGGTGGCGGGGCAGATGGTCAATGAGTGTCTTGCGTACGTGTTGGTGACGGCCAACAGCAAACTGTCGTCGCGTGAATCGGGGCGGTTGCCCAACAAGCAGGGGCCGAAGGTGCGAATCGCGGTCCAGTCGGGACAATGCTTGATCCAGACGCTGCCTTGAAACAGCAACTCGGATTTGAACAGCTTGCCGGCCATCGTGACTTGGTCAATGCCGTGGCGTCGAAAGTAGCGAAGGTGGGCACCGATCTTGCCGACGCCGGACCATTTCACATGGTCGCAGATCGACTCCAATTCCGTCGACGCGTGGTCGGTGATCGCGATGCAGCAAACGCGTCGACCGCTGGCGATCACATGCTCGGCGACTTCGACGGGGAAACTGCCCCAGCCGGCGATCAATCCGATCGGCGGTTGGTCGTGTCGGTTTGACGATGACGAAAATCCGGGCAACAGCTTGCGAATCAGTTCCCGGCCGTATCCACCGCGCCGGATCATGCCGCTCGCTCCGCGTCTCCGCGATCGGATGCGGTTTCGCGCTGTTCAGATGCGCCCGGTTCGGATGCGCCCGGTTCGGGTTCGCCGTCGGCAAGCTGCTCGGTCATCGCATCGAGTCGCTTCCGCAGCGTTCTCAGCTCGCGACGCATCTCGGGCAACTTTCGCTCGATCGCAAAGATTTGCATCTGGTCGCGTTGCGGCATCGCGGGTGATCCCAGATAGACTTGATGTCCCTGGCAATCATCCATCACCCCGGCCTTGGCGCCGACGATCGTGTGGTCGCCCAGGGTGATGTGGTCTTTCAGTCCGACTTGGCCGGCCAGGATCACATAGTCGCCGGTGCGACAGGAGCCGGCGATTCCGACTTGGCTGCAGATCAAATTGTGACGGCCGATTTGGCAGTTGTGGGCGATCATCACCTGGTTGTCGATTTTCGTCCCTTCGCCGATTCGCGTCGCACCGTAGCTGCCACGGTCGATCGTGACGCCGGCGCCGACGTCGACGTCCGAGTCGATGCGAACGTATCCGAGTTGGGCCGACGGCAGGTGCCGACCGTTCTTTTGCCGGTATCCAAAGCCCTGGGCTCCGATGACCGTTCCGGCATGCAAGATCACGCGATCACCCAACGAGGAGTATTCGTAGAGTGTGACGCCGGGGTACAGCACACAGTCGTCCCCGATCGTGCAGCCTGGCATGATGACCACGTTGGGCATCACCAACGTTCGCTCACCGATCGTCACGCCCGCACAAACCGTTGCCGTGGGATGAACCTTGGCCGAATTGGCGATCGCCGCGGAGGAATCGACGCCCACGCCGGGAAGCGAAACCGGGATCGGGGGACGAAAATGCGAAACCACGGTCGCAAAGGCGGCGCGGGGATCGGCGACGATGATTTGGGGGCGTGGGTCCGAATCGATGCGTTCGGCACAGAGGACCGCCATGGCTTTGGATGACGCCAGATTCGCCGACGGGTTCGGCCCGACCAGCATGGTGATTTCCGTTGGCGTCGCCTGATCCGGCGGGTTGGTTCCGCCGCAGATCAACGCGCCGTCACCGTGGAGCGTCCCGCCAACCATCTGGGCTATTTCATCAAGTCGGATTCCCACGGCGAAGTCCTTTTCGCTGAATTGTTCATGGATTCGGACGACCCGAACCCTCCATTCTCCCCGGTATACCGCCAGGGCCCCGATGGCTGCAAGACAAAGTCGACGGATCCGATCGGGCGGGGGGCACCCCGATTGGTGGTGATGGGTCCGCTTCTGAGACGCGGGTGCCGTCGAATTGACACCGCTTTGCGATCGTTGCGAGACCCGCTTTGGGGCGGCAAACGCCGTGATTTCTGCGTCGAGTGCCCTCGTCGCGACGTCTCGGCACGCGCAATGCACGGCTGGGTGGCAGCCGTGAACACCGATCGGGGAGAGCTTCAAGTGAATCGAACAGGCAGTCTTTGGACGACCGCAATTGCCGGTCTTTTTTTCATCTTCCTCGCGCCGCGCGGGGTCGAGGCTGGGGGCAACACGCCGATTTATGCCGCGGCCAGCGATTACCGTGAAGCGGTGCGCGACTTTGAACGCGTGGTGTTGCGGACGCCCAAAATTCGCAGCAGCGTCGAGCGGCTGGTCGATGATCTGGAAGACAGCACCAGTGACTTGAAATCGGCGGCCCGCGATCCGGCGCGTTTCGATCGACTGGTCGGTCGCTTCGTCACGACCGATGCCTTGCATGCCCGGGTGGAATTGACGTTTTTTGGCGATCCCCTTTATCCGCCCGAACCGCAACTGGAAGAGAGTTGGTTGGCGGTCTATGAAGCCTACGGGCGGTTGGTTTATGAGATTCGCTACCTGCAACAGCTGCGCAGCGCCAAGCGCGGGCATCCGGTCGCCATTGTCGACCATCGATTTGATCCACAACCGGCGGCCACCTGGGGGCCCGGTGTCGGGGCGGCGACCCCCGGGGATCGCTACACGGCGCCGGGGCTTGGCCTAGGAACCCGCGGGCCAACGGTGTACGGACCCAGCGTCAGCGGGCCCAGCGTCTACGGGCCACGCGTCAGCGGACCGTCGGTGACACGGGGTGGTGCCCAGTTGGAGCGTTCGCCCCGCACGTCGTCGCCGACGCGCCGCATCATCACGACCCCGGACGAGCTTCGTTCGGCGATCCTCGGCGCGCTGTTGCAGCGTCAGCGCTGAGAGAGGGGGGACGACGTGTTGCGGCCGGTGAAGGTGAACGCCATCGGCAAACGGAATCCTTGAACCGCCGGATCGGGCATTGGGGTACCAGGGCTGGGGGGGTGATGAAATTTTTCCCCTTTTTCAAAAAGCCCCCCACTTGGGACTCGACTTGGGTTTCCTGATTTACTAGCCTTGTGGAGGGTGCTGAGCACGGCTCGCACCAAGCGTCTGGGATGTTTTGCCCCAATGTCCCAGGCGCGTTTTTTATGCGCCGCACTCGCGGCGGGAACGCATCACGGCCGGTCCGCCATCGCTTTGCCCCGCGGGCATGCTTGAACGGTTGTTGCGACGGCTGGGAGAAAGCGTTGGCGTTGCCAAGCGTTTGAAAAAAGAAATTGAAAATCGGCGGAATCTTTGGCGGGAACCGCGCGGTTCTCTTGATCCACTGTGAGCCTGTCCAGCGAATCAGACTCGGGACCAGATCGTCCGAATGATTTGGGGGGCTACTCGTGGTTTGGAGGGGCAGCTGGACAGGTGTTTTTTTGCACAGGTATGGGCGCGGTTGTGACGGGGCATTCTTACTTACGTAGTAAGTAGTTCACGACCGCGCCTGCCTGTCGCAACGATGCCCACTGCAATGGGGAGTGATGGTTGAGTTTGGGGCGTTGGCGGTTATGGTTTTACCATCCGTTCCGCAATCAACACCCGGCGATAGATCAAGTCGTGAGTCAAGCGTCTCCCAACCCGATCGAGTTCACTCCGACCGACAAGTCACTTGTCGTGATGGTGAGGGATGGCGACGAGGGTGCTGCCGAGGCGTTGTACGATCGTTATGCGCGGCGCGTGTTCGGGCTGGTGCGTTCCAAACTCGGCACACGTTTGAGCGCGATGACCGAGCCGGAAGACATCGTTCAGTCGGTGTTCAAGAGCATGTTTCGCGGGATGCAGTCGGGCAACTATGACGCGCCGCCGGGAACGACGCTGTGGAATTTATTGGCGGTGATTGCCGTCCGAAAGCTCAGCAACAAGGCCAGCCATCATTCTGCCAAGCGGCGTGACGCGAGTCGCAATGTGCCGCTGGACGTGGAGCTAGACGGAGTGGGGCCGGCCATCGACATGGCTTCGGCCGAGTTTTTTCAGGTTTGCATTCAAGAGTCGCTCGAGATGCTTCGTCCGCTGCACCGCACGATCCTGTCGTTGCGGATCCAGGGTCACAGCATCGACGAGATTCGCGACCTGACCGGCAGGAGTCGCCGCACGGTCGAGCGGAGCCTGCAGAAGAGTCGCGAGTTGTTGGCGGAATCGCTGCTGGATGAATCGTAGGGCGGTCCGGCGCCGTCGGCGGTGGCATCGCTCCGTCGAGCCGGAAAAGGGTTCAGGTACCAAAAACAAATGGCCCGCAGGGTGCTTCGCATTTTGGGTACCTGACCCCTGTTCTGCGGCACCCAAAGTTTAAACGTTGACGAAGCGCCCGCAGGCTTCGATGCCGGTGGGCGGATGTCGATGGGGGCCGTCGATCGGAATTCCCTTTTACACGCGGCATCTTTTTTTGCTAATTCTGTGGCGGGGTTCACGGCCCTTCGTTGCTCCTCATTGAAACGATTTAATCGGTCGTAACATCACGACCGATTCAAAACTTTGACACGCCTAGGTTCATAACCGGATGATCAATCGAGGCACTTTCGATCGACTTGAAGACGCGATCGATCATTTTGAGGAAACGTGGTCACTGCAGTCGCAATCAAAAATCGAAGAGCTGCTCGCGGACCATGGGCTGAGCGACGATGAGGAAGCGATTGTCGAATTGATTCGCATCGACATTGAACTGCGCTATGAGCGCGGCTTGTCGATCGAACTCGGTGACTACTTGGATCGGTTCACGATCTTGCAAGAACGCCCACAGCGGGTCGCGGAAATCGCGTTCGAGGACTATCGCTCGCGTGCCGCCAAGGGGCACCCCGTCTCGGTGATGCGTTGGCGGGGGCTGCCCGGGGTCAACCGGGAGAGTTGGTTCCAGGAACTGATGCGGGAGGCGTCGGTCCATCAGACGCGTGCACGCACTGCCAGGTTGAAGGACGATCCGACACCCGATGCGGCGTTTGAATTCGCCTTGGCCGAAGCCGGGTTTCAGTTGGTCCAGAAGATCGGGGAGGGCGCGTTCAGCTGTGTCTATTTGGCCACTCAAGTGGAACTGGCCGATCGATTTGTCGTATTGAAAATCGTGACGGAGACGTTGGCCGAGCCGGAGTACATGGCGTTGCTCCAACATACCAACATCGTTCCGATCTACTCCTTTCATCAGATCCTGTCACGATCGGTGATCTGCATGCCTTATGCGGGGCGGGTGACGCTGCATGAATTTTTGAAGGACAAGACCGTTGTTTCCGAGCGTGGCGGCCAAAGTCTGATCCGGACCGTTCGGGAACGTATCGGCAAAACGACGATCAAAAGCGAGGACGGCACCGGCGGTGGCTCCGACGTCCAGCCGGCGCCCCTGGTTCCTGCCGCGGAGGACAAGGCCGGGATTCGGCCGCTGGAAGCGTTTCGCTCATTGGACTGCGAGGCGTTGGCGATTTGTTTGTTTCAACGCTTGGCCGGAGCATTGGCCCACGCCCATGCCCGGGGGGTGTTGCACAACGATCTCAAGCCCAGCAACGTGCTGATCCGCAACGACGGTGAACCGGCGTTGCTGGATTTCAACCTTTCCCAAACGCTGGGGCAAAAGAACCTGCGGCACGCCGGGGGAACCCTGCCGTACATGTCGCCGGAAACCTACCGCGCGATGATGGGACATCAGACACAGCCAGGTGCCGCGTCGGATGTCTATGGACTGGGCGTGATGCTGTTCGAATTTGTCACCGGTCGGCTGCCGTATCCGACACCCGCGTCGATCGCGTCGATCGATCTGGATACTGCGATCGAAGCCAGGCGTTCGCGTCCGAACTGGCAAGCCACCGACGGCGTCCATCCGGGGATGCGGGCGATCGTCGATCGATGCTTGCAGTTTGAACCGCAGCAGCGGTATGCCAGCGCCGATGATTTGCAAGCCGATTTGCAGCGTGAACAAGAAAATATGGGGCTGCTTCACGCGGCCGAACCGCAGTCATGGAAGGTCAAAAAATGGACGCGGCGTCACCCCCGCGCGATCGCGTCCGGATTGGTCGCGACGGTATTGATCGCCATCCTGGTGCCGCTTTCCTACCTGACGGTGGCGTCTCTTGAAGACAACCGCTCGTTGCGGTCACAGGTTGCCTTTGAAGCGTTTTCGGAGGAATCAGCCGAGTTTCTGTCTTCAGTGATGGCCGATCCGAACCGTCAGAAAGCGTCCAACGTCCACCGGGGCGTGGCGCTGCTGGAGGAATACGACGCGTTGGACCCCGAGGTGATGGAGCGTTGGGTCTCGCAGCTCGGTCACGACCAGCAACAACTCGCCCGCGAAACATTTTTCCGTCACATCGCCCACGTCGCGATCTTGGAGACCCAGCGACTCGCCCAGTTGCGACGATCCGACCCCGAGGCGTCGCAGGACTTGACGCGACTGGATCGTTTGATCGAAGCGGCCAAGGCGGTGGAACACGACCGGCCGACCCGGGCGCGTTTGTTTCTCGAAGCCGAGCGGGCTCGCCTGGCCGGCAACGACGAGCGGTACCAGGTGTTGGATCAGATCGCGGCGGACACCCCGGCGCAAACCGATTCACAATTGTATCTCGAAGCGGTGCGACGGCTGGCCGATCACGATCACCACGCAGCAAGCGACCTGCTGGCCGCGTTGGCCGATCGGAACAGCGTGCCGCCCGCGTTGCGATGGACGATGCTCGGCCGTGCCCAATTCGCCGCCGGACGCGTCGAAGACGCCAAACTTTCCTTCACGCAATCGATCGAACGCGCGCCGGAGTCGGCAAAACTGCGTGAACTCAGGGGCCGTTGTCACTTCGATCTGCGTGAAGACGCCAGCGCCGAGCGAGACTATCGCAAAGCGATCGAGCTGGATCCGGAAAGCGTCGGGGGGTGGTCGCAACTGGGGTTGTTGCACTACGCGAATCAGCGCTACGAACAGGCGCTGGACTGCTTCAACCGCTCATTGGAATTGGCGCCCGGTCGAATTTGGACGCTGCTGAAGCGTTCCAAAACCTACCGTGCCCTCGGTGAACATGACTCGGCCGATGCCGATTATCTGGCCGCGATGTCCGTCCCGTGTGATGATCCCAATGAGCTGTCTTATCGCGCCGGTGCGCGATTCAAAACCGAACCCGACGCCGCGCTCGCCGATCTCAGGGCGGCCTGCGAATTGGACCCCGACCGACCCGCCTTGCAGCGTGAACTCGCACAAGTCCTGGCCGTCGGGCTGGGACGACACGAAGAGGCGATCGAGGCTTACGGCAAAGTGCTCCAGATGCAACCCAACAATGAGGTTGCCAGGATCGACCGGGCGCTGTCTCTGATTCGACTCGGCCGAACGCAGGAGGCGTTGGCCGACACGAAGGTCGCGATGGAAGAACCGAACTCCGGGAGAACGCTCTATCAGGCGGCCTGCGTGCACGCCTTGATCGGCAAAGACGTCAACAAACGAAGGGCGGTCACGCTGCTGGCAAAAGCGATCGCGCAAGGATACCAGCCAGCCTCCGTCGGACGCGACCAGGACCTTGCTTCGATCCGTGATCGCGAAGAATTTCGCGTCATCGAACGGTTTTTGGAAACGTCTCGACGTGAACGACGCGGTCAGCCCTTGGCCCGTCAAGACACACACGAGCCTTCCGAGCTCGAGACTTATTGATTCACAGCTCTTTGCAACTTCTAGGATTTTATTGACATGAAACGTGTCACTCGCGGCCGAAACGTGTCCGCCGCCTCTCTGCAAACCCTCGAAGACCGCCGCATGCTGGCCGTCTTTGGAAATGTTTGGCCCAACCAACGCGATCTGACCATCAGCTTTCCCTCTGACGGCGTCCAGATCGGTAGCCAACAAAATGACGTCAACGCACTGCTGGACACCATCGCCCAGCGTGACCAATGGCAGGAACTGGCGCTCCGCGCCTATCAAACGTGGGCGGTGTACGCCGACATCAACGTCGGCTTGCGCAACGATTACAACAATGCCTTCGGGGCGCCGGGACTGCTCGTCGGCGATCCACGCTTTGGCGAATTTCGGATCGGTGCCTTTCCGCAAGAAGGTCTGGTCGCCAATTCGGTTCCCTTTCAAGCCGTCGCCGGAACCTACTCGGGTGACTTGGTGCTCAATTCAAATGAGCAATTCACCTTTCACGACTGGGCGGACAACCAGGGCCCCGACCCGACGACGCTTGCCGAGGGTGATCGTGACCTGTTTAGCCTGTTGTTGCACGAAACCGGAAACACGCTCGGGCTGGACGACAACTTGCTGGATTGGTCCGTCATGTTCCGGCAATACACCGTGCCCAAGGGGGTCTTGTCCGCCGAGGACATTGAGGCGATCACGGCGTTGTACGGACAGCGCAGTGACCCCTACGAGCAACTCGACAACGGCAGCCTGTACGTCGCGTCGCTGATCCCGACGCCGGTCGGTCTGGATCCGCAGACCGAAGTGATCCGATCACGCGGCAGTCTGTCGGCGGGCAACGATGTCGATTACTACAAGATCGTTCCGATCACCGGAGCGGATTCGGTGACCCTGCGCGTCCGCGCCTCCGGCGTCAGCCTGTTGCAGTCACGCCTGGAAGTGATCAATGCCTACGGACAGGTGATCGATCAAACCGACGCCGTTTCCGTGTTCGAAAACGACAACGAATTGACGATCACGGGAATCGCCAACCAGGGCGAACTTTACCTGCGTGTCTCCGCGGTCGATTCGAGTGACGTCTATGCCGTGGGTGACTATTGGGTCGAAGTCGACTATCGGGGCGAATCGGAACGCGCCGGCGATCTTCATCCGGGCGCCTACGATTCGGGGCCGGACACCTTGTTCGCCCATTTCGATCTGACCGACGACGAATTCGGTCTGGACGACCATCTGACCGGTGCGATGGAACCGGTTCCGAGTGAAACGCTCGAAACCAAGCGTTATGAAATCCAGTCGTCGGTTTCATCGGCGGCGGACGTGGACTACATCAAAATCACCGCTCCCGAGACCATCGAGGGACGCCTGGTGGTGCATGTCGCCGGCGTCGGAGCGGTCCGGCCTGACGTGCGATTGAATGTGGTCGATGCCCAGGGGCAATCGGTCGGGGCGTCCGCCAGACTGCACGCCGACGGGACCTTCACCGTCGAAGTCGCCCAGCCCCAGGCGTCGCAGGATTACTTTGTCAAAGTCAGCGTCGATCCCAACTCGACCGTCGACGCCGGAAACTACGTCGCGATCGCCGAATTCGAATCGCCGCAAGCACAGATGAACGATCTGGCCGGCGGCGAATTGACGGGCGAGTCGGACAAGTTCATTCGTTGGACGGCGGGCAAGACCCGGCTCTATCGATTCGATTTGAACGCCGCCAGCGCGGACGCCGACCAGGCCGTCCGGTTGACCGTCTACGATGCCCACACCCGAGAAATCAAAATGGTGGCGGTGGCACATGCCGGCATCACCCGCACCACACTGGCTTGGTTGCAGCAGGGCGAATACATCCTTCGTTTCACGGCCATTTCGACCGGGACCGCGCCCGTCACCCAGGTCAGTTTTGCGCTCGCCGCCGACGGCATTTCCGATGATCAAGACGAAGACTGGGTCGATCCGGCAGATGACCCGAATTATGACCCCTATTACTACCACAGTGGAGAGTACGACGAAGGGTACTACGAATCTGGGTCAGAGTACTACTACTACGAGTACTATCCCTACTATCCCTACTACGGACCCTGATCACACCGTCAACGCGACCGCTATGTATCTCAACACCCTGTCACAATCCCGTCCCACGATGGAAGTCGCCCCCGACGTTCTCGATGCGTTGCTGGAGTCGGTCTGCAACCGCGCCGGGAAATCGGTGCGGCAGTCCAATCAAGTGTTCATTCAACGATCGCGACAACGGCTTTCCCGCAACGCGTTTGACATCCAAGCGCTGCATGTCGTGGCGGCCTCGTCGTTGGTCCATCAGCAACCGGCAAAGACGTTGGAACTGTTGGAACGCGACGGCGAAGCGTTCGCGCGGGATGCCGTCGGCAATCGGCTCGCCGGTTATGCCTGGTTGGTCCGTCAAGACACCGGTCGGGCGAGACATTCGTTCGACCAGGCGGTGCGTTTGGATCCGAACCAGCCCGATTGCTGGAAATGGTTGGGCCAGATCGCCGAATGCGACGATCAATACGAGCAAGCCGCGGAGTACTACGAGCGAGGCGTATTGTTTGATGACGGAGGCCATGACTCGGCGCTGGCGCTTTCGCGTTTACACGCCCGCCAACGTCAACTCAAGGACGCGATCCACACCTTGCGCGTCTCGCTGATACGCGATCGCCGTTCGCCAAAACTGAATTTCGCCCTCGCGCGTCTGTTGGACCGACGGGCGATCGTGTTGGGGCGGAAACGAAAGTTTCTGATCCAGCAGAGGCTGCGGCAGGAGGCCTTGGAGTGCTATCGAGTCGTCAACGCGTCCGCACCCACCAGCCAAAGCTTGTTGATGCAAGGACGCCTGCAACAACAGCTCTTGGACCATTCGGCCGCCAGGGTCTCGTTCCAAAAAGCCGTGGAGCTGGACCCGACGTCGGCCAAAGCGTTCAGTCATTTGGCGAGCGCCAACGTCGATTTCGGAGACATCGAAATCGCGTTGGGACAATTCGAACAATCGATCCGGCTGGATCCCCAACGGGCCGAAGCCCATTTCCGTTACGCACGCGCCAAACGCTTTCAACCCGGCGGTCCGACACGAGGTTATCTGGACCAATTGGAACAGCTGCTCTGCGAAGCCGGTGAGGCGAGACAAAAACAGGTTTACCTGAACTTTGCGATCGCCAAGGTGTACGACGACATCGGCGATTACGATCGGGCTTGGCAGCATTACGATCGGGCGAATCGACTGAAGTCGCTGCCGTCGAAACGGCCCGGTAAGACGCCGCCGCGGACGCCGTCGGTGCCGCCGACACCGCCAACGTCGCCGACGGACGAAGCTTGGTTTGAATCGCTGGCCGTGCATGCGACACAACACTACACCGCGGATTTTTTTCGTTCCATGCGTGGGGCGGGCCATCCGAGTCGAACGCCGATCTTCATCGTCGGGATGCCGCGTTCGGGCACCACGCTGACCGAACAGATCCTCAGCAGCCATCCCGAGATCGCCGGTGCGGGGGAATTGAATCACATCAATCAAATTCGCCAGGAGATGTCGCGGTTGCATGCCCCCGCGGTGGACCATCAGGCGGCGTGGAGTCGTTACCCGGAGTTGTTGGGGGCGATGGATCCGAGTGAGTTAAATCAACACGCCGCGCGGTATCTGGAACAACTGGATCGATTCCGCACGCGGGAGCGACATGTGACCGACAAGATGCCGACCAATTTCATGCATCTCGGGTTGATCGCAACGCTGTTTCCCGGTGCGACCGTGATTCATTGCCGGCGCAATCCGATGGACGTTTTCGTGTCGTGTTATTGCCAGAACCTGAATGCCCCGTTTTGCGACCTGGACCAACTGGTTCATTATCATCGCAACTACCGGCGGTTGATGGCGCATTGGGAACGTGTCTTGCCGATCAAGATTCACACCAACGACTACGAGTCACTGGTCGCGGATCCGGAGACCCAGACCCGCGATTTGATCCGTCATTGTGGATTGCCGTGGGACGACGCCTGTCTGCAATTTCATTCCAACGATCGGGCCGTGCACACGCCCAGCAAGTGGCAGGTTCGTCAACCGATGTATCGGTCATCGGTGGAAAAATGGCGTCGCTTTGAAAAGCATTTGGCGCCGATCGCCGACAAGGTGTTTGCCCAGATCGCCGCGGAAGTAGCGTAAGCTTCGCCGCTTGCAACGGCACCGTCCAGCTGAGGAGCGATGCGAAACGCGCCGAATCCTAATGATCTCGTCGATCGGGTGTGATGCGGTCAGTGGACCGTTGTACGACGTCCTTTCTAGGTCGTCGGGGCGAGCCCGACGGACGACGGCCCGGAAGGGCCGTCGTACTCGAAAAACCGGTTGTCCAGCTGAGGAGCGATGCGAAACGCGCCGAATTCTAATGATTTCGTCGATCGGGTGTGATGCGGTCAGTGGACCGTTGTACGACGTCCTTTCTAGGTCGTCGGGGCGAGCCCGACGGACGACGGCCCGGAAGGGCCGTCGTACTCGAAAAACCGGTCGTCCAAAGCTGGACGATCCGTTGGGCCGCCCACTGTCGTTGCGTGGCAGCCTAAGTTGAAAGGGACGCAGCACTACGCCCGTTTGCGAGCGGTGACGCGGTGGAAGTGCAATTGGACTTCGCGATCGACGACGCGTCGGACACCTTCGGCCAGGCACGCCGGTTCGTTTTCTTTTTCGCCGCGGGCGATGATGGTTTCCAGATTGGTGCCCGGATCGACGCTGAAGGTGCGTTGATTGATCGTCTGGTTCCCCGCGTCGAGTTCGGGAATGATGAAATGGCAGGTCGCGCCATAGGTCAACATGCGGGCGGCAAAGGCATCATGGTAGGGGCGAAATCCGGGAAAGCCCGGCAGCAGCCCGTGATGCAGATTGATGATGCGGCCACCGGCGAATTGCCAGCAGGTGCTCGGCGGCAGCACGCGCATGTAGCGAGCCAGGATCACATAGTCGACGTCGTATTGGTCCAGCAGCCGGATCATTTCGGCATCGTCGGCTTTCCCGGTCTCGTCTCCGATGCGGTGATAGGGAACGTCAAATTCCTGGGCCAGCGGAGCGAGTTTCTTGCGGTTGGACAGGATCACGGAGGCTTCGGCGGCGATCCGCCCGTCACGAATCGATTCCAGGATCGCCCGCGGGGTGTGTTCGACGTAGGTGCAGCAGATCGCCAGGCGGGGCGTTTTTCGACGGTCCGGGCTCCAGACCCGAATCGCCAATCCGGTGTGGTCGCCAATTTGTCGCATGGCCGACTGCAGCGTCTCGAAATGTTCCCGATCGATGGAAATCCGGCACAACATCGCGAACAACTGTTCTTCGTCGTGGTCATACATCTGGATTTCGGTGATCCGTGCCCCCTGGCCGGTGACATAGTGAATGATCGGATCGGCCAGCCCGACATTGTCAGGCCCGAGTGCAGTGATGACGACTTCCATTAAACTGATTCCTCTGATATCCACATTGTCGCTCGAAAACCACTTTTGTTCCATCCCAGCCCGGAAGCCGTGAACGCACCACCCCCCGCCAGCTCCGCCGCGTTGCCGAATCGTCTCAAACGCGATCAAGTGCCCCAAGGCGAGAATTTATGCGATCATTGCACCGCCAAGTGCTGTCACTATTTCGCCTTGCCGATCGACCAGCCCGCCGGCCGCAAGGATTTTGACTATATCCGCTGGTACCTGCTGCACGACAGGGCAACGATCTTCGTGGAAGACCACAGTTGGTATTTGCTCGTTCACACGACCTGCAAACACCTCCAGGACGACCACCGATGTGGGATCTATGAAACCCGACCTCAGATTTGTCGCGATTACACCACCGACGAATGCGAGTTTGATGACGACTGGTGCTACGAACAATACTTCGAGACCCCCGAGCAAGTCGACGAGTACGCCGACGCGCTGTACGGGCCCCAATTTCCGGCGCCCGATCAGGACCCCAAAGACTCGCTGCGAAGCCGGCGCCCGAGCGGTTTGCCGGTGGTGGGCTGAGATCCGCCGCAGAAGTCGTGTCTGAATTGGTCGTCGCTGCCGTCGCCTGACGGCGGGCCCACGACGCTCAGGAGAGCGTCGCGCCACCCTGTCCAACAACAACCCCCAACCCGATGTCATTGATTAAACCACGAACGCTGAACGGATTCCGCGACTACTTGCCTGCGGTCATGATTCCGCGCGAACGATTGATGGAAACCGCCCGCGGTGTGTTTCGTTCCTACGGATTCGCGCCGATCGACACGCCGACGTTGGAGTACCTGGAGATCCTGACCGGCAAGGGCAGCGATGAAACCGACCGCCAGATCTATCGCTTTGAAGACAACGGCGGGCGGGCCGTCGGCATGCGGTTCGATTTGACGGTTCCCTTGGCGCGTTTCGCCGCCCAACACATCAACCAGCTCGGCACCCCCTTCAAACGCTACCACATCGCTCCGGTGTGGCGCGGCGAACGGCCCCAGGCGGGACGGTATCGGGAGTTCATGCAATGCGACTTCGATACGATCGGAACCCGCAATGTGATGGCCGACATCGAATCCGTCGCCGTGATCAACCGTCTGCTCAGCTCGATCGGATTCGATGCCTTCACCATCAGCGTCAACAACCGCGCGGTGTTGACGGAGTTGCTGCGTCATTTGGATCTGGCCGATCAAAGCGTCGCCGTCCTCCGCTGCCTGGACAAACTCGGCAAGATCGGGCGTGAAAAGGTTGCCGCGGAGATGTGTGAGGTTGCCGACGTCAGTGCTGCCCAAGCCGACAAGGTGTTGCAATTGGCCGAACTCGATGGCGAACCCGAGTCGATCTTCGAAGCGCTGCCGGCGATCACCGGCGGCGGTGACGAAGCGCTGGTTGCGATCGATCGATTGAAAGACGTGTTCAGCGGCGCGCTCGCGGCCGGAGTTCCGCGCGGCCGGATCAAAATCGACGTCTCGATCGCGCGCGGGTTGGATTACTACACCGGCGTCATCTTCGAAACCACGCTGGACGATTTGCCGTCGATCGGCAGCGTCTGTAGCGGCGGCCGTTACGACAACTTGGCGGGCTTGTACACCAAGCAGGAACTTCCCGGCATCGGGGCGTCACTGGGATTGGATCGGCTGCTCGCGGCCATGGAATCGCTCCGCATGTTGCCCAACGCGGCGACACCGGCCCCCGTGTTGATCGCCTACTTTGACGCCGATCATCGAGACAACTACTTGACGCTGTCGGCCCGACTGCGTGATGCGGGGATCGCCAACGAGTTGTTCCCCGACCCCAAGAGACTGAGTGTCCAACTGAAATACGCCGACTCCCACGGTTTTCGCGTCGCGCTGATCGCCGGGGGCAACGAATGGGGGGCCGGCACGGTGCAAGTCAAAACGCTGGCAACGAAGGAATCGGCTGAGGTCGCTTATTCGCACGACCGGCCCGAGGAACTGACCAGTTGCCTGAATCGGATTCTTGCTGAGGAGTTACAATAAAACGTCTCGGGCTCTCCGTTACGCCATCCTCAAGGCCCCATGTCTACCGTCGCACCACCCGTCACGCCGTCAAAACGTTCGGTTGATCCGTCACAAGGCACGGAGGCTGCCAAACGCACGGCCGCCGAACAGTTGATCGAGCAGCGGATCGACGAGGCGCGTCGAGCCTTGTGGTGGAGCGAATTGACGCGAACGGGATTGATGGTCGTGATCGGTTCGATGCTGGCCTTGTTGGTCTGGCTGGTGGTGGATCACTGGGTCTATTCGCCGGGACCGATCGTTCGCTCGGCCAGCTTTGCCGCCCTGGTCACGCTGGCAGGCTGGTTTTTGATCCGCCGCGCCTGGCCCGTGATGACCTCGCGCGTCACACGGGAATACGCCGCTTGGGCACTGGAGCAAGACCACCCCGACTATCGGCAACAATTGACCAGCTACGTCACGCTCAACGACGGCGATTCGCGACGTGGTGTCCGCGTTCGTGTCTTGCGGGCGATCGGGACCCGCGCCGCATCGCTGCTGAAATCACACGACGTGCTGCCGCGTGAAGCCACCGGCACGTTTAAATGGTGGATCACCGCCGCGGCCGTGTTCGCGCTGTTGGCCGCCTACTGCGTCGGGTCGCCGAAAAGCTCGCTGGCGTCGGCCAAGCGATTGGCGATCCCGCTGGCCGCGATCGATCCCGCACGACGTGTCGAAATTCGGGACGTCCTCCCCGGTGATGCCGAAGCCCTTGCCGGCCGTGATCTAAAAATCTCCGCCGACGTCGACGGGCTCCGCGATGGCGAAGCGGTGGTGTGTCGCTGGTCGACGGACGGAACGCCGCGAGAAGCGGAACTGGAGCTCGACCCCAGCTCGAATCGTTTCGTCGGAACGCTCAGCCTGGACCATGCCGCCTCGGGCATCGTCCGCTACAGCGTCCAAGCCGGCGACGCGGTCGCCGGGCCCTTTGAATTGTCGGTCCAGAATGTTCCGGTCGTCGCCATTGAGAGCGTGCGTTATCAACCGCCCGCCTACACCCGGCAAAAACCCCGCACCACATCCAGCCCCGCGATCACGGCGATCGATGGGACAAAGATCCGGATCACCGCCAAAACCAATCGCCCAATCGCCCGGGCCGAGTTGCAATTCAACCCGAAAGCACTCGGCGACACGGTACGGGCCACCGCCGGACGCACCCCGATCGCGATCGGCGACGATGGAGTCACGTTGACGTCCGATGTCACACTCCGCTGTGCCCGCGGCAAAACCGCGTCGGTGGAACTGGAAAGTTTCCGCATCCGTGTCTGGGATTCCAACGAGCAGGCGAATCCCGATCCGATCATCTATCCGATCAAGGTCATCGCGGATCTGCCGCCGGAAGTCGCGATCGTGGTGCCCAAAAAATCGCCGATCGAAGTCCCGGTCGGAGCCCAACAGATCATCGAAGTCCACGCCATGGATGCCGACTTTGAGTTGCAACGCGTCACGCTGCGGATCGAGCGTGGCATCGACACGCTGGAAGATCCCGTCATCTGGGTCAAACCCGACGATGGAAACGGCAAGGGCAACCAGGTGATGGAGTATCGGTTCCGCCCGCTGGAACATCTGCTCCGCGCCGGCGATGTGGTCCGGATCTCGGCCACCGCGATCGACAATCGCAACATCCCCGGCGATCCCAACGTCCAACCCAATCAAGCCACCACCGACCCGATCGAGATTCGGATCGTCGAAGACGCCGAACCATTGCCCCAGGACCCGACGGGCAATGACGGCCTGTCGGCGCCCGATGATCGGCCCGCCAGCGATGTCGAACAATCCCAG
Source organism: Stieleria neptunia (assembly GCF_007754155.1). Classification (NCBI taxonomy): domain Bacteria; kingdom Pseudomonadati; phylum Planctomycetota; class Planctomycetia; order Pirellulales; family Pirellulaceae; genus Stieleria; species Stieleria neptunia. The sequence goes on along the minus strand of NZ_CP037423.1, from coordinate 10,446,796 downwards.
CAGGGAGAGGGGCAACAGAGTTCGGGCGGCGAAGGGGCACAGGGGCAAGGCGGTCAAAGCCAGGGTGATCCCAGCCAGGGATCCGAAGGCCAAAGCAGCGGCGGAGAAGGTTCCGGCGGCAGCGAGTCGAGCGGCGAGAACCAGGATCCGAGTGACGGAGAACAGGGTGGAAGTTCGCCGCAGCAGCCCGGCGAGCAAAGCTCGGGCGAAGGCGCCACCGGCCAATCGGGCACCGAAAGCCAGTCCCCAACCGACGGCCAACCCGGCAGCAGCGATCCGTCGGACCCCGGCGGGCAATCGCCGGCGGGTGAGCCAACCGATCCGAACAGCACCGATCCGAACAGCAGCGATCCCCCGTCGTCTCCCTCAACCGACCAACAGCCGGAGGGACAATCCCCAGCCAACGACGGGGCCCAAGACGCGCAGGGCACGCAAGGAACCGGTCAATCGGATGGCTCCATGCAAGACGCGGGCGATGGCAGCGGAACGTCGAATCCCAACGGGTCGGAACCGAATTCGACCGACGGTGCCGATTCGTCCAGCGGCGAAGGCGATTCGTCCAGCAGCGACAGCGCCGGATCCGAATCGCAATCGCCCTCCGGCGGAGAGCCGTCCAAGGCGCCACCGGAACACGACGGCCAAGCCTTTGAACGGATCAAGGATTACCTCGAAAAACAAAAGCAAAATCAATCCCGTGATGGCTCACCGGCCGACCGAAATCAGCCGCCCCAAAACGAGGGTTCCGCCGGCGACTCCGAGTCGGCAGACGAAGGGGCCGGCGATACCCAATCCCCGAAGTCGGATGCGGGAGAACAGGAGTCGTCCCAGGGCAAGTCAGCCGGCGAGCAGGCAGCCGGTGAAGAGCAAAGCGGCAGTGGCGATTCTTCACAGTCCGATCCCGACAACGGCCAACAGGGGACCGACGAACAGGCGGCTGGTGAACAAGGGACTGGCGAACAAGGTTCAGGCGAGCAAGGTTCAGGCGAGCAAGGTTCAGGCGAGCAAGGTTCAGGCGAGCAAGGTTCAGGCGAGCAGGAATCCGGAGCAGCACCCGACGGCGGGAAGCCCGAGGGGCAAGACCCGGGCGGATCCGAATCAGGGGATCCGAAAGGGCAACCGGACCCAGCGAGTGGGTCGAAGGGTGAAAGCGGGTCACGTGAAGGAGCGGATTCGCCTGACCCGTCGGGTTCAAGCCAAAGCGGTGATCCGCCGCCGGGGCAATCACCATCGCCCCCGTCGCCCGATGCGTCCTCCGGCAGCCAAGGCAGCGGAACGGGCACGTCACCCGACGCCGGTGACGCGGCGGCCGAACCACCGCCTCCGCCTGATTTGGAGTATGCGAAGAAGGCGACCGACATGGTGTTGGACTACTTGGACGAGACGCGCGACCAGGTGGATGAAGACCTGTTGAAGGAGTTGGACTGGACCGAGCAAGATCTGCAGCGTTTTCGCGAGCGGTGGGAAAAGGTGCGCGAGCTGGACCAACCGACTCAGCCGGCTGGTTCGACCAACGAGCTGCAGGATGCCCTCCGCAGTCTCGGCTTGCAGCCGAGTGATTCACCCGCCCCGTCGACCCGCGACGCCGCCGATTCACTCCGCAACCTGCGAGATTCGGGCAACCGCCGCCAAGCGCCCCCGGCGATCCGCGACGCCTTTGACGCCTTCCGCCGCCGCAAGTGACCCTTGCGGCCTCGTTCCCAGGCTCCCGCCTGGGAGGCGTGGGGTAAGCATCCTGCTTGCCACCTCCGCCGGCTCCGCCGGCGACCGTGTGAGGCGGAGCGTTGGCATGAGGTGTGTGATTACATTGCGGCCTCGTTCCCAGGCTCCTGCCTGGGAACGCAAGGGTCGCGAGGCTCCGCCTCACGATGCCCAGGCAGAGCCTCTTGGCAAGCCCGTTCCAAGGCGGAGCCTTGGAACGAGACGTGCGATTACAGCGTGCCGCCTTCGGTGGCGGTAAACTCGGCGAAGACCGGCAGATGGCTGCTGACGGCTTCGGCCTGGCTGAGATTCAGGTTGAACAGCCGCAAGAAGTCGACCGGTCCGCCACGGCCGACGAATTCGTTGGTCCGATTGCGGTCGACCAAAATGTTGCAGGTCTGATGGCGGCTAAAGATGTCGGTCGTCGTGCTGTCCACCGCGGCAACGACGTCGGCGCCCATCACACGCGGAATCAAATAGGAGTCGTCGGCCTGAAACAGCCCGGCCATCACCACGTCATCTTCGCCACGACCGTCGGCCCGCACCGAGGCAAAGATGCCTGGCAACAAACCGACCTCGACCGGTGCACGCGCCAAGTTGATGCGGACGTTGACGACCGAGAACGTCCAGGCGGCATCGACAGTGGGTTCGGCGGCGCGAAACCAGACGACCATCGGATCATACGTCATCTGGTCTTCTGGATCGGCGACGGAGTAGGTTTGTGATCGATCGATTTGAACTCGATTGACATTAAACAAGATCGCCAATTGCTCGGATCGATCCGTCGGCCCGGACGGTGCGCCGAGCGCGAAATCGAAGCTGCGCCCTCCCTCGTTGATCTCGTCCACCAACCGCGGGATCAGGTCGCGCTCGGCCGCGGTGATTTGTTGCAGCGCGATGACGTCAAACTTGCGAATCATGCGGATCAGGTTCAACCGGCAATGTTCGCTGGCCAGTTTGCTCGGTCCGAACCCGCTAAGCGCCCACGATCCGATTCGCAGGTTCCGGACGTTTCGGTTGGCGTTGACCGAGCGGGCGACAAAAGGTGCCGGCGCGACCGATCCGCCGGTGGAAAGCCCGTTTTGTTGGTTCGCCGAAACGAACAACAGGTCATCAAGCGGATCGGGGGCTTCGGCCGAATCCTCCGATTTGGGAGTGATCGTCAGTTGATCCAGTCCCGCGATCTGGAAGTGCTGGGAAAAGTAGATCGCAGCCCCGACGAGGATGCAGATCGTGACCAGCATCAGGAACGGGCCCGTTCGTCGTTGTTCTTCCATTTGATGAAAAGGATACGCGCACATGGTCTGCCGCCTTGGTGAACAGAGTCGCCTCTGTCACGCGATGGGGGTCGGCAAGGAATCGGGACACACACCAAGCGGGCGCAGACTCGCCCAAGTCGGACATCGGCAACCGCGTCAGCGGCGATCCAGCGGGACGCCGCAATTGCCCGGTTCGACGGAGGTTCCGGTCGGGAAAACCGTCACGACTGGTGCAAGCTTCACGACCGTGTTTCGCTCAACCCTCCCTGCAGAGATCGTTCAGTTTTAAAGTCACCCTCCTGGCCGGAAGTTCGAGCGCAGCGAGGGGAGGTCGAACGGTGAATCGCGGAATTCAGTTCGCGATCAACGACACCCACTTACACCAACGCCAATCGATCCGAGGGGCTGCCGGCAACGCTGTGAAGCATTTTTTAGCGGTAGGGCGCGAGCCCTCCGGTGTTTTGGCAGAGAGGAAGAACCGGAGGGCTCGCGCCCTGCCGCTAAAACCTCAAGAAACACATAGGAAAAATGCTTCACAGCGTTGGGCTGTCTGGGGGCGCAGAAAGGACGATCGGATGGTTCCGATTCTTTGCCATGTCTCATTTGACGCGATACCGGATAGCATCAGCGACTCCGTCTTTTGAAGACAGCGGTGTTTCCTGGCACGTTCGACTCAGGTAGGTCCAGCAGGATCTGCTAAACTGGTTTGACGTTTACGGCGCCGCGACCTTCGCACCGGAGGTCGCCCGCCATTGAAGTCCGCGCAGAACCAGCGCTTGCAGCGGAACTCGCGTTCACGGTGTCACGCAACACAACGTGTGCGGGCGCGAGTTCGCTGAACCGCACCAATCTGCGATTGAATTGAAACGCCCTATTTCGGTGGAGTTGCTGCCTCACCTATCTCCACCGGCTATTGGTTCGTCATGCATCGCCTACTCACGATTCCATTCGATGTCATTCGTCACCATCGCGTATCTATCAATTGCATACGTCATATTCCGCATCGCCGTCTTCCACGCCGATCGAAGCAATCTAACGTCAGCTGCAAGACACAAGAGCATTCGCAATCCAAGGATCACCTGGGCACCGTTTGCTCCCGGCTGGCTTTTCGAGCGAGGTGAGCGTCACTACCGAGTAGAGTACACTAGCGAAGACGGCACAGAGATTGTTCGCTACTGCAAGGTCGGCTTCCTCACCGGTATTTTTTGGCGGAGTTGAGTGGTCTGGCAGTCGTAACGGAAAGCGCAGAGCCAGGCGATGGATCGATGTCGCGGGCGCGGCGTTTTGATGTGAAAAGCACGTTGTCGTGACTGAGGCATCGCTGGCTGTTCCAACTCGCCATTCACCAGAGAGCTGGTTTCATACACACATACCGACGCCGTTGCTGACGCTGACATCCAGCAGCTGGCGATTGATCTCGATGGCCTGAACGACCCTTGGGGAAACTCATACGAGCTGGCAACGCGACATGACGCTGTATGCGAGAATCCTGAATTTTCCGTGCACTTGTATTCAAACGGTGAGGACGGAATCTCAAGAACTGATGGGGACGATCCGGACGATTTGAACACTTGGTCAAACGACTATGGTGCGTACTATTGGCGCCGTATACAGCGTGGAAAACGGATGCAATATGCTGTGCAGGCGACTGTTCTTTCACCATTCGTGTTTCTTGTGCTGGTTGCGTTTGGCCGGGTTGCTCGTCATGCAGTTGGCGATTCTCATCCGAACAATTGCACTGACCAGAACGGCGACGAACCAGACGATGCCGGTGAGTCGCCGAGTTGAGTTTACTGAAGTGGTGAGTCGTTCGCGGCGACCGCGTGATCGCCACCGTTGAACTTAGTCGAATTGCTTACCGATTCGGCGGTTGACGTGCAGTCGCGGTGGGGTGGGGCCAGCGTGGGGCTTCGGGCCGTGGGCTGACGCCAGCGTCCTTGTGGGAGATTGCGTTGACATGCGTGCCAACTTTCTCAACGCGAAGTGGAGCGGGGGTTCTGATGATGAATCGCGGAGGAGGCATCGGCTGGAGATGGAGGTAGGAAAATTTGGGGTAGGAAAAGAGAGCCGGGGTGTCGTTTTTCGGGCATCCGTTTTCCTGCCCCAAATTTTCCTACCTTCCTGCTGCGTTCTGTGGGGCGGAAAAACGGCGTGCCGACGGTGATCGCTGCCGATTTTCCGGTCGGAATTTGGCGGGGCCATTGAGCGGGAGGCTGAACACGGCGGGGTGCCGGGATTTGCTGCGACCCCGTCCGGGGGTCGAGGGGAGGATTGAGGGCGTTGCCCGGAGGTGGCGCTGCGCTGACCTCCGGCTACTGGCTGTGATCCCTTCGGGATAGCTTGGACGTCGCGACAATCGACACGGCCTCTTGGCTGACGCAAATCGGAGACTTGGTCCGAGTCACGGCGGGCCTGTGCGGCGGTCCCAATGGATCGCTTGTCAAACTCTCCGGTCGCCACCATCGCTTTTTCTTTTTGTGTCTTCTCGTGTTTTTCGTGGCAATTCACCGCTGTGTTGTTCCGCCACGTTCGCGCCGCTCATTTCGCGGGCAAAAATTTGCGTCGTCTGTTTCGCGGCGGTATCCTTTTGCATCGGTCGCATTCAACGCTGCCGCCGAGCACTCGACGAGATCCGAGGAACAATGCCGTGCACCTGAGCACCCGATCGAGTCAGTTTTTAGTTCAAGTGTTTCCGCTCCTGCCAGATGACGGGGGACGTTATACCGCATTGAAATCAGAGGCCCTCAGTGTCAACAAGGTTTGAGCTCATCAAAAACGGAAAGCGTGTCTGTATCGCCGGAATTGATGGCGACGGCGTTCTAAGTGCAATTCTATCGTACGGGAAACCTGAAAACGGAGATGGAACGCACGACTTCGGCATCAGTGGACTTGGGATGTTTGATGCCTCGCAAGATCGTCAACATCACGTCGCCTGGCCGCGACACGAGCTTGCAACCGGTGACGAAATCACCATCCGTATTCTTCCGCCTGGCGAGTTCGATCAACCAGAGGGCAGCGTTGGCAGCCCGCAGAAATCGATGCACGATCCCGTTTTTGGCAATCTGAATTATTACGTCGATTCTTGGGACGCCATCATCGAGTTTGATTCGGCACCGCTCCAGACCGCACACGTACACATTTGCGCCGACGAGAATGGACCGACCGAGTGTCAACGCTCAATAATCATCACACTACGCGAACGGCATTCGCAGCTATGGCCAAGTATCTGCTCAGCACTTGTTCGATGCCACCCCGAAATCACCAAACCCCGTAAGCTTGCCAAGCTGCTGCTGCCGCAAGTTGGAATCAATCTGTATGGTGATACGAGTGAAGCAGAGCTAGTTTACAGTGTTGAGGGCGACGCCGGGGAACGCGCGTATTTCGTGAAACTTCGGGATTGGGAAATTGCCGAAGTTTTCATGGCGGAGTAGATGGCATCACAATCGGATGCACGCCGAGTCGTGGTTACTGACGTGGAGGATCGCTCGCGGCGACCACGTGATCCGTAGCGTTGACTTAATCGAATCGTATACCGCTTCAACGGTTGACGTGCGGTCGCGGTGGGGCGGGATTGCGTGGGACTCCGGTCCGTAAGGCTAACGCCCGCGTCTCAAATCCTCTGGCCGTAGGTCGTCCGCGTTGCGGTGCGACAAGCGTCTCGATCTCTTGTGGCCCATCGTGTGATCCTGCGGCGGATGACTGTCCCGTCACTCGCGTCGTGTGGCGGAGGGTGTTTGAAGTGGCAGATCGTTCGTCGGGGCCGGGCGGCGTCAGGTGGGGCCTTTCGAGAGTTTGTATTGGCGTCTTCGCCAACTTTTTCAACGCGAAGAGGAGCGGGGATTCTGATGATGAATCGCGGAGGAAGCATCGGCTGGAGATGGAGGTAGGAAAATTTGGGGTAGGAAAAGAGAGCCGGGTGTTTGCCGGGTGTGTCGTTTTTCGGGCATCCGTTTTCCTGCCCCAAATTTTCCTACCTTCCTGCTGCGTTCTGTGGGTCGGAAAACGGCTTGCGGACAGTGATCGCTACCGATTTTCCGGTCGGAATTTGGCGGGGCCATTGAGCGGGCGGCTGAACACGGCGGGGTGTCGGGATTCGCTGCGACCCCGTCCGGGGTCGAGGGGAGGATTGAGGGCGTTGCCCGGAGGTGGCGCTTCGCTGACCTCCGGCTACTCGCTGTGATCCCTTCGGGGCGTCAATTGTATAAGTGGCGGAATTGATCGTCGCGGAAGCCGTCAAGACTTTCGCGAGCCGCTGGCCCTCTCTGGCGTTTGCTTGCTGCGCAAACGCCGTCTCTCCCAGGGGGTTCTTCGCGGATTTTAGTGGCTGCTCTCGGTTACTCGGGAAAGGTTTTTTGAGGGATGACTGCGATGTCCGATGGTTCTGTTCGGTCTGATGGCGAAGCCAGCTGTAGCGGAGACGGGCTCTGCGGAGGAGCAACCCGCCTCGGAATCACCTGGTCTGCGATGCGGCGAAGGTGCTTCGTGCCCTCCACCGGCCCGCGTCGCCGGAGGGGCGTTTGAACCGAGCGGTTGTCGTCCAACACCCATTCGGACATCGCAGCAATGCCTCAAAAAACCTGGGTCCTGAGTGATTAGCCATTTAAATCCACGAAGAACCCCCAGGGGGAGAGAATCTAAATCGGTTGCCAAATCCTGCAGTAAAAGTAGCGACGTCCTCGGGGATAGCTCGGACGCTGCGATGGGTGACGGTTTTTCGCACTTGGTACGCCTGGTCGTGCGAAATGTGAACAAGAAAGTGCAGAGGAGGCCGCGGCCGAATCGGACCGGCCTGCTGCCAGCCAGCTCGAGTTCGCCTGGGTCTGAGAAACTGGAACCGTCTGACAGGATCCGTTCAAACCCAGTCTTGTGACCGGCCCACCTGAGGAGCGACCACGCCCGTGATTCTTTGCACGCCAGGGCAAACTGGAATACCATGCACGGTCTTCCATCGTGAAAGATTGACCGACGCAACCAACGCCCGCACCCGGCATCACCATGAACCCGCTTCGTCTCGCGATCCTGACCACGCTGGCAACGTTCACCCAAGTTGTTGTCGCGAAAGATCGTCCCAACATCTTGTGGCTGTTCGCCGAAGACACTTCGCCGTGGATCGGTTGCTACGGCGACCCTGTCAATCAAGGTCAGACGCCGAACATTGATTCGCTTGCCGAGCGTGGCGTGCGGTTTTCCAGGGCCTATGTTCCGGCACCGGTTTGCTCGGCTTGTCGATCGGCCATCATGGGCGGGATGAATCAGATTCGTTTCGGGGCACACGAACATCGTTCCAGCCGCGGCCCGGCCAAAATCAATCTGCCCGAGAACATGAAACTGTTGCCCCAGTTGGTCAAAGAGAACGGCTACTTCACCTTTAACATCGGCAAGGACGATTACAACTTTGTCTGGGACCAGGCGGCGACTTATTCGCTGCAATCGAAAAATCGCAATGCGATCGATTGGCAGCAGCTGAAAACAAACCAACCGTTCTTTGGCCAGATCCAAACGGCCGGCGGCAAAAACAACACGACCAAGTTCCCCGCGGATCGAAAGACGGATCCACAGTCCGTCACCGTCCCGCCGGACTATCCGCAAAACCAACTCTATCGCGAAACGGTCGCACAGCACTACGACGCGATTCGCAAAGACGACGACTTCATCGGAACCGTGCTCAAGGGGCTCCAAGAATCGGGCTTGGCTGACAGCACGATTGTCGTTTACTTCGGCGACCACGGCGCAAACAATCTGGTGCGACACAAACAGATGCCGACCGAAGGCGGGTTGCACGTTCCGTTCATCATCGCCGGTCCGTCGCCTTATGTGCCATCGCCCTGCGTGCGCGATGATCTGGTCGATCTGCTGGACCTGTCCGCGACCACGCTTGCCTGGGCCGGAATCGACAAGCCCGATTGGTACGAAGGCCAGGATCTGTTCGCCGAAGTCGTCGTCCCGCGCAGCTTTGTGGCGGCCGCCAAAGATCGGCTGGATCACACCATCGATCGTGTCCGCACGATTCGCACCGACCGGTTTCGTTACACGCGCAATTTCAAGACCGATCGTATTTTTCTGCAGCCCCAGTACCGAGACAAGCGACCGTTCCTGCAAAACCTGCACCAGCTTTATCAGTCCGGCGAACTGTCGCCGAAGTTGACGGAAATCTATTTCGGCGAGCGCCCGGCCGAAGAGTTTTATGACGTCAAAGCGGACCCCAGCCAGGTCAATAACCTGATCGAGGATCCCCAATACCGTGACGAGATCGAGCGTCATCGCAAGCTGCTCGACCAGTGGATCGCCGCCGGGGACAAGGGCATCGACGAAGAGCCGCTCGCCGAGTTGGCGTTTCAAGCCAACGGACAAAAATGGGGCGAAGGGGTGAATCCGGAGTACGAAGTCGTCCGCTCGGACAGCGATGGCGATGGTCTGTCCGATGACTGGGAACGCATCAACGGGCGCGATGCGACCGACGGCCGGCTGCTGTTTACGTTTGATTGCGGCGGATGGCAAACCGAAGGCTGGACGGCCGACGACACATCGGTGGGCAACATCGCGGGACGGTTGGGATTCCTCGACTTCCGGCTTCCGGGCGGCAAAACGCTGATCACACGGAAGGGATTGAAGCTCGATCCGGCCAAGAACCAAGGTGACCTGGCCATCGATCTGCGTTCGGCGCCGGGCACCCAGGTCACACTCATGGCCGGTGAAAGCGAGGCCACCGCCACCATGCACGATGCAACGCAGACGGTGCGCTTTCCGTTGGATTGGAAAGACACCGTGCGTCGAATTGACTTGCGATTTGTTGGTCCACCCGGATCCGTCGTCGAAATCGATTCCATCGCCGTCGTACCGGCACGGTCGTCATCGGATGGCCGCGACTAGGTAGCGTGTGGGAAATAAGTGGGATAGGCTTCCAGCCTGTCGATGCTGGAATGACAGGCTGGAAGCCCAGGGCTGTAAGGGTATCGCGTGACCGCGATTTTTGTGTATTCCCGTGTTTTACGCTACACGGAGGTTCGCGATGTCATCGAAAGTTTTTGATCGGTTTGTAACCAAGGCACCATTTGCTGTCATGACCAGGGCGCTCACGCAGGACTTTATCGGGAGCGATTTGCAACTGGTTTTCGATAACAATCGAGAAAAGCAGTATGAGTACCTCGCCACATTCCAGGCAGTGGCGATGACGGTCGCTGACGTGGCCTTGAATTTCAGCGAGAATTTCAATCAAGCCTACAAGGAGCACAAAGAGAATCTCGACGTTTCTCGACAGTCATTCTATGCCAAAACCAGAGGCATAGAACCAGCGGTAAGTGAGTCGCTCGTTTCGCACGCGGCAAAGCGGACTATCCAAATGCAAGACGCGATGGGGTTCACACCCTGGGAATTGCTTCCAGGTTATCGTTGCTTGAGTATTGATGGGAATGTCTTGGCGAAGTCTGACAAAAGATTGAAAGACCTTCGAGACGTCAAGGGTGCACCGTTGCCGGGTAAACTAGTCGCGAGGTTTGACCTACAGCGACAGGTGTTTGACCGCGCGTACGTGCTGCTTGACGGCCACGCGCAAGAGTCGACGTGTTGCGATCGGATCGTGGATGATATCCAGCCGAATGATGTCGTAATTGCGGACCGGCATTATTGCATCGTCCCATTCCTCAACAAACTCGCTCAATCCAAAAGCTTCTTCGTGATCCGCCAGCACGGGCGTTTGAAAGGCGTTTTACTGGGAAAACGCAAACGCATTGGCCGCAGCAGCACAGGCGTAGTCTACGAACAAGCGTTGAAACTATCTGCTGCCGAAGATGCCATGGTGGTTCGCCGAATCACTGTCATATTGGACTCGCCAACGCGAGATGGCGACGAAGAGATTCACGTGTTGACGAATCTTCCCGCCACAGTTTCGGCTAAGGACGTGGCAGAGGTTTACCGGCATCGCTGGGAAGAAGAAACCGCGTTCAATATTTTACAGATGACGCTCACTTGCGAGAAATCAGGTGTCGGTCATCCCAAAGCAGCAACGTTCCTGTTTTGTATGTCGCTGCTCGCGTTCAATCTTCGACAAACCATCTTTGCGGCTTTGTTTGCGACCCATGACGAATCAGAGGTGGAAGCGATCAGCCACTTTCACGTCTCAAAAAATGTCTCCGATAAAACCGAAGGGATGTTGATTGCGATCACCGAGGACGAGTGGGCAGAATTGATTCCGACGACAATCAAAGGCCTCGTCGCGATGCTGAAGAAGATCGCTCGGACGATCGACCTAAAGGAGTACAGAAAATCGGTCCGCGGCCCGAAGAAGAAAAAGCCGCACCGATCAAGGAATGTAGCCTCGTCTCATGTTTCGACCGCGAAACTGCTAGGATTGACCTAGCAGGATACCCTTACAGCCCTGGGCTGGAAGCCTATCCCACTTAAGTTCATCATGTCCCCGCCACGTGGAACGCGTGACGCGATCACGGCTTCACCGGCCGCTTTGGCCCGCCGCCTGTTCGTATTGCTCGGCCGAGATCCATTTTAGATCGTCCCAATACCCCGTGTCGTTGGGTTGGTTCGGACCCTCGGTCGTCCGTCCGCGGAGGACGATTTGCGTCGCTTTGGCTTGCAGATCCTTGGCGATTGTCATGTGTTCGGCGAGCACGTCGGTTGTCTCGCCGGGATCGTTTTCCAGATCGTACAGTTCGGCGTCGGATCGACCGTGGGGCAAGACCAGTTTCCACTTGTCTTCGGTGATCGCGAACCGACCGTTGATGGCGTGGTTGATCAGCGGCAATCGGTGGCGGTTGCTGACAGGGTTCACCAGCACGGTCGCAAAGCTGTGGCTGTCGACACCCTCATCGGGTTGCAAGTCGATGTCGAGAAGATCGGCGAACGTCGCCAACAGATCGATTTGCCCCACCGGCCGATGCCAGCTGCGTCCCGGCGACGAGATCCCCGCGGGCCAGCGGACAAAGAACGGCACGCGATGGCCGCCTTCGTAGATCGAACGTTTGCCTTCGCGATAGCGGAAATTACTGCGGTGACCGAATGCTTTGATGCGTTGCTTCCAAGAGCTTTCCGGACCGTTGTCGCTGGTGAACACGATCAGGGTGTCGTCCGCCAAGTCGGCATCGTCGAGAAACGTGAGGATGCGGCCGACGTGGTGATCGGTCTCGATCACAAATTCGCCGTAGCCGCCGCAGTCACCTTGGCCGTGGAACTCGGGCAACGGGCACACCGGGTAGTGCGGTGATGTCAACGGCAGGTACAGGAAGAACGGCTTTTCAGAACTTGAGCCCGAGGTGTGGCCCTTCATCCACTCGATCGCGGTGTCGGTGAATCGTGTCAAACACTGGTTGTCGATAAAGTCCGGCGCGACCTCCATGCCCTGCTTTCCGAGCACCTGTTTCGTCGCTTCGGGAGTCGGCTGGTAGGGCGGCATGATTCGATAGTCCATGTGCCGTGCGTTCGGCTTCTTGGTGGTGAAGACCGTCGGCGGCACTTCGGCGTGTCGGCCTTCGAACCATGCCAGCACGCCGTAGTTGAGCGACGCGGGGACGCCAAAGAAGTACTCGAAGCCTTTGTCCAGGGGCATGTCGCGGGTCGGCTGGGACCAATCACGGGTCTTGTGATTCGTTCCCGGGAAATCCATGCCGAGGTGCCATTTGCCGACCATCGCGGTCGCGTATCCGTTGTCTCGAAGCATCGACGCGATCGTGGTCCGTCCGTCTTTGATCAAGCATTCGCCTTCGGCGCCCATCACGCCTGTTTTCAGCGTCGTCCGCCACGAATAACGCCCCGTCAGCAAACCGTAGCGCGACGGCGTGCAGACCGAATCGGAGGAATGCCCGTTGGTGAACGAGATCCCTTCGGCGGCCAATCGATCCAGATTCGGCGTTTTGAACTTGGCGTCCGGATTCAAACAACTGGCGTCCCCAAAGCCTTGGTCATCGGTATAGATGACCAGAATGTTGGGACGAACCGACTCGGCTTGAAGGGCCGGGACAGCGAGGGCATGCGTCAGCAAGGCGGCAGCGACCAAGGTGCCCCACGTCGTCGTTCGGTGCTGCACGAGACGCGAGAATGACCGGCGGAAAGCTGCCGGAATCGAAGCAAGGATTTGAATCATGTTGAATCCCAATGTTTGGACGATTGACTCTAGACGTTGGGATCGATCTCGCGCTCCGCCACCGATTGACGGCTCTCTCGGCACATCAATTCCAGTGGGGCGCGGCCGACAACCGCAGGGTGAGCTTCCCTGGGGAAGGCGGATCGCACAGGATTCCCCTCGATAGTCTCTTCTCTCCAAACTCCCAAGTCAAATCCGAGCGGTCGCGACGCAGTCGTCCGCTCGCGGGCTGTCGGTTTACGCCCGTATGCGTTTGCAACGCACGGATGATTCACGCCGTCAGCGGTGCATTGTCGTCCAACATGACGAGGTGTCGATCGGGAACAACCGCGCCGACGAACGCGTTCGGCGTGGAGCGATCCAGTTCGCTTCGTCGGACGGAAACGCCCGTCGGAGCATCGATGGCGAGACTCACTCGGCTGCGCGACACTCGGGTGACCACGATCCTGATCTCGTCGCCCAGCAGAATCTCCTCACCGATCTTTCGTGACAGAACCAACATGCCGACTCCTCCGTGTTTGCTCGCCAGATGAAACGGCGACTGGTTTGTGATCGTCCTCTCTGTAGTCAAGGTGGAAAACTTCAGTGAAACGTCACGCAAAAAGCAAAGTTTTTGATTTGAAGGGGAAGTGGCTTCGATTGCCCGCTGGGAGATCGTCGTTGGTCACGCGGTTTGGTTGACAGCATTACGGAGCGGCGGCATTACGGAGCGGCAGCGGGGCTTTCCAGCCGGCCGGCCATGATGTTTGCGATTTGACGCGTCGGCTCGAAACGTTCCAGCACGATCTTGATCGCCGCGGTGATCGGCGTCGCCAAAAACATTCCGATGATGCCCCACATCATGCCCCAGAACATCAATCCTAACAGGATCGTGACGGGGTGCAGGTCCGACGAGTTGCCCATCAACTTCGGTTCGACCACATTGCCACTGAGGATTTGAATGGCCGACGTCGCCACGATCACCGAGACCATCCAAACAAGATTGCCCGAGGGATCCAACAAGATCAACGGGATCGGCAACAAACTGGCGACGATCGGTCCGATGTTGGGGATGAAGTTCAACAGGAACGCGAGCACACCGAACGACAATGCCATCGGAACACCAAACATCCGCAACGTGAGACCGAACACGGCGCCGGTGCCGATGGAGATCACGGTCTTCAACGACAGGTAGCCGCGGATTTGCGTGTCGATTTCGCGCAACGTCGCGGTTTGGGCGTAAGACGATTTACCCAGCAACAGAAAGAACACATAGATCAGAACGACGATGCTGGTGGACACCAGGCTCAAGAACGCCTGCAATACGACCGAGATGCCGTCGCGGACAAAGGCGTCGACCAATTCGGTGGCTTCTTTCATCCGCCCGGATTCCACCGGAACACTCCGTGCGCGGATTTGAACGGTCGGGGTTTCCAGCAGCGGCAGTGGTTCGCTTTCTTCAGCATCCACTTCTTCAGCATCCGCGTCGGCGTCTGCCGCCGATGCGGACGCCACGTCGGAGTCCGATGTGGCAGTCGATGGAGGTGCGGGATCGGCCGGCGAGTCCACCGTTGCGGCGCCAGAATCGAGGGTCGCGCCGGGAACAAGATCCGCTGGGGACTCAGCATCCCCTGCAGATTCTGGGGCCCCTGCAGATTCAGCATCCGCTGGCGATTCAGGGGACGCGGCCGGTTCGACCGGTTCGGCTGGCGGCGTGGATTCAATCGCCGCATTGCCATTGGCGGTCGCGTCCGGCGGAGCCTGGGCAAGACCCCCGCCGTCGGAACGGATGGATTCACCGTCTTCGTTGGAAAACTTGTCGCCGACAAACTTCTTCAGCGAGAGCGGTTCGAATGAAAGCTTGTCGTCGACCTTGTCCACCAATTGCCGGACACGGGTTCGGTATTCTTCTTTGTTCTTTGCCAGATCGATGATCGAAAACGAGAGCGTCAGCCCGAACATGCCCATCAGGCCGACCCCCAACAGGAACGCCATCCCGGCGGCAACGACGCGCGAAACGTTGAACCGATTTTCCAGATACGTCAGGATCGGGCCGACGCCGCTGACAATGAAACAGGCCACGACGAACGGCACCAGCACCGGTCGCAGCCAATACATCATGTAGATTCCCGCGACACCGGCTAAGACCATCAGGCAGACCGTTTGGATTTGCTGGTCGCTGATTCGTTTTCCCGGCTCCTCGGAATCTGGCATCACAAGCTCATGACGGTTGGTTGCAGCAGCATCGCGATCCGATCGGATCACTCCGGTTGACGGTTGCTGATCGCGTTGAGCTGCGAATTATAGGGGGACAGGCTACTCGGCGCGATCAATTCAGAAGGGATTTCCAGGAACCGCTCCAAGGTCGAGGAGATCCGCACGATGACCTCCCAGTTCTCCGTCACCAGCGGCTGGGAATGCGCCAAATTATTTCGCAGCCCTTCGACTTGGCCGAGGATGGTCTTGATCTGCGTCCTGGAGCGGTCCCAGTACCGTTTCCGGAGCTCCTCTGATCGCGACAACAGCTGTCCTTTGTCGCCGAGTTGCAAACAGTCGATCAGCCGAACCGACTGATTGCGACGCTGGCGTTCGGCTTGGAGCGAGACCGCTTTTTCGAGGCGTGACGCGGACACAAACTCGGTCCATGAATCGCCTTGATAGTGGTTGGCGACGATGCGTGTCAGACTGAGTTCGAACAGCGTGACCATGCCGAACAGCCACATCCGCATCGGCGGTTTTTCGAAATCATTGCGGACGATCACGCCGACCGGTTGGCCGAGCATGGAAACCAAAAGAAATTCCGCGACGGACAACGCGTTGACCACGGTATGGAGCGGTGTCGTCGCGGCGACGATCTGGATTTCGGAGAGCGGTGCAAGTTGATCGGCCAGAGGCCGATCGTCGAAGTAGGCCTGCTCGATGCAACCGATGATCATCCCGTTGCGACGGATTCCGACGACCGACAGCGGACGATCAATCATGAACGTCCCGACGGCATCGACATCGGCCGTCGCGTCAAAGGAAGCGATCGGCTCGGCGATGTCTTGCGCGACGAATCCTTCATAGAAGACGCGGCGCAGGCTATCGACCGTATTCGTCTGGCCTTGCATCAGCGGTTCAGAGCTAAAACTCGATCTGGTATTTCTCAGTCATCATCCGGCGAATGCCAGCCGTTTCCTGGTCGATCACCTGCCAGATCTGTTGCACCGATGCGGCGCCCGCGGTGCGTTCTTGACGCGTGATGATCGCATCGGTCCGCCCCTTTTCACGCAGTGACGCTTGACCGGCTCCGACGCTGGCCGTGTAGCCTTGAGGGCCATATCCGCCTGAGTTATAGCCATAGCCCGAACGGTAACCGCCGCTGCTGTAGTAGTAGCCGCCGGATCCCGCGTTGTTGCTGGCCCGGCGATTGGACGCCCGCATCCCGACGCCTTTCATCGACATCTCGGCACTTCGAAACAGCTCGGCGATGTTCGAGCCATAGTTCAGCAGTTCCTCATCGACCTTCAGGATCGGCAGGTTGTCGATCTTGCGGGCGTAGCGGTCGTACCACATCGCGGCTTGGCCGAAGGTTTTGACATGGTCGCGTTTGGGTTTCTCACGCAAATCTTCGATCAGCGTCGTGACGGAATTGTAGTACTGCTGGGCCGCGATTTTTTTTGCCGATCCCTCGGGGTCCGAACCGGGTGACGACGCCAGTTGCATCGAATCGGACAGCTCATGTGGAAGCTCCAGAATACTCATCACGCGGCGGGCGCCGTCGGTGGAGAGCGTTCCTCGGAGCATCAATGTGTTTCCGCTGACCGAAGGCGTCCAATCATGAAAGTCGTCGATCATCGCACCTTGTCGCTGAAGGACTTGGATCAGCAGTGGCTTGCCAATCTCCGCCAGCAGCCCTGCGTCACCACTGAAATCGACTCGTACCGCTCCAACCGTCTTGTCGGTCACGGTCACTCCCAACGTGACTCCCTTGACGCCCGCGATCAACTTGGTCAATTCGCCGAGGTCCACTCCCGACTCTTTCAGCGGCTGGAATGCTTCCAACCGAGATTTCACCAGCTCGGTCGAAAGCGTGTTTTCGACATCCATCGCCATGATGATCGGCGTTCCCACCTCGGTCGCGTACTTGAAGGCCTGAACCAGATAAGGCGAATACTCCGCGTCGGTCGTCGTCGTGTCCGTCTTTCGCAACCAGCGACTGACGTCTTGTCGGTTTGCCGGCGTGTAAGTCCCGAGCAGGTCATCTGAAATCTGGATGACGTAGCGATCGTTCGGTAACTTCGCCGCCGTGCGGCCCTCCACGTTGTCCATGGCGCCGCCGAATCGCTGGGCAACCGTCGAGACGTTGCGGTCGCCTTTGAGTCGCACGAGCGCCAATTCCCAAATCGATTTTCCGAATTCGAGGTCGGAGCGTCCGGCGAGCAGCACCTCCTTGGCATCCGGCGGCAGGGCCGAGAGGCCCGCATCGTAGGCGGCCTGGCGGCGGGCGTTCCAACGCTCACGGTCCGCCACCTCCGATCCAAACATTTTTTCGGCATTGATCATGACCAGCGTGTTCGCATCGGTCGGGACCCGGTAACGCATTCCCGAAAAAGCGGACTGCGCGACCACCGTCGGCATCGAGATTGCAAACGTGGCGAGAAGGAAAAGGCATCGAATCATGTTGTGGGTCCTTGGTACACCATGGCAAGGAGATTTCAGAGCTGCCCCAGTGTAATGGATCTGATGCCGGATTTCCTTGAGAAACCGCGCTGGAATCGCCTCAACTGACCAGGGAAAATGAGAAGAATTCCCGAAGAAACGGTGAACAGTGAGACATGACGCACTTTCGGCAGGGCGCCTGGATCTGCGCGTGCGGTGATGTCGCGATTCGGGCCCCGCCGAGGACGCGTCGCTGAACTCGACCACAGGGATCGTCCAGCTTAGGACGACCGGTTTTTCAAGGACGATGGCCCTTCCGGGCCGTCGTCCATGGGACGCCGAATGACGACCTTAAAAAGGACCTCGACCAACGCGCCAGCTGGGTGGTCCCCACAGCCGGTTACCGGAATCGGTAGCTGGGGTTCTCCGTGTCGAAATCAAACGCCGACAGCCCGACGTTCACTTTCAAATTGAAGTAGTTGTATTCTTCGTCCAGCACCGGCGGACCGCCGGGCGATTCGGGCCACAACCAAGCCTGGTATCGAATCGGCATCTTCGTCGCGTTATCGAAATACACCAGCGCCCGGTAAAATCGAAAGTGCTCTCGGCGAATCGGATGAATGACCTCCACGAGGGTGCAGCTCGTCTTTCCGAATAAATGATCGGTCTCGATTTGAACGTCACATTCGCCGTGCTGGCGATCCCGCTGCGCCGTGACGACGAACTTTTCCAACAGGTTTTCGATCCCAATCTCCTTGATCGAATACCGCTGTCCGCGCATCGCCAGCATGCCCTCGGGATTAAGCTGCGTCGTCAAGAAACTGGCGAATCCGCCTTGATGCACGACCAGATTTCCCTCGTTGGCGTTCTCCACCCAGATCACTTCACGCCCCTTCACCGAACTGGGCTTCAAAAAATCCAAGTACACACTCAACGGAACGACAATGTCCTGGCCGTCCAGCTTGCGATTGCGAATCTTCAAACTCGCGAACTGCAGCGGCGGCAACACCCCGTCGACCCGGCAGCGTTTGATGAACATCGCCGTGTAGTCATCGATGTTGGCTCGAACGTGTTGCAAACTCTCCTCGGCAATCTCCAAGGCCGCGTCGACCGGATGCCGACGCTCCACCGGTGGTAGGCTCAACCGCGCCACCTGCTCGATTTCTTGTGCACTTGCTAGCAACGGTGCGGTTGCCAGCAATGAAATGATGATCAGCCGTAGTCTCGGCAGGAGTTGGAAAGCGTGCATCCGTTCGTTCCAGATTGAGAGAGAAGAGATTGCCGCCATTAGCCTGGTCTTGCGGCAGTTTCTGATGTGTACATAAATCTCGTTGCGAAGGACTAGTGATATTTTGACTAGATGTTGAGATTGCCTGCAGGTAGCCGGTTCCCTACGATAAATGGGTTGCGTATCTGATTTGATTCGGTGTGCCGTTTCGATTGAGGGGAAGACAGGATGTTCACGCAGAGCGAAAATCGTCCGACGATCCTCGGATCGGTGGCGCCGGGGTTCGAGAGAGTCCGCGCGGAGTTTGAAACCAATTTTGTGTCGCGTGGTGAACGTGGTGCCGCGTGCACGGTGTATCACCAGGGGCAGAAAGTCGTCGACTTGTGGGCCGGACGGCGTTGCCATCACTCCGGGGCACGGTGGACCGAGCAGACGCTTTCGCTGGCGTTTTCGGTGACCAAGGGGATGGCGGCGGCGGTGATGGCGGTCGCCCACAGCCGGGGGCTGTTTGATCTGGACGCGCCCGTGGCCGCGTATTGGCCGGAATTCGGATGCGGCGAAAAGCGGCAAATCACTGTGCGTCAATTGTTGGCCCATCAGGCCGGTCTGGTCGCCATCGACCGCAAACTCAATCCCCAGATTCTGGCCGACCATGACCAGATGGCGGCGATCACGGCCAGTCAAAAACCGTTGTGGCAGCCCGGGACCAAGCACGGCTATCACACGCTGACCCTGGGCTGGTATCAGAATGAACTGATCCGTCGCGTCGATCCCGCCGGGCGGACACTGGGCGAATTCTTTCAAGATGAAATTGCCTCTCCGCTGGGGATCGAGTTTTACATCGGGCTTCCCGATTGGATCGACTCGGAACACATCAGCAGCACCCAGGGCTTTCGAAAGCTGGCCATCTTGGCCAACCTCAACCAGTTGCCGTGGAAAATGGTGATGGCCGGGATTTGGCCCCGATCGGTCGTATCCAAGTCGATCAAGTTTCTGAAATTTGATGACCCCGCGGCACTCGGCCGACCGGAGTACCGAGAGGTCGAGATTCCATCGGCCAACGGATTCGGACAGGCGCGTGCCGTTGCCAAGGTCTATGACGTCTTGGCGCGGGGCGGACGGCGGTTGGGAATCACCCCCACGACGATGCAGGAACTGGTCGCCCCACCGCTGCAACCCTCGCGCGGCACGCGGGACGCGGTGTTGAAGATCGACACCCATTACAGCTTCGGCTTTTCCCGACCCAGCGCCGGATTCCGCTTCGGTGCCGATGACCAAGCGTTCGGCTGTCCCGGCGCGGGCGGATCGTTTGGCATGGCCGATCCATCGAAACAGCTGGCGTTTGCCTACCTGACCAACACGATGAGCTTTCGCATCTTCGATGACCCGCGCGAACGGGCCGTCCGTCAGGCCGTCTATCAGTGCATCGGCGCGATCCAAAAAAATCGGGTTGCGTCGGACGTGAAGGTGGCGTGAGAGCGACCTCACGTCGTCGCGGTGGTCGCCAATGGTGGTCCATCGATCCGTAGAGGTCTTTCACGGTGTTGTTGAAACGCGACCGGACGGCTCGCGCCGTTCCGCTAACACCTTTACAGCCAAAGCGCTAGTGCTTCGTCAACTTTTATTCTTAGGGTACCGCGGAAAAGGGGTCAGGTACCAAAAATGCGAAGCACCCTGCGGGCCATTTGGTTTTTGGTACCTGACCCCTTTTCCGCTCGACAAACGCAGGCTCGAAAATTGAAAGCTGACAAAGCACTAGCATTGGGCTCGCGCCCTACCGCTTCTTCTCGAAACACCGGCCCAGCGGTCCGACCAAGATCGCCGGCAGCAGCACCAGATCGCCCAGCAGCGCCGAGGCGAGCAGGAAGACCATCAACCAGGCGAAGTGCAGGATCGGCACAAAGGTGCTGAGCGCGAACACGATCAACCCGCACGAACAGATCAGCGTCGTGTGCACCATCGCGCCGGAACATCGCGAAAAGGCGCTTTCGATCGCCTGTCGGCGCGACATCCCTTGGTCCAGACCGCGGCGGAACCAGGTCAACAGGTGGACGGTGTCATCGACCGCGATCCCGAGCGCCGCGCTGGCCGTCATCACCGAGCCGATCTGAACGGGAATGTTCACCCACTCGATGCCGCCGAAAACGATCACGGCGGGAAAGATATTCGGAAACATCACCAAGCAGGTTGCCCAGATGTTTCGCAGCACTACCAGCAAGACGCCGGCAATGACGGCGAAAGCGACCAGGAAGCTGCGAAACAAATCCAACAACAACTGGCGTTGGGCTTTGTAGATCAGCGGGATCACGCCGGTGAAGGTTCCCTCGGCGTTCTCATCGGTCAACAAGGGGGCGACCGCTGCCCGGATTTTTTCGACAAAGATCCCATAGTCCAAATCGCCGATGGCGTTGGCACGCACCGAAATCCGCCAAAGATGCTGGTCTCCGCTTTCGCTCAAGTACTTCGCCTCGATCAGGCGTTGTTGGGTCTGCCGGCCGTTGAGTACCTTGCGTTGGACAATGTCACGAACGCTGTGCCCGGAGGGAAGTCGCGGACACAGGTTGAACGCCGACAGGGTCGCCACCGGCTCGTCGAGCGATTGAATTTTGCTTTGGATCCGCGCGACCAATTTGATCTGCTCGACACGATCGCGGGGGTCGTCCTTGTCAAAATGGATCGCGACCTCCAGCGGTACCATCGGTCCGACGCGTTCCTCCAGCCAACGGTAATCGGCGATCGCGTCGCTGCTGGGCAGAAAGCGGTCTTGCAGTTTGACTGTTGATTGGATCGACGGAATTCTTGAGGCGCACAACAGCATCAACGCCAAGCAAGCGAGGGCAAAGAAAACATGGTGGTTGAGCACCGCATCGATCAACGCGTTGCCTTTCTGGTGCGGATCGTCACCGGTCGGCCGATCCGTTTCCGCTTCGGGCTTGGGGGGAAACAGGAACAGCGCCGAGGGGAGCAGCAGAAACAGAACGACGACGCTGGCCACGACACCCAGCGCGGAATAAAAACCGAAACTCTGGATCGGCTCGATCTTGCTGAGCATTAACGAAATCAGGCCGATCCCGGTGGTGATCGCGGCCAGCGAACAGGGCAACCATCCTTGACCGATGGCCCGGATCGCCGCGGGGACGGGCGACGACCGGTCACGCGCCGCATCGCGATAGTAGTTTGCCAAATGCACCGCCGACGAGATCGTCAACACATAGACCAACGGGGGCAGCATCGTCATCAACAGATTCATCTTGCCGCCGCTGAAGTACAGGATCGCCAGCGACACCGCGGTGCTGTAGACCGCGACCAAGAGGACCGAAATCGCCAGTCGAATACTGCGCATCCGCAGCGTCGCGACCAAAAACGAAACCAACGCGGACAGCCCGGCCAGGCCGAACAGCAGTTTTCGGCTTTCGGCATCGATCATCGCGGCATCGACCGTCGGACCGGCCAGTTTCAGCTCCGCGGCCGGCAACTGACAGACGTCCCAGGCCAACGTTTCGATTTCACCGACCGCGGCGCTGCGATCGGCTTGACCGACGACGGAGGTGGTCAACACCAGGCAGGTGGTCCCGTCCTGGGCTCCGATCAGAATCCGCCGCAAGCGACTGATGGCCGCGGCGCGAGAAAAATTCTGCGGCGGCGACATCAACTCCTCGATCGCGTTCTGCCCGGTCCGCACGCGATCAAAGAATGCCGTCTGGAGCAGTGCTTGAGACAGTTGCCCGACGCGCGGATCCTCCAGATCGCATCCGGGCCAGCTGACGACGGCGAATTCATCCGTGCCGAAATGGCTTTGAAACCAGTCGTAGGTGTCGGTTTCGGCGAAGGATCGGGGCAGCCATTGCCTGGGATCGTTCGACGTGCTCTTGAGTGCCCGGAGTGCGCCGTAGCCGATCAGCGGAGACGAAATCACGGCAAACAGGACGATCGCGATGGCGTATCGCCTCATTTCAGTCCGCAAAGCAGGTCGGAAGAAATTCATCGAGCAGTTCGGCGAACGCTTCGGGTTGTTCCCAGTTCGGCGCGTGCCCGCAGTCCTCGATGAATTGCAACTTCGATCCCTTGATCCGTCGCTGGAACTCGCGGCCGGTCTCCGGCGGTGTGATGGAGTCTTCCTGGCCCCAGATGATCATCGTCGGCAGATCCAACTTCGTCAGTTCTTTCTCGACCGATCGGTCGCGGGTGGCGCGGGAGACCCGCAAGACGAATCGGACATAGTCGCGATCTTGGATCGAGGAATGCCAATCGTCGACCAGTTCGTTGGTTACCAATTCCTGTTTATGGACGATGCCACAAACCGTTTTTTTGACGAATTCACGCGACGGTTTCGGTCGCATGCCGCCGATCGGATTCTTTTCGAACAACCCGGCGCTGCCGGCAAGCACCAGACCTTTGGCGAAGTCTTTGCGTCGGGCACACAGGTCGATCGCCACCAAGCCTCCGAGTGAATTGCCACAGATCACAAAGGGATCAATCCGAAGCGTTTCGACAAGCTCGGCGACCTGATCGCTCAAGTCCGCGATCGCGTTGATCCCGTGCTGGCGACGGCCGGGTTGGGGGTCGACCGGCAATTGGGGGGCGATCACCCGATAGCGATCGGCCAACCGTTCCATCACGTGACGCCAATGTTCAGGCGTTCCGAATAAGCCGTGCAAAAATAGCACGGTTTCATCCCCGTTACCCATCTCAACAATCCCGGCAGGGTCGATCCGGGAAGTGGTCGTTGATTTAGAAGGAGATGAGCGATTGAGTAGCACAGACGATGCATTCCTTGACGATGAAGCGAATCCGAAGAGGTGACTTTCGATCGACGTTTGAACGTGAACGGACGCTCCCAGCGGCCGGCATTTTAGCTGCAATCCCGATGTGGGTCGAATCTGTTTTTTTGATGGGACTGGAAATTTTATCCCCGGCGTCCCCAATCTCCTGTCCAAGACATTCGATTGTCTTCATTTTCTCGTGATCGAGCCAATTAGGAATACTACACCTTCCTGGACGGTGGAGTCCACCCACTCGAAGGGCGGGGGGCGGCTTCGGCACGATCGATCACAGCAGATTCTTTCGTATCAATTTGAGCAAAAGAATCAGAGTTTGTAGTGCAAAAGTCCCGTTTGACCCAGATTCCTGGTGGGGTGATCCGGCCAATTGGGACAATAAGCGAAACACGACTCGGCCGCTGCGACCGGATTTTGCACCCGCCTGCCGAGTTGGACGGCCCGTCCCGCCACCTTCGTTTGTCCCTTCCGTTGCAAAAACAACGTCAAAAAGGAGCGGATTCGTCCTCCCCGACGGGTGCATCGGTGCGGCCGACTCATCGCATTGCCAGTCGCAATGCAAGGTAGGGAACCAGATTGAAGACCAGCAGAAGCAGTTTGTAATTAGCCAAATAGCGAAAGTACTCGCGTTGCAGCTCACGCTTTTCCAGCCGAAACCACCGTTGATGCAATCGCCCAATCGCTTCTCCCCACACGACCAGCAGCAGCGTCGTCACGGTTAACATGCCCAGATTCATCAGCGTGCACCAACCCAGTGCAGCAAGCAACACTTCTAATGACGTCATGACGATTCCCCTCTGTGTCCGTTGAATTCGGCTGACCTCCGCCGAGGTCGCTCGCCACTTCAGCCTCCCTGCCACCCGATTCGCCCTTTTCGTTGATCGCGATGTCCCATCCCAATCCCCATCCCAGCCGGCAGCCCGAGTTCCGGCAACTTCGTCACCTGGAACTGCTGATCGCATTGATCTCGATTCTTGTGCTGCAAAGTTTCGTTTCGTCAGACGACAGGCTGCAGCGGGTGCTACTCAATGCGATGTTCTTGATTGTAGTGTTATCGGCCATGCGATCGCTTGCGTGTTCGAAGATTCGGATGTGGGCGACGATCGTGTTAGGCGTGGCTGCCTATGCGCTCTCCTGGATTGATGAAGTGCATTCATCACGGCTTGTCACCGGCAGCACCGACGTTTGCTTCATCGCGATTTTCGTGTTGCTGATCAGCTCACTGGCGGAGCACGTGTTTGGCGAGGGACCGGTGGATGCCAATCGAATCATCGGGGCGATTTCGATCTATTTTCTGATCGGTCTCGCCTGGGCATTTCTCTACGCGTTGATCGAGTTGATCGATCCGGGGTCCTTTCAATCCAATGCGAGTTCAACGTTCGGTGAAACCCGTCCGGGATTCGTGGCCGAATTCATCTATTTCAGCAACGTCACCTTGACGACGCTGGGCTACGGTGACGTGACTCCCGTTTCCCGACCGGCCCGCATGCTGGCGACACTGCAAGCGATGATCGGCCAGCTCTATGTGGCGATCGTGATCGCGCGATTGGTCGGCCTGCAGATTTCGCAAGCGACCGTCGACTCAACCCAGCGGTGACGAGCACGCCACCCTGGCGATCGGCGGACGCATCGACATAAATTTGCTAGCAACCAGTGGGGTAAGCTTCCAGCTTGCCTCGGCTCGCGATCCTCGCGAGCGTCAACGTGGGGCGTTCGGTGGATGATTAGGTGGACGCCAGCTGGCGCTGGCGGGGATCGCAAGCTGGAAGCTTACGCCACGGATCGCAAGCTGGAAGCTTACGCCACGGATCGCAAGCTGGAAGCTTACGCCACTTTCAGGTTCCGCTTGTGATGGATCGCTGCGACTTCGTAGGATCGCGGAATCGACCACCGGTGAACGTACGCGCCGTTGGCAAAACCCTTCGTTGCACTTGATCCCGACACGCAATTTGGCCGGCACGGAAGCCACTGCCGATTCGCACCCACCGACCGCCCGGAAATCCACCGAGCGGCTCGGCGCCTGGGCTGCGCGCACGCGGCACCACCGGACTCGGCTGATTTTCTTGACGATCACGCTGCTATGGGCGTGCGGGGTCGCCGTCGACTCGGATGCAGCCCCCCCTGTGTCTGAATCGATCCGCGCCAGCGGCAACACGATTTACCGTTGGCAGATCGATGGTGCGGAAGCATCGTTGTTGGAAGGCGACTGCGTGTTGCATCACCACGAACAAGCCATCCATGCCGAGCGCATCTTGATCGTCACCGATGGCCCGCGCGGTCGCGTTCGCAACCGGCTGGTGATCGAAGGCCGAGTGCGTCCCGACGGCAGCGTCGACCCGACACCGCGAACGGCGACCTGGACCACGGTCCGCGACCCCTCGGTCCAGGCTCCCAATTACCGTGGCAAGCCGGCACAGCGTCCATTTCTGATGGAATTCCTGCCGCTGGATTCCATCGAAGCGGTCGGAGCCACGCCGCCGCATGCGGAATCGTCCGTCGACCAGGTTCAATTCACCCAACCGGTCCCAGACCCGGGCGTGACCGATGGAGCCTCTACGATCCCGTCTCCGGCGCTTGCCCCCACCCTGACTCCGCCGACCAACACGATCGCGCCGCTGCAACCGCTTCCGCCGTCGGGCGGACTTCCGCTTGCCACCGACTCGCCGCCGCCGATCGTTTTTGAAGACGGCGCGACCACCGGCGGGACACAATTCTTTTTCGGCGGCGGCAGCAAGAGCGTAGAGATCGACGCCCGCGGCGCCTCGCACCCACCGATCATTGACAGTGTCCTGCGGCCGGAAACAAACGAACAAATCATTCTCGCCCGCGGCGGCGTGACGATCCGTGTCCGCGACGTCGCAGCCCAGATGGACGACGGCCGCTTCATGAATTTTGGCACCGTCACCATTTCCGCCGATCGCGTCGTCGGCTGGCTGCCGAATTTGTCGAATGTCTTTGACGGCTCGACGGACCTGTCGGCCGCCGAAGGTGAACTGTATCTCGAAGGCGACATTGTTTTCCGGCAAGGCGACAATGTGATCTACGCCGATTCGATGTTCTACAACGTCACCCGTGAAACCGGGATGGTGTTGGACGCCGAAGCGATCACGACGGTTCCAGAGTACCAGGGTGTGGTTCGCTTGAAAGCCGAGGTGCTGCAACAAGTCGCGCGTGGCAACTATCGCGCCTTTGATGCCGCGGTGACCAGCAGCCGGATGGGTGTGCCACGGTACTGGCTGCAGAGCGAGCAACTGGAATTCTTTGAACGGACGCGGACCCTGATCGACCCACGCACCGGGTTGCTGGTCGCCGACAAAGATCCGTTTGTCCGCAGCAACAACAGCTTTGTGTTCTTGGGCGGGATCCCGATCTTTTACTGGCCGCAATTTTCGACCAGCTTGGAACGCCCCGTCTTTTATGTGACGGACATCAAGATCAACAACGACAGCAACTTCGGCACCCAGGTCATGCTCGACTGGGACGTCTTTCAGCTGTTCGGTATCGACAACGTGCCCAAGGGCGTCGACTGGGAAATCTCGACCGACTACTTGAGTGATCGCGGACCGGCGTTCGGCACGCAGTTGGAATACAACCTGCCGGGACTGTTCAGCATTCCGGGACGCACACGCGGCATGTTGGACGTCTGGGGCATCCGGGACAGCGGACGCGATCGCCTGGGACTGGATCGGCTTTCCTTGGAACCGGAAACCAAAAACCGCGGTCGGGCGTTGCTGCGTCACCGACAACAACTGGCCAACGATTACGAATTCATCGCCCAGACCGGCTGGCTGAGCGATCGCAATTTTCTGGAACAGTACCTGGAGAACGAATGGGACAACGACCCCGACCACGTCACCGGACTACGGCTTCGCAAGTACCACCACAATCAGCTTTTCGATCTATCGGCCAACGCCCAGGTCAATGATTTCTTTCAGGAAACCGAACGGTTGCCGGCGCTGAACCACTACTTGTTCGGCGGCACATTTTTGCAAGAACGATTGACGTGGCAGATGCACAACCATGCGTCGTACTCCAAGCTGAACGTCGCCGATGCCCCGGACGATCCGGTGCAAGCGGCGAACCATTTCCCGTTGCCGGGCGAGGTTGCCAGCGACGGGGTGGTCGCGTCGACGCGCCAGGAGCTTTCGATCGGGTTGCCGCTGGGTCCCTTCAATTTTCGCCCCATCGCCTCGGTCGAAGCCGCCCATTACGGCGAAGCCGCCGACGGCCAGTCGCTGACGCGCCTGCTCGGTCAAGCCGGGCTTCAATTCAACCTGCCGATGGTCCGCATCGACCCGACGATCCAAAGCAGCTTGCTGAACATGCGCGGGTTGGCGCACAAGCTGGACTGGACGGCGGAATACTGGTACGCCGACAGTGACGCGGACTTGGACGAACTGCCGCTCTATGATCGACTCGACGACAACGCCCAAGAACAATTCCGCAGGCGGTTCATCGGCACCACCTTCGGCGGCACCCTGCCCGGCGAATTCGATCCGAGAACGTATGCGTTTCGCCAGGGGATCCAGCGCGGGGTGAGCAGTCCCAGTGACGTGATCGCCGATGACCTGCAACAATTGCGTCTGGGGCTGCACCAGCGTTTCCAAACCAAACGAGGTCTGCCGGGCCGCGAGCGGATCGTCGATGTCGTCCAGTTGGACTTTGATACGATCCTATTCCCCAAATCCGATCGCGATAACTTTGGCGAAACCGTTGGCCCGACGACCTATGATTTCCGCTACCACCTCGGCGACCGCTACTCGATCTTGAGCGACGGCTACATCGACTTCTTCGACGGCGGCTTGCGTTCGATCAGCGCGGGATTGCGGACCAGCCGTCCCGGTGTCAGCGACACGTACGTCGGACTGCTTTCGCTGGAAGGCCCGATCAGCAGCACCGTGCTCCGTACGACCTACGATTACCGCATGAACGAAAAGTGGATCTTTTCCGGCGGCATGACCTATGACTTTGGCAACACGGGATCGGTCGGACAATCTTACGGTTTGACACGCATCGGTGAGTCGTTGTTGTTGCGGGTCAACATCAACGTCGACACCGGGCGGGACAACATCGGCGTCGGATTCCTGATCGAGCCCCGATTCTTTGCCCGCAACCTGGGCAACATCGGCGGCGGCCTGATCCCACCACCCGGCATCGAAGGCCTCGAATAAAGTGGCCCAAGCCCCAAGTGGCGTAAGCTTCCAGCTTGCGACCCCCGCAAGCTTCAAGTGGCGTAAGCTTCCAGCTTGCGACCCCCGCAAGCTTCAAGTGGCGTAAGCTTCCAGCTTGCGACCCCCGCAAGCTTCAGCTTGCGCGTCACACCCTCACCCCGTCTGCTCGTCCACCCACCGCGCGTACTCCCGATCCACATCCACACTCCGCAGCATCACGATTTGCGGCACCTCGTACGGATGCAGCGCCCGCAACGTTTCTTTCAACCGGGCCGCCTGTCCGACCGACGTCTTGATCACCAAGCGAACCTCCGTTTCGCAGCACACCCGTCCGTCCCAGCAATAATGACTCTCGATCGGCGCATCGATCTGGACACAGGCCGCCACGCGACGCTCCAGCAACGCTTGGGCAATCGCCCGCGCCTGCTCCTGCTCGGAAACCGTGGTCCAGCAAACCAGCACGGAAGGGGCGTCGGTCATCGTTTCGTCGCTCATGAAAAACCTAGACGGATATTTGGATCAAACCCCACATCCCAGCACGTGGCGTCAGCCAGTGGCGCGAGGTGGTGTTGCACACGCGCCGCTCACTCACCGGTCTGTTGATTGAGTGAGCCGCGACGCGCGAGCGGCCGGGCATTCTGGCGCCCGCCCGAGGCCTTACGGCCAGCGGCTCACCATTGCATCAGCAGATCCCGAATCAATCAATTGGCCGTCACGCTTCCCGCTGGAAGACCGGCCCTCTACTTGAGACGCAATTTCAACAAATCGCTGCCGCCCTGGCAAGTTATCTCGAACGATTCTCAACAAGGCACGCGGCGGTCACCTGATTTGAAAAATTGCGACGCATTGCTTCGAATATCAGTTGCCGGAAACCGCCTTGCAGCGCTATGGTGAATGATTCAACGGACATCAATCCCCAACTGGAGAAATACGAATGAGTCACGAAGCCGTCATCGCACAACTGAACGAATGCCTGAAACACGAGTGGACGGGCGTCGCGCAGTACTCCCAAGCGAGCTTCATCGTCGAAGGGGTGTGGCGTGAAGTCTATGCCAAGACCTTTATGGACAATGCCGAAGAATCATTCGGCCACGCGAAACTGGTCGGCGACAAGATCGTCGCACTCGGCGGTGTTCCCGCCGCGACACGCAACGAGATCAAACAGACCCGCGACCTGCAAGAGATCTTGCAAAACAGTCTCGAGTTCGAGTCCAAAGCGGTGGAGATGTACACCAAAGCACTGGAGTTGGCCGAAGGCAATCGCCCCTTGGTGATCTTCTTGGAAAACATTCTGGAAGAGGAACAAGAGGGAGTCGACGAGTTCACCAAACTGTTGCGAAACAGCGAGACCAGCGTCGCGGCAAGCGTCGACAGCAAGACGGCGTAACATCAGCGGAAACGATTTTCCACCGCAGAGCGGTGCCACAACACTGCCCGGGGGCGCCAAACGCAGCCCGGTTGGTGGCTGACGGATCGCTAACAAATCCACAGGCTCCCCTCTCCCCAAAAAACGCCGAAGTCGCGTAGCGTCGAGCGTTTTTTGGGGAGAGGGGTTGGGGGTGAGGGGCAACACATCTCGGCTGCATGGTATCGAGTGCAGCCTCCCAGTCGTCAGCTCTACGACGAACGATGTGGGTTGCGAAATCGATTCACCAGCCCCCTAGTATCTCGCCTGACTGGCAATTCCAGGCGATTTGATCATCGTTTGGGCTGTCGATGTTGGGTGGCTGCCTGCAGCGGTTTCCCAACACTGCTGTGTAGATCGTAATTTCCCCTAGGTGGTATTCAACGCCGTGGATGAGCTTGAGTCGCACAGCAGTTCGTTTTGAACCCGAACCGTCGCTCGATCGACCCAATCGCGTTATCGCATGTGGTCAGATCGTATTCACTAGGATGGGACTTAACTATGAAACAGAAGTACAACCGTGTCATTGGTATTGACGTCGCGTCAGACAAAATTGATGTCAATGACTCCGCAGGAAAGATTGCCAAACAATTGCCCAACACGATTTCAGCGATCAGCAAAAAGCTGTTCAAGAGAATCCAAGACACTGAAAATACATTGGTTGTCTGTGAAGCAACTGGCGGCTACGAATATCTGATTGTGGAGGCTGCTCACGACGCTGGTGTACCGATTTGCGTGGCCAACCCGAGGCAGGTCCGTGACTTTGCCAAAGGGCATGGCTATTTGGAGAAGACCGATGTGATCGATGCATTCATGATCCGCCGTTTTGGCGAAGATGTGGAAATCCATCTGACACCTCCTCGCACGGCGCAAGAGAAAGAATTTCTTTCAACAGTGCGGCGTCGAACCCAAGTGAAAGATTTGCTCTCCCAGGAGCAAAACCGACTCAGTCAAACCCGTGACAAGTTTGCCGCTCAACAAATCAAGGAAACGATTTCGCACCTGAAAAAGCAGCTAAAAAGCCTCGACAAACGCATCGAAAAGATGCTCAAGGACCTCAGTAAAGTCGATCCCAAAGTAGAAATCTTGTTCAGCGTCAGTGGAGTTGGTCCAGTCACCGCTGCGACACTCCTGGCCGAGCTGCCAGAACTGGGACAACTCAACCGAGGTCAAATTGCCAAACTTGTCGGTGTTGCTCCGTTGGCCAACCAAACAGGCAAGAGCGACAAGAAACGAAAGGTCCGAGGTGGACGTTCACAAGTCCGAAGCGTGCTCTACATGGCGACACTGGTTGCAACGAAACACAACCCAGTCATCAAACGTTTCTACGATCGGCTTATCGCCAAAGGTAAAATCAAAAAGTTAGCTTTGGTAGCGAGCATGCGCAAACTCCTGACGATTCTCAACAACATGATTCACTGCGGCGAATCATGGAAGAACCCTCAGGTCAATGCGAAAAAGGAGCAAAAGGCGACTACGGCACCGTCGCTAAACTAGGACCGTAGTCGCCATACGTGCTCGATGCGTCATTGACACACCGGCGACTGAGTTATCCCTGGCACGGTTGCATCTCTGCAGAGCCCTGTTGCGTTTCACCCAGCGGCTCAAGTTTACTGCTGCGCAACAATCGCGTCACCCAAATTTCCAAAAATCATTGAACACCGGCGCAATGCCTAAGAAAATCTCGGGGGTTCGGGGGCTGGCCCCTGACCACACTGGATCTCGGAATCGAAAAATCCAAGATTTTCGATCTGACCTCTTGCCACAATTTAAGACCGTCGCTCATCCCCAGCCCTTCTCCCCCACAAATCGACAAGCAAGCTTGTTAACGATTTGCGGGGGAGAAGGGTGCCATCACTCTTGCCGTAATTGAATCGACGTCCCCCTGGATAATCACGCCGCAGCTCGATCGCAAACCGTCAGCGTTACCTCGGCAGGGGCTAAAGCACCGATCACCGATCCGGCAATCGGCACGCGTTGGGCGACGCCGAGCCAGTCCGCACGCCGGAATTCGCCGAAAATTCTTCCTTTCTCCTAAGAAATCGGCACGTCCTTCGTCCTTCTCAGCGGCTACGTTAAACCGTCAGGCGTCCCCGTCGCCGCTCGTCTATTGATTTGTGTACCGAATCGAGCAATCGGTCCCTCTCCATCACTCCCGGGTGATCTGTCATGCTGCCGTTAGATCCAAACCAAGTTCCCCGTCGCTCCGCCGTCCTGCAAGGGTTCGCGCTCTGCGTGGCCACCTGCCTGGTCTTGGCCGGACTAATCCCCACACCTGTTATGGCCGCACCGATCGGATTGATGGAACGTTTTGCCCTGGCGGACGACCGCGAGGCGATTCTGGCGGAGTTGATTCCCGGCAGCCAAGACTACTTCTTCTACCACTGTTTGCACTACCAAAACACGTCCCAGCTGGATCGTGCCGAGGCGATGCTGAAAGAATGGTCGGCCAGCCGCAAGGGATCGATGACGGCGTTGATGCATTCGATGACCGATCGTCAACGGCTGTTGACCTACGACCAATCGCCCAAACAGACGATCGACTATTTGGTCAATCGACTGGGCATCCAACTCAACCACGCGCCGCCGGCCAAAAAAGGCACCCGCCGCTATCCGAGCGAACTGGGTGACAACTTCATCGATTCACAACAGCTGGTCAAAAATTCGTTGCGGGACAACGTGTCACTGTCCCCGATCGGGATGCAGATCGCCGCGGATTGGTACCTTAGCGGGAATGCGAACCAAACCCCAGTCTCGTTGCACGATTTTCTGAAACGCGTCGACGGTTCGTATTTGAAGGGTCTGGATCAGTTGGTCATCGCGGAACTGAGATCACGTCCGGCACGCGACCAACGTTTCGGTGACTTATCGGCCCACCAGTTTCTGACGCTGGGCGAATTGAACAACGTCGGCCGCAGCGTTGGTGCGGTTGCCGATGACAACGCCTTCGTTAACGCCAAGCTGCGGATGCTGCGACCGAGTGCCGATGTCGACATCAGCCAACAACCCGAACAACGCCGTGAGTACCTGGTGCGTTTGGAAGCCTACGTGCGCACGCTCCCCGCCTCGTACAACTCGCTCAAGGCGTCGGCCACCTATCGATTGTTGGAAGCCAACCTGGCGGCCGGCATCTGGGACGCCAATCTGTTTCTGCGTTACCTGCAACTGCCGCGTCAAAGTCCGCTGATCAGCCCCGTGCTCGCCCGGGTCGGATCACGCGCCAACTTGAACGAGGATTTTTCCCAGATCGCGATCCTGCCGCCGATCGGCAACGAACAGATGCTGGTCGAAACCTACCTGGAGCATTTCCTTCGCGACGCCCAAGACACCCGTGCGTTTGAGCGTTACTTGCAACCCGATTTCCTGCGGCGGGTGTTTGCCCGGACGAAATTGATGGCCGGCGTTGCCAACCCGCAACCCTATTACGACATGCTGTCGGCCAGCGAACGCCGCGAACTGCGTGACAAAATCCAACTCAGTTTCGCGGCGAACAATCCCGTCCGCTACGACGCCCGGCAACCCACCGAGTTGCTCGTCGATGTGAAGAACATCGACAAACTGGTCGTCCGAATCTATGAGATGAATTCGTTGGCGTTTCATCGCACCAACGAAGGCCACTTGGACACCGACGTGGAACTCGATGGTCTGATCGCGACGCATGAAAAAACGATCGAGTACGACCGACCGGCGATCGAGCGGCATCGTGAAACCATCGCCATCCCCGAGGCCAGTGACCGTGGTGTCTGGATCATCGACCTGGTCGGCAAAGGTCTGCGCGCCCGCACGTTGATCCGCCGCGGCGATCTGCAAACGGTTCGATCCGGCGATGCCAACGGCATGCAGATTACGGTCTTGGATGAGGATCGCAACCCGATCCCCACGGCAAAGATCTATGTGGGCAACCAGGAATTCGCTGCCAACGACAACGGGCGTGTCACCTTGCCGATGGTCAATCAAGCGGTCGACCGCAAAGTGATCGTCAGCGATGGCAAAATCGCCAAGTCGATCACGATTCGCCAGCCGGACGAAGCCTACAGCTTGAAAGCCGGTTTCTTTGTCGACCAAACGTTGCTTCAATCCGGTCGCACCGCCACCCTGCTGGTCCGCCCGCAATTGCGATTGGGAACCACACCCGTCGACCCGGCGATCTTGAAAGAAGCGACGGTCCGGATCGTCGCCACGGATCTCGATGGCATCGAAACCAGCAAGCAATTCAGCGGTCTGGAGCTGGACCAGGCGAAAGAGATGCAGCTCAATTTCCGGGTGCCGTCCCGTGTCGCCCGGATCGACTTTCAATTGTCCGGCCATGTGGTCGGCCTGTCCGACCGCCGGCATCGCGAGCTGAGTGCCGGTCACTCCATCGAAATCGCCGGGATTCGCCGGACCACGCACACCGTCGATGCCTTCTTGACCCGCGACGGTGACAACTATGTGATCGAAACGCGTGGACGTAGCGGCGAAGCGGTCGCCGGTGCAACGGTCAAACTGGAATTCGCCGTCGACATCGGCGCTGTCCTCCCCAGCCGCTACCTGCAAAGCGATGACAGTGGACGGGTGCAACTGGGACGACTTGCCGGTGTGCGTCAATTGCACTACGGGATCGCCAATCAGACCCAGCATCGGTTTGACCTGGCGCTCAATCAACAAATCTGGCCCTCCACGTTGCACCTGTCGACGGACGACGACTTGCGTCTGCCGTTGGTCGACGGTGCTTCGGTCGACCGGTTCCGATTGTTGGCGACGCGTGACGGCCAAAACCACGTCGACCACTCGGATCAACTGCGACTGGAAAACGGCTTTCTGGTTGCCGCCAATCTACCCGCCGGGGATCTCCGCTTGGTCGACCGTCGGACCGGTCACCAAACCGTGATCGCCGTCGTCCAAGGCCCGACCATCGATCAGGTCCTGGTCGGACAGGTCCGCCATCGCGAGCAAAGTGTTGCGATCCCGATCTCGATCCGCGACATCCATCGCAACCAGGACGGCAGCGTGACGGTCCGTCTGGCCGGCAACACAAATTTAGCCCGGGTGCACGTCGTCGCATCACGCTACTTTGATCGCCACTCACCGTTGGATGACTTGCATCTGGGGATGCCTTCGTTGCGCGGGCGGCAACTCTCGCTGGGACGTTGCGGATATGTCAGCGATCTACGTTTGGGTGACGAATACGAGTACGTGCTGCGTCGGCAATACGCCGCCAAGTTCCCCGGCGTCATGTTGCCCCAACCGAGCATTCTGCTGAACCCGTGGGAAACCGAAACGACGTCGAACGAAAGTCAAAGTGCCCGCGACGGAGCCGCCCCTCCGCCATCGGCCGCACCGGCACGGGAGAGCATGTCCCGTTCAGCCGACAGCATGCTCGAAGCTGAGGATGGTGCCGCTGCCACCCCCGATTTCGACTTTTTGTCCGACGGCGGCGTGCTGGCGGCCAACTTGATCGCGGATGCCGACGGCCGCGTCACCATCCCCGCCGACTTGATCGACGGGATGCCGATCGTCCAGGTGATCGTTGCCGACCCGGCGACCGTGTTGCGACGGACACTCGCCGCTCCGCTGAGCGATGCCGAAACAGAAGACTTGCGGTTGGCCAACTCACTGCCACTGGATCAATCCCTCTCCTTCGAGCGGGCCGTTTCGATCGTCTCGGCCGATGATCCGCTCGACCTTGCCCAGCTCGGTTCGGCCCAGGTCCAGGTCTACGGAAACGTCGATTCCCTGATGACGATTTACCGGACACTCGTCGACGACGAGAGACTAGACGAATTCCAAGTCCTCGGTCGCTGGCACACGCTGAGCACCGCCGAAAAACTCAAGCACTATTCCGAGCTCGCCTGCCATGAATTGCATCTCTTCCTGCGGATGCACGACCATGAGTTCTTCGATTCGGTGATCAAACCCTACTTGAGCAACAAGAAGGAAAAACAATTCATCGATCATTGGTTGCTCGGCAACGACCTGTCCGAGTACGCGACGCTTTGGAAATACCAACGCCTTTCCGCCGCCGAGCGCGCCCTGCTGGCCATCCGAGTCCCGGCGCTGCGGTCCTCCATCCGCCGCGATCTGTTTGAATCGGTCGCCTTGCTCGATGAAGACTACGGGACCCGCCGCAAATTGATCGAAAGCGCCTTGCGATCCAGCCGCATGTCGGTTTCCGGCGCCATGGTTGAAATGGAAGCGATGGGGGATCCGTTCGGAGCGGTCGACAGTGAGCTCTACATGGATATGGACATGGCGATGCCCATGGGCATGGGCATGGCCGGAGGCATGGGGGGTGGCGGCGAGGTTGAACAGAAAAAGAAACTTGAAGCGAGTCGACGCGCCAACGTCGCCCGTCAACTCGGCCGCATGCAAAAAGCCGCACCGGGCAGGGCGATGATGTTCGGGGGCCGCAGCCTGGGGCTCGAAGCCCAGCGTGCGTTCTATCAGGAACTCGACAGCACCAAGCAATGGGCCGAAAGCCACTTTGATCAAGTCCGTGTCGTGGGTGGTCCGTCACCGATCGAGCTGATTCCGATCAACGCCTTTTGGAACGAGCTGGCCAACAATGATTGGACCGACGAAGCCTCGGCGCCGTCGGTGTCAAAACACTTGCTCGAGTGCACCAACAACCGACACTCCGCGTTGATCGCCTTGGCGATGTGCGGTTTGCCACTGAAGTCCGGTGAAATCTCGTTGCCCTCCAAGCCCGAAACCGTCTATCGACCGGAACACCCCGTCGCCCTGGTGACCAAGCGTCTGCGAACCCTGAAACCCGCCGACGCGGAACCCGGCGTGCTGATCGGGCAACTTTTCCAGCAAGTCGATCCCAATCGCCGTGACGACGAAGAACGGCGAGAACCCGATCAGTTCGTCACCGGCGAAGCCTACCAGGGGCAAGTCGTGGTTTCGAACCCGACGGCGACCGAAAAGGTCGTCGAACTGTTCT
Organism: Stieleria neptunia; assembly: GCF_007754155.1. Classification (NCBI taxonomy): domain Bacteria; kingdom Pseudomonadati; phylum Planctomycetota; class Planctomycetia; order Pirellulales; family Pirellulaceae; genus Stieleria; species Stieleria neptunia. The sequence goes on along the minus strand of NZ_CP037423.1, from coordinate 10,409,622 downwards.
GGCAGATCCCCGCCGGAAGCATCCCGCTGGCCGGCAGCCAAGTCACCGACAGCAAGACGATCAAACTGGCCCCGTTCGCCGTCTCGGCGATCGACTACAAGTTCTACTTCCCCACCGCCGGCCAATTCGTCCACTACCCCGCGACCGTTTCCCAGGGCGCAACGCTGTTGGCCAGTGGAAAACAAAAATCGTTCAACGTGGCCGAAGAATGGAACGATGACACGGTGACCTGGCAATCGATCGCGCGGGACGGTTCGGCCGCTGAAATCAAAACGTTCCTCGACCAAGCCAATCTACACGAACTCGATTGGTCGCACGTGCTGCATCGGATGCGTGATCGCGACGTCTACGAAACGGTCGTCGATGTGATGAAGCAAGCCCGATTGCCCGAAGCCGACGTCTGGGCATACGGTTTTCATCACGACGACCCGGATTCCATGCGTCGCTTCCTTGCGCTTCGCAACGACTTGATCGCACGCGTCGGTCCCTCGTTGGAGTCGACACTGTTGAACATCGATTCGATCGAACAAGCTGCCTATGAACACCTGGAATACGCGCCGCTGGTTCGCGCCCGTATCCATCGTTTGGGCGAAGTCGACGAGATTCTCAATCCGACCTTCCTGCGGCACTATCAACAATTTGTCCGCCGACTCGGATTCCAAGCCGAAATCGCGAGCACCGAAAAACTGCCGCTGACCTACTACCTGTTGCTGCAGAACCGGATCGAAGAAGCGACGCAGTTCTTCGGCACGCTCAATCGCGAACAAGTCCCCAGCCAATTGCAACATGATTACTTGGCCGGCTACCTGGCGTTGCATCACGGCAACTATGAAGCGGCCTTGGAAATCGCCGGTCGCTACCAGTCCCATCCCGTTCCGCGTTGGAACGACCGCTTTGCCCAAATGGGACTGCACGTTCGCCAGCGATTCGAGCTGATGGACGCCGGGCAACTCGTTTCAGTCGGTGACCCGAAGGCGATCGACGATACCGGCGTTTCGCCCAAGGCGGCTGATCTGGCGATCGCCGACCGAGACCGCGCCAACAGCCAAGCGTCGGCGTCGGTCCCCGAAGTGATCGTCCGCGTCGAAGACGATACGGTGCGAATCGACCACCGCAACACCGACCAAGTCGACATCAACTTGTACGGCGTCGACCTGGAGCTGCTGTTCAGCAACGCCCCCTTCGCACGCAACGACCTGCAACGAATCGCGATGGTGCGACCGACACGGGCCGACACCCTGACGATGCAATCCAAGACGGGAACGGCACGCTACCCGATCCCGGCCGATCTGCGGAGTAAGACGCTGTTGGTCGAAGCCAACGTCGGGGCCTCGCGAAACACCACGCTGTACTATGGCGGTGAGCTGACGACTTATGTCAGTGAAGGTTTTGGGCAGTTGCAAACCACCGATGCCTCCTCGCATCGCCCGGTCGCCGGTGCCTACGTCAAGGTCTACGCCCGCTATCCCGATGGCAGTGTCCGATTCTTCAAAGACGGCTACACCGACGGTCGCGGACGATTTGACTACACCAGCATCAGCGCCGCCGACGCCAAGGGCGCTCAACGCTACGCCATCCTGGTGCTCAGCGACGACAAAGGCGCCACCCTGCACGACGTCGCCGCACCGTAACGGGCTTTCTGCTACTGCTACTGCTCGTCGGCGGCGATGGCGCGGAAGACGTCGTCCAGGCGTTGACGAATCAAGCTCGACCAGAGGTCGTAACCGGCCTCGCTGAGGTGCAGCTTGTCTTCGACGAACAACTCCGCCCGCGGCGTGCCATCGGCTTTCAAGTAGTGGCTGGCGGTAGGAATGAAATAGGTGTTGGGCGTCGAAAGCGCGATCTCGCGAAGCCGTGCATTGACCGCTCGGATTTTTGGCCAGGCGTCGAATCGCTTTTCACAGGGCGTGATCTCGATCAGGAAAAACGGGGCGTTGGGCTGATGCTGTTGCGACACCGCGACGATGTGACGGGCGAGTGCCTCGATTTGGTCGGGCGTGTGATCGTCCGGGTTTCCGACCACACCGTTGCCGACAAACATCACGGCCGCACGATACCGGTGCGGTGACACCAATCGATCAACAAACACGGCCATGTCGGTGAACTTGGCACCCCCATAACCACGACGAATGGTTCGGTACGGGGCCATATCGACCGCCATCGTCGACCAGCGGCGGATGCTGCTGCTGCCGATGAACAAGATCGCATCATCCGGATTCGATTCGGTGCGATTGAGTTCGTCAAACGCAGCGATGTCGTCTGACCATCTCTCTTCCGCCGTGGCGCGATAGGGCGCCAGCAAGTCGTCCGCACCTTGCGACACCTCCGGCTGGGCGTCTTGGGCGACCAGATTCGGGGTGCCGGACGAAGCCGCGACCGCAAACACTACAAACAGCAAGAACAAACGCATCATCAACTCGATCCCAATCGTTGGAATGTCAAAAGGTAAAGCCGCTCGGCAAACGAGCCGCACATCATAGTCCAAAGCGCCCCAGCCAGGCCGCGCCGTCGCGCAGCGGACCACCCATTCGTCCGCGGCAGGATCGTTTCGCGTATCCTATGGCGTCGTCCCCCTTTCCCGAGGCGTTCCATTGATCAATCAGCTCTCCCTCACGTTTGCCTTCGTCACCCTGACGCTCTGCGGTGGATTGTTCCTTCCCGCCACCGGCGAAAACGCCGGGGCCGACGAAATCACCCGCGTCGCCCCCAACGCCAGGCCCGCCTGGATCTGGGGAACCAAGGATCGCATCGCGGGCCAGCGTGTCACGTTGTCGAAACCGTTCCAGGTTCGATCGGCGGTCGCTCGTGCAACGATGCATCTGGCCGCCGACTTCACCCGTTGCTCGGTGGCTTTGAACCGACGACCGTTGGCCCGACTGGACGAATACGCCCCCTGGATGCAGTGGGACGTGACCGACCGGCTGGTGACGGGAACGAATCAACTGTCACTCGACTGCACCGGCGGCGATGGGCCCGCCGCGGTCGCCACCAGCCTGGAAATCGTCTATGCCGATGGATCGATCGAGACCGTTGCCAGCGGTGAGGATTGGAAAACGCATCATGGCGCCGCCGTCTCCTTGGGAAGCGTCGCAGGAGAATTTTGGAACGTCTCCGATCTCGCCAAGATTTCGCCCTTCGAAGACTACGAACAATGGCGTCGGGCCAGCGGAGCCGATGCGGGAACCGACCCCGCCACCTTTGTGACTCAACCGGGTTTCGAAGTCGACCTGATTCGCTCGGCAAAGGCGGATGAAGGTTCTTGGGTCAGCATGGCGTTGGATCCCCAAGGCCGAATCACCATCGCACGTGAAGACAAGGGCCTATTGCGGATGACGCTGTCGCGAGACGGCAAACGGATCACCGCGGTCGAGACGATCAATGACGAGCTACTCGAATGCCGGGGATTGCTGTACGCCTACGACGCATTGTACGCCAACGCAAACAACTCCAAGGGCTTGTACCGTCTACGCGATACCGATGCCGACGATCAATTTGACCAAGTGGAACTGCTGCGTGAATTCCCGGGGTCGGTGGGGCACGGAAGAAACGATTTGGCGCTCGGACCGGACGGATGGATCTACTCGATCCATGGCGATTCAGTCGAACTTGCGACCGAAAACATCGACGATCGCACCTCGCCCCTGCGGGCGGCGCGCAACGGGCAACGATCCGAGGAAGGCCATTTGATCCGAACCGACCGCGACGGATCGCATTGGGAACGCCTTGCATCGGGATTGCGAAATCCATTCGGAATCGATTTCAACGACGACGGCGAGGCGTTCACCTACGACGCGGACAACGAATACGACATGGGAGCGCCCTGGTATCGCCCGACCCGAATGGTCCAGCTGGTCTCCGGCGGAGACTATGGTTGGCGACGCAAAACGAATGGGCAATGGCCACCTTATTTCCCGGACCACAGCGACAACGCCTTGCCGACCGTCGACGTCGGAAAAGGCTCGCCGACGGCAGTCAAATCCGGGGCGCGGAGTTCATTCCCGGCGCATTACCGCCGAGCCGTGTTCGCGCTCGATTGGGCCTATGGACGAATCCTGGCCTGCCACCTTTCCCCGCGTGGTGCCGGATACGCGTGCCGCGTCGAAACCTTCCTCGCCGGCCGACCGCTGAACGTCACCGATTTGGACTTCAGCCCCGACGGCGACATGTTGGTGATCACGGGCGGACGCAAAACCCAATCGGCGCTCTACCGCATTCGCTACGTCGGCCCATCGCAAGACGCAGACGTCCCGACCGAGCAGCAGAAACAGCGGCAAGCGTATTCGAGTCGGTCCAGGTCGCTGCGACGACAACTGGCCGAGCTGCATCAACCCAATCGTGACGATCTGGCGACCGCTTGGGAACAGTTGGGCAATCCCGATCCGCTGATCCGAAACGCGGCGCGAATCGCGATCGAACACCAGGAACGCGCTCGATGGCGACACGCGGCGCTGTCCGAACCGGAGCCCGAAATCCAAGCGACCTCGCTATTGGCACTCGCCCGTGCGGGCGATCGCAACGACCACGACTCCGTGCTCGAGGGTTTGGACGCACTCAAAATCGACGGCCTGACATCGTATGGAAAACTGTCGATCTTGCACGCCTACCGTTTGATCTTGGGCGATCCTGCAACGACCGATTCCGTCGCAAACACAACGTCCAAACAACGGCTGCTGCGTTGGCTGGAATCGCAGCCCGTTGGCACGGTCGCACCGCTGGGAAGCGGGAGCTCGGTCCACGAAGCACTCTGCCGGCTGGCCGCCGATCTGCACCTTGCCGGTGTCGTCCCGCCACTGATGGAACTGCTACGAGTTGGGCAAAGCCAGCGTGACCGGATGAATGCATTGTTCATGCTCTGTCATCAACCCAGCGGTTGGTCGATGGAGGACCGTGTGCTGTTTTTCGAAGCGCTCGGCGAATTGGAGCGGACGGCGTTTTCCGGCGCCGGCATGCCCGGCCGGTTGAAACAAATCCGAGAGCATGCGGTCGAGCGGCTGACCGAAGACGAGCGTGACGCGTTGGGGGCACTGATTGAGCCCGCGACGCTTGACCAAGACACACCCAAACAAGTGTCCCGCCCGCATGTCCGAAAGTGGGCGTTGGATGAATTGGTCGCCGCCCTCGATCAGCTTTCCACACCAGGCGACGAAAAACGTGGCGAAGCCTTGTTCCACGAGGTCTTGTGTGCGTCGTGCCATCGCGTCGCCGGTCGCGGTGGGGTTCTCGGCCCAGACCTCTCTTCGCTGGCGGCCCGTTTCGCTTCACGTGACATCCTGGCGTCCATCATCTCGCCGTCGGACGTCATCGCCGAAAAGTATCGCAGCGTGCAGATCGTGACGACCGACGGAAAGATCGTCAGCGGCCAGGTCATCACCGGTGGTGATTACCGATCGTCGAATCTGCAACTTGCGACCGATCCGCTGGACCCCGGCAAAGTCGTCGAGATCCCGAAACAAGACATCCAGCTTCACCGCCCCTCGAAGGTTTCACCGATGCCGGAGGGACTGCTCGATACGCTGACCGCTTCCGAGATCGCCGATCTACTCGCTTTCTTGACCGGGCAACGGTGACGCTGTGAAGCACTTGCTAGCGGAACGGCGCGAGCGGGCTGTCGATTTAGTCGGGTTCTGCTGAGTTAATGGTGAGCCGCCGGCCGTAAGGCCTCGGGCAACATCGCAGTGCCCGGCCGCTTACGCGGCGCGCGGCTTACAAAAACGACAGCCCGCGAGCCGTCCGGTCGCGTTTCAAAAACACCGTGAAAGAACGGAGGGCTCGCGCCGTAGCCAGAAAAGGTCACGCGAATTCGCGTTGGGCCTGTTTGCGAAATCCTTTCACATGGATCGTGCCGTCACGCTGGATCTCCATGGTTGAGTAACCATTGTTTTCCTCTCCAGACCCTTCCACCATTGCCACCAGCGTGCAGTAGTGGATGCCTTCGATCTCATTCAAATCATTTTGGTGACTATGACCTTGAAACACAGCCAGTACTTTTCCTGACGACTCCAGAATCTTTCGCACGTCCGCGTTGTTCTTTACTCCGTGATTGTTGCTGACGTCCAAACGCTGGTGCGCGAAGATGATTGTCGGGTTGTCCGTGCCGGCCAGATCTTCTTGCAACCAATCCAATTCATCTTGCGGGACGTTCGCGTCGGTCCATTGAAAATTCTTTCGCCCGTAGGGCTGACCATCGGCGCGAAAGCAGGAGTCCAAGACCACGAAATGGACTCCATTTCGATCGAATGAGTAATACGAATCGGATTGCCCCACGCTGCCGAGGAATTCCTCTTTCTTGAGCGTGTCGACACAGTGATTGCCCAGCACGTAGTGCCGGTCGTCACAGATCGCCGAGAACGTTCGATTGATCGTCCTTAAATAGCGCTGCTCGGTTTCGACCGTCTCAGCCGCGTCGATCAGATCTCCGAGTTCGACCAAACAATCGATACCTTCACGCTTAAACGCGGCGGTCGCCTCGGCGAGTTTGGCGAGTGTTTCCCGGTAGTGCCGGGTGCCTGCGGGAGGCTTGTCGGCGTAGTGCAAGTCGGTGACCAGCCCGATGCGAACGCGCGCGTCACCGTCCGCGGCCGGCAAGGCCGCGACCGGCAGCGCTGCGGCCCCGAGCACCAAGGTGCCGTTTCGAAGCAACGCCCGCCGGCCGAGTCGCTCGGTGGTCGGTCGATTGGGGGAATGCGAATCAGTCATCGGTTCTCCGTTTTCGTTTTAATGAATATTAGCCGCTGCGCCCCTCGTTCCCAGGCTGTGCCTGGGGACGCAATGTCCAGAGGCTCCGCCTCGCCGACACGCACTCCGGCATGAGGCAGAGCCTCAACCACATCGCGTTAAAAGTGGCGTAAGCTTCCAGCTTGCGATTTCAGCACCGCAAGCTGGAAGCTTACGCCACTTGTTCTTCCGACGGTCCTTGAATGACTCATTCGTACTTTTTTGGCAACAACTCCACCAGGGAAAAAATTGCCCGATGATCCGACGCGACGGCTTCGTCCAGAACGCGGGTTTCGATGACTCGCCAACGGGTCTCGGGACGACAGAGGATGAAATCGATCTGGCGCGCCGGGCGTGCGACGGGAATCGTCGGCAGGGGCTCTTCGTTGACGCTGGTCCAACTCTCCTGCAACCGCGCCAGGGTGCGGCTGCCGGCCACGTCATTCAAATCACCCAACAACAGCGCCGGCTGCTCGGCGCGAACCGAGATCATCTGCTCGATCGCGTTGGCCGACGCGAATCGTTCTCGATCGTCGCGGCGATGATCAAAGTGGGTCGCCAACATCAGGATCGGCGTCGCCGAGGAGGGAACCTGGATCTCGGCTTCGATCACCCCTCGTTGTTCACCGTCATCGATGTTGGGCAACCGATGGTTGTGATGGCGAACGATCGGGAATCGTGACAGAACCGCGTTTCCGTATTGACCGCCTTGCAGCGGGATGTTGGCACCGAAGGCGACGTTCAGCTTCGTCAGCCGCGCCAACTCGGCCGGCTGGTCGATCGATCGGCTGCGGCTGGCGTTTTGATCGACTTCTTGCAACGCGACCAGATCGGGTTTGACGGATAGAATCACTTCAGCGATTCGTTTCAGGTCCAATTTGCCGTCAACGCCTTCACCGTGGTGAATGTTGTAGCTGAGCAGCCGCAACCGAAGCGGTTCGTTAGCACGCGCGACGGTCGTCACAAACAGTGCCGCGCAAACGGCAATCAGAATCATTCTGGGTTTGATCATGTCATTGATTCGGGTAGACGTGCATCGGCCGTGGTCACGACCAGGGATCGCGTTGTTCTCGGTCCAGCATTTTGTTTGCCGCATCATCGTTGACAAAGACTTCGTTGGCGGCATCCCATTTGGCAATGCGGTGCGGACCGGTTTCGGGGAACAGCCGGATCATCGCGTTGGCGAGGTGACAGAGCACGGCGGATGCGTGGCCCGTTTCAACGGGCGCCCGCGGTTCGGCACGCGATTTCACGCAATCGATGAAGTTGGCCAGATGGGAACTGTGCGGGTCGTCGATGCCCCTGGGCTTTTGTGGACAACCGGCGATCAACTCCGGATCCGAAGCCGACGTGCCGTCATAGCCCGTTTGCAACCAACCGTCGGTGCCCTCGAATCGGGTTTGCACCTGTTCGGAACCGCTTTCGCACACCAATTCGACGCCGTTGGGATACAGACATCGGAACCGGGTTTGAGTCGCCGTGTTGAACAGGCTGCCGGCGGGCAGAAAGCTCGCGTTTTGACATTCGATTTCCGTCGGCCCGCCGGTGTCCAGCCCCATGCCCCAGTGTGCCATGTCGTTGCAGTGGGCCCCGAAGTTCGTGATCTGGCCGCCGGAATAGTCGTAGTGAAACCGGAACCGATACAGACAACGGTCCTGGTGGTAGGGAGCGTCGGGTGCGGGGCCGAGCCAGCTGCGATAGTCAAACTTGCTGGGCACCGGCATCGGTTTCCAGCCCGGCGGTGGGCTGATTTTATTATTGAATCCGACTTTCGTGACCATCCGCTTGATTCGCCCGATCTTTCCCGCCCTGGCCGCTTGACAGACAAACTGGCTGACCGGGTTGGAGCGTTCGTGGCTGCCCGTCTGCAGGATGCGATGGTTCTTGCGAACGGCGTCAATCATCAAACGTCCGTCGGCAACCGAAAACGTCAACGGCTTTTCACAATAAACGTCTTTGCCGGCTTCCAACGCCATCACCGTGATGATGCGGTGCCAGTGATCCGGCACGACCACCACGACGGCGTCGATGTCATCGCGATCGAGCACCTCGCGAAAATCGGATACCGCATCACAGCGAATCGACCGACCACCTTTCGCCTTCTTGGCCATCGCATCGTCGACCATCTTTTTGGCTGGAATGCGCCCATAGAAGTGCTCGGGTTCCTTGTATCCAAAACTTCCTTCGTTCACGTCGCAGACCGCCAACACGTTGCCAAGATCACGTGCGAGGAAGCGCTTCAACAGCCCCATTCCCTGGTTGCCGGTCCCAATGAACGCGACGTTGATTCGGTTGCCGGGCGAGTCGGCTCCAAGTACGGCGGGGCTGACAATCAACGGGGCAGCGACGGCCAGAGATTGCTGCAAGAATTGACGACGACTGGTCATGGCATTGGTCCTTTGATCGCGAGGTTCACAAAACACACGGATGCCCCTGGAGAAGAGCGGATATTCAGCATACTCGCTTCGCTGGGCTCCATGCGAGTGACATCGTTGCCTCCATCGTTTTGCCCCTCTTCCCGAACTCTCTGCCCCCTTCGCCGACGGAACAACCGACGACATCAGAAGTCCGTTTCGGCTTCGTCCAGAATCAGTTCTTTGATCCAAGCGTTGCGATAGCGCACATCATGGCCTTCGCATTGCAACTTCAGGCCCTGGGGCGAGTCGGTGATGCCGAACCCGTTGTCGTTTCCGCCGTCGACACCCGAATTCGGTCCGCCCCAGACTTTGTTGATCGTTTGGTTGACGTGAACTTTTTCGCCGTTGAAGTACATCGTCACCAGTGGTTTTTCGACCAACTTGCCGTCTCGGAAACGGGCGGCGCGAAAGACGATGTCATAAGCGTTCCATTTTCCAACGCCGTTGTAGGCGTGGTACGGCGACTCGGTTTCATTGATCACCGCCCCCATGCCGTGTTTGGACTTGTCGCCGTCCAGGACTTGAATTTCGAAGCGGTTTTGCAGGTAGACGCCGCTGTTGCCGCCGGGCTTGCTGATCAGAAACTCGATGTGCAACCGAAAGTCTCGATACGGCTTTTTCGTCACGATGTCCGCGGTGCCATACTTGCCTCCATCGGCCGCCCGATCGTCGGTCATCACACAGGTGCCGCCATCGACGGGGTCATCAACGATCTTCCACTTGATCGGCAACGACGAACTGAAACGCGGCCCTTCCCAGTACGTCCATTTTTCGTCCAGCATTTCGCGCGTGCCGTCCAGGATGATCTCAGCACCGGCAATCGGCTTGGCTGCGACGCCGACCTGATCCGCGGGTGCCGCTGCGAATGCCGTCACCGCGAACAGGGAAGCAGACAAAACAAGCAGCGTGTGAATGGGTTTCATGGCGGGTGACTTCCGTGGGGCGGTTGGCGGGGTCAGTTGGCGGGGTCAGTTGGCGGGGGTCGGTTGGCTGGGGGACAACGAGGACGCGTCATTCTACTCCGTTCCGCCCGGCGAGGCATCGATTTTGCGTTCCTCGCGGCTAGCCATTAGACTTTGCCCTGGATTTTCGGCCTCCATTTCGCCATGTCCCCAACCGCTAGAACCGTTCGATGAATCGCTTCCGTGCCGCGTTTGCCTGCGTCGCCTGTATCTCGATCAGCCTCGTTGCGACGGCCGGCGTCACGGCCGGGGACTGGTCACAGTTTCGCGGACCACAAGGTGACGGCGTGGCGTCGGCCGGTGACTATCCGACCGAATGGTCCGACACCGAAAACATTCGTTGGTCCGTCGCCTTGCCGCAACCGGGCAACGGCAGCCCGATCGTGGTCGACGGGAACGTCTTCGTTTGTAGTGCCGAAGACTCCAAAGGCCTCGCCCGCAGCTTGATCTGTTTCGATGCCGACAATGGCCATCAACGCTGGTCCCGGACGGTGACGCTGGCCGCAGAAATGCCGACGCACAAGACGAACCCCTACGCCGGCTCCACGCCCGCCTGTGATGGCTCTCGTGTCGTCGTTTGGCATGCCACCGGGGGCCTGCACGCGTACAACATGAACGGCGATCCCCTCTGGTCGCGCGACCTGGGCGAGTTTCGACACATGTGGGGCTACGGTTCCAGCCCCGTTATCGTCGGCGATCGCGTGATTCTGAACTCGGGGCCCGGCAAGCAAGTCTTTGTGGCAGCGTTTGACGTCAAGTCGGGCGAGACGCTTTGGCGGCACGATGAACCGGTGCCGGGAGATGGCGAGCGGAACGCCGAAGGCAAATACATGGGCACATGGTCGACGCCGGTACCGATCGAAAGAGACGGGCGTCAACTGGCCATCGTCGCGATGCATCAACGAATCCTGGCACTGGACGTCGAAACCGGTGACGTCGTTTGGTTCTTTCGCGTGACCAGCGATCGCGGCGACCTGGCCTACAGCTCTCCGATGATCGAAGGCGACCTCTGTGTTTTCAACGCCGGATTCAAAGGGCCGACGATGGCGTTCGAAATGAACGGACGCGGGGACATCACCGAAAATCAACGTTGGCGGATCGAAGGCAATCCCCAATCCATCGGCACCGGAATCTTGCGCGGCGGCTTTGTCTATCGCGTCGGCGCGGGGCCCAATCTGATCGATTGCCTCGACGCCAAAACGGGAAAGACGGTTTGGCAGGAACGCAACAAGGCCGCTTTCTGGGGCTCCATCGCAGCGGCCGGCGCGACCGCGTACGCCACCGATCAATCCGGGACCACGATCGTGTTTCGGCTTTCCCCGGACGAATTCAAGCCCGTCGCCGAGTGCCCGCTGAAGGATTCCAGCAACGCGACTCCGGCACTCGCCGGCGGAAGGGTCTACCTGCGGACGAATCAGAAGTTGTGGTGTGTCGAGTGAGCGGGGGGATGAATCGCAAGCTGGAAGCTTACGCCACTTTGACGGGGACGATTGCTGATGTCGGATGACAAGACCGTCAGCCGCTGGATCGATCAAGTCAAGGACGGTGATTCGATCGCCGCGGCCGAACTGTGGCAGCACTACTACGACCGTCTGGTTCGGAACGTCCGCAACCATCTTCGCGGGCAAAACCGGGGCGTGGCTGACGAAGAAGACGTGGTGGTCAGCGTCTTTGAAAGTTTCTATCGGGCAGCCGAGCAGGGCCGATATCCCGAGATGTCTGATCGTGCCGACTTGTGGCGGTTGTTGTTGAAGATGTCGGCGCGGAAAGTCATCGACAAACGCCGACGCGAGCGCCGACAACGCAGGGGCGGCGGCGAACGAACGTTCTCGCTGGCCGCAGGGTCGGATGGCGAAGACGCGTTGATCGAGGTGATCGGTGATGAACCGACGCCGGACATGGTGCTGACGATGACCGAATCCGTCGAATCGCTGCTTTCGCATTTGGGTGACGGGCAACTGCGCGAAATCGCGATCGGAAAAATGGAAGGGTTCTCCAACGCCGAACTCGCGACACGCTTGAGTTGCTCTGAACGCACGATCGAACGCCGTCTGCACCTGATCCGCGAAACCTGCCAACAAGAACTGATGGACGCCGACGAGTGACGGTCAGCAACGCCCCCGATCGGAAACGATTATCATATCGGATGGCTCGGCATTTCTTTCGATACACCCAATAAAATACAACGGCGGAATCTTGAGACGCTCTCGATCGAAGTACGTTTTACGACCAGAACGATCGCGCCGGTGCAGCCCCGCCGCGTGGTTGCTCGCCGTGCTGTTCTTGGCCAGCGGAGATGCCGTCGCGATCGAATTCGCAACGGACATCGAACCGATCTTTCACGAGCATTGTCTGGACTGCCACGGACCGGATGAACAAAACAGCCAGTTTCGACTGGACCGCTTGGCGGTGTTGCTTGCCGGTGGCAATTCGGGCGAACCGGCGGTGGTGCCGGGTAATCCAGACGCCAGCTATTTGTTGTCGTTAGTCAAGCACGAAGAACCCGGGTGGGAGATGCCGCCCGATGGTGCGCTGTCGCCGGATGAAATCGATTTGATCGAACAATGGATCCGCGGCGGCGCGTCGACTCCGTCACGCTACGGACCGGCAAAGGAAAACGTGGAGCTGAAGCATTGGTCGTTCCAGCCGATCCGGCGTCCAGACCTGGCCGCCCCGAACAGCGACGGAATCGACGCGTTGATTCGACGCAAGCTGGCCGAGAACGGGCTGCAACCGTCACCGATCGCTGAACGCCGCGTCTTGATCCGCCGGCTGTACCTCGTGATGACGGGGCTGCCGCCGACTCCCGAGCAAATTGAGGCATTCGTCCGAGACGATCGGCACGATGCCTGGCAGCGACTGGTCGAAACGATTCTTGCCAGTCCGCATTACGGACAGCGATGGGCCAGCCATTGGTTGGACTTGGTCCGGTTCGGCGAAACGAACGGTTTTGAAACCAATCGCGAACGGCCGAACGCCTGGCACTATCGCGACTGGGTGATCGATTCGCTGAACGAAGACCTGCCTTATGACGAATTCATCCGCCAGCAGATCGCCGGCGACGCTTTGGGGGCCGACATCGGCACGGGATTCCTAGTCGCCGGTCCGCACGACATCGTCAAGGGCAAAGACCCCAAACTCGGTCTCGTCCAACGGATGAACGAACTGGACGACATGATCAACACGACCGGGACCGCCTTTCTGGGGTTAACGACCGGCTGTGCTCGATGCCACAACCACAAGTTTGATCCGATCAGCCAACGTGATTATTACGCCATGCAAGCCGTGTTTGCCGGGGTGCATCATGGTGAACGATCCCTGCCGCCGTCGAGTGAAACGAAGCAAACACTCACCGAGACCGAGGCCGAGATCGCGGAACTGACCGACAAGTTGCAGCCCTACGTTGCCGGGGAAACCATCGCGTCGATCGCGATCGATGAATCGAGGGCGCAGCCCGTTTTCCAGCCCGCCGGGACCGCGGCGAAACAGGGACGCGACGAAGCCGACTTCGGCGGCAAACGGTACACCTGGTGGAAAGCTCGACCGGGCGAAGAAACCGTCATCTACCATCCACGTGCCAGCGGTCTTCACCGCGTCTGGCTCAGCTGGGGCGCGGGCTACGCCACCCACTGCTGCGACGCGCGCTACGTGTTGCGTTCGGCGACGGGAGATCGCGAAATCTGCTCCGTCAATCAACAGCGGCTGGCCGATGGATCCGGCGAAGTCGATGGCGTGGCCAGATGGAGTGGCTTTTTCGATGCCGGGGTCCACGCGTTCTCGCCGGATGATCAACTCGTGCTGATCGCCGGAGACAGCGGGAGTGCCGTGACGGCGGATGTCGTCGTGCTGCAACCGGATTCACCATCGCACCGCTCAGGCCCGCCGGTGCTGCGTGCGACCGTCAATCCGGCTGAGAACGAAGAGCGTTTCGCCCCGCGGTTGGCCCGCTTTGTGCGTTTCACGATCGAACAAACCTCGGGCTCCCAAGCCTGTCTTGATGAGTTGGAGGTCTACGCCGGCGATCAAAACGTCGCACTGGCCAGTTCCGGTGCCACGACGAGTTCCTCTGGTGATTTTCAACACCCGCTGCACAAGCTGCTGCACATCAATGACGGGCGTTACGGCAATGCCCGCAGCTGGATCGTCGACTCGGTTGACGGTGGCTGGGTGCAAATCGAATTCCCCGAACCGACCGTGATCGACCGCATTGTTTGGGGACGCGACCGCGAACAAAGATACTCCGATCGCCTCGCCACGGCCTATCACATCGACGTGGCGACCGAGCCCGGCCACTGGGTACGTTTGGCGTCTTCGTCCGATCGTCGACCGCTCGGCAACGTCCAGCCCGAAGACGCGTCGTATCGCTTCGACCAGGTCTCGCCCGCCGACGCGCGCCGAGCAAGACAATGGCTGGATCGGCTCAAACAGGCCCGCCAACGAAAGGCCGCACTTGAAACGTCACCCCGAGTCTACGCCGGGACGTTTTCGCAACCCGGTCAAACCTATCGACTGTATCGCGGCGAACCCGATGCCCGCCGCGAACCGGTCGGCCCGAATGCGATTGAAGTGTTCGGATCGTTGAATTTGGATCAAGATGCACCGGAACGATCGCGCCGGCTGGCCCTGGCCGATTGGATTGCCGCCGCCGACAATCCGCTCACGCCGCGAGTGATCGTCAATCGACTGTGGCAATTTCATTTCGGCACCGGTATCGTCGACACGCCCAGCGATTTCGGCCACAACGGCGCCCCGCCCAGCCATCCCGAGTTGCTGGACTATCTGGCCAGCGAGTTGATCGAACAGGATTGGTCGCTCAAGCACATCCATCGTCTGATCTTGAATTCACACACCTGGCGGCAAAGCAATCGACCGCATCAGGACGGAAAGACCGTCGATGCCGATTGCCGATTGCTGTGGCGTTTCCCACCGCGCCGACGCGACGCCGAAACGATCCGCGATTCCATCCTGGCGGCCAGCGGTTCGCTTCGGCGTGACGCCACGGGCGGACCTGGATTTAGCGCCTTTGCGGTGCAACTGGAAAACGTCCGTCACTACCATCCGAAACAAGAGTATGGGCCCGAGGACTGGCGGCGCATGATCTACATGACCAAGGTGCGTCAAGAACGGGATCAAGTGTTCGGGGTCTTTGATTGTCCCGATGCCAGCATGGTTGTGCCCAAACGCAGCCGTTCCACGACGCCGCTGCAAGCACTGAATTTGCTCAACAGCCGATTCGTCATGCAGCAGGCCGAGCGTTTGGCGGCGCGGTTGGAAAACGAAGCCGAGACGCCGTCGGCGCGGATCACCCGTGCTTGGCATTTGTGTTTCGGTCGGCCGCCGACCGGCGACGAGTTATCCGACAGCGCCGCGTTCCTTGACCAAGAAGGGCTCGTCCAATTCGCCCGAGCGTTGCTCAACGCGAATGAGTTTGTGATGATCCCCTGAACCACTGTGTCCCCTACGCAAGCTGGAAGCTTACGCCACGATGAAACCCCTTCTGGACCGACGACAGTTTCTTTCCCAGACCGCCAGCGGCTTGGGGGGCATTGCGCTGGCGAGTCTGTTGCAGCAGCAAAACGCGTCGGCCGACGATCCACCGATCCGCCCCACGATCGACCCTTCGCGACCGTTCGCCGCGCGGCCGACACATCATCGGCCGGCGGCCAAGAACGTGCTCGTCATCTTTTGCTCGGGAGCGTGCAGCCAGATCGACACGTTCGACTACAAACCCGAGCTGATCAAACGCCACGGCCAGCCGATGCCGGGTGCCGAGGACTTGGTCACCTTCCAGGGCCAGCAAGGCATGCTGACCCAAAGCCCGTGGGAGTTCAAACCGCGTGGCCGGTCCGGGAAAATGGTCTCGCAGCTCGTGCCACAGTTGGCCGAGCTGGCCGATGACATGTGCTTCATTCACTCGTTGACCGGCAAGACGAACACCCACGGCCCGGGCGAAAATTTTATGTCCACCGGTTACACGTTGGACGGATTCCCCAGCATGGGTGCTTGGACGACCTGGGCCCTTGGAACCGAAAACGAAAACCTGCCTGCCTACGTCGCCATCTCTGACCCCCGCGGCACACCACAATCCAGCGTCAACAATTGGGGACCGGGTTTTCTGCCGGCGGCGTTCCAGGGCACCCAGTGGAGTGCGAACAAGCCGATCAGCAATCTGGAGATCCCCGCCGGTACCAGCGGCAAAACCGATCGCGCGACACGCCGTTTCTTGCAACGATTGAACGAACGGCACCTGCAGCAATTCCCGGGCGATGAAGAACTGGCCGCGCGGATTTCCAGTTACGAACTCGCCGCCAAAATGCAGCTTTCCGTCCCCGAGGTCACCGATCTGTCGACCGAGTCGAAGTCGACGTTGCGCGAGTACGGTGCCGACGATGCGGAGAACACGTTGAAAGCGCAGTTCGCTAAAAACTGCATCTTGGCACGACGGTTGATCGAGAAAGGTGTTCGCTTCGTCCAGCTGTTCAACGGGGCCTATCAAACCGGCGGCGAAGGCGTCAGCAATTGGGACGGCCACAAAAAGATCCACGAGCAATACAGCAAGCACGGACCGGTGCTCGATCAGCCCTGCGCCGCATTACTCCGCGACCTGAAGCGGAGAGGATTGTTGAAAGACACGCTGGTGGTGTGGACGACCGAATTCGGCCGCATGCCGACGTTTCAAAAAGGCGCCAGCGGTCGAGACCACAATCCCGACGGATTCACCGCCTGGATGATGGGGGCCGGAGTCAAGGCGCCGTTCACGTACGGGGCGACCGATGAATTTGGTTACAAAGCCGTGGAGGACGTCACGACCGTGTACGATTTCCACGCCACGATTCTGCATCTGTTGGGGCTCGATCATCGCCGATTGACGTTTTATCACAACGGATTCGAACGCCGCCTGACCGACGTCCATGGATCGGTGATCAAGCCCATCCTGGCGTGAACTCTGTTACGCTTCGCGCCGCGCGACGACGGCATCACTCAGGTCCTGCAACAGCAGCACGCTTTCGTCCCAGCCGATGCAGGCGTCGGTGATACTGAGTCCCGGCACCAATTCGCCGTCGGTCAAGCTTTGTTTGCCTTCCATCAGATTGCTTTCGATCATCACGCCCATGATCCTCAGGTCACCGTCGCTGAGTTGGCTGCAGACATCGCGGCAGACATAGCGTTGCCGCTTGGTGATTTTTCGGCTGTTCGCGTGACTGCAATCGACCATGATGCGTGCCGGCAGACCCGCCTGGGTCAACAGCGCCGACGCCTCATCGATACTCGCCGCGTCGTAATTGGTGTGCAATCCGCCGCGCAGGATGATGTGGCAGTCGCTGTTTCCCGCGGTTGCAAAGATGGCGGACGTTCCTTCTTTGGTCACCGACAAGAAGTGGTGGGGTTGCCGGGCGCTGCAAATCGCGTCGACGGCGATTTGGACATTGCCGGACGTGCCGTTTTTGAATCCGACCGGGCAGGACAAGCCGGATGAGAGTTCGCGGTGCCCTTGGCTTTCCGTCGTCCGGGCGCCGATTGCGCCCCAGCCCACCAGATCCGCGACGTATTGTGGGCTGATTAAATCCAGAAACTCGGTCCCGGTCGGCAGCCCCATGGCATTGATGTCGCGTAACAATCCCCGAGCGGTACGCAACCCGCGATTGATCTCGAAACTGTCATCCAATCCGGGGTCGTTGATCAAGCCTTTCCAGCCGACGGTGGTCCGCGGTTTTTCAAAGTACACCCGCATCACGATCAGCAACTGATCTTGGTGCTTTTGTTGTTCGACGGCCAAACGCTGCGCGTATTCCAGTGCCGCGCCGGGATCGTGGATCGAACAGGGGCCGATCACGACGACCAGCCGATCGTCCTGCTCAGCCAGGATCCGCTGGATGCCGGTCCGGGCCGCGAAAACCGTTTCCGCGATGGTCTCGTCCGCCGGAATCTCTGCCATCAATGCTTGCGGCGGCATCAGTTTCTTGATCGAACCGATACGTAGATCATCAATGGCGAACGATTGAGTGTTTTGTGTCATCGAGCGGCTTGGGCGTGGTATTTCAACAAGGTCTCGTGCGGTTCCGGGGACTGCCGTCAACGATTGACGATAATCAAAAACAGGGAACTCGGTAGGGAGAATTCTCGTCGGTTGGATGTGGAAGCAACGCGAAGGGGTGGGTTCGGGGACGCCTCGATCCCATTTCCTCTTTCGTGATGCATCACGGGCGGGCAAGGTTCGGATCCGCGCGATCATCGTTTTTTCTAGGCGATGAAGTCGTCGGCGAACCAGAACGAAGGACCGTCGGGCCGAAAGATCACGGGCCGAAGGGTCTGATGAGCGATGCCGACTCCTCGCAGATCGCACGCAAATGGAAGCAAGAATTGCACCCCAAGCCGGACAAACCGTCAACCCCCGACGTTTGCCCGCTCCCCGACTCTCCCCCGTGCAGTGATTCCATGGTCACCCGAATGACGCTGCCAAACGGTCGCAAGGCAACGCTGTGAAGTATTTTTTAGCGGTAGGGCGCGAGCGGGCTGTCGTTTTTGTGAGCCGCGGGCGCGTAAGCGGCCGGGCACTGCGACGCTGCCCGAGGCCTTACGGCCAGCGGCTCACCATTGACTCAGCAGATCCCGACTAAAACGACAGCCCGCTCGCGCCCTGCCGCTAACACCCCGTCCACGACGCCAGGACTGGACCGGGCGTTGCGTGACCGTTTCACCAGGTCGGCCCGGTGTTCTCTGCCGAAGCCCAGACGCGGTGCGCGGTGGCGGGGTCATCGCATCCGGCCAGCGGCGTTGCGCCGCGAGGCAAATCGTCGATGTCGTTTTTGACGACGCCGGAAACCTCACAACGAAGCGGCCTCGCATCGATCGGCCGCAACAGGCCATCGGCGGCACGCTGGAGCGTTAGTTCGACGTCGGGAAACTGCAGGAAGGTGTCGCGATCACCTTTGCCGTGCTGTTGTAAGTTCCCCCGCCAAACGAAGTCCTTCGGATCGGCATGGATTCGAAACAGCTGCCATTTCAAGGGCATCAACACGTTGCCAATGATCTGGCAGTCACTCGGATTGGCCGATTGTTCTTTTCCGGCGCCCACGCCGATTTCCATCGACACCTTGCAATCAATGAAGGTGTTGTGGGCCACGAGGGCGCCGCGCACGGGTGCGTAAGAGTTGAGTGCCCCATTGGGAACGCCGTTCATCATGCACAGGGCGGCGCGTTCGGCGTCGCCACGCAGGCCTTCGAAATAGTTGTTCGTGACCCGGTGATCTTGGCCGATCAGACGCACGCCGCCGGTGCCGCGTTGCTTGCGACCGAGAAACAGGTTGCCATCGACCAGACAGCGATGGCCGTGCCGCAGGGTTAAGGCGCCGGCGCAGGAATCAAACACATTGTGCCGGTAAATGTTGCCACAGGACTTGTTGGAAACGATCTCCGCCTCACCGTCGCATCGGTAAAAGTAGTTGTCTTCGACGACGCTTGCGCACTCAAACTCCGAGACCTCGCTGGTGCCGATGCGAATCGTCTCGCCGCCGTTGCGTCCCAGTTCGGGACGCGGCCCGAACTGGTTGTGATCGATGCGGTGGTGCTCCGGGACATCTCTCACCCAGACGACAAGCGTGGTCCCTCGACTCTTCTTGCCACCGAAGTAGCAATGGTCGACGCGGTTGTGGGTTCCATAAATGGAGAGCCAACGGGACTCGATCCCCGCGTCCGAATCCGCCGTTTGTTCGAACGAACAATTGGTGATTCGACAATGGTGGGCAAGGCGTTGGCTGTGCGTTCTCAGCTGCACCACGTCGCTGACGCCCGCCGGATCGACAAAAGCAAACCCAGAAACTTCAACATGGGTTCCCGAAACTCGAAATTCGGTCGCGCCGGAAAACACCACCCCACCGGGGCGTTGCGGGCGAATGCTGATCGGGGCGTCTTGCGTTCCCGGCAGCTGATCGAACGTCAGCTTTGCATCCTGCCAGTCGCCGTCGGCGAGCACGATGGAGTCACCCGCGGCGATCTGCCTGAGTACCGATTTCAGTTCGCTAGGCTGCTCGATCAGAAATTCTTTGCCCAGAACCGGGCATTGAAGCAGTGCCGCGAGGCAGCCCAGCAGGAGAGCAACAGAAGTGACCACGGGGGAACGTCCAAACCTGTCAATCATGCCAAAGCTCTTGATGGGGTGTGCCCGATGCCTCCGCCGGCGCATCAGGTAAACGATACACTCAAGGAATTCCCAAAACACCGGAGCGTTCCACCGTTTTACCCGATCCGCCAGCCCACCGCCGGTGTTGATTCAGTCCCGGCGGTCCCACCGATCGACATCGCGAGAAGACTGACCCGAAATCCTTTTCAACACAAAAAGAGCCGAACCGATGCGTTTATCCGCAGTTGTCGCCCTCTGCGTTTCCTCCGTCTTCACCGCCACGGTCGCCGCCGAGGACTGGTCGCGTTTTCGCGGCGCCCAAGGCCAGGGGATCGCGGAGGGGACGATCCCCCTGACCTGGAGTGGCGAGAAAAACTTGGCCTGGTCCGTGGAGCTTCCCGGGGAAGGCTCCTCGTCGCCGATCGTCGTCGACAATCGTGTCTTCGTGACTTGCTATTCCGGCAGCGGCTCCGATGCCAAACGGCACATCGTGTGTCTGAACGCGGATTCCGGAAACCAGCTTTGGACCGATGCGATCAGCGGCCCGGCGCGTGAAGACGCCTACCAGGGATACATCACCGAGCACGGCTATGCCAGCGGCACACCGGTTTCCGATGGGAAACACGTCTACGCATTCTTCGGCAAAGCCGGCGTGGCCGCCTGGACCGTCGAGGGCAAGAAAGTGTGGCAGCGAGACGTGGGCCAAATGTCCAGCAACCGGCGATGGGGATCCGGTTCAAGCCCCGTGCTGCACGACGGGATCTTGATCGTCAATGCATCCGAGGAGGCCCGCGCGATCATCGGTTTGGATGCCGCGACGGGCAACGAAGTATGGAAAGCCGAATACGATCTTCTGGAACTCTGTTACGCGACACCGATTCTGGCCAAGGGCGAAGGCGACGTGATCGAAGCGGTGATCTCGATGCCCGGCGAAGTTTGGGGGTTGAACGCGACCACCGGCAAGATCCGTTGGTTTTGTGAGATCGGCAACGGCGGCAACGTCAGCCCCAGTGTCGTCCTCAGCGAGGATGCGTTCTACACGTTCGGCGGCTATCCGGCGCAACAGACCAACGCGATTCGGCGTGGCGGTCGCAAGGACATCACCGACACGCATCACCTCTGGGAGAGCCGCGACAGCAGCTACGTTCCCACGCCGCTGTACTTTGACGGCCATCTCTATTGGGTCAGCCATCGCGGCCAGGCCTTTGTCGTCGATGCCAAGACCGGAGAAACCGTGACGCGAGAGCGTTTGGATGACCTCAAGTCGGGCGGCAGTCCCGTGTATGCCTCGCCGATCAAAGTCGGAGCGCACCTTTATGTCGTCACGCGTCGCAGCGGGACGTACGTCTTTGAAGCGACACCCGAGATGAAGCAGGTTGCCAAGAGCGAACCGCTGGACGAATCGGACTTCAACGCCACAACGGCCATCTCAAACGGCCGAGCCTACCTGCGCAGCAACCAAGCGATCTACTGCGTGAAGTAGGCTGGGATAGGGGAGACATTTTGCGGTAAGTCGCTTCTCGATTTAGCGGTAGGGCGCGAGCCCTCCGGTCTTTCACGCTGAAACCGGACGGCTCACGGACTGTCGGTTTTGTGAGCCGTGACGCTTCAGCGGCCGGGCATGCCGGCGCCCGCCCGAGGCCTTACGGCCAGCGGCTCACCATTGACTCAACAGTTCCCGACTAGACCGCCCGTTCGAGCCGCTGCGCCAACACCTCCAGGCTACTCCCGGGTCTCTCGACGGGATATGTTAGCGGCGTCGTTCCTCCTCTCCCTTCCTCCATTGACTGCAAGATTCCTCGATGCCAACTTCACGTCCCGTTGCACTTGTGACCGGTTCTGCGACCGGTGTCGGCCGCGCCTGCGTGCTGCAATTCGCCCGCCGCGGATATGATGTCGTCGTCAACTACTCCCGCAGCGAGGCCGAAGCCCTGGACACTGCCGGCGAAGCGAAGGCCTTGGGGGCGAAGGTGCTTGTGGAAGGTTGTGACGTTTCCGATGACGCGCGCGTCCGGAAAATGGTTCTCAACGTCGGCGAAGCCTTCGGGCGATTGGACGTCTTGGTCAACAACGCGGCGACGACATCATTCATCGAACACCGCGACTTGGAAGGCCTGACCGAATCGATGTGGGACCGGATGTTGGCGGTCAATTTGAAAGGCGCGTTCTTTGTCACGCGGGCGGCCGCCGATTTGTTACGGGCCGGCGGTTCGGGAAGCGTTGTCAATGTCAGCTCCGTCGCCGGGATCACCGGCAGCGGGTCGTCGATCGCCTACTGCGCGACGAAGGCCGGCCTGAACACGATGACCAAATCACTGGCCCGTGTGCTGGCGCCCGAAGTCCGCGTCAACGCGGTTTGCCCCGGCCCGATCGACAGTCGATGGATCAAGGAGGGCAACCCGAAATGGGACCTCGATGCGATGGTCGCCGGCTATCCGATCCCCAAGGCGTCCCAGCCGGACGACATCGCCGACGCCGTGTTGTTCTTCGCCACCGGAACCGCGATGACGACCGGCCAGATCCTGAGCGTCGACGGCGGTCAGACGCTGCTGTAGCTCGGCAGTCTGGAACGTGGCGTAAGCTTCCAGCTTGCGATTCCGGTAACGCAAGCTGGAAGCATGCGCCACGTTCCTCTTCCGCAGGTCTCTGCAGGGTTGAAGCCGATTTCAACTGCGGAACCCTGCTAAGCTAGTAGCTGAACACTGGATGGTCGTGGGCACCGTCAGGGGATGACGATCGCCGTGATGGTGTGATGGGTGACGACAGGTACTCGATGGGTCTGCGATCATGAATGAAGTCGAGGGACGACGCCCGCTGAAGACACGCCAATGGAAGGTGTTTCAGTACGCAGCGGAACGACTGGCGCAGACCCGCGTGACGCCCAACATGATCAGCACCGCCAGCATCGTCTTCGGCGTCATCGCCGGCCTGTCGCTGGCCGGAACGTCGCTGGCGGAATCGTCTGGCGCCCTCGCGATCCTCTATCTAGCGGCAGCCGGTTGCATGCAACTGCGGTTGATCGCCAACTTGCTCGACGGCATGGTGGCCGTCGAAGGGGGGAAAGCGTCTCCGGTGGGCGTGTTGTACAACGAGGTTCCCGATCGTATCTCGGACGCCGCGATTCTGATCGGCGCGGGATACTCGTTGGCCTCGCGCGCCGAACTGGGCCTGGCCGCGGCGGTCGTTGCCGTCTTTGTCGCCTACGTCCGCGCCATCGGATCCAGCGCGGGCGCGGGTGAAGTCTTTGCCGGGCCGATGGCCAAGCCGCAGCGAATGGCGTTGATGACGTTCGGTTGCGTCCTCTGTGCGTTCCTCTCGCTGGCAAGCTCGGGACCGACCGGACGCTGGCAAGCCCCTGTCATGGGAGCGGTCTTGGGATTGATCATCGTCGGCGGTGTCATCACCTCGGTGCGCCGTCTGAGGATCATTTCCGAAACACTGCATGCCGGAATGAGACGCGAGGTCGTGCTGCCATCGGACGACGAATCCGAAGCCGAAGCCGATGCCACGCAGGGGAATTAGATTTGTTCGAACACCTCTCGCCAGAGATTCATTTGACGTTCGCCGGGATCGCAGGGTTGCTGCTGCTTGCCAACGCGATTTTATTTTTGCGGAAGCGTTCCGCCCCCGATCGCGATGACACCGAATTGGTGCTTCGCGTTCGGACGTGGTGGATCATCGTGGTGTCCTTTGCGGCAGTGTTGGCCGTTTCGACGACAACGGCAATCGTCTTTTTTGGCTTCGTCAGTTTTCTCGCCTTGAAGGAGTTCTTGTCGCTCATTCCGACGCGGCGGGCTGATCATCGCGTGTTGTTTTGGGCTTATTTGGCGATCCCCTTGCAATACATTTGGGTGGGAACCGTGTGGTTCGGGATGTTCATCATTTTTATTCCCGTTTACATGTTCATCTGGTTGCCGACTCGGATGGTGTTGATCGGCGAGACCAAGGGATTTTTGCGCGCGATCGGGACGGTCCAGTGGGGATTGATGACCACGGTCTTTAGCCTGTCCCATGCCGCCATGCTGCTGATGATCCGGCCCGGCGAGTCGGCTCGCGTGATGGCGGTCGGGGCGGATGACGGGGCCGTCGCATCCGGCGGCGCGGCGCTGTTGGTGTTGCTGGTCTTGTTGACTCAGTTCAACGATGTGGCGCAGTTTTGTTGGGGGAAAACGATCGGCAAAAAGAAGGTCGTCCCCAAGGTCAGCCCGGGCAAGACGGTCGGCGGATTGATCGGCGGCGTCGCGTCCACCGTCGCACTGGCGGCATGTGTCGGTCCCTGGTTGACCTATCTTGATCTGCCGAGATCGTTGTTGGCCGGTCTGATCATCGGTGTCGCCGGGTTCGCAGGGGATATTTCGATTTCCGCGCTCAAGCGTGATCTAGGCGTCAAGGATTCCGGCAGCACGTTACCCGGTCATGGAGGCGTGCTGGACCGAGTCGACAGTCTGACCTACACCGCGCCGTTGTTCTTTCACTTTATCTATTACTGTTACGGTTGAACGATGGCGGACATCCTGCGTTTTCTCTACTTTCTGTTGATCGTGCGACCGGTCATCTTGATTGTGATCGGCTTGAACGTCCGCCGATCGAATCTGTTGCCAGACAAAGGGCCCGCTGTCATTGTCGCCAATCACAACAGCCATCTCGATACGATGGTCTTGATGACGTTGTTCGGGATGCGGCGGTTGAAGGATGTGCATCCGGTCGCCGCGGCAGATCATTTTTTGCGCAACCGACTGATGGCGTGGTTTTCGACCAAAATCATTGGAATCATTCCGCTGGAGCGCGAAGTGAAAGGTGTGCGCCGAGACCCTTTGGCCGGAATCTGCGAGGCACTGGACGATGGCAAAATCCTGATTCTCTTTCCCGAAGGCAGTCGGGGGACGCCTGAAGTGCGGGACGAGTTCAAAACGGGCATCGCCCACGTCGCCCGGCGCTATCCCGAAGTTCCCTTCACGCCGGTTTTCATGCATGGGCTGGGCCGTTCTCTGCCCAAGGGCGAAGGCATCTTGGTGCCCTTCTTTTGCGACGTGTTCATCGGCCAAGCCGTTTACTGGACCGGCAAGAAGGCCAGCTTTATGGACAGGATTTGCGATGCGATGAATGAGTTGGAAGCGGAAAAAGAAATCCCACGCTGGGAACCTTCTTAGGGTGGCCGAGACGGCTGTCGGTTTAGTCTGGATCTGCTGAGTCATTGGTGAGCCGCTGGCCGTAAGGCCTCGGGCAACGTCGCAGTGCCCGGCCGCTCACGCGTCGCGGTGCCCGGCCGCTCACGCGTCGCGGCTCACAAATCGACAGCCCGCGAGCCCTGCGGTGTTGTGGCAGAGAGGAAGAACCGGAGGGCTCGCGCCCTGCCGCTAAAACCTCAAGCGGCACATGGGGAAATGCTTCCCAGCGTTACCGAGAAGGGGGTCAAAGGATCGGGGCGAACAGACGCGCGATTTGCGAGCCCGCGACCGACCACCAACGCCGCGCGGCAAGATCGTCTGGAGTGATTTCCTTTGAATGGGCAAAGTCGTTCAACAGCATCTGTTCGACTTCGCTGGTGAAATCATCGTCGATCGTCAGCACGGTGATCTCGAAATTCAATCGAAACGAGCGGTTGTCAAAATTGGCGGTCCCGATCGCCGAGGCGTATTCGTCGACCAGGACGACTTTCTGGTGCAGAAATCCGTCACCGTATTCGTACACCTTCACGCCCGCTTGCAGGACTTGGTTGACGTAGGACATCGCGGCCAGCTTGATCCACGGCTTGTCCGGAATTCCGGGGATCAAGACGCGGACGTCGACGCCACGGAGGGCCGCCAGTTGCAGTGCCGTGATCACCCCCTCGTCGGGCACGAAGTACGGCGTGGCGATCCAAATCCGGTCGTCGGCCGAATTGATCGCGTGCGTGAAGAACAGCCCACAGGTCTCGTAGTCATCAGCGGGACCGCTCGGCAGCACGAACACCATCCGATCGTGCTCCATCGACGGTTGCGGTTCCCAGGTGACGTCGGGCATCGACTCGGTCGCCCAGTACCAGTCTTCGACGAAGGCGAGTTGAGTCGCGAGCACGGCCGGTCCGCTGATCGACAGGTGCGTGTCGCGCCAGGGAGTCAACCTGGGGTGCATGCCGATGTATTCGTCACCGACGTTGTGGCCGCCGACAAACGCGATTCGGCCGTCCACGATGACGATCTTGCGATGGTTGCGAAAATTGATCTGGAATCGGTTTCGCCAGCCCCGCGTCGTTCTCATCCCTGTGATATGGACGCCGGCCGCGGTCAATTCGTTGACAAATGCTTTCGGGATGCCGCTGGACCCGATGTCGTCGTACAGCAGGTAGACCGACAAGCCGCGTTTCGCCTGCGCGATCAGTCGGTCTTTCAGCTGTCGTCCCAGCGAGTCGTCGTGGATGATGAAGAACTGAACCAGGATGTAGGTTGTCGCCGCATCGATTTCCGCAAAGATCGCATCGAACGTGGCTCGGCCATTGACCAACAGACGCGTGTCGTTGTTTCGAGTGAACCGCATCCGGGCCAGCTGTTCCAACGC
Organism: Stieleria neptunia; assembly: GCF_007754155.1. Classification (NCBI taxonomy): domain Bacteria; kingdom Pseudomonadati; phylum Planctomycetota; class Planctomycetia; order Pirellulales; family Pirellulaceae; genus Stieleria; species Stieleria neptunia. Next base: position 10,382,872 of record NZ_CP037423.1, on the reverse strand, counting down.
ACGCGCTTCACCGAAGCGCGTGCCCAGATCGACGGTGTAGGGCGTCAATTGACGTCGGACGTCATCCAGATTGTCGATCGCATCGCTGGTCCGGTCACGACGCAAATTGACGTAGCCCTGGAATTTATTGCGGCCGAAAATCCAGTAGGCGGGGACCGCAAAAAAAGGCCAGGTGACCAGCGTGATCGCCCAGGCGACGGCACCCTGTGAGGTCCGCGTCGTCATCACCGCCTGGACGGCCGACACAATGCCGAGCAACACAAACACAAAGACGGTGGCACCGAAGACCGACAGATTGGTGGGGGAGGGATCGATCATGAAACGCTTGTTGCCGGGTGGCGGGACGGACAAGGACGATTCTATGCGATCAATGTCTCGCCTAGGGCTTCGTCAACTCTTAAACTTAGGACGACCGATTTTTCGAGTACGATGGCCCTTCCGGGCCGTCGTCCGCTGGACTCCCGACGACGACCTCGAAAGGACGTCGTACATCGGTCTGCTGACCACATCACACTCAATCGACGAGATCATGAGGATTCGGTCGATTGAAACTCTTTCGCTTCCCGAACCTTTTCGCCGCGCTGTGGTTCCTTTAAAGTAAATGAATGGATGGAAGTCTTTTCTTGTCGTGAGGCCCCCGATTGCGTGCTCTTGTTCGAACCGACGCCGGGACGGTGTGGAAAGACATTGCCGCGGTGACGTGTGGACCCGGTCAAGTGCTCGTTCAAGTTTCGCTGGTCGGATTGTGCCGGACCGATTTGGCGGTCGCTGCGGGACGAATCAAAGTCAAGACGCCGAGGATTCTTGGGCATGAGTTTGTCGGACGCGTCGTCTCGGCGGGATCGGATGTTCGCCGCATTTCGATCGGTGACAAGATCGCCGCGGATCCGGTGCTGCGATGTGGACGCTGTGATCGCTGCCTCGGTGGTTGGCAATACGCGTGTCCGTCGGCAGAGTTTATGGGCGTCGATGTCGATGGAGCGATCGCCGAACGTGTCGCGATCCCTGAGCAAAACGCCTGGCGGATTCCCGACTCGCTTGATGATCGTATCGCCGCGTTGCTCGAACCGGTGGCGGCCTGTGCAGCGGTGATGAAGGCACCGATTGGGAAAACTCAGTTTGGTGTCGTCTTTGGCCACAGTCGTTTGGCAAGATTGACGGCGATGATCTTGCAATCACGCGGCTTCGAAAACATTCGCTGCGTCCCTCCGAACGAGGCGCCGACCGAAACAGACGCGTATGACTTTGCGATCGACACCGAAGGCACGACGGATTCGCTCACACAGCTTGTCGACTGCCTTCGTCCGGGCGGAGTCTTGGTGCTCAAAAGCCGCCCGCTGCGACCGCTGGCCTTGGACCTGAAAGCGATGTTGCCCAAGGAGCACCAGATCTTTCCGGTCAACTATGCAGAATTTGGCGAAGCGAGCCGCTTGTTGCTCGATCCCGCGATTGATTTCGCATCGTTGTTGGGAGACGTTTGGAGTGCGGATCAGTCGGATCAGGCTTTTCAGGCGGCAGAAAACGATGCGTTTCGAAAACACTTTATCGAGCTGACATCGGTCCCGGCTCGTCCTCCCGAAGCGAGAACGCAGCATCAATGTGTGCCATCGTCGGATGCGTGAGTTCGGGGAATCCCCGAATGCTGAACCGCCGGCGATTGATCCAGGCGACCGAATCGATGGCCCATCGCGGGCCCGATGGGACCGCCGTTTGGCTGCAGGGCGGAAACGATGCAACCGGTTCATTCGGGCTGGGACATTGCCGCCTGGCGGTCAATGGAGGCCCGTCGGCATGCCAACCGATCCGCAACCGTGCAGGCACGTTGTCGATTGTCGTCAACGGAGAACTTTATGACCCCGACGACGTCCTGCGGCGGCGACTGGAAGACCAAGGACATCGATTCGCAACCTCCAGCGACAGTGAGCTTGCGCTGCATCTTTACGCCCAACACGGGTTGCAGTTCGTCCAATACCTGCGCGGCGAATTTGCGATTCTGATCCATGACGCGATCGCCGAATGTATCGTCGCCGTCCGTGATCGATTCGGGATCAAGCCGCTGCTCTATACCCAGGCAGCAGGCGAAATCTGGTTCGCCTCACAAGCACGTGCGTTCGCTGCCGCGGGGATACCGTTGGAGCGGGACATGGAATCGGTCTGGCACGCGATGAGTTTTCAATACACGCTGCCCGATCGCACGCTGCATCGGAATGTCTACCAGATTCCGCCCGGCCATGTCGCGGTCGCCCAGGCCGAGACCGTCACACTGCGACAATACTGGGATTTGGATTACCCCAGATTGATCGATCAGCAATCGCACAGCCGCCGGGAAGATCCACGGGATACAGCCGCTGCCTTCGCGGATCGCTTGGATGAAGCGGTCAAGATACGGTTGCGGGGGGATGTTCCCCTGGTGGCCCATCTCAGCGGCGGCATCGATTCGTGCAGTGTCTTGGAATCGGCTTCGCGGCAAGGTGCCGTTGCCTCGGCGTTTTCGATCGGTTTTCCCGGACAACGCGACCACGATGAAACCACGTTTGCGATCGAAATGGCGGCGCGGACGGGCGTTGCATTCCACGGCGTTGACGGCGCCCCGGACCGATTGATCGATGCCATCGGGCAAGCGGTTGCGACCAGCGAAGGCTGGTGCGTCAACGGGCATTTGCCCGCCAAGTTCCTGCTCAGCCGGGCGATTTCCGATGCCGGGTACAAAGTCGCACTGACCGGCGAAGGGGCAGACGAGCTGCTGGCCGGATACGCCCATCTGAAAATCGATCTCTGCCGACAGACGGCGCCGAGTGCGATTGAAACGATCCATGCAGACAATCGAAACTCCTACGGCAGCATGCTCCCCGCTGCCGGCGCCGCGCTGCCGACGCGGGCGATCCACGACGCGTTGGGGTTCCTGCCGACGTTCCTGGCTGCCAAAGCGTCACAGGGTTGGATGCTCCGCTCGCACGTCAGACGAGATTTCCTGGCGCAGTTCGACGGACGAGACGCGATGGAAGAACTCGCCGCCGGTGTAATCAATCACGAACAACTACGTGACCGGCATGTCATCCACCAGTCACTCTATTGTTGGATCAAGACGGCTTTGGCACAGAACATTTTGCGCACCTTGGGCGACGGATGCGAAGCGGCGCACGGCACCGAGGGCCGATTGCCGATGTTGGACCATCTGCTGTTCGAATGGGTGAAAGATCAGCCCGTTTCCAGTTTGCTCCGCCCCCATTCCCCTCGATCGTCACGCTCCCCTTCCGCTCACAGCGGCAGCGGATTCACCGACAAATGGCTGCTTCGCACGGCGATGCGGGATCGTTTGCCGACGTGCATTGCCGAGCGTCCGAAACAACCCTTTGACGCGCCGCCGCTGGCAGACAGCCTGCTGCGATGTCGGCGGATCAGAGACTACGTGCAGTCAAAAATCGACGACCATCCGTTCTTCGATTCAGAAAAGGTTCAAACGACGTTGTCGAGCATGCAACACGCGAGCCGCGAAACCAAGACCGCCACCGACCCGTTATGGTGGATGCTGCTCTCCTCCACCGTGGCGTAAGCTTCCAGCTTGCGAATCAACCTCCAAGTCAAGCAAGAAATGATCGATACGCAACCACAATCTCACGTCGAAACCCAGTGGTGGAAGACGTTCTACGATGACGTGGCCATGGTCGTGCTGGCCGATCAAGATCCCGACACGATCCGGGGTCAGGTCGACACCATCACACGTTTAACTGGCTTGTCACCCGGTCAATCGGCGATGGATCAGTGCTGTGGTCTGGGGCAACATGCGTGCGAGTTGGCCAGTCGTGGCGTCGGCGTGATCGGGGTTGACCAATCGGCGCTGTACATCGATCACGCCCGGCAACTCGCCCGCCAGCGCCAGGTCGCCGCGGAATTCATGGTCGCCGACGCGTTGATGTATCAGCACGATCGGCCCGTCGATGTCGTCTACAACTGGCACAGCAGTTTTGGTTATTCACCCGACGACGCATGGAATCAAAAGATGCTTCACGCCGCGCAGCAATCGCTCGCTGCCGGGGGAACGATGTTGCTGGAGTTTCCAAACATGTTGCACCTGCTGGCCCACTTTCGAACCTCCATACGCTCGACGCACCCTGACGGTGTCTCGCTGACCCGGACCTCTCGGATCTCCGCCTCGACGGGAACGCTGCATCAGGTTTGGGAGTACCACAAGGAGGACCGTCCCGTCCGCACCCATGAAAGTACACTGCGGATTTATCTGCCCGATCAACTGATCCAAATGTTTCGCAACATCGGTTTTGTCAACGTGCGTGCGGTCTCGCCCTGCGGGGACACGCTGACCGATGATTCACCACGTTGCATCATCGTTGGGAGGAATCCGCTTGATGAGTGAGTTGATCCAACGGCACGAAGGCCAAACCGACCGTGACTTTCGGGCGTTACTGTACGCCGGAACCGTGCTCGTGCTGCCGCCTTCGGAAACGACGCTGCGAATGCGCGACAATTGTTGGGACCGAATCTGCCAAATCTTTGGAGACGACCCCCGCAACGCCTCCAAACGGCTCGACGGCGATCAAATGTTTCAAAAAGCAGGCTTGCTCCGCCGAGAATTCTACGAGTCGGAAGTCTGTCGACAGGGGATCGCGGATCTGTTGCGGCAAACCGGATGCGATGCAAAACAACATCTGTGTGATCCCGTTCGATTGCGTGTGATCACCGAGGGCGGCCACCACAATCCAGCCGCGGCGCCCGTCTACTATGCCCATCGTGACACGTGGTACTCCAATCCACAGTGTCAGATCACTTGGTGGATGCCGCTGCACCCGGTATCGAAAACCGAGACGTTTTCGTTTTTGCCGTTTTATTTTGATCGAGCCGTGGTCAACGATTCGGGTGGATTTGATTATCGACAGTGGACGTCGAAAGGCACCGATCTGAAGATCGGCTGGCAGGATGCCGACGCCGGCCGCCGCGAACTGTATCCGCAATTACGTGAATCGCTGCCGCAGGCACAGCGAGTCGCGTTCGAGGCACAGGCGGGCGAAGTGATCGTGTTCTCCGGCCAGCATCTCCATCAAACCGTGCCAATCGAATCGGGCGAAACTCGACTGAGCATCGACTTTCGGACCGTCTGTTTGCCAGACCACGACGGCGGGGTCGGGCCGGAAAACGTCGACAATCGTTCGACGGGAGACGCGTTGGCCGGACACATCCCCGTGGTGTCACCGGATCGAGGGCCATGACGGATTCCTTCTGGATCGAATTTGACCGGGTCGCGCTCGGATCTGCCACGCAGATCGCGATCGAAGAAGACCACGCGCGCCGTTGCAGCTATCGTGAACTGCAATCGATGTCGTGTGCTGTCGCCGACTTGATTCACCGCTCAAACGTTGCCCGGCAAAGTGTGATCGCGGTCGGAATCGAAAAGTCGATCGAATACGTCGCCAGCCTGATCGGGATTTGGCGAGCCGGCTGCATCGCGTTGCCGCTGCCTGAGGTGATCCCCGCAGCGGTGCGAAACGAAAACGGTCGGCGGGCGGGAATCGCGGCAACGCTGCTGGCCGATCCGTCGTCGACGCTGAGGATCCAACTGCAGGCTTCGTGCCGCCAACCCATTCGGCAGAGCAGCGACTTGGCCTACATCTTCTTCACGTCAGGATCGACGGGCGCGCCCAAGGGTGTCGCGGTCTCGCACCGCGGGTTGGTGCCGGTCATCAAAGATCAGATCCAAGCGTTTCAACTCGACCGGACGACGCGTTCGCTCTTCTATCTCTCCATTTGTTTCGATGCGTCGCTTTCGGACATCGGCACGGCGCTGTTGAGCGGCGGCACGCTGGTGATCGAGTCGGATCTTCAAGCCTTGCCGGTGGAAAAACTGCTGCAACGCATCGAGAACCGAGGCATCACCTACGCCGACCTGCCGCCCGCGATCGTGTCACGCATCGGAAAACAAAAATGCCACCTTCCTGAATCGTTGTCGACCGTTGTTGTCGGTGGCGAAGTCTGTTCGGCCGAGGGGATTGATTGGTTTTCCAGCCGGCTGGACCTGTTCAACGTTTACGGACCGACCGAGACGACCGTTTGCACGAGCATCCGAAAGTGCCAGCCGGGGGAGTTGCCGACCATCGGAACGCCGATCGCGGGCATGCGTTATCACGTCGAACCGATCGATGGCGATGCGTCCAAAGGCAGCAGCGTCACGGTGGGGGGCGGGGTGACCGAATCGCTCGAAGGTGAACTGTGGATCTCCGGGCCGGGACTCGCAAGCGGCTATGTCGACGATCCAGAATTGACCGACCGGAAATTCGTGACTCGCGGATCGACGCGTTGGTACCGAACCGGCGATCGAGTTCGCAGGGATGCTTCGGGTGAGTGTGTGTTCGTGGGGCGAATCGATCGGCAGTTTAAATTGCTCGGAAAGCTCGTCGAACCGGAGGAGATCCGCAAACGCATCGTGGAACATCCGGCGGTCGCTGAAACGGCCGTCATACCGCTGCGGGATGAACGGGGATCGGTTCGCGCGATCGCCGCGATGGTCAGCCCGAGTCATCCGTCGGGTTTAAGCGTCACATCGCTTCGGGAACATTTGCAGAACACGTTACCGCGTTGGATGGTTCCGACGACGATCAAGGTCGTTGACGCGATCGAGAAAACCGCAACGGGAAAAGTGGACCTCGATGCAACGTGGGATCGGGTGAACGCCTCGGCAACCGAAATGCGGTCTCCACCGGATGACGCGACCGCGGAACTCCTCCGCTCGCTCTGGGCGGAGGTACTCGGGCACGACCGATTCGGATGGGACGATCCCTTCGATGCTGTCGGCGGCAGCTCTTTGGCGTCCATGGAACTGATCGCGGCCGCTCAAGCAGAAGGCCTTTCGCTGAATCCCGCGAGCGTGCAACACCAGTCGTTGCGTGAGTGTGTTCACCATTGCGACTCGTCCAGCATCGCCACAACCGCGCGACTTGATTCCATTGTGCAGGAATTGTCGGGCGCGATTCCTGCGTTGCCGGCCGTTGATCCGACCAAGACCTGCGATCGATCGATCTTGCTGACCGGGGCAACCGGATTCTTGGGCACCTGGGTGCTCGATGCATTGATTCGCCAATCGCACGGGGCGAAACTGAACTGTCTGGTTCGTGCGGGTGATGCCGCGCAGGCCCTGCAGCGGATCAACAGTGCACGGAGAACGTTTTTGGGAATCCATGCGGAGCCGCTGTGCCCCGATGACGTTCGGCCGATCTGCGGTGATCTCGCCGCGCCCCAGTTCGGTTTATCGGATGGCCAATGGTCGCGTCTGGCCGACCAGGTCACCGATCTGGTTCATTTGGCCGCCCGGGTTCATCTGCTGGACGATTTTCAAACCTTGCGTTCGGTCAACCTGGATCCGCTGGTGACGCTCGCGCGGCTCGCGTCCTGGCGAAGGCCCAAGGCCGTCCACTACGCGTCGACGTTGTCGGTTTTCGTCGCAACCGACCGGCAAGAAGCGTGTTATCACGAGCGAGATCGATTGGAGACGTCCACGTGTGTTTATGGGGGCTACGGCCAGACCAAGTGGGCGGCCGAAAAGTTATGGTGGTCGATCGCGGGACAGCAGACTCCGTCAATCTATCGGTTGGGTCTGTTGACCGGAGATACGAGACGCGGCGTCGGCCCCCAACACGATCAGCTGGCCATGTTGACGCGTGGAATCTCCGCACTGGGGCAATACCCCGACGGCATCGAAGACCTCTGTTTCGATGCCACGCCGGTGGATCAAGCGGCTCGCGGTCTGGTCCGTTTGATACTCGATCATCACACCGGTGCATTTCATCTGTGCGGTCCAGAATCGGTATCCGCGTCGCGCTGGTTCGCGGCGATGCAACGCGTGGGGACTGAATTGACGCCGGTCTCGATCGAACATTTCAGGTGCTCTGCCCAGCGTTACCAACGGGATCAAGCGAACGCGGCAGTCGATCGTCGTGACGTCGCGGCGGCCTGTCTGGCGTTGGACTATCGAGCCATGGCGGCGAACAACAGCCGAGCGATGGATTTGTTCTTGGCGACGAAGACTCGATTCGACGCGACGCGGGCAAACAGCGTGTTGCAACCCGGTGGAGAACAGATACGATCGGTCGCCGATCGACAACTTGAGACGATGGCGAGGGTGATGTTGGAATCGGTTCCAGAGAGGGCGCAGGGATGACGACGGGAATGGTGTTGGGAAAATTCTTGCCGCCACATCTCGGGCATGCTTATCTCGTCGATTTTGCACGCCACTATGTCGACGAATTGACGGTCGTCGTCGGCACGCTCGCAGCCGAGCCGATCCCCGGCCGCAGACGTTACGAGTGGATGCGTGAAATGTTCGCCGGAACGGGAACGCGTGTGGTTCACCTGGACCAGGAATTGCCGCAAGACCCGTCGGAACATCCCGAGTTTTGGCGTCTCTGGGAGGACGCGCTTCGTCCCCTGATTCCTCAGCCACTGGACTACGTCTTCGCTTCGGAACAGTACGGGTGGAAGTTGGCCGAGGTGTTGGGGGCCCAGTTCGTTCAAGTCGACATCGATCGCAGCGTGATGCCGGTCAGTGGAACCAAGGTCCGCGAACAACCGCTTGCCCATTGGCGTTATCTGCCACCCTGTGTGCAGAGCTATTTTGTTCGACGCGTCAGTGTTTTTGGTCCCGAGTCAACCGGAAAGAGCACCCTGGCGAAAGACTTGGCGGAACATTTTCATTCCATCGCGGTGCCCGAGTATGCACGCACGCTGATCGAGTCTCAGCAGGGGCGGATTGAAGCGGAAGACATCGAAAAAATCGCGCGCGGGCAAGCTGCCAGTGAAGATGCCTTGGCTCGGGCTGCCAACCGCGTGTTGTTTTGCGACACGGATTTGTTGTTGACGACGATCTGGAGTGATTGGCTGTTCGACGGTTGTCCAGACGCAGTGTCGCGTGAAGCACGTCGGCGGACGTACGATCTGACCCTGTTGACCGACGTGGATGTGCCGTGGGTGGAAGACCAGGTTCGCTATCTGCCCCAAGATCGCACCAACTTTTTCCAGCGCTGTGAAACGGAGCTGCAAGCACACCAACGACGTTACGTCGTCTTGCGAGGTTCCTGGGAAGAAAGATTCCAGTCGGCCGTCCAGGCGGTGGACGCGTTGCTGGCGCGAACCGACTGATGCCCAATGCCACTTACTTTGACGCCAAGCGGGGTGTTTTTTGTTAGCGGCAGGGCGCGAGCCCTCCGGTCTTGCACGCTGAAACCGGACGGCTCGCGCCGTTCCGCTACTACCTTCAGGGCCGAAGTACGTGGCACAACGACAACCCTTTCCGCTTAGCGTCACCGCTCCAACGGCCAACCGGGGAGCGTTCCGCAGGATTGCAGGGCGAGCACGGCCAGCGCCGTTCCCGTGTTGGAAATCAGATTGCCGGCGTCGTTGACGGGGGAGCGTGTGAACCATTTCCCGCTTTCTCGCTGATTGGCAAGCAACCACTCGACACCGCGTTTCAACCGCGGATCGTCGGCCGGCACGCCCAGCTCTCGGCTGATCACGATCACCAATCCGGTGCCGTAGGCGTCACTCGTCTGGACGTCCAAGGGTTCGCCGTCGTCGCGTGTGAGTCCTTTCCAGTCGGTCAGGAAACCGGACGTCGACCAGCCGCCGTCGGGACGTTGCAAGGCGAGCAGTTGTTGCAACGTTTTCGCCCGCTCCGCTTCGCTGGCGATGCCGTCAATCCGCAACGAGCACCAGGCGAGCATGGCTCGGTGATGCAGTGATTTGGGCGGATCATGTTTCAAGTAGCCGCGGAGTTTGACCAGGCCCGCGCGGGCGGACTCCGTTTCGGCATAGCCGTCCGGTGCGATGCCGACGGCGAGTGCCGCGAGTGTGACGCCGTAATGGTCGTCGATCTCCATCGGCGCATAGTCGCAATCCGGCCAAACCCATCCGCCGTCGTCACGCTGGACCGTCCACATCAGATCCAACACTTCGCGGGCGACCGGGCTGAGTTTGCCGGTGGTCTGCACGTCGTTGAAGGTCAGCGCGGCCGCGACGACGATCGGCCAAAACCCTTGTCGCTGCGAGGGGCCCTTGTTCTTCCAACGCACCCTGGGGTACTGCTCAAAGAATTCACGAACCTCGCCCGAGTCCTTTTGGATTGACGCCAAAGCCGGCCGCGCAAACAGATACGGCATGTTGGTGTGGCAGGTCGCGCAGTTCTTTTCTTTCTGCCAGGTCAGCGCGGTACGATCCAGATAGATCGCCGCCTGCTTGGCTGAAAACGCCTCGGCCAAGGGTTCATCGGCGGTGATCGGCTCGCGCTGTGCGGGGACCGATTGCAGCGTGACGATGCCTTGGGCGTGGAGGACCGATGCGGAGAAACAGCTAAGGAAACCCAAAAACACCGTGGCCGTTTGTTTCTTCATCGTCGTCGGTCGCCTTTTTTTAGTTTTGGGTCAGCGGGGAACGTGGCGTAAGCTTCCAGCTTGCGTTTGACGAGTGAAACGACCGCGGAAAAGGGGGCAGGTACCAAAAATGCGAAGCACCCTGCGGGCCATTTGGTTTTTGGTACCTGACCCCTTTTCCGCTCGACAAACGCAGGCTCGAAAATTGAAAGCTGACAACGCACTAGCCTGATCAGACCTGCCAAACTATACCGTAAACTGCAACGCCGCAGCGGATGGCGTACAGTGGGCAAACGTTTGAGTTGGAACTCCCGCCGAGGAAACGCCGGTCATGAAAATTTTAATTGCCGACGACTCGGCAATGATGCGGCATGTATTGGTCGAGTCGCTGAAACAATGGGATTACGAAATCGTTGCGACCGAAAACGGTGCCGAGGCCTGGGAACGCTATCAAAAGGAGCGTTTTCCGCTCGTGCTGAGTGACTGGATGATGCCTGAGATGGACGGCTTGGAACTGGTCTCACGGATTCGATCCAGCCAGTCGACCGACTACACCTACATCATCCTGCTGACGGCGAAATCAGAAAAAGAAGATCTGGTCCATGCGATGGAGGCCGGGGCCGACGATTTTCTGATCAAACCGTGCGATACCGAGGAGTTGCGGGTGCGTGTCCGCGAAGGCGAGCGGATCATCCGGCTGGAACAATCGCTGGCCGAACAAAACCGCAGGCTTCGCGAGACACAAGCCGCATTGGTGCAAAGCGAAAAACTCGCGGGGCTGGGCCAGCTGGCCGCCGGGATGGCCCATGAAATCAACAACCCGATCTCCATCGTCGCCAACAATTTGTCCGTGCTCCGCCGCGAGGTCGCGGTCCTGGCCGAAACCCTTTCAAGCTACCGCCGGCTGAGCGAGACGTTGGCGTCGGCCCGACCGGATCTGGCCGACGAAATCCGCCAATTGGAAGAGGACAGCGATTGGGAATGGACCGAAGAGAATCTTCCGCGACTGTTCGAAAGTTCGTCCAAGGGGCTCAAGCGGGTCCGCGACATTGTGAATAATCTTCGCGATTTTGCGCGGCTTGACGAAGCCGAACTCGATCAGATGGACGTCAATGCGGCGCTCCAGTCGACCCGCCAAGTGCTCGCCCATAAAGTCAAAGACGGCCAGGTCACGGTGGAATTGTGCCTGCGAGACGATTTGCCGGGCTTGATTTGCCATCCGGCCAAGATCCATCAGGTACTGTACAATCTATTACTTAACGGCATCCAAGCAACCGCGCCCGGTGGACGCGTGATTGTGCGGACGTCGGCGGACGATGAAGGAACGATCACCGTCGAAGTGGAAGATCATGGCAGCGGCATCGAAGCCGAGCACCTGCCACGCATTTTTGATCCATTTTTCACGACCCGACCAGTCGGCGGGGGAACCGGTTTGGGTTTGGCGATCAGTTACGGGATCGTCCGTGACCATGGCGGTACGATCGAAGTGGAAAGCGAAATGGGGCGGGGAAGCACATTCCGTGTGATGCTACCGCCACGCCCCAAAACCGAGTGACATTTGCGTGGAGTGACGATGACCGGAAAGACGCCGTTGAAACATTCGATCTTGCTGGTCGATGACGAACCCGAAATCCTGTTTTCGATCAAGGGCCTGTTGCGACGCGAGTTCAACCTCTACACCGCCGAGAGCGGGGCGGAAGCGTTGCAGATTCTGCGCGAGCATCCCATCCACGTCGTGATGACCGACCAACGGATGCCGGAGATGACGGGCGTCGAATTGATCGGCAAGGTGAAATCGGAGTTTCCCGATGCGATTCGGATGGTCTTCACCGGCTATGCCGACATCAAGGCGGTGATCGACGCGATCAACAAGGGAGGGCTCTTTCGCTACATCACCAAGCCCTGGGACCCCGACGAATTGGTCGACGTGCTACGCGAAGCCGCCGCCGAATATGACCGACTGGTCGAACGACGACGGCTGTTGGCGGACCTGAAAGACCACATCGGAAAAGGCCAAGATTACGCCAAGCGACTGGTGGACCAACCGGCCGAAGCCAAGGATGTGAACCGATACATCCAAAACGCGACGCAACTTCTGACCCGACTTCAACAGCAACGATGACCGAAAAAGAACCCGTCTTGCTGACGGTCCTGATCGAATCGGCGACGCGCCGCTGGTCGGTCGCCGGCGTCACACTCGACGGCCGAGCCGTGCCACTGATGTGCACCGAACCCGGCGACTTCGATCCCGTCGTCGGCGCGACCCTGGATGAACAAACCAGCTACCTGCGCCATCGCCTGTCCGGCGTCTTGCAACGCGGTTGTGATCGTCTGTGGGGACGGCAGATGAAACCACGCCACATTGTCTTCGTCGCCGACGACGGCCTGGAACAATCACATCCGAATCTGACCCAACGCGTCGCCGATCATTTCGCAGAGTGGATGACCAGCCCGCCCGTCGCCTTCTTCATCTGCACCGACGGATGGTCCGGCGACGCCGAGTTCACGCTCGATGCCGTCGCCGGTGAACTCGATCCAACGCACTACGAAATCCTCACCAAAGCACTGCCACCGCTGATCAAGAAACTCGATGATCGGCAGGCTTGGGAAATCGCGGCCAGCAAGCCGCCGGCCTAACGCAACGTCTTTGCCGCATGACCGACGCTTGGGTAAAAAAGTCGTGCAGATTGAAAGTCACCCTCCTGGCAGGGGTTCTTCGGCGAGTTTAGTGGGTGCTCTCGAATACTCGGGGAAGGTTTTTTGAGGGATGACTGCGATGTCCGATGGTTCTGTTCGGTAGGCTGGCGAAGCCAGGTGAAGCGGAGGCGGGCTCTGCTCTCAAGGAACTTCCTACCCAGCTAGTTCATTGGGGACCACTCGCAGGTTGAGTGCAGCTGCCCGTTTCGCCAGGTTTTCCATTGCTCGCTTCTTGTATTGCTGTTCGTAATAGTCGTTGCCGACATCGACATATTCCCTCCCGTACTTCAGCATCCCATAAACTATTTTCGCGAGCTTGTGGGCCGTCGCCGTGATCGCTTTGGGTGAACCAAGACGGGAACGGATCCTGCGAAAGAACGCTCCTAAGGCGCAGTTTGATCGTGCCAGGGACGCGGCGGCTGTTCGAAGTGCGGCGGCGGCTCGGTTCGCACTTGTACGTGTTTTACCACTGAGCAATTTCCCACCTGTCTTCTTACTGCCCGGACATAGGCAAAGCCAAGAAGTGAAATGCTTCTCTGTTGCCCACCTACTCATGTCGGTACCGATTTCAGAAATCAGTGTGATTGCGGATTGACCGCTAATCCCATCAATGGTCGTCATGTCGACGCCCAGCACCCGGTAGAGCTGATTGCGCATATCGAACCGGGGGCTATTGCTTCCAGCTTTAGGAGCCTTCAGCTTCGGCAGAATCTCACCGTCACTTCGGTCGGAAAATGTACCCAAATGTTCTTCAAGCTTGGAATCGACTTCCGACAGTTTGGAACCGTAAAAACGGTACAGTTCCAGAGCCTGTTTTAACGCAAATACATGTTCTTCACGCCAATTGCCTTCCAGAGCTTTCGCGATCGTCGACTCGTCATTTTTGCACCTTGGATCGCGAAGTTTTGCGAGTAGGTGAGGGTCTCGACTGCCCGCAACAATGGCATCCAAAATGGCAAGGCCAGTGGTGCCGGTGATGTCCGAAATGACGTGATGGAGCTGGACATTCATTTCCATCATCGCCTTCTGCATCCGTTGGATATGCTCGCTCGCGTTGGCGACGAGCATGGCTCGTTGCCGCATGTAAGAACGCAGAACACAAATTGCCGAACTCTTCCAACCAATCTGCGAGCGACGCCAGATCGGATGTAAAGGTGCCGAAGCAGCGAACGTGTGATGAGTCGCGATCGGAGGGCACGGCAACATAGTGCTGGGTCGAACCAATATCGATGCCGGCAGCGTTCAAGTTGATTGTGTCAAGTGATTGTGGAACGGGTGCGTTGTCAATCGGAAACCCACCACGTGATCGACGCTTAGGTTTCCCAGAGGATTTCTTCTTGGCCATGGCGGAACTCCGAAAGGTGACTTCAACGGAAAAACGCGGCAGGCGCGGGAGTAGGGCTCTGTTATTCTCTCAAACGGGGTCAACGCCGTGAGGCGAGCCACCAATGTCATTTTCAAGCAAACTCCCGGGACCAGGCTGAGAAGCGGGCACGAAGCACCACGTAGAGAACGGCCTCCACGACCCGCCGCGTATCCGACATGATAATCCTCACACCCAGTTCCTCGGAATCATTTGGTCACTTGTGGCCTGCGGCGGCTGAGGAGCAACCCGCCAAGGAATCACCTGGTCTGCGATGCGCCGAAGGTGCTTCGTGCCCTCCGCCGGCCCCCGTGTCGGCGGCGGGTCGTTTGAACTGAGCGTTTGTCCTCGCTCTCCCCATTCGGACATCGCAGCAATGCCTCGAAAAACCTCGGTCCTGAGCGATTAGCCACTAAAATCCACGAAGAACCCCTGGCAGCAGGGTCGAGCGAAGCGAGGGGAGGTCGTTGGTCAGTGGCGAGTGCCGCGATGCCCCGGGCTATCTCTTCGGTTTGATGAACAACACTTCGCCCCGCTCGATCCAGCCCTTTCTCAAGTCGACCCGGAACCACCCCTCGGCGTTCTGGCGGTGAAAGCGAACGGCGGATCGTTGGCCAAAATCTTTCAAGTCGTACTGCGCCCAGGTTTTGCCCATGTCGGTTGAAATGATGAACCCGGTGTCGTAGGGCGATGCCGGCGCGTAGTGCGCCGACAGGATCACACCGTCCTGGATGATCATGTTGGCGGATTCGTATTCGGGGTTGAACAGCAGGGTGTGCTTGGACATGTCCGCCAGATCGGCCGGATCGCAGCTGAAAATGCCGCGGTCGTGCGGCATCACGCCGTTGCGGCCGTTGGCGTCAGACGCCCAGTAAAGCCGGCCGTCGACAAAATTGATGCCGCCGGATTTGTAGCGTGAGTTGGAATTGACCGACACCAGAACCTTCCAATCCCAGGAGTCGTTTGCCGAATCATAGGTGCCTCGCAGCCAATGGCATTCATGCACGTCACCGCGAGCCCCGTCCGCCCGATCATGGTCTCCCGTGCACGCGTAGAACGCATTCTCGGCGGGATTGTAGGCGACCGAATGAATGTGACGGCAAACGATCGGAATCTCGGGGTCGCCCAGCAGATCCCCCGCGCCGGCGCCCTTCTGTTGGAACGTCGGACTCTGCCCAAACGAGAACGCGATCTTGACCGTCTGGCCTGCGTCGGTGGAGTAATAGATGTTGATCGGCGCCGCACCGCCCAGCACGTTGCAATAGTTCCCCCACACCAGCATCTCCGTTCCATCGACGTCCCACGTATGAACGCCATCGAGAGGGTGGAAATACCAACCCGGATTGTCAGGATCCAGCGGCGTGTGCGGCAGGTAATCATTGCCCTTGCGATCTTGGACGATGATCTGCTTGCACGACTTCAGGTTATCGGTGCTCAAAAACAGTTTCGTCAGCGTGGCGAAAAGAAGGTTGCCATTTTTTAAGATGCAGCTGAACGTGATCTTGTCGGCATCGGCAAACGGCAACCGGTGCGGCCACGTCGCACCGTTGTCTTCGGACAGATACACCGCGCCGTCATCGAATCCGAACGCTTTCTGGTCGCGTTGCGAATCGATGTAGGGACCTGGCGGGGCAAGTCGATACCAAAAGTGATCGGTGGAACCGACATCGGTCGCCGCCGCACACAGCCCCCCCGCAGCGGGCAGCAGGAGACCGCCGGCTGAGGCGGACGCGGTGGCGAGAAACTGTCGCCGGGATGCGGAGGTGACGAGTGTGGCTTTGGTGGGCTTCATGGCGGGTGTCGTTGAGTGGGGGAGGGCTGGCGTTTAGAATCTGCCGACCACTTTACCAAACCAAGGCTCGATGAATCGAAATCGCGATGGATCCTGACGACGACGTGATGCAAGCCTTGGCGGCGCACGACCAGCGTGTGGCGCGTTCGGGGCGATCGATCTGGGTCGGTGCCGAACCGACTTACACCGATCGGTTTTCCGAATCTCCCCAGTGGCTGTTCGATGCCCTGGGCGACGACAAACGGGACCGCGCCCTGAAGATGTTGGCGCGGCTGGGAAAGCACGAACACGGCGCCGCCATCCTGCGTTGCGTCGGACGACAATATGGCGGCGAGCCGCATCCGCGTTGGTCGGTGGGCATCTACGCGCGACGCGACGGAGCACGCCTCTGGTCCGGCCCACCGGACCCCGCGCTGGCGCCGCCGCCGCCGACACCTGGCACAGCATCTGACACGACACCGAATCCGCCGGTGCTGGCCGCCACGCTGTCCAAAGCCCTGCGCTCGATCGGCTTGAACGCGACGACGCTTCAGCCGCCACTGCGGGAGCGCGTGGTGTTCCGCACCGATGGAACCGCGCCGCCGGACTGCGCCGCCAAAGCCCCCGCGCTGGCCCGATCCTCGCTACACAGCGAGCGGGTGGTGGGCGCCGAAGTCGAAGACGAGTTGGCCGAGTCGGGAAACTATTTGATCGTGTGCTCAGACACAGACGGCGTGGCGAATTTGGAGCTTCCGAAAATCCCCGACGTCGAGCTTTTCGGGCGGTTGCTCGGTGCCATTTCAACGGCCACGCTGGAATTGGACCTGCCCGCCGTGATGCTCAGCGGACACCCTCCACCGGTCGACCCGACCGTCCGATGGACGACGATCACGCCCGACCCTGCGGTGATCGAAATCAACATGGCGCCGGTCGCCTGCACCGTCGATCTGCTGCAACACTTACGTGACTTGGAAAACGCCGCGGATCAGGAGCGTCTGGCGCCGTTGCGGTTGCAGTACAACGGGGTGGAAAACGATTCGGGCGGGGGCGGACACATCACGCTCGGCGGAGCGCGCCCCTCGGTCAGCCCGTTTCTGACCCTCGGACATTTGTTGCCCGGCATCGTTCGCTACTTCAATCGACACCCGTCGCTGTCCTACCTGCACGCCACCGACTCGGTCGGCCCCTCCAGCCAGGCGCCTCGGGTGGACGAAAGCCTGCACCACGACCTGTCGGACTTTTCGCTCGCGCTCGAACTCCTCAAGCGAACCGACAGCCCGACGCCCGAAACGCTCTGGAATAGCCTCGCACCGTTTCTTGCCGACCCCTCCGGGAACAGCCACCGGGCCGAAATCAACATCGAGAAGCTATGGAATCCGTTCTTGGGCGGGCGAGGCTGCAACGGGCTGGTCGAGTTTCGGGCGTTTCGCATGGCACCGTCCCCCGAGACCACCGCGGCATTGGCGGCCCTGCTGCGGGCGATCGTCACGATGCTCGCCGAGCAACCCTTTGACGAACCGCTGACACAATGGGGATCGAAATTGCACTCGCGGTTTTCGCTGCCGTATTACCTGCATCGCGACCTGAAAGAAGTCCTCACCGATCTCGACACGAGCGGTCTGGGGCTCGCTGATCCGCTGGTCGAACTGTTGCTCCGCGATCGTGACCTGATCCTCGCCGAACGGACGCTCGGATCAGTGCATCTGGAGATCCGCAGGGCGCTGGAGTTTTGGCCGCTGGTCGGCGACGTCGCGACCCAAGAACGCGGCGGTTCGAGATTGATCGACTCCAGCACCTCGCGGATCGAAATCCGATTGCGACCGACCGATCCGAACGAACCGCTCGATCAATGGAACGTCACTGTCGGCGATTGGTCGATCCCGCTCGAGCAGGTCGAGGATGACGCAGGCCCGATCGCGTTGGTCGGCTTGCGCTATCGAACCTTTGTTCCCGTTCGCGGACTGCACCCGACGCTCGGCGCGCAGTCGCCGCTGACGCTCTGCTTGTCACACCCACGCGCCGGCCACTGGCATGTTTCGCTACATGACTGGCATCCCAAAAGCGAACCCTACGCTGGGCTTCCCGCCAACGTGGATGAAGCCCGTCAGCGGCGCGAACAACGCTGCGTCGTCGAGCCGATCGAGGCAAAGACGATCGCGTCGACGGTCTCACCACCCCGCGATGCCGTCTGCGATCAAGTCGTGGATCTCCGCTGGCAGCAGCCCAAGGCGTCGTGATTGCGATGCCGTGATTCCGACCGGTGATTCAGACCTGGCTGATCATCAGCGGACAACAGCCTCTTCGCCCAACCGTCCGGGCGAACCGAGTTTCTGATGCCTGCGGAACACAACCGTCGCGATCAACCCCGTGATGGCGAACGACGTGACCGCCGCAAACAGGTGTCGATGTCCCATCTCGCCCGGCGATCGATCGAGCAACCAGCCCATCAGCGGCCCCATGAAGACGTCGGGCGTGTAACCGATCACCGACACGATTCCAACCGCCGTGCCGGTGCGTTCCATCGGCACGCAACCTTCTTCCATCAATGCGAAGTACAACCCGCGAACCGCGAACACGGCCGCACTGGTGGTAACCAGCGTGGCAAAGAACAGCACCATCGCTCCGGGCGGCAGCAAGCCGGCGGCCAGCGAACCGATTCCCACGGCAATCGCGGCAAAACACACCAGCGTTGATTTGGAAACGCCGAATCGATCGGCGACCAACCCGGCGAGAACAGCTGCCGGTGGCCGCATCCACATCGACACCGTGCCGATTTTTGCCGCCTGCACTTCATCGAACAACAACACCTCCTTGGCGTACAGCGACACGTCATCGAGTCCCTTGTACGCGACGTAAGCACAGACGACGATCACCGCCTGCAACCAAACCGTGGGCATCCGTAGGACCGCCCCGATCCCGCCGTCCGCCCGGGCTGGTTGCTTTTGCCGATTCGGCGAGGAAACCCGCTGCGGCAACGCGAACCATACCAGGACCGCAGACAAAACGGTCACCGCCGCAAACAGCAACACCACCTTGCCAAACGCCTGGGACCGTTCGGCCAAGGTGGCCACCTGCACGTCGGCGGGGATCAGCGCGGCAAACAACCAAACCGACAAACTGGCGATCAGGGCGGCGATCAAGCCGCGGCCTCCGTCCAGAATTCCGAACGCCCGTCCCGGCGTGGCACGTTCTGATAATCCGCCCTCTGACAATCCATCAACGCCCCACTGCCGCGTCGCCCGAATCAGGGGTGACCAAAACAGCAAGATCGTGGTCAAACCCCAAAAACCGTACAAAGACTTCACCGCGTCGGGCGAAGGGATCGTGGCCATCACCAAACCGCCGACGGACGTTGCCACCAGCGCGATCACCATCAGTTTTCGCGCGTCGAAACGATCCGCCAGCGGACCGCCGGGAAAGTAGGCCAGCATCGCAACGACGCCGTAGATCGAAAACGCCATCCCCAACTGCAGGTTGCTGATTCCGAACACGTCCAGCAACGTCGGCCGAAAGATTCGCGGCAACACGAAGGGCAGAAAAAACACGGCCTCGCCGGCGGTGACCAGCGCAAGCATCATCACGAACCTGCGAAACGATGTCGCAGCAACCGGGTCTGCCGCTGAATCAATCAACTACTTGATCTCGCACTCGGCCCCGTCGGGCGTCTGGTCTGCGCCGCCGCCTCGATCAACCACAACGCCTTTCCAAAACGCAAATCGGCCACGAAGGTTCTCCGCCTGAGGCTTCGGATCGGGATAGTACCAAGCCGCA
Organism: Stieleria neptunia; assembly: GCF_007754155.1. NCBI lineage: Bacteria > Pseudomonadati > Planctomycetota > Planctomycetia > Pirellulales > Pirellulaceae > Stieleria > Stieleria neptunia. The sequence goes on along the minus strand of NZ_CP037423.1, from coordinate 10,362,903 downwards.
TTCTCGTTGACCTTTCCATCCACCTCAAGGCTCTTGTAATGTGCGACGCCTTTCCATCCGCACGTCGTCTGGTGATCGCTGGGTCGCAACCGCGCCGCGTCGACGCTGTCGGCCGGGAAGTAGTGATTCCCTTCCACGACGACCGTGTCGTCACTCCGGGCAATGATCGTTCCGTTCCATTTGGCAGTCGCCATGTCTGTTGTTCTCCGCTCGTCCGGTGCGTGTCTGTAAGTTGTCGATTGTACCGACACGTCCAGCGTCTCGGCGTGCTCACTCATCCATCACCGAACCGCAGCCCACCTCAAGCTGCTGGAGCATCGAGCGGACGGAGGTTTCGAGCATGCCGGTGACGGCTTGAACCGTTCCCCGTTTGTCCGCCGCATAGGCCGACGCGTGGTCTTTCAAGTCGATCGGCTGCCCCACTTTCACGCACGCCTTCCTGGGACCCCAGAACTTTCGCTCTTTGCAGACCTCCATCTCCAACAAGCACAAGACGTCTAAAAACCTCTCGAACGTCATCGATTCTCCGACGTAGCCGTCGTGCAACGCGACAAATTGCAACAACTGCCAAAGCTCGTCGTAGTACCGTCGCGCGAGTTGTTGACGCTGGACCGCCAACTGCTGCTCGTACTCCGATCCACTCGGTTCCTCGTGAACGATCCGGTCGACGGCGTTGAACAGTATTCGAATCCGGTCCAACAGGGTTTGCTTGGTGGTCGCGGAGATCCCCAACTGCTGTTCCAATTCGCAGATCGCGTACAGCTTTAAATTCTCCGCCCGATCGCTCAGGTCGCTGTCGGGGGCCGGTTGAACGCCATGCGTTTTTTCATTCGCCGCGACGACCGCTTCGACGACTCGTCGGAGACGCGCATGCCGTGTCGCCTGCGATGCCCCATCCCCGATCGCCAGTTTGGATTCCAGCCGCGCGAGCGATGCGTCAATTTCGTCGTGCATGTCGCCGAGATAGACGTACTTGATGGCGATCGGAAGACAGTAAAGACTGGCCTGATCGTCTTGCTTCGCCGCGTCCTCATACCCTTTGAACGCCAGTTGGAAGACCCCCTGTTGAAACGGCATGACGACGCTGTTTTGCCACACCGTCTCGCCTTCGGGAAAAATGACCAGCCAACGTTTGCCGGCCGCCAACAGCTTGCGCGTCATGCTGAACGAAGGTCGATCGACCGAGCCGCGGATGATCGAGTACACACCCATCCGCGGCATCAAAAAGCGATTGATCCACGATTGCTGAAACAATTCCATCGCCGCGACGTAGTTGTAACTGTCCCCGAGCAGTTTTGACAAATACATGATGATGTGTGGCTCGAACCCTCCCGAATGGCTGGGCGTCACCAGACATCGCTCGCCCTTGAGCTGCCGCAATGATTCCAAATCTTCGTCGCTGATCTCGATCTCGGTGACACGCAACTTTCGCCGAATCGAAGACCGAATCCCCAGCTGCACCAGCCAGGTCACCAGCCGATTGCTGTTGGGAGGGTAGAACGTAAACGGCTGCGGCCGTGCGCGTGAATCCGTCGTCGAAGGGGCTTGCAAATTCATGGCGGTTCTCGCGTCGACACTCAGCATTTCCAGAACACAACGCCTGATAGCTTAGTGTCTGGGCCGCGGATAAGGGGGGCAGCCGACCGATGTACGACGTCCTTTCTAGGTCGTCGTCGGGAGTCCAACGGACGACGGCCCGGAACGGACAACCGTACTCGAAAAACCGGTCGTCCTAAGCTGGACGGTCCCTTTAGCCGCCCCACTCGCTGCGTGGGACGTCGATTCTATTGCTGCAGTGTTTTGGCAACCGATTGAGTCTCTCTCCCTCTGGGAGAGACGGCGTTTGCGCAGCAAGCAAACGCCAGAGAGGGCTGGCGCTGCAAAAGTCTTGGCGCCTATCGCTACGATCAAATCCGTCACTTATGCAATTGATGTCCCGAGCAGCGACCGGGAATCGCCTCCAGGCTAAACACCAACGGTGGCTGAATACCGTTGGTTTTCGGTCGTCACATCGTAGGCGCGAACCGATCCCGAAGCCGCTCCATCGCACCGGCATGCGTAAACGAAGCTTTCTGGATTTTTCGTGTTGGTATACAATCTCGCGTCAAAGTGCAGATTGGCCGCGACCACCTACCCCACCGGGAAGGATGTTTGACAAACGATGAAGACGCGAGTCATCACGCGGCGGTCAGTCAACAACGGATTGCCAAAGAGGTGTGCCGCAATCCCCCGGGTGGCGATTGTCGTGATCGCAGTTGTGGTAACGCTCAACGTTGCGATTGCGGAAGAACCCTTCAAAATCGAGCACTCCGATCCGTTCACCGAACCGTGGCGGATCAGCCGGTTCCCCGAAGTGGACCACCTCAAGCTCCGTTGCATCGCCGAGGATCTCGATGGCAACGTCTGGTTCGGGGTGCGGGACGGCGCGCTCCGATACGATGGCTACCGTTGGACCCGGCACGGCAGCGACCAGGGGTTGCCCCCCGCTGACGTGAGGTCGCTCACCACACTCGCCAACGGTGAACTGGTCGCGGCCACTGCCCAAGGGCTGTATCAACAAAGCGGCTCACGTTGGAAACGCATCTTCCCCACCGCTTCGCAGTCGACGTGGGGCTTCTCGGGGACGGTGATCGAATCCCGAGACGGATCGATTTGGGCGAGCTGCTCGCGCGGACTGGTCCGGCTGGCTGCCCAAACGTCAACGTTGTTCACGAGCCGAGAATTTGTCGAACACTTCCAACGGGAAGAACTCTTCGACACTGTGATCGCATTGCCGGACGATTGTCTGCCGCGAAAAGGCTTCGATCAAACCCTCGGGATCGTCTTCAGCGGACATCAAGTCGCGGCGCTGAGTCGCATCAGTCCGGCCCGCGCGGCGGGCTTGCGGCCCAAGGACAGAATCTTGGCGGTCAACGGCACCCCGTTGAGGGGCGCGATCGCATTGAGCAAAGCACCGGGAAAGCAAATTCGATTGCGAATCGAGCGTCCTGGCACCGGCCAGCAACAGACGATTGACATCCCAACGGAGGACATTTCCGGCACGTATCTCTCTCCCTCGATCGAGTTCCTGCTGGAAGACAGCGTCGGCCGCATCTGGGCCGGCGGGCTGAACGGCGTGTTGATGATGAGCCCCGACGGTGGCGGCACGTGGCGCAGTTGGTCCAAGTCGGACTGTCCGGTCCAGGGCCGGCTACACCAACTCTTGGAGTCGTCCGACGGAAACATTTGGGCCTTCGCTCCGCGGCAAGCCAACTGCGTCCTTTTCTTTGACGGACAACAATGGAACGACGACCATTCGACGGAACTGGGCGTCAATGTCTCCGATGCCGTGCAAGCGTCGGACGGTTCGATCTGGGTCAGTACCTTGAACCGCATTTACGTGTTCCAACACGGTCGCTGGAAATTCTACGACGCACGCGACACCAAGATCCCCAGCCGCAGCCAGCGGATGTTGGCCGCCTCCGATGGTTCGCTCTGGATCTTTGGAAACAGCCAATCGGTCGTGCGCATCGAATTGTCACGGGACAAGTTCACCTCGTTGAAAGGCCTGACGTATCAATGCACGGACTCCTCGGGTGCACAATGGTTCCTCTCCGATGCCAGATCGCGAATCATCCGACGCGACGGGCAGGCCGTGGTTTCGTTCGGTGCCGAGGACGGCGCCATCGGTCACCCGACCAGCATTGTTTCCTTGCCCAACATCGGCGTGGTCGCGATCGGTGCCCACAGGGGAACCAGCGCCATCGCAACCTACGAGGGTCAAACGTGGACGCGTCGAACGTTCCCCGATGTCGCGGAAGGGTTCAGCAATAAAGCGTTTGCCATCACCAAGCAAGGGAGTCTCTGGATCGGCGGCAAGAGCAAACGCAACCGGGGGCAGGTTGGCGGCCTCGTTTCAGGTATCGGCGACGATTGGAATCACCTGCGTCCACCGCTCGTCCCCGCCTATATCGGATGGATCGTGGAACTGCACGACGGTCGACTGATGGCGGGCAACAGTTCTGGGGTCTGGACGTCTGACGGCACGCATTGGTGGAACATTAGCGATCCGTTGCTCCGAGGAGCCTCTTGTCCCGACGCCGCGGTGGATGCCGGCGGCACCGTTTGGTTGGCCTCCCGGGCCAAAGGCGTTCTCCGATTTCAGGATGACTCCTGGACGTCATTGACGGTTGACGACGGACTCGCATCCAACGAGGTCTCCGCGATTCACGCCGATCGCCAGGGAACGATTTGGGTCAGCACCCGAGACGGACTTTGCCGTTTCGACGGCAAACGATTCAGACGGATTGATTTTCCGGAAGAGTTTGGACGCCGATCGATTCGCTCGGACGCCGATAACGCACTCTGGCTCGACGGCGTGCTGCGTTACAAGCCAGATCCTGACGCGCCCCGGGCGACGTTGGATCAATCTGCGATCACGGTGGATCCGGGGGCGCAAACGGTTGTGTCCTGGCGCGGCGTCGACAAGTGGAATCGAACCGCCGCGAATGACCTGCGTTGGTCATGGCGAGTCGATCGCGGTGCATGGTCGGCGTTCGTCAAACAAAACCAAACCGCGTTGGAAAATCTGCCCGTCGGCGATCATACGCTAGAACTTCGCGTGTCCGACGGCGACGCCAACGTGTCCCCGACGACACAGGCGGTTGAGATCACCGTGCTCAAGCCGTATTGGATGCGAACGTGGTTCCTGTCCGTCGCCGCGATGCTGTTGGTCTTGATCGGTTGGCTGGCCATCAGCTTGATGCGCAACACCCTGGCCCTGCGGCGAACGAACCGACAGCTGGAACGGGCACGCGAAGAACTGGCCCAACAGTTCGCCGAAAAATCGGCGCAGTTTCGGGCCATTTGCGATTGCTCACCGGTCGGCATCTTCGTCACCAATAACGCGAACGAGATCACCTACTTCAACAGTTACCTGGCGGAGGTCGCCGGACTTAAGGGTGAGCCGGATTCGCAATCCACTTGGTTGGATGCGGTGCATCCGGACGACCGTGATCACATCCAGGCCTCGTGGCACTCCGGTACACAAGCGGACGCAGGCAAGCAGTTCAGTTTTTCAGGGCGTTTACTGCATGCCGACGGGACCATTCGCAGTTTTAACGTGGTCGCCGATCGAATTCAGCGTGACGGCGAGTGCCTCGGGTACGTCGGCGCCCTCGAAGACGTCACCGAAAAGCTGAGCGCCGAAGTAGAACTCAAAGAAAGTAATCGACAACTACGCGAGGCACTTGATCGTTTGGCCAACGCCCAGGAGATCGCCATCAAGCGAGAACGACTCAACGCGCTCGGCCGGATGGCCGCCGGCGTCGCCCACGACATCAACAATTCGCTGACACCGCTGCTGACCTACGCCGAAATGCTCGAACAAGACTCCGATCTGCAAGGGGCAAGTCGGAATTGGTTGAAACTGATTCGACTGGGCGTGACCGACACCGCGGAAACGGTTCGCCGCTTGGAACACTTCTATCGTGAATCACACAATCGTGAATTTTTGGAAGTCCTTGATCTGGATGCCATCGTCACACAGTCGGTCGACTTAACACGCCCCCGATGGCAAAACGATTCGCTTTCGTCGGGCAAACAAATCAGCGTGCACACGAACTTCGCGGCCAGCCCCTTGGTCAAAGGAAATGGACCGCAGTTGCGAGCGGTTCTGACCAATCTGATTTTCAACGCCGTCGAAGCGATTGACGATCAGGGCGAGATCACCATCCGCGTCGACGCCGATGGAAGCAGCGCGATTGTCGATGTCTCCGACTCTGGCCGCGGGATGTCCGACGAACAGCTGCGACATTGCACCGAACCGTTTTACACCACCCACACCAAAGGCAGCGGCTTGGGCCTCAGTGAGTGCGATGGCATCGTTCGCCAACATGGCGGCGAACTGCACGTCGAATCCACGCCGGGCCAAGGCACGACCGTGCAGTTCCGGTTGCCACGCGAAGACGACTCGGAACCGCCGGTCGACGAGGACGTGGTGCAGTCGGCCGCTCCGCCGGATGCCAAGAGGGATCACGGTGGAACGCCCCGGCAGTCCTCCGATGTTTTTCGCGTGTTGTGCATCGACGACGACGAACTGGTCCGGCATTCCACCGTCGCCCTCCTGCAATCGCTGCAACTGAGCGTCGAAACCGCCGCAGACGGACCGACGGCGCTCGAGCAATTGGACCAGGAAGAGTTTCAGTTGGTGCTCTGTGATCAGGGGCTGCCCGGAATGGACGGGCTGACCGTTCTCAAACACATCAAGGCACGCCGACCGAATCTGCCCGTGATCATGGTCTCCGGTTGGTCGTTGCCACAATACGACGGCGTCCAGCCGGATGGATTTCTGGAAAAGCCATTCGCGATGGATGCCCTTGCGGACCTGATCGAATCGCTCTTGCAGTGCGCCGACGTTTCGTGAACCCGGCCAAACCGCTTGATTTCCGAGTCTTTTCAGGCCACTGACCCGACGGCCTGGTCCGGCTTCAAAATCCAACGATCCACCCAAAACCTCGGTCCCAGGCAGCGATTTCTATTGCATCCGGGTTCGTCGCCGATAACCTCGAGATGATAGAATCTTGAAGCGACGAGGTTGACTCCATGAAACGAGAAACACGTTTGACTCACCGCTCCGGTTTGGCGCAACGCCGTCAACTCTTGCTGGAGCCACTGGAAAAACGGCGATTATTAGCCGCTACGAATCCGCTGCCGCTTGAGTCACTCGACGGATCCAACGGGGTTCGGCTGATCGCCGCGAAAGCCGACTCCCGCACCGGCATCGCCGTGTCGGTCATTGGTGACGTCAACGGAGATGGCCGCGACGACGTGGTGATCGGGGCACCCTTGGCGAGCCCCGGCGGCGTCACGGACGCAGGTGCGAGCTACGTCGTCTTTGGCGATCGAAATGGGCTACCGGCTACGGTTGACCTCGCCAGACTCGATGGCAAAACGGGATTCGTCGTCGAGGGGATCGATAGCTTTGACACACTCGGTTCAAGCCTCAGCGGTGCCGGCGACTTCAACGGAGACGGCATCGATGATCTGATCATCGGCGTGTACGCGGGCGACCAACCGCCCGATCTTTCCGTTGGCGAAGCGTACGTGTTGTATGGACGCCCCGTGTGGGACTCCGCCTCGATTGATCCCTCGCGACTTTCCGGACGTGATGGCTTTCTAATCCATGGCGTCGCAGCCGGCGATCAACTCGGTGTCGGTGTAAGCGGTGCCGGCGACATCAATGGTGACGGACTCGACGACTTGATCGTCGGGGCCAACGGCGCCGAATCGATCGGGAGTTCGAACAGCGGTCAATCGTATGTCCTCTTCGGTACCACCGATGAACTTCGTGGCCCGTTCAGTCCATCGACTCTCGATGGAAGCAATGGGTTCATCCTCAACGGCGACGACGAGGATTTTTCTGGACTCGTTGTCAGTGGTGCCGGAGAGATCAACGGAGACGGACTGGCAGATCTATTGATAAGCACGCAGAACGGCAGAAGCTACCTTGTTTTCGGAAAGACCGATGGGTTCGCTGCCAGCGTCGAACTTGCAGCGCTCGATGGAAGCGACGGATTTCGGATAAATGGAATGGCTGGCTACACGCACTATGTCAGCGAAGCCGGTGACATCAACGGTGACGGACTCGGCGACGTGATCATCGGCTCGCCTGATCCGCTTCAAAATGACCCTGGGGAAAGCTATGTCATCTTCGGGAGTGGCAGCGGGTTTGCCGCGACCGTTGATCTTTCAAGTCTCAACGGCGTGTCAGGCTTTCGCATCGACGGCATCGACGCCTTCGACCG